>SCKK01000022.1 GCA_004124475.1 Fidelibacterota bacterium
CAATATTTTCCAAAGGATCGAGACTTTAGAACAATAACCGATGATGAAATAATACATACCATGCAAAGATTAAATAACCGCCCCAGAAAAAGACTTGGGTTCAAAACACCAAACCAGGTATTTTTCGGAAAGAATCAACAAGTTGCACTTACTACTTGAATCCAGGTGGTATAAAATTACTCAATTTAGGTAATAATAAAAAACCGACATGTCGAAAAGGGTTAAGACTCATTTTAGCTGAAATTCAGGTTTTATTTACAAACTGCTCTACGGAATCCAGATAAACTTTTTCCCCTCTGAACTTTTTCTTTTCAGGGTCCCACGGAAAAAAGATGATGACCTTGAACACCAGTTTTTCTCCAGTTGCCTTAAAATGGAGCCAGTCACCCAGATGAGTGGCGGTCACGTTAGCCTCCTTGCAGACGCCCTGAGGCCCTATAACGATATCCTGAAGGTCGAAGTGGATGTCAGGAAAGGCAGTCAACAAGGTAATGTAAAATTCTCGGGCGCCATCGTGACCTTCCCATCGGGTGCCCGTCTGAGGCATTTCATAAACGCAGTCCTCCGTGAGGGTGGAAATTAGTCCTTCCAGATCTCGGTTATCCTCAGCCATTGAGTGGGATTTCCATAGTTCGCGGACTTCGTTGTGCTCCTCTATTGATACTTCCCGTCGCATAAAGTCAACAATTGCATCATGGCTCATGTCTTATTCCTTCTTCCTTAAAAGACAACTGAGATACACCTTTTCCCCCTCACCTTAAATCTGCAACCCTAAGAACCTTCTATTTTTTTTTGCAGGATTGACCAAACTATGGGACTCCCATAATATAGTGTTCGAGATGCTCAATCATGATCTCTTGTTCAGAAATGACAGCCTTAACCACATCACCAATGGAAATAACTCCGACCAACTGGTCATTCTCGAGTACGGGAAGGTGTCGGACACGTTTCTCCGTCATCAACGCCATACAATCTTCAACAGACTGATCGAGACAAACACAAAAAACCTTATTGCTCATAATTTCTTCGACGGGTGTATCCTTGGAGGATTTTCCCTTCAGAATGACCTTCCGGGCATAATCCCGTTCAGACAAAATGCCTACCAGTTTATCGCCTTCGACAACCAGCAGGGCACCAATATTTTTCTCAGCCATCTTTTTCAGAGCATCAAAGACAGGCATCTTTTTGGTTACAGACCAGATCTCATGTCCTTTTCCTTGCAAAATCTGACCAACAGTTTTCATTACTCCATTCCTCAAATTAGGTTATTTGAACTTACAACCCTATCATCACATTTTGCATACCTGACATGGTTCTTATGTTTCCTTAAGAGCCGTCGTCAGATCCATAGCCATCTCCTTGGCGTCACCAAAAAGCATAAGCGAATTGTCTGCAACAAAAAGGGGATTGGCAATCCCTGCGAATCCCGGACTGAGGCTTCGCTTAACAATGACAACAGAATGAGCCTCGTCTACATTCAGGATCGGCATGCCAGCGATGGGAATGGATGGGTCAGAATCTCGCGCCATAGGGTTGACCACATCATTGGCTCCAAAGACCAGTACCACATCCGTCTGGCGAAAAGTAGGATTGATCCGTTCCAGTTCTATCAGCTTATCGTAGGGAATATTTGCCTCCGCTAACAGAACATTCATGTGTCCCGGCATTCTGCCCGCAACGGGATGAATTGCAAAATCAACCTCTATCCCTCTGGATTCGAGCAGAAGCATCAGATCCTGAATTGCATACTGAGCTTGAGCCACTGCCATTCCGTATCCGGGAGCAATTACCACCCGCCGAGCATCAGAAAGCAGCATTGCCACTTCCTCCGGTGAAGCTGATTTCACACGCCCAGCGTAAATATCTTCTGTCTCGGTTTCCGTAGCAACAACCGTACCGACTCCGGCAAATATAACATTAGCCAGGGACCGGTTCATGGCCCGGCACATCAGTGCGGTAAGGAAGAAACCCGCGGCGCCGACCAGCGAGCCCGCAATGATGAGAACGCTGTTGTTCAGTACCCACCCGTGTCCTGCGGCCGCCAGTCCTGAATACGCATTGAGCAGTGAAATAACTACGGGCATGTCTGCCCCGCCTATGGGTATCACCAGCATGATCCCAAGCAGAGATGCAACCCCTACCATGGCCCAGAAAGGAAATGACCCTGTCGGATCCACCACCAGCCATGTACCCAAACCAAGACATATCAAAAGCAGGGTTACGTTGATCACGTGTCGACCCGGAATCAAGACGGGTCTCTCCTTGATAAGTCTCTGAAGTTTTCCAAACGCAATCGCACTGCCCGTCAGTGCAACTGCACCAATCAAGCCAGCCATAGCCACAGACGATGTGAACTGGATGGTGATCTCCTCAATCCATTCTCCCTTGAGTGCTTCCATGTAAGCGGCACCGACCGCGATGGCCGAAGCGCCACCACCAAAGCCATTGAAGACAGCCACCACCTGGGGAATCGCAGTCATGGAAGACCGATAGGCCATGATGACCCCAACCAATCCTCCCACCACAAATCCTGCAACGATGATTTGGAAACTGACAATACGCTGGTCCATGAGAGTGACCACAATGGCAAGGAGCATTCCCAAAGCCGCAATAATATTACCACGTACCGCCGTGCGGGGATGGGTCAGTCCCTTCAGGCCAATGATAAATAGGACCGCAGCGGCTAAGTATAAAAGTTTTGCAAATGCCTCTTCTTTTGGCATTCTAATCCTTTCGACGAAACATTCCGAGCATACGGTGAGTCACCAGGAAACCTCCCACCACGTTCGCTGTTGCCATGGCCACTGCCAAAAACCCCAGGATCTCTGTAGCAGTGGTCAACCGTGCACCAGAGGTTATCAACGTTCCCACCAACGTAATCCCCGATATGGCATTAGCGCCGGACATTAGTGGAGTGTGCAAAAGTGGAGGCACTTTGGTGATGACCTCAAAGCCCACAAAAAGTGCCAAGATGAATATGGTTAGAGCGGGTACAAAAGTTTCCATCAGGAATCACTCCTTTCATTTGAAGCTGGTTGGGAAGACACAGGAAGTCCAAGAAGTTCCCGCACCATTGGATTGACGACCTCACCCTTATGAGTAAGGAGGGTGTCTTTTATAATGGGATCTTCCAGATTCAGGTTAAGTTCACCATCCTTCACCAGATTTTCAAGGAAAGTGGTCACATTTTTTGCGTACATCTGGCTGGCGTGGTAAGGGATGGTTGAGGGAAGATTTAGGGGGCCCAGAATATGAACGCCATGAACTTCTATCGTCTCTCCGGGCCGGGTAAGGTCGCAGTTGCCACCTCCTTCAGCAGCCAAGTCTACAATCACAGAACCGGGGTGCATTCCCTGAACCATTTCCTCCGTAATCAGGACCGGAGCCTTTTTACCGGGCACCGCTGCCGTAGTGATGACAACATCACTCTCAGCTACTACCTGTTTCATCATTTCTCTCTGGCGACGGTAGAATTCCTCATCCATGGCTTTGGCGTAACCACCGGATGTCTCAGCCTCTTCGGTTTCCAACTTAAGTTCCAGGAATTTGGCTCCAAGGCTTTCTACCTGTTCCTTAACCGCTGGCCGGATATCGTAAGATTGCACGACGGCACCCAATCGACGGGAGGTGGCGATAGCCTGAAGACCAGCCACACCTGCTCCGACGATGAAGACCCGGGATGGGGAAATGGTGCCGGCGGCAGTAATCATCATAGGGTAGATCTTATTCAGCGCTCCCGCAGCCAACATTACAGCCTTGTAACCGGCAATGGTAGCCATGGAACTCAAAACATCCATTGGCTGTGCCCGGCTTATGCGTGGGACCAATTCCAGGGCAAAAGTGGTGATATCCTTTTCTGCAAGATATTCTGCGATTCCGGGGTTGCCCAGAGGATTAAAGAGTCCTATCACTACCTGCCTGGAATGAACCAGCTCCAGATCGTTATCGCTTGTAATGGAATTGAATCCTAAACCGTGTACCTGCAGGAGCACATCAGCCGAAGAGAAAAGTTGCGAGCGCTCCGCCACGAGATGTGCACCCTGCTCTACGTAGGCAGAGTCAGGAAAACCAGCGTTCAAACCGGCTCCTTGTTCCACGTGGACTTCCAGTCCAACTTTGGCTAGGTTAGGTATGAAAGCGGGCACAAGTGCGACCCGTTTTTCATCTGGAAAGGATTCGGCGGGAACTCCAATTATCATTTTTATTTCTGTAGTAACACGCTGGTTTTCGGATTTTCGACTGCATTTACCATTTTATATCAATGGGTTGGATCTGAACTGACAGCACAGTTAGGATGATGCGGATATCAGGAACCCCAACAACATATTAATTAAAACTTGATGAATTAGTCAAGCACTTTAACTGTTTGCCGCTTTATTCATCTTCAACTGTGCAACCAGACTGATTTCCCGTCAGATTTGAACCAGACTGCTCCAGTCTGGTCCGTTCGAAATACAGCAACACACATATTCCCCCGGCGATTTATGATAATCTCAGACGAGTGGCCAAATTTGTTCCGCTCCCCGACTGAAACAATGGCATAATTCGGATCCACATTTCCCAATAACAGCTCCGTCGTGCATGTTATGGAACCGTGGTGACCAACTTCCAGGACGTCCGCCTCATTCGATGTCCCCAAAGACATGTACTTCTTTATCCCACTTTCCTTTCTATTCAGGCGAACGTTTTTTGAGGAATGCTTGTAGCGCTACCTTTCTATCCTCACTATTTATTATCGTCTTGTATGCCTTCTGTTCTACTGCTAACCCCATCTTGAGTGGCAGATCCAATCCTTCGTTAATCGCCCTTTTTACTGCTTTTAAAGCCAGAGGAGAGTTTGAACCAATTAATTGACAAATGTCATTAACTGTGATACTTAAATCACCAACGTCCACTAACCAGTCGATGACACCATCATCTAATGCCTCTTCAGGGGTAAAGGATTGAGCAGAATAGATCCAATGTTTCGCAAGGCTAACACCAATAAGACGAGGAAGTCGTTGTGTACCACCACCTCCGGGAATAATTCCTAAAGATGTCTCTTTAAAACCAATAAATCCCTGATCAGCCATTATGCGGAAGTCACAAGCCAGTGCAAGCTCTAAACCACCACCCAGGCAGGTTCCATTGATGGCAGCAAGCGTAGGAATTGAAATATCGAAAATTTTTTGAAAGGTATCGGATATATATTTTACAATTTTCTCCACCTCGTTATTCGACATTAATATCCGTTCTTTGAGATCGGCGCCAGCACAGAAATGCTTCCCTTCCCCATTGAACACAACAACACTGATATTTTCCTGTCGTTGAATCCAATCACAAACACTATTAAGGTCGGAAATAAGCTGTTTTGACAAGGCATTTACCGGTGGGTTGGTAAGGATAACCGTAGCGAAATTGTGTTCACTTTTTATTCTTAAGGTCTCGAAGTTTGGTGTACTCATGAAAGAATCTAAATCGTTTCAATCTCACTTTAAAGTAAAAATGACTGTAGATTACCGAGTAGATAAATACTACATTTAATTATTAATTCAAGTAAAAAAGGTTGTTACAAATATGAAAGCAATGGTACTCAAAGAGACGGGCGATATCGAAAAAAATCGTCTTTTTTTATCAGAAAAAACTACTCCTACGATTGGAAATAACGCTATCCTGATTCGTAATCGATTTTGTGGTGTTTGCCGAACAGACCTCCATATTATTGAAGGCGATTTGTCCATTCCTAAATTACCTGTCATTCCGGGTCATCAAATTGTAGGCATCGTAGAATCGATCGGAAAAAATGTAACCGGCGTAAAAGTGGGAGATCGAGTTGGTGTTCCCTGGATGAGTTCCACATGCGGTAAATGTGATTATTGTAAAGCGGGAAAGGAAAACCTTTGCGACAATGCCCGGTTTACCGGTTTGCATCAAGATGGAGGTTATGCTGAGTTGACTGTCGTTCCTCAGCAGTTTGTTTACCCCATCCCAAAACAATTCCCTGATGAGCAAGTTGCCCCTCTTCTATGCGCAGGTATCATCGGATACCGCACCCTGAAATTGAGTGGCGCTCAATCAGGACAACGAATCGGACTATATGGTTTTGGCGCTTCGGCTCATGTCACAATTCAAGTGGCTCGTCATTTTGGGTGTGATGTATATGTGTTTACACGGAGTAAGGATCATCAAAAACACGCTGAATCATTAGGCGCTATTTGGACAGGCACTGCGGAAGACGATCCTCGGATTGAGATGGATGCCAATCTAATATTCGCTCCGGCAGGCTGGTTGATGATTGAAGCATTAAAACGAGTAAAAAAAGGAGGTATTGTCGTCTCTGCAGGAATCCATATGACGGATTTACCTCAATTCCCATACAATTTAATTTATGGGGAAAGAACTATCACAACCGCTGCTAACGCTACATATGAAGACGGAACAGAACTATTAAAATATGCAAGCGAGATACCAATTATAACGGAAATAGAAATATATCCATTAAGTAAAGCCAATCAAGCTTTACAGGATTTGAAGAACAGTAAAATTAAAGGTGCGGCGGTACTGGCGATAAATAATTAGTGCTTTACCGAAAAACAAAAAACCGGATGAAGAAAGATGTCATCTTTTCCGATGGATCCTTTGGATAGTTTGAATGTTCATAAGATCTTCGTTGAACAATTGGAAAATTGGTGATAAAGATGACATCTTTTACCCAGAAAGTTAGGGACTGACGTCGACGGTGACTACCAGCAAGAATCTCAACAGCAGGGTCGTCCCGAAGGTTCGGGACAGCTTGATCGTAATTTTGGTACGAAAAACAGGTAATACCTAAATCAGGTTTTCAGGTACATCAACCTCCATCATCAAAAGCCTTTGACCGTATGTTTTCCCCTGGGCATCAATTTGAAGTGTTTCACTTCCTCCACCACCGAGGGAATCTTCCAAGATAAAATTGAATGCCAGTAAATTTGGCAATTCATAACGGATTACTTTTCCTTTTACGATTTGTCCAAAATGATCCTTTACTCTTTTTGATGTGATGTAATCTTTTGCCCAGTTATAAATCCCTTTCGATCTAAATATCAATCCAACATTGGCATTTCCACCTTTGTCTCCCGAACGGGCATGGGCAATATCAAAAAGAGTTATTTTCATTATCGGCTAATCACCAAATGTGTAATGTTTTCTTACTTTCTCTATGACTTTCCATGTACAGGATAACCCTTCCGGGAAAGTGACTAAATCGCCAGCGCCAAATTCCACATCTCCTTCATCTGTTTTGACGATAACTTTTCCAGTTAGCAAATAACAGGATTCTGTTAAAGAATAATGCCATGGAAATTCCGAAGGTTCACATTCCCAAATTGGATTCTGTTTCATTTCCTCAATTTCATCTTTTGCTGGTTAACGAACATTTATTTCCATAGTTATATTCCCTTTGTCTCAATCTTTACTGCTTATATTGTTTCAATTCTAACTGTCACTGAAACTTCTTCTTTAGGTATCAATGTTGGCCAAAAGGCGATAATCTCCTGTGGTTTTGGCCTTCCTCCCGCAAAGCCAGTGATACCGGGTGGACCGTTGGTGATGACTGGTGCAATCTCTTTTCCGAATCGGGTGATTTTATCACGATTTTCATCCCGGACGCTCAACCGGAGAACAACCTCGGGCAAGTCATATAATTCTTTAACACCTTGTGATGCTCCTGTACCTAATAATTCCGTTTTGATTTTATCGTATTCATATCCTGCATTCTTCAATCTGTCCCAGACAATCTCCGCCACTTTTTTTGCCTTCTCTACTGCCCTTGGACCGCTAATCGTTAATTCCCCTGTTGCTTTGTATCCTGCATGATACGCCATGGAAACTTTATAGTAATTCGTGGGTAGACTGCCTTTAACATGGTCTATCTTGATTCGATTATCCCCATCTTCCTCCAAACGAAAAGAAGTAAAGTCCACCACAACATCGGGTGAAATATAATTTTTGGGATCTCCGATTTCGTAAAGAATCTGTTCTGAGACAGATTGAATATTAATCAATCCTCCGGTATTCTTTTGTTTGGTGATGACAAATGACCCGTTGGGATATGCTTCCACGATGGGATACCCTATATTGGCATAATCCGGAACTTCCCACCAGCGACTGTAATTCCCACCTGTCGCCTGTGCCCCACATTCCACGATGTGACCTGCTACGGTTCCTGCTGCAAGAAGATCAAAGTCCTTCTCCGTCCATCCAAATTCAAATATCATGGGGGCAAGCACCAAGCCGGGATCCGTCGCTCTTCCGGTCAAAACGATTTGCGCCTCACGGTCTAACGCCTCCGCCAATGGAAATGAACTGATGTAAGCATTAGCTGCGGTTATCGATTGTATTCTTTCTCCTAAGGGTTCTCCGGTGTCCAGATGTTCAAATTTATATCCCTTTGAAACTAATTCCTTAAGTCGAGGAAGTAGATCATCTCCTTCTACAATCCCAACCGAAACTTTCCCCAAATTTTGCTTTTTGATAATTTCGTTTAATTTGGAAAGACAAGCTTTAGCATTGACCCCGGCTGCATTGGCTATAACCTTTATATCCCGTTCAAGAATATCAGGGAGAATCCTGTCGATGAGTTCAACAAAATCGGTTGCGTAGCCACGACTGGAATCCCTCCGTTTCTGTCGTTGAAGAATGGACATAGTCACCTCAGCTAGATAATCCAATGTCAGATAATCAAGGGGTCCGCCACGAACCAGATTCACAGGAGCATCAATACTGTCTCCCCAGAACCCTTGACCATTTCCAATGAGAACCGGTCTATCCATCAATCAAATCTCTCAAATCCATGCTAAGAAGTATTTTATCCTATACATAGATTATCAGCAAATTTATAGTTCTTCAAAATGAACTAACTTCACATCAATCATTTTATTCAAATATGATTCTAAGAATGGTTTATGTCCAACACCTATTATTACAAGCATTCGTTTACCGGGATTTAATACAGTGACACGGCGAATATGTGAAACAATATTTAAATTTCTAACTTCCCAAAGAGCCATCCGACTACGGTCTAAACCACTTTCTAAGTTTGTTCTTAAAAATAATCCCCACTGAGTATCAGTGTCTTTTTTTGTGTAGTCATTAGAGTTTAAATATCGGTAATACGGGAGTAAATCCCCCTTTTCAATGGCTTCTTTCAAACGATTTTGAGAATCAATATATATTGGAGATTCAGTTGTAGTTTTATATAAGGGATGACTTTGGATTTGTTTGATCAAATCTGGAGCAAATTCTAAAAACAAATCTTTATCTTGGTGATCATCAATGGATGAAATTTTATTGAGTCCTAACTTTTTACCAAGGCGAATACCAATTGCAGGAATTTCATTTGGGGCTTCAAGCCGTTCGTTAAGAAAAGAGGCAGCCGTTGATGGAAAAGTTTCATTATTCAATCGAATGTTTTCTGTGAGGTAAGACCATTGAAGTAAAGCAGAATTAAGATCGTAGGAGGCAAGAAGTATGAGAACCAGATCCAGACGTGATTTCTCAGAAATTGGATTTTGTTTAGTAAAACTATGCAACAATGAATCGGCTTTTTGTTTCGCTTCCAATCTTGTGAGATTTAACAAGTCTTGTGCAATTTCCCCATATTCCAAATTGTCTTTACTAAACTGTTTAACTACTTGGGCATAATAACCACCTTTACGATCCATATATTCAATGAGATGAGGTGGTATACTTTCAACACCGATTATATCTGGTCTGAATTGTTCAAGTACAATTAAAAGTGAGTCCAGTAATGATTGTTGAAAATTTTCACCTATTGTTATCAAATGGGGTGTTCCAAGAATTAGGATTTGTGTTTTTAAACTATCTGGGAGAAGTTTTCTTAGTGAATTGATTGAATCCTCATTTCGTGGGGTTGGAGAATCTATCTGACCAACCATTACGGAATTTCCTAACAATGAAAATAGTATGGCTAAATGGAAAATTAATTTGATTTTATATATCATTCTGTTTAAGTATAGCATGTCAACTACTCCTGTGAATGTATGGATTTTTATTAAACCTGTAAAACCCCAAAAACAGGAGCAGGCATTTTCGGTTGGTTTTCACAAATTTCAAGTGATCGAATGATAATATCCCGGGTTTTTTCAGGGTTGATAATAGCATCTATCCACATTCAACTGTTCAGTGGAGCGGGAGTCGTCCCATTCTGTATCTTCGGTGTTGGTGAGCTTTTCCTGTAAACCACAGGTTGCTGACAAAAGTTGAATATAACCCAATGCCGCTTTGAGAATTGTTTCCAGTGTTTCAGTAAACTCTCTCATTTAGAATCCTATTCGTCTTTTAGGTTTAGGTGCAGGTGGTTCCATTAATTGTTTAATGGTTTGCACTAACTCAATTATTGTCTTGTCATGTGCTCCAACTCTCTGTTCTAATTCTTCCAATTTGCTCGCCAACTCTTTATGCGTTGCGACCAGTTCCCGCAGTCTCACAAATACACGGACCACAAATACGCTCACTTGAATAGCCTTTCAGTATTTAATACCGATGCTGCCATCAATGCGCCGTGTTCTGTAAATGCATATGGTAAATGGGGTGAATATTTTAATTTAGCAAGGTGGTCACAATTTGTGACAACCTCAGATTTTTCATCTTCTGTAAGTTGAAACATAAAATCATATGGGAAACGATCTTTGTTGCGTCCGACCGCTTGGTTCAGCCTTTTTGTTGTTGTGCCATAAATCGCTGCCAAATCGGCATCTATAATTACCTTCTGTCCCTGGATTTCTAAAATAGTCCGCTCTATCCGATCTACAGGAATAATTTGTTTACTCATACAACACCCTTGCTAATTTCTGGTGGTCACATTTTGCAACCACCTTTGTACGGTCGTTCCTACCTACCCCAGTACGCTCGTTCCTCGCTATTGAGCTGGTAGGGCAGGTACTCACCAATAACCAGTTACTATTCACCAATAAACAATATACAAACCAACTTCACACCTGAAGCACCCCAAAAACAGGAGCAGGCATTTTCGGTTGGTTTTCACAAATTTCAAGTGATCGAATGATAACATCCCGGGTTTTTTCAGGCTTGATTATCGCATCTGTCCACAGTCTTGCTGCTGCATAACGAGGATCGCTTTGAATGTCATATATCGCTTTGATTTTTTCCACCATTTGTCGTCGCTGTTCTTCAGAAACATTCTCCTTCATTTTTGCCAAGCGAATTTCTACTAATGTATTTGCAGCTTGACTCCCTCCCATCACTGCTAAATTCGCAGTGGGCCACATGTACATAAATCTCGGCTCATATGCCCTGCCACTCATGGCGTAATTACCGGCACCAAAACTCCCCCCGATTATAATGGTGATTTTCGGAACCACAGAGTTGGAAACTGCCTGCACCATTTTTGCTCCATCTTTTGCGATGCCTCCCCACTCAGCCTTCTTTCCTATCATAAATCCATTCACATCGTGAAAAAATATGAGGGGAATTCTGTCTTGATTACAATTCATAATAAATCTGGCTGCTTTATCGGCAGAATCACTATAAATCACACCCCCCATCTGCATCTCGCCCAGTTCAGATTTCATTACGTCTTTCTGGTTGGCAACGATGCCCACACTGTACCCTCCAATTCTTGCATGTCCGCAAATGACTGTTTTCCCGTATTCCACTTTGTACGGCTCAAACTCGCTTCCATCAATAATTCGGGCAAGCACCTCCTCCATGTTATATGTACCGCCATCTTTCGGTACAATTGCATTCAGGTCATCGACAAGATATAGTGGATCATTGGAGGCTTTCCGGTTAAAATGACCTCTATCCCTGACCCCCAAATTCCCAATCAATTGACGTATAAGCTCAATCGCCTCACGATCGTTTTTTGTGTGGTAATCAGCTGTGCCGCTAATCGCATTGTGAGTAGTTGCACCCCCTAAAATTTCTTTATCGATATCCTGACCGATTGCTGCTTTTACGAGAGCAGGTCCAGCTAAAAATAAATTTGAACCTTCCGTCATAATAAATTTATCGCACATAACAGGGAGGTATGCTCCCCCGGCTACACACGGACCCATAACGGCGGCTATCTGAGGGATTCCCAAGGCTGAAAGTCGGGCGTTATTGAAAAAAATCCTCCCAAAATGAGCCTCATCGGGAAATACCTGATCTTGCAACGGGAGAAAAACGCCGGCTGAATCTACAAGGTAGATAACGGGAATATTGTTTTCCAAAGCTATCCTCTGACCCCGAAGATGTTTTTTTAGGGTAACTTCAAAATAGGCACCAGCCTTTACTGTGGCATCGTTGGCTATGATAACACAGTCATTGCCACTTACTTTTCCGATACCGACAACAACACCCGCACCAGGTGGAGAGCCGTACTCCTCATACATCCCCCAAGCTGCATATAATCCAAGTTCAAGGAAATCTGAACCTTTATCTAACAGCACATCAATACGCTCTCGAGCAGTCATTCTTCCCTTATTATGCTGAATCTCGATCCTCTTGTTTCCACCCCCCAATTTTAAATTGGTTTCCTCCTCCCCATATTTCTCAAGCAGGTTCAACATATATTCCCTGTCAGCTTTGGTTTTTCTCTCTGACCACGATACAATATTTGACCCAATCTGTCTCATCGATTCTCCTCAGATGTTCGTTTTTGCTCCTCGACCATACTTAGAAATTCTTCCTTTGCCTCATTTAGTGACTCAATCAAAGCCATCCTCTTCTGAATTAATCCATAAATGAGACTTCGCTTTCGATAAAATAGTGATAAGAAAATTAAATGCTGTCTATAGTTTTGGGCTCTTCTATAATATTCTAATGCAAAATTCCCGGAGGGGACAAGTGTCAATCCATAGATTATCGATATTGATTTATCATGAAACAGGAACCAACTTAACCATATTTGAATTGTGTAAAATAATACAAATGCAGCGATGCCAACCATCAGTTTTACCGATGAAATAAACGTATCCTGATGTGTTATTCGGACCGTAAGAACTCTCGGAATTTTGTAACCCAGAAAATTGTTTATGGCTCCCCAGAGAAAAACCGGAAAACCAATTACCAGGAAAAACCACGATTTCAGTCGTCGCCTGAATTTAATCCCCTTTCTTGCTGGTGAGAGAAAATCATCTCTTAATTGAAGACGCTGAAGTGTCTTGAGATAATTCCCCATTTCCTTCGACATGATTTTTGTTCTATCCGGATGATGATGTTTGTACCACTCCACTGCATCAATGATTCCCTTCGTTACAAAAAATTCATCTTCCACCGATTTTGACTCCAAACCCATTTCAACTATAAGGTCTTTTTTGTAGATAGTATTAACAAAATCGACCAGGTCAGAGATTTCACTTTCCGGTAATGTTGTGGTAACTTTTTCTAACTGATATTTTATTTTTTCTGTGACTTCCTTAACCGCTTGGACAGGATTCTTCTCATAATTATCTCTGTATTCGTTAATGAAAATAGGATATCCGAAACGACAGTAGACATCACTTCTGAATTTTTGATAATCCGAATAATTTAAACCAACGGGAACAATTTGTACATTTAATGAAAATTTATTCCTTACCTCAGCGCCAAAGGCAATACGAGCGGCTCCTGTTTTAATTTCGTGTAATAATCTGTCTGAAATACTTATCCCTTCTGGAAAAATTAAAAATGAACCCCCTGTTTCGAGGTGTTCGTACAACCGGATAAAAATATCTTCATTTTTTCCCATCTGATCTGGATTATCTTCCCTGCGATATATGGGGACTAACCCTATTTTTTTAAGAAACCAACTTGCAACCGGATTAGCAAATATTGTGCTTTTTGCGGTAAAGTGTATTCTCTTACCCACAGCGTATCCTGCCACCATAGCATCCATCATCGTATTAGGGTGGTTTGCAACATATATGGTCGGGCAATCAGGATGGATTCTTTCTCTATGTTCTACAATTATTTTATCAAAAAATCTTTCCAAGGAAAGGACAGCGAGAAATTTGATTAGATAGTATAACATTCAGTTCAATTGTATCCTGGAGGATTCTGGAAATGTTTATCGTCGATAAAATTAGTTATTGGTTAATTGGTTACTGGTTAGTTAGTTATCATAACTCACTACTCACCAGTTACCACACCACCGCTCACCAATTTCTTAGCCTCAACCTTAGCCTTTTTAATTCCCGATGCATCGGGACACAGCTATGTTCTTATTCTTCTACCCAGTGATTTTTTAAAGCGTCTAAGAATATTTTCGGGGGTCTAATAGGTTGTCCTGTTTTTTTTATGAAGGAATGAACCGTATAACCTTTTGCGATCACTGCCTCATTTCCATCTTTAAAAACTTTGTAATCAATTCGAATCTTCGCCTTCGGGAATTGATTTATAGATGTATGTATGATGAGATTATCTTCAAAAGTTGCAGCGCCTTTATATTCACAATGAGCTTCTATTACGGGAAGGAAAACACCCATCTTTTCCAATACAGAGTAAGGGAGATTTATTGCCCTTAACATGTGTGATCTTGCGGCTTCGAAATATTCGAGGTATTTTCCATAGTACACTCTCCCCATCATATCCGTATCCGCATAGATGACACGGAGATCAAACCTATTAGAAATCATTTTATTCTTCCCAGACGCCAATCTTTTCGTACTTTTTCAATCGACGATCTAGTAACTCACTGGTATTAAATGTTAAAAGTCGGTTCAATTCTTCGATAATGATATTTTTTAAAATCTCAGCCATTTTATCATTATTCCGATGGGCGCCCCCTAATGGTTCCTTAATAATCCTATCGCAAATCCCCATTTCATAAAGATCCTGAGCAGTAACTTTCATGGCGTCTGCTGCCAATTCAGCCTTACTTGCATCCCGCCAAAGTATGGAAGCACATCCTTCAGGACTAATAACAGAGAACCATGTATTTTCCAGCATGATCAATTTATCTCCCACGCCGATACCCAACGCCCCACCACTGGCGCCTTCTCCAATAATAATGATCAAAATCGGCACTTTGATGGATGACATCCTTAATAAATTTCTAGCTATAGCTTCTGCTTGTCCTCGTTCTTCAGCGCCAATACCCGGATAAGCGCCTGGAGTATCTATCAGGCAGATGATGGGTCGATTGTACTTTTCCGACAATTCCATAACTCTAAGCGCCTTCCGGTACCCTTCCGGTTTAGACATGCCAAAATTACGGTATAGATTATCTTTGGTATTCTTTCCCTTCTGCTGACCAATCCAGACTACCTGCATCCCGTCAATTGACCCAATACCGGTGACAATCGATTTGTCATCTGCAAAATTACGATCACCGTGTAATTCAAAAAAATCAGGTGAAATTCTTGTAATATAATCAAGGGAATAAGGCCTTCTTGGATGCCTCGCCAACTGTACACGCTGCCATCGTGATAAATTACTGTAAGTTTTTTCGATCAGTTTTTTATGTTTATCTTCAAGTTTTCTGATCTCTTGTGACAGATCTGTATTACCTGCAGCGTTTATCGACTTGAGATCATCGATTTTCCTCTCAAGTTCAATGATCGGTTTTTCAAAATTTAAGTGGAATTCAGCCATAATTTTCTAACCTAATCTATTCATCAGCCGCTAAGAAACACGAAGTTACACTAATATTTTTATTAAGATTAGTTATAAGACAAACATTGCCAGCATCAAAATATTTATACAACAATATATTTCTCGTATTCATTAATTTCTTTTACTTTTGTGTTCCTTTGCGTTCTTCGTGGCAAATATTCCAGGCTAAAACGCAAACATTGTCCGTATTATGATTTCGACATCGAACATCATCGATTGGTGCTGAATATAATATTGTTCGAGAGCGACTCTCTCGTCCGAGTCAAAAGAGGCGTTTTTTATTCTGTCAAGTCCGGTAAGTCCCGGTTTACATAACAGATTAAGGTTATCGCCTGACGTCGGAATGAGTAAATTCCCTACAAAGCTCATTTGCCCTGTAAAAATTTTTATCAAAAGGGGTAATTCACGTAGAAACCGACTCTTTGATGGCGCAATCCACCCCTGAAATTTTGATCCATTTACACCCCAGAACTTAACATTTTCCCACATTGAAAACCTTAACAGTAATATGAAGAATATGGGACTAAAAAGTAATAATAGAATAAATGACATTAATATATCGAATGTACGTTTCGAAATCTGGTGTACTCTGTTATATAACGAATACTCAATATTGACAAAAGGAATATCACTTAAGTCTTCCACAGAAGCTTTACCCAACAGGATATCGCGATCCTGGGGAACAATTCGATACGTCAATCGGAGATCACGTGTGTTATTCATAATCCTTAAAATATCTTCATTTGATAATATATCCGAAGTAAATATTATTTCCCTGATGGAATGGGCATTTATAATTCCTCTGATATCCTCTGTAGTCCCGAGGAATTGGGAAGATATCCTATGCTCAATGTTTTGTCCGTTTTGGTTGACAAATAATTTATAAGAATCATCAATAAATCCGACAACTTCGATCCCGGTATCTAATCTTTTCCTAATTCTTTGGGCTATTCTTTTACCTTCAAAACCTGCACCAACAATCACAGCTCTTCGTGAAAATATTGGTGATTGTCCAACTTTTACTTTTCGGATTATTCCTCTGGATATGAGTATATGCGCCACAAGTCTCCAACCTGGGATACCAAACATAATAACAGTGGCGGCTATCAGGATGACAGCTCTCGAATAGGCAAACTGCTTGAAAAAGTAAGTAAATGCCACAATGATCAGAAATCCCAGAAATGAAGACAACATAGCCCGGTTATAGGATAAAACGAACCGGGAATAAAGTTGGAATATGGACCCAACTAAAATCCAAAATATTGAATAGATAATCAGCACAGGAATGTATGATTCGAAAAGATGCTCAAATGTACCAAAGCGTATTGGAACGGCTATTGCAAAACCACTAAAGACAACCAATATATCTAACAAGGCAGGTATTAATTGTGTCATTGCTGATGAAATAAATGCAATGAACTTTCTGGCGATAATTCCAAATTTCAGACCTAATCGTGTTACAAATGAGGTCGTCGGAGAGAAATGTTTTTCCACAAAAAGCGACATGGCATCGTAGAAATAACGGATACTGTCAAATGGGGCAATTTTGACACTTTCACCCTTGTAATGGATGATTTGAGTTAAAGGAACATAATGGATTTCAAATCCGGCTTCATTGGTCCGAAAACAGTAATCAAGATCTTCTCCAAACATAAAAAACTTTTCGTCAAAATTCCCGATTGTTTCAATCACTTGTTTACGAACAAACATAAACGAACCACTTAACGCATCGACTTTGTGGATTTGGTCAGGATCCAGGTAGGTTAAATTATATCGTCCTGCCCACCGAGCGTGTGGAAACAATCGATCTAAACCAAGAATTTTAGGTAGTGCAACACCGGGTGTCGGAAAACTTCGTTTACAAGAGGCTTGGATAGATCCATCCGCATTCATGATTTTTGGTCCGCATATACCTACATTGGGATGGTCTTCAAGGTATTTTAATAATATACTCAGGGTACTTTCCTCTAATATTGTATCAGGATTTAAGATAAGGATATAGTCACCTGAAGCAGCGGCAATACCGATATTTACACCCTTGGCAAATCCAAGGTTTTTCTCTTTAGGTATGACTTGTACTTCAGGAAATTGCGTATTTATCATCCCTACCGACCCGTCGTAAGAATGATTATCAACAACAATTACCTCAACTTCGGCATCAACTTCAGACTGCCTTATTGAGAGTAGACAATTTGAAAGAAAGTCTTTGACATTATAGTTGACGATAATGATTGAGATAATAGGAGACATAGTTTTATAACAGGCGGTGCCTATGTTCTATTACAGGGCTGAAATAATACAAGTATTCAAAGCCTATTACGTAACTCATCCCCTGACCCCTTCTCTTTTGGTAAGAGAGGGGGCTGGGGGGTGAGTTCCTGAAAAAGGTTCAATATATAAATCTGGCATAAATCAACCAATTATCAGAACAGAGCCAATGCAGTCTATTTGCTCCACCCAAATATTTTCCATAATTTTAGTCGCCAGACCATAAATATCGCTTCATACATAATAGATTTACTCATTTTGGATTCACCAATTGTACGGTCAATGAAAATAATGGGTATTTCTTTTATTTTGAATCCTTTAAGCCATGCCCGGAATGTCATCTCAATTTGAAAGGAATATCCTTGCGAGCGGACATTCTCTAAATCCAAGGATTCTAGGACCTCTCTGCGCCAGCATTTGAATCCTCCTGTTGCATCCTTCACTGGCAATCCTGTTACAATTCTTGTATAACGGTTCGCACTGTAGCTAAGGATCAATCGTCGAATTGGCCAATTAACTACACTCACACCGTCACAATAACGACTACCAAGTACAAGGTCAGATTCGTTCAATGCGTTTATTAATCTTGGAACATCATTGGGGTCGTGGGACATATCTGCATCCATTTGGATTATTATATCGAAATCCCGTTCTAATGCAAATTGAAATCCTGCGATGTAGGCTGTTCCCAATCCAAGTTTTCCCTCCCTTGAAATAATATGCAAATTGGGGTGCGAATCCATAAGAGTTGTGACAAGTAAACCGGTCCCATCCGGGGAATTATCGTCTACAACAAGCAAGTGGTAATCCGGATCGATTTCAAAAAGTTTCCGGATAAGTTCTCCGATATTTTCCCGTTCATTATAAGTCGGAGTCACAATCAATGTTTTCACGCAACTACACCTTCTTTTACCTTCCTGAGACAATACTCAACTCCATAAAGACGTAATCCCAATGTTTCCTCAATTTTTTCCGTTTTCAAACCGGATTTCAGAGGTCTTTTAGCAGGTTGATTTAATTCATCGGTAGAGATTGCAGTAATCAAATTTGCATCAAGGTCATAGACTTTCGCAATTTTTTGAGCAAATTCATAACGTGTCAAGAATTCCGCTCCTCCATAGTTAAAAATACCTTGAATATCCAGAATTACCGCCATTTTAATTGCCTCTGCAATTCCGCCTGTCCAGGTTGGGTTTCCCCATTGGTCTGAGACAACTCTAATGAATTTTCTTGCTTTCAACGATTCAACCACCCAATTAACAAAATTTGCTTTTGTGTGTGACGACACGCCGTAGAGAACATTTGTACGGAATATTATCCAGGGGACAGTACCCCCCCTTACAACATTTTCACCCCCTAATTTGGATTTGCCATAATAGTTTATAGGTGAAGGAGGTGAATCTTCATCATAAGGACCATATTCTCCATCAAAGATATAGTCCGATGAAATATATATGAACTTAAGATTCCGACCTTTTGCCGAAATAATCAGGTTTTCTGTCCCCTTTACATTTACATTCCAAGCAAGTTGCTTATTAGTCTCACTACCGTCTACGTTAGTATAGGATGCAAGGTGAAGGATAACATTTGGCTGAAATGAGTTAATGATTTGGTTACATTGCTTTCTGTCTGTTACATCGATAGAATCTACTTCACATAGATGTAAATATTTTTCCGGAAGGTGATGCCCGGTTGCCAACAATTCAAAATGGGGCTGAAGCTCCCAGACGACAGCTTCCCCTAATTGACCAAACGCACCAGTAATTAATATTTTCTTTACCATAATGACTATACTCTGGTTTCATCGGATTCAAATCAAAAACAGAGTCATGTCCTTTCACAAAATTTAGGAATCAATATACAAAACTCCGATGATTTCATTTGTGCACAAATAGATATTAAAATTGACTAAAAGATAAAAGAAATCTCAGCAGTCATTGAAACTTTGTCTGCCAAGCTCTCAACGGGTTCGACCTCAGTCGGACTACAGGATCAGTCTTTTTTCTTTCCCAAGGGGTCTCCTATTGTCGGAGGACTTTGAAGGCTTAAATCAGGCTAGTATATCGATTCATAAAAATCTTTACAATACCGCATGATAGTGCTCAAGTGTTAACGTGTTTCTCAAAGAGATTCCGTTGGAGCATGTGTTTAAGTGAATTCAAGACCGGACAACATAAACACTTTCTCCAGAGGAGTCCCTACGGGAAATACTCAAACACGTAAACACTTAGTGTTTTAGTTTAGATGGAAACGGACAGTGGTGAGAAGGGAAATAAAGGATACTACCGAAGGTTTAGTTCAACGTCAAAGCTCAGCGGTGTGCGCTTTGTCATGCGCTGCATAGGTTGCAGTGGCGTCTTGGTAGACGTGGAACGCTGAGAACAAAAACAGTAATGCAATACCCAGTCCCACGAGAAGATCTGGCCACTGCGAGTTGGTGATCCACACACCCAACGCAGCAAACAAAACCGAAATATTAGCAATAATGTCGTTGCGTGAGCACAACCAGACGGAACGCATATTCACATCTTCTGCGCGGTGGTGTATCAGCAGGGAAAGACAAACCACATTTGCTGCTAGAGCAAGCAGTCCTATCAGACCGATTGTCTCGAAATGAGGAGTCATCGGGTTGAGAAACTTGTGGGCAACCTGGCCAAGCACAAACAGTCCAAACAGAGCTATGACCCCGCTTTTGATCAGGGCTGAAACCGCCTTCCAGGTGTCGTTGCGTGAGACGACATACAAGCTAAACCCGTATACTAAAGCATCACCGAGCATGTCCAAAGAATCCGCAAGCAGCGCTGTCGATCCGGCGATAAGACCCGCCAGGAACTCAACCAGAAACATTCCAACGTTGATGCCGAGCACTACCTTCAGCGTCTTGGATTGCCTTGTCTGGAGCTTTTCGATTTCACATGTGATATTTGTACAGTTGTCTGTCATGCCTCAATTATCCTTTAGTTAATAACTTCAAATTCACAGACTGGCAAAAGTGAGGGTCATAGACCGAAGTTTTTGACTGTCCGAGCGCAATTTTTTGTTAGACAATTTTCATCTCCGTCTTGTAACCCATCAATTCTCTAACTTGATTGGCTGTGTCTGTCCCAGTAAGTTTTTCTAACAAGAGCAAAGCCACTTCCGGTGCGCTAGCAGGTGAAGTGGAAGTGATTATGTTACCATCACTAACAATCATTGCATCTATAACATTAACACCATATTCAGCCAGCTGTCGCCTTCTTCTTCCACCCATCAGGTGATAGGTTGTTGCTTTCTTGTCTTTCAAGATTCCAGCGTTCGCAACGGGTAATGCTCCCACACAGATGGACGCTATTGGTTTTCTTAGTTCATGAAAGCATTTAATTAATTTGGAGACAGTTGTTGAAAAGGCATCATCATAGAAATTAAATTCATCAAACCCACCTGGAATTGCAAGTGCATCATAATCTTCAATATTTATTTCAGAAAACAAGATATCCGGTATGACCTTCATGCCAAATGTGCATACAATAGGGCTGTTAGAACCAGCAGTTATTACTTCTACATGCTCGAACCCTGCGCTTCCCGACCATCCCAAAACGTCATAAAAAGAAGCCGCTTCCAGCATTTCCGTACCATCACACATTAGTAAAAGAACTTTTTTCATGTTTAATTGCTTTCAAAAACAGGTTATTTATGTTGTTGTCTAACGGCCTCGGTATCAGCTGCGGTGCGGAGCGAGGTCAGCTTCAGTCGCTGGTTCGACAGCGCACATTCTGGCGTTCGAGGTAACTCGAGGGTTTCATTACGTCTGCTGATCCGTCAGTCAACCTGTGAGTCCATGGAATAGTCGTGGAGAGCCTCCCCTCCATCTTGTGTCACGAGGTAGACATCCTCGAACCGCACACCACCAATCCCGGGGGTCGCGAGTATTGTGTGCCCCACTGTTACAGTCATGTGCTCTCGTAACCTCGTCCTACGGTGCGCTGGGATGATCGTCGGCGCAGGCGTCTCTTCGAAACGTAAGCCGATACCGTGCGAGATCCCTTTCAAATGAAACTCTCCCAAGCGGTGACGGACGCATATCTCCTCACCAATGGCGTCGAGCTCTGAGACAGTAATTCCCGGTCTTAACATTCGACATGTTGCCTCGTGCATTTCACGGTAGGTATCCAGCAACCGAGTCTGGATTTCATCTGAATGCCCAAGGATGAAAGTACGTGCGAGATTAGCGCAGTAGCCTTCGAACTGGGGCGTCAAGTCGATAACGACGAGGTCTCCCGCCTTTATTGACGTCTTGTCGACCTTGCCATGAATCCAGCAACTACGAATTCCCGAGTTAATGTGAATCGGCGTGCTCGTGCCCTCTGCTCCCGCCTTCATCATCGTGTAGAGCACCTCTGTCGCGATCTCGTGGCCAGTCACTCCGGGTCGCAGCAGGTGCTTGGCTCGGTCCATTCCCAAAGCGGCAATGGACTGCGCCTTTCGCATGAATTCGATCTCCTCAGGGTCCTTAACCATTCGAAGCTCGTCCATCACCGGGTCAGAGGATATGAGCTCAACTTGTGGATTCACCTTTCGAAAGAGGTCAACTAAGAACGCCGGAGTGTGAAACCACATTTGCATTCCAACACTCGGTTTTCCGCTTGACGGAGATTTGAGCCCAGGCGGTGGGACGCCGAATAAGGAGCGGAACGTTTCTCTTACATTCGAGATTTGTTCTCCCACGTGGCTGAACACCTTGATAGGTTCATTGCCGAGTTCCTGACGCAGCTCTGGCTCTTCCGCGGAGAAGCCAATGAAGATGGGTGGACCGACAGCGGGAATGATGGCGCGCGGCTGTGAGCGGATGTCGCCAAAGAAATACCTGTAATCATCATAGTTCATAATCATGAGGCCAATCATACCGTGTTGAGCCATGAGTTCTTGCGCACGACGAATGCGGTCATGATTTACCTGCATCGGAACACCTCCTGTACACGAACCTCTGAGAAATGGCAACCTTGAGATAATCGTATACGGTAATCCAGTGTGTTACCTCTACAAAGCTCGTACCGCGATGAACCAAGGTTCTTGCTGCGCTGCCCAACGTTAAAATTCACCCGCTCGCTCAACGGGTCTGGTGCAATGCATTGGTAGCCATGAGCTTTAAAAGTTAAATCCATGCGACCCCGCCACGGCACCTAATACAGCTAACATACTTAAAGTTAACAATGCCATATGCATTCTGTGAAGCCATGCAAAGGCATTTTCACTATTTTTTGAGGCTTGCTCTCGGAACCAACGATGTAGAAACAAGGGTTCAAGCACAAACAGTACAACAGTAAAGACTGCCCATATGAATGTCATCAGATGCATCCACCAAAATTGCAGATGCAGATAACGATCCCATGCATTCAAAAAATCCAGCATATAGTACCCGGAAACACCCGTAATCAGGGTTGCGATTTTCGCCTGAAATGCAAACTTTCCTTCAAGTTGCTCAAATAATTCCAGCCTGTCATGGGTGTCTGTTATTTTCTTAAGAGATGGAATCAGAACAGTAGTAACAAAAGCAACGCCACCAATCCAAATCACTACTCCAATAACATGTAGTATGCGAGCTAAAACAAGATAACTAATATTTTCCATAAGCTTCCTATTGTATGCCTAACGATATCTATGTTCCCCTTTTCTGGGAATAGTAATTTATGATGAAAAACCTGATGGGGTGTCAGGTTTAAACCTTGAACCAACAATGGGGAACTATGATGAATAAACATAAACATTCACTAATTGAAAAGCGTCAATTTGTACAGGGGAAAATAATCATAGGGATCGATCCTGCCAAGGATAAACACCAAGTTAGAATCATCGATGCTAATAGTATTCCAGTAATCCGGAATAAGTGAGATATTTACCTGCAAAACTTTGATGAACTTTTATGGAAGAGGTGTATCTGAAACAGGCTAAAAAATATTAATAATGAACCCGGATTAGGCTCTTTTTGATGAATTTATCGTGAACACCTTAAAATCTTTTATTTAACTGTTTGAATAGATGGCATAAATTCTTTACTGCTCCTAAAAATTACAACAATCAAAATTGCTCCATAAATTATCTGACGCATATTTGCTGCGATAGCACTAGGCATACCGAGAAAACGCAGCGCTTCAGGAAGCAAAACAAGGAAAGCCGCTGCTATAGCAATCTTAAACATGTTACGCATTCCGCCAATGATAACAATACTTAAAATGAAAATTGATTCGTCTATTGTGAAACTTGTCGGGTCGATATAACTGATGTAGTGTGCATATAAAACGCCGGGTATAGCGGCAAACATTGCGCTTAATGTAAAGGATATTACCTTTGCTTTATAAACATTTTTGCCAAGACTTTGAGTAAATATCTCATCTTCGCTCAATGCAATTAAGATTCTTCCGAAAGGCGAACGGCTGATATTATTTAGTAAAAACCAAACAACCCCAACAAAAAACAGACCAAGCAATAAAAAAGAAATTTTATCTTCAAACGGGAACCCGAAAATCTCTATTGATGGAATTCCCGGTATTCCGAGCGGACCTCTTGTTAGGGATTGCCAATTATTCATTATTGAAAAAACAACTACTTGAATTCCGAGAGTGATTATAATAAAATAATCATCAACTGTTCTGAGTGAAATCGTTGAAACAATAATGGCGGTAATTCCGCAAAAAAGCATTGCCAAAGGCAGAGTGATAAGAAACGGCAACCCAAAATTTACGGTTAACAACGCGGATGTATAAGCGCCTATTCCATAAAACCCGGCGTGAGCCAGTGAAATTAAACCGGAATAACCTGCGGCTAAACTCAAACTTTGTGAAAGTAAAATGTAGATTGAAATAAATATGAATAGATGTAAAATATATTCCATCTCAAATTTCTACTTTTCTTAACCGCTTGCCGCTAAAACCAAGCGGTTTCCAAACTAAGAACAAAATTAAAATTACATAAGCGGTTGCGTCCATCCATTTGCTGTCAATGTAGTAGGCTGAAAGATTCTGTGCAGTGACAAGAATTAATGCGCCTGCGATCAGGCCTTTAAAGTTGCCAACTCCCCCAATAATCATTGCGACCACACCATAAAACAGATATTTGAAACCGGTGGAAGGTGTCATATCTGTATCAAGAATAATTAAGATGCCAGCAATTGCAGCTAATGCAGAACCCACACCAAAAGACCATAAAATAACATGATTAGAGTTAATACCGAATATATTGCTCAATTCTTCGTTTGAAGAAACAGCCTGCATTTTTTTACCGAGGTTTGTGTATTTTAAAAAAAATAAACTTAAAACAATTAAAATTATACTAACAATAATTATAACAATTTGAATGTCCGTTATATACGCCCCCAAAAAAATATTACCGACCTCAACTTCTCCCACACGTATTGTTTTTGAATCATCACCCCAAAAAATAGAAATGAGATTTTGCATAATAACATAGATGCCAAGTGAAGCAATAATCATGAAAAATGTCTCACTACTTTTTTTTCGCAGGTTTTTGAAGATAAAAAATTCAATAAACAAACCAAGAAGGCCTGTAATTATGATACTTGAAAATATTGAGATTGGAAGAGATACTCCAAATTTTCTATGAAAGAAGAAGGTAAAGTAACCACCAAGTGCAATTATTGCAGAGTGATGAATTGCGTAATACTTACCTGTATTAAAGATTAAGAAAAATGAAATTCCCACCAGTGAAATAATAGAGAATTGTAATGCAATATTTATTATTATTTGAAATGACATTTATTCCGTTTCTTCAAAAAAAATAACTGCTTCTTTTATTTCGGTAAATAAAGGTCTATAAATAAATAGAGGAAAGATCCACGAGATTGAAGATATAATAATCATTATTGTTGAAGTTGATACCATCCAGAGTTCAATACCTTTAATATCAACGGAACATCCTTTACAAATACCGCAACTTAAGATAAGACTTAAGATAAGCTCGATTAGGGAATAAGCGATCATAGTTAGAAATGTAATATGGATGAACCTTTTCCTAAACTTCCAATGCTTCGAAATAGACTTGGTGACCTCAAACGAATGCCTCCACAAATAAAGACTAAAAATTAAATACAAAAACCACAAAATATTTATGATAATCAGTAAGTACAATCCTGCATTTTTTGTAAATATATAAAGCATTAAATTACTTAAAGAGGTAAAAAGAATAAGGAATATTATCATGGATAATATTAAATCGAGAGAAAGCGAAAAGCCTACTATAGTCTCTACTTTGTTTTTGTGATCCTCATTAGTGATTTTATATGTACGATTCCTAATATTGTCGATCATTTTTATTGTAAAACCACTATAATAAGAATAAACCAGTGCTGGCAAAAATGCAGCTACGGAAGTAGATATTGCCAATAAATTAAAAATATTCTTTATAATTTCAGAATGCATTTTTGTGTTTTAAGTCTTGAAAATTAATTGACAAAGTTTATCATTTACGTGGTCAATATTTTTATTATTATACTTCTCTTTAAAAAATGATATTGAATTATATTTTTTAAAAGTCAAATAAATATTACTGCTATTTTTGGCATTTTTGAAATCTTCCTTAAAAGCTGAAAAATGACTTATGGATGGTATATTTTTTTTCAGAAATTCATCACTGTCACAAAGGAATAAATCATTGTCATTATTGGTGTTTTTTGTCAATTCTGAAACACAAAAGAGTTCATCACCAATGCCAAAACCATCAATATTGATATTTTTGTTTATTATGTGATCACTTAATTTTTCATTGATAAAATGTGCTGCGCCTTGTTGATATATTTCTTCCTGATCAGTGAACAGAATCACAACTGAAAAAGGTAGTTCTAAATGTCGAATTCTTTTTGATAAATCCAATAAGGCATTTACACCACCTGCATTATCAAATAAAGATTCCCCATCATAATGCGCGGATAAAACAATTTTGTTCTTTTGATTGTCATTATTAATTTCAGCAAATATATTTCTTCCCTCACCGAAACTCGAAAAAAAATTCTGTATCTTAGGACTAAATCCATTTTTTTTTAGCTTTGCATATAAAAAAGAAACTCTCTCTTCCTTGTTTAAATTACTAAACAAGATTACATTGCTTAAATAGTTATCAGCCATCTATTTGCTGTATGATTTGATCTATAATTACTTTAGAATTTTTCGAGGCATTAACTTTATGAAAACTTGAGATGGCTGTTTGCAAAAGTTCCTTTTTAAGCTTGTTGATGTAGCCGAGAACAAAATCGTCACTGATTAAGGAAGATAGTTTAATTTTATCATCTGCATTTAATTCTTCTTTTTTCAAAAGGTATTGAATTGTTTCTTTATCATTTTTATTACCAAACCTATATGCAATAATTATTGGAAGTCGTTTTTTCTTGGTCTCAAAATCCCTAAACGGCTCTTTATTAATCAACTCGCTATTATTAACGTAATCCAGCAAATCGTCTCTTACTTGCATAGCGGTCCCTAATGCTACTCCAAATTCATAAAGGGATTTTTGTTGTTCTTTTGAGCCACCGCCCAAGACACAGCCTAACTCGAAACAATAGCCGGCATCTACTCCAGTAGAATTTTTTATCATATCAAGATAAAAGCTATCTGTAATTTCATCTATTTCCAAATTTTCAGATTTTAAATCTGCCAATTGACCTAAATAAACCTGGTAGTGTGTATACTCGTCTTTTATATTAATATCTATAAATGACTCCGGGTCAATATTTAAATCTTTGAAGTTTGATAATAGCGCGATAGATGAAAGTGATTTAAGAATTGCTGCGAGTGATAAAGCTGGATTTTGACCATATTTAATAGGCATGCTTGCTTTACCCATTCTTTCATCATTGGCATCAAAAACATCATCGATGGCGGTTCCCGAAGCGTATCTAAACTCAACTGATGCCATTGCAGGTAATACCTTGTAAAAGTTCCCATCAACAGATTCACACCCAATTTTAACAAAAAACGCCCTATCAAAATGTGCCTTATTGATTAGAGAATACTCAAGCTCGTCCCAGATAGACTTATCGATATATTGATGAATTAATTTCTTTAAAATGGGGGAAATTAATTGATCAGTTTCATTCAAGGATTGTTCAAGCAATTTGGATTGAAATCCAATATCATTTGATTCATCATTTAATGATTTTGAAACCTGTGAAACTTGAGTTAATATCTGTGCCATTTTATACCTACCTAGTTAAAATTATTAATGAACCATTTAAATTTGCCATCAAGGATGATTTTAATTCCCGCAGTCTTACTTACATCACCATTTTTATCAAAAGAAGTCTTTCCAGTAACACCTTGATAATCTATGATATTATATAAAGCAGTTTTAATCTTCTCAGAACTTTCTGAATTATCCTTAAGTGCCATTAATGTGATACCAACAAGATCATAACCATATGCTCCCAATACATCAGGATTATTTCCATATTTATTTTTATAATCAGATACAAATTCCTTAACAACATTATTGCTGCTATTAACTTGGAAGGAAGGATAACTGTAGAAAACACTATCAGCACCTTTGCCTGCTACTTCCACTACTTTGTGGTTTTCTACAAGGCCAACGGTAAATGTTTTTGTCGTCAATCCAAGTTCAGTTTTTTGTTTTAATAAATTTCCTAATTCTGATGTAGCAATAATGTACAGTCCATCTGGATTTTTTTCTTTAATTGAAATCAATATTGTCTTAAAATCTTTTGTGTCCGATTCAAAACTCTTTTGAATCGCGATTTTTCCTCCATAGTTCTCAAACTTATTCATAAATACTTTTGATATACCAAGTCCATAATCATTATTAACATATAAGAGAGCAACATCTTTTAAGCTAAGTTCATAATATGCAAATTTTGCCATTATCTCACCATCAAAATTATCCGACGGGGTAGTTCTAAAAATGTAGTCCCCTGCACTAGTGATACTCGGAGATGAAGCAGTAGGTGAGATCAAAACAACTTTATTTTTTTCAGCAATTGGAGCCAT
The DNA here is from genome assembly GCA_004124475.1 of Fidelibacterota bacterium. Classification (GTDB taxonomy): domain Bacteria; phylum Fidelibacterota; class Marinisomatia; order Marinisomatales; family SCKK01; genus SCKK01. Next base: position 28,830 of record SCKK01000022.1, read on the forward strand.
AGATAAGACTTCTGAACTTGAAAATCCACCTAGAATAATTTTACAATTATCAATAGATGATAATTTTTGAAATGCACTAACAGCAAGCTTAGGTTCTGCTTTGCTATCCTCATAAATTATTAGAATATCTTTATACTCAGGATTTTCTTCTCGAAAAACTTCGAGCGCAAGATTCATACCATTTTGCAGACTTTTACCATATACCGCTACATCGCCAGAAAGTGGTAATATTGCCCCAATCTTTATAACTTCTTTCTCATTTTCACTTTGCTTAGGCATTAAAACAAAATATCCAAGAACAACAATCGCTATTAGAAATATCCCAACAATCATTCCTTTTTTCATATCATCACCTCATTAGTTTGTTCAATTGAGATTAATTGTTTATTAAAAATGTTTCCAAGTTTTAAACCAATCACTTTATTGGCAATATCAAAAACATTTTTTACTCTGTGCTCAACAAGTAAAATACTTATTCCAATATTCTTCAATTTTTCTAACTGTAATATAATATCTTTTAAATTTTTAGGGCTAACCCCGGCAAGAGGTTCATCGAAAATTATCAGCTCAGGTTTGTTAATTAAAGCCATGGCCATGCTTACTTGTTTGCGTTCACCACCGCTCAATCTGCTGCATTCTCGTTTTGTTAACTCTTTCAATGCAGGCAATTGCTCTAAAACCTCTCCAATTCTATTTTTTAGTTCTTTCTTTTGTATGGTCTGCATTCCGGCAATTTCTATGTTTTCAATTACGGTTAGGTTTTCAAACAGTTCATTTTGCTGCGGTATGTAAACCATTCCTTTTTTAATCAACTTCGCTGGTTTGTTATTAGTTATATTTTCTCTGTTAAATAATATTTGTGCTTCTTTATTCCATCGTTTAATTAACCCGTAAATCACTTTCAGCAACGTGCTTTTACCGCTCCCGTTTGAACCTATTATCAGAGTTGTTTCTCCTTTCTGCATTTTAAATGATACGTCAAAAAGTACTTGTTTTTTGCCGTAGCCGGCGCTTAAATGTTCAACACTTAATATATTCACAAGTAAGCTTGCTGTACTTTTGAATCATTTTTCAAATTTTTATAACTGTCAAAATTGGTAATAGTCCCGTTTGAAAGAAAGAATAATTTATCACTAATCTCACTTATAAAATCAGCATTATGTTCAATAAGCAAGATGGTTTTCCCATTGGCTTTAATATCCTTCAGCAATATAGCTATCTTATTCTGGTATTCTGGGTTTATACCGGCAACTGGTTCATCAAATAAAAAAAGTTCGGCGTCATTAACAAGACAGCATCCGAGAGTTAATAATTTCTGCTGTCCGTAAGATATCTCTCCTGCTTTACTTTCGGCAACATCACTTAGAAATATTTGTTCAATAATTTTTTCAGCTCTTTCATCGAAAGAATTGTAATATTCTTTTAACATAATTCTGGGAAGCATAGCATTAAAAATATTTTCTCCTTTATTACCTTTGAAAGATAGCAGAATATTTTCTTTAACAGTTAATCCTTCAATCAATCGCAGATTTTGAAATGTGCGGGTAATTCCAAGATGATTAATATTTATCGGAGAGTTATTTGTAATGTTTTTTTCCTTGAAATAAATCGATCCGTTATCAGCGCTAAGGAAACCGGTTAAAATATTAAACAAAGTTGTCTTGCCTGACCCGTTAGCTCCCATTAGAGAATAGATCTGTTTTGGTTCGAGTGCAAGGTTCAAACCTGATAATATTTTCCTATTTCCAAAAGATTTTGATATGCTTTTGATTTTTAACACGATAATTAATATGATGATAATAAATTTTATTATAATAAGATTACAAATTAAGTATATTGAAGTATTTTAATATCAAATCGTTTGCTCTAATATCATTATTCAATAATTGGACTTATTGTTATTAACGGTCTGGCTATGCCCAGTAAGGGATTTTATAACACTACCGTTTCAATTTATTATTAATTTTTGTTACTTAAATTTACTTTCATTTTAGCACTAAAACCCTTATTGGGTATAGCCTTTGTTGTAAATAGTTCGTTCATTTTGCTTTCTCTTGTGGCTTTTCTTGAATTGTTTTAGGCAGCTTGGTTATTTTAAGTCTAATATCTTGCATTACTGTTTGAAATACGCCTCTATCATCGGCTTTACCAAGATTAGTAATTAGTAATTCAAGGTCGCGATTTATGTTTATTTTTAAGTCGTCAATTTCTTCTTTAGAGAGGTGCGGTAAACAGTCTGACAGAATCAGATTTAAAGCTATTTGAAGATTTTGATAGTCATCCGATTCTATAAAACTAAAGGAAGCGGAAACTATGTCTCCTAATGCAAGTTGGTGATAGCTTTTCTCGAGATTTAGCTTTCCTTGGATAAGAAATGTCTTAGCATTGGCAGAAGCATTTAGTTTTTTGATTTCAGTCTCGTATTTCCCAAATTGAGTTTTGATCTCTACTGAAACAATTTCAATAATTTCAGACTTGATTTTCTTAACTTGTTCAGAAATATCTTTCTTCAAAAGTTCTTCGCTTAACTTTAGTGTTCTTCGCTGATACCATTGAACAATTAATGGAACCGCCACACCCATAATAACGAATGCTACCGAACCAATTATTATTAATTTGTCCCAAGCACTATTATAAAAGGCGTCAACTTTTTGAATTATGTCAATGTAATCTGCTAAAGTCTGTTGATATATTGTTTTGACGGTATCTAAAGTTTCTTTCATAATTAGAGCCTTTTTAGAAATAATCTGGTTCTGTTTTCACAGCAGTTGCTTGGACTTGATTAAAGTCGCTGTCAAAGTGATTCAATAACATTTCTATGAATCGCCCATGATATACGCCATATAAATATTTAGTCAGTTCTGTGTCTTTTTGTCCCAGTATGCCAAACCTCAGTTCATTTGAATAGACTTTTGGTCTTAACCAAGCTTTATTTTTCCATTGTTCTGGCTTGTGTGTGAAATCTCCGTCACTATCGTACGACCAAGTATCAATAGATTTGTCGTTTATAGCTTTTTTTATTTTACTCAACAAACCACTTGGGTTTTGAGTTTTTACTATGATTGCCATATTATAGGATATATTGATTTTTCATTATTTATATTCTCTTTTCGTATTAGTTAAAACATTTGTATATATTCATTGTTCTTACACCGCCAAATTGGTGGAATATAAACAATTGCTTATATCTTTCATTTACAATTATGACACTTCTATTCAAAAAAATCATCTACAGAATTCCGTCTACTTTATCAACACAACTTTCCGTGTCTGAGTAAAATTGCTTTCCCTTCGTTGGGAAATAGTACCTTCTGTTCCGGAATCATGCGGGTCAATATACCACAAAATCCGAAGTTGAACAAAATAGATACCGCTTGGGGTTCCTCTCGCTGACCATCTAACATCATACTCCCCCGCTTCTTCAACATCATCCACAATCGTAGCAATCTCCTCCCCTAAGAGGGAAAATATTTTAATTTTAACCCGGCTTATATTAGGAAGTTCGTATTTTATTGTGGTCACTTGATTAAAGGGGTTGAAAGGATTGGGGTAGATTTGTGAGAGAGAAAATTTTTCAGGAAGTGGAGGTTCCGGACCCTCTGAAAATGAGTCAAACCGGATGGCTTCCCACACATCGATGACACCCCACCCATATGAGTTATCCGGATAATCAGCCCTGGACGCCGTCTTCATGAGGGCTTCCCTGACCATCATGGGTGTCCAGTCCGGATGAGCGCTGAGGATGACTGCTGCTGCCCCCGCCACCAAAGGAGTAGATAGAGATGTTCCGCCCTTTCGAGTATATTGATCAACATTAAAAGGTGATGCACATACCGTACTGACGCCTCTTGCACACACCTCCGGTTTTAACCGCCCATCGTAAGTGGGACCGTGAGAACTGAATCCGGCAATCACACCATTCATGTCAACAGCTCCAACTGAGATTACCGAATCGGCATCGGCAGGAGCTATGATGTAATACCAATCATCATCTCCCTCATTTCCAGCAGCTGTCACGCAAACTATTCCAACAGAAGCTGCAATATCCATGGCTTTTGTGGTAACCGCTGTGTTGCCGTCCATATCAGGATATGTATACCAGTCAATATATCCTAAAGAACTTGATACTACATCAGCTCCCAGGCTATCACCCCATTCCAGAGCTGCCACATAATTGTCTTCTTCCTGCTGAATTTCTTGATCCACTATTTCCGTCTTCGCCAGTAAAAAGTGAGAATCAAATGCAGGTCCGATAAGGTTTCCCGGAGCATATCCCCCCAAAGCTGATAGCGTGTAAGTGCCGTGATCATGCTGAGAACTGGGATCGCCAACTTCGTTCTGCGTATTCCCATCGTTATTGATAAAATCCCATTCCGCAATAATGTTTTCCTGTTGTATGGATTCGTGATCCTTAAAATATCCTGTATCCAACATAAGAACGACTACCCCTTCTCCTGTGTAGCCCGCTTCGTGGGCAAGGTGGATGTTAATCTGCTGGATCTGTTCAAGACTGCTGCCATAGTCCAGAGTATCATACTGAGTTTTACTTATGGTGCTTGGGGGGATCAAGATCGATGATATTTCATCTGGTGTGGCTTCCGGAATCGGTCTTTTGTGAACACGAACAGGATCGATCTTTGCCACAAAGGAGAACTGGGATACGACCTCTAATTGTGAGCGTGTTGCTGCCACAGAAACGGCATTGAGCCACCGGCTCCTGTGCCTGAGACTCACACCCGTTGAAAGAATCCGGGAAACATATTCCTGATGAACTGGAATATCCCGAAAAGAGACAATATCCGACTTTGATAGTTTTTGTCTCCGTAACAGGTTTTTCTCAGTCAACTGACCTTTAATTTTTCTCAATACTGCAGCATATTCTTCGGGATGGTGAATCCCCTTATCGGTAAAGTATATCCAAGCGTGGATCAATCCACCGGAACGGATTCCTACTTGTTCTAAATTGGGATTTATTACAGGATATTGGGGGGTTCTTTTGGGAGGTAATTGCGATGCATTAAGAGAGGATGCAGAAAAAATCAGAAGAAAAAAATATAAAATTCCATGCATTCAAGCTAATCGCCTACAATTGACTGAACCATGAGCACGATGTCAAACACATCAACCATCCCATCATAGCTCATATCCGCTGATTTGCTCTCCTCCTCTGTGATTGTTTCAGGGGATAGGATGAAGTCCACAACTAATAGAATATCCATAATATTCAGTATGCAATCTCCATTTACGTCACCTTCGGAAAGCTCCAAATCAGGAAACGCAAGAATTTTTATTTCGTCCACATAAAACCCGTCCCCCTCTGTATAGTTGTCACTCATTACCACAAATCGGACAAATACACTGGGCTCTCCGGCGAAAGCTGAAAGGTCACATTCTTCTTCCACCCATTGAGACTGGACGCCATCATACCCCGGTTCACCCACCGGTTGCACACCCCTCCCCGAACCTGGTCTGGTATGTTTCCCCTTTAGGGATGTCCAGCTAATTCCATCGGTTGATGCTTGAACCTGAACAAAGTCCCACGTCGCTTCAATATCCCATTTCGCAGAAAAACTAAGAATGGGTTTTGCAGACAGCGTTAGATCGATGGTATCAGCCCACTCAAATGGATTGGAATCATAACTGTCATAATTACCGGTTGGGCTATCGGTAAAAGAAGAATCCCCTTGGGGAGCATCGTCAGATAAACCCCAGCTTCCTCCTGTCCAATTGTCCATGCCGGATTCAGCATCATCCTGGATGGCTATAACAGGTTCTCCAATGATGAATGTGACTGTATCGTGAAATGTTTCATACTCACCGTCCGTTATTTTTATGATGATACCCGAATGGCACCCTTCACCTACTGAACTGCCGACCACAATGTCAAAGGGAGAGGGAAAATTCACTAACTGCCGACTTTCGATCACACCCAATTCCACTACACTTTGCACTATACTGAGATTGTTATTCATAGGCATCACAGTGACAATCACAGAGCCGAGAGAATTCCGTAGTCCAATATTTTGTATATCAAATGACAACGATAAAGTGTCGCCAGGATTGAAAAATTCCTGATCTACTTCGACATTTACCACCTTTAAAAGGGAACCGGCAATTTTAGCGAAATAGAGGTTTGGCCTAACGTTTTCTTCACACAGGGGAATGATTCGATCTGGCGATGGCCAGAATCCATCGGAGAATCTTCCGATTTCAGGTGTATAACTCACCAGTCCTTGATCTCCGTAAGACCAGTCTACTGCATCGCCATTGACGTAATACCCCACGGTTTCGATCCCTGTCCCCACCAGATAGTGATTAAATTTTGTCATCTCAGCCCCAAATTCCCGAAGCATGCTCAAATCGGGTTCGGGTGGATATTCTCCCATCCCAAAGGAATGGATCAACAAGTTGGAATAGACATGGTAATGAAGGACATTCTTAAAATTCTTACTCTCTATAAAATCCCTGATTACGGATGTTTCCGGTTCAGAAAAAGGTCCCTCCCCTCGATAGAGATCTGAGCAAGAGTCAGGGCTGGAACCCTGTTTATTAAGTCCCCAATCGTATGAGTAATTACGGTTAAGATCGACTCCCTGATTTCCCTGGGTGCAGACGGGCCGCCGGTTTTTCCTGTGCATCCCTCCGCCACCGGGATGGTTGGATTCATTATAGACATACCCATCCGGGTTGATAACAGGGATAAACCACAGTTCCCGATTTTCTATGATGTCCGTTGCCCAATCATCATTGCCATAATTCTCGCACAGAAAATAGATAAAGTAAATCAGGTTCATCATCCCGAGCGGTTCTCTCGCATGAGTCACGCCCGTGTAGAGAACCAATGGCTCAATATCACCTCCCTGATTTTCATCTAAGTCCACATTATCAGATACTTTCACCGCCCAGATATCCCGACCCTCATAAGAAAGTCCAATGCTCATCTTTTCAGATACCAATGTTGGATAAAGACCGTGGAGAGAGTCTAATTCTGATACAAACTCATCGAATGTGTAATTGCCTCCCATGGACCCCAGCTCAAAACCCCTATGACGTTTTACTGCCAGCTGGAATCTCTCCTGGTAAAACCGGGTTAAATTTTTCTGTATAATCTCAACTTGAAAACCTTCGTTAATCAGTTTTCCCACCTGATCCTCAGTAGCCGCCAATTCCACGAATACCCCTTTTTTTATCAGTACATGATCAAGGGGAATGCCTATAACGGTAATCTTATCCAAATCCGAAATGTCGGTATAATAAATTCGTACCTGCTGATAGACGGTTTCAGCAGAAATTATAGATATCATAAAGAAAATTAGAAATGTGTTTAAAAATCTTTTCATCATTAACTAAAAGTTACAGTACCGATTGGAGAAATCAAAAGAGGTGTTTACCTGTCTAATTTAAAATCATAGGTGAAGCTTCGCTTGATTTTTTTCTTAACCTATACCATCTCCTATCAACCATCAACCACCAACCATAATTAATCATGCTCATATATTAACTCCCGTGTCATAAGTCTTTTGACAGCATGCTCAGGATTAACATCATTGAATAGAACATCATAGACTGCAGTACAAATAGGCATTTCGACTTCAAGTTTCTTAGATAACTCATACACAGACTTAGACGTTTTAACCCCCTCAGCCACCATGTGCATTTCGTCTAAAATTTCTTTTAACTTCATTCCCTTTCCTATTTTTTCGCCAATGGAACGGTTTCGACTATATTGACTGAGACAAGTCACGATAAGGTCACCAATTCCACTGAGACCTGAAAATGTTTCTCTCTTGGCTCCCAAAACCTCACCCAGACGAGTGATTTCCACAATTCCCCGTGTGATTAAGGCGGCGATCGTATTGTCCCCATATCCGATACCATTGCAAACACCAGCAGCAATGGCGATCACATTCTTAACAGAACCTCCTAATTCCACTCCAATGATATCTTCATTCGCATAGATTCTAAAATATTCCGATGAGAATATGGACTGGATATACTCAAGAGTTTCATTACTGACGCCTGCTGCAACAACGGCGGTTGGTGTTTTGTTCATCACTTCTTCTGCATGACTCGGTCCGTACAAACTGACCACATTCGAGGGATCGCACCCTCCCACCTCTATAATAATTTCACTCATTCTCATGAGTGTTTCATTCTCAATCCCCTTTGCCAGATTGACTATAACGGTATCACGGTTGATATTTCCCAGTTGAGTCATAATATCCCGCACACCATGGGATGGAACTGCAACAACAAGAACATCTCTCTGCAAAAGTTCACTCAATGTAGATGTAAATATAATGGTTCTTGAGAACCTCAATTGTGGTAGAAAAGGATGTCTCTTTTCTTTTTCCATCAGGTTCAGTTCATCCTCGTTTCTGTGCCAGACAATAATGTCATGACCCAATTCAGCTAAATGTTGGGCCATCGTTCCACCCCAGGAGCCAGCTCCAATAACGGAAATTCTACAAGATTTTATCTGCCTGTTCATCAGTCCCTCATTGATTAATGATTTTCTTAGTTGTTCCAAAAAATTGTGTCTTTTTCACAAGACCTTACATAAAACCGATTTCACAAAATAATTCGCTCTCTTGCAATTCAAAATATATTGACTTTTTTCCAATGTAACTTCTTATTTTTGGCAGCGATTTTGGGCTAAATTTATTCGCAAAGCCGGGATGGCGGAACAGGGAGACGCGTTGGTCTCAAAAACCAATGGCCATTTGGCCGTGGGGGTTCGATTCCCCCTCCCGGCACTTAACCACATAACAGGCATCCTGCCTGTGGTTTCTTAACCTGTTATATTGACTCAAACCTGACAGGGCAATTTTGTATTTGCCTATTTTATACATTAATTCCATCTAAATTGAGCGATTCTATCCAGATAATAGACGATACCGAAATTTTGGGACAAGATTCTGCGAATAATGACAAGGACAAACTGGCAGTTTATCCCACGAGAATTGTTTAATTTAGGTCCATCTACCTATTTCTCCATACATTAAAGATTTGGTTCTTCTGCAATTTTGTTGCAAGTATCAATTAATTGTGTACTACTCTCATCTTTAATCTGCCATTCTGATCAAAGCAAAAAATCTACAGGATTCCCTCCTTTTTTCATGTATATGTACTTTTCTTAGCGTAAGACCCGCCTGTCGGCGGACAGGAAAGTACCAAAAGAAACTGTCGTCCCGACATAATTATGTCGGGATAAAACCGTCTTATCCTTCGGCAAATACTCCCTCTTTATCCCAGATTTTTCCAATGCGACGAATGAAATATTTCACTTGCTGGTTATTGTTTCTCCAATGGTTAGCACAGGTAGATTCTTCACTCCTATAAATTACCCGGATATGATCTGGGAGAACGACAACTCCGGATATCGTTAGATAGTTTAGGTCAAAGTTTTATCAGAATTGCATCTATTAACATTTAGTTACTCAATTTCTACTACACCTGAACACCAACTAAATTGCATAAGACCCAAAGATTTACGCGTTCCAACCAAAAAATCGCGATGACCTTTTGGTCGTGGGGATTATCCTATAGGGACCACTTATTTCCAGTATCTCGGCGTTCTCTATGGCTTATAAAAGATTGTATATAGCCAAATATATTTAGTCAGGAACATTTTTCATCAAAAGGTTCATAAATAATTATAATCAAAAAAAGCTCCCAAACAATTGACACCTACCCTAAATCCTTACTACCTTTAAGTATGAAGTCTTGTTTTAAGGTCGGGATTGTCCTGCTACTATTTTTTTCTTCAATCTCCGCCCAATTTTATTTTGGTCGTAATAAAATACAGTATCATCCTTTTGACTGGCAGGTATTAACCACTCCTCATTTTGAGATTTACTACTACTCGGAAGAAGAGGAACTTGCAGCTGCTGGCGCATTTTTTGCGGAGGAAAGTTTTTCTGAATTCGAGAAAAAATTCAATTTTACCCTGATTAAGAAAGTACCCCTGATTTTTTACAACTCTCATCTTCATTTTCAGCAGACAAATACAATCCCCTATTTAATCCCTGAAGGTGTTGGTGGATTTTTTGAGTTTATCAAAGGAAGAGTTGTAATTCCCTTTGATGGTTCGACCTACAATTTCAAGCGTGTGATCAGACATGAATTGGTCCATGTCTTTATGCGTAACAAGATCGGGCAGATTTTACGTCTCCATAATGTACAAAACTACCGATCACCCCCACTCTGGTTCACGGAAGGATTGGCTGAATTCTGGGCAGCAGGGTGGGATTCAAAGGCAGAAATGGTCATCCGGGATGCCCTCATAAATGACTACTTGGTACCCTTAGATCGGCTGGATCTTTATACCTCAGGATTCCTTCTCTATAAAGAAGGTCAATCATTTCTCCGATTTATAGATAAAATATATGGACATGATAAAATACTTTTAATCCTTGAAAGTGTGTGGAGAGATGATGACTTCTATCATCTATTTAAAGTTATCCTTCAAAAAGACTTCAAGGAACTCCTTAATGAATGGCAATATTTTTATAAAAAGGATATTTACCCTCTTTTGGAAAAAGAAGATACTCCGGCTATGGTATCTATTCCCCTCACAAAAACGGGAATAAATGCCGCCCCGTCATTTTACCAGTCTGAGAATGAATCCGGGATTGTCTTTATCACAAACCGTACGGGGTATTCCGATATTTATTGGAAAAACCTTTCAGATGACCCTGATCAATCCTCTGATAAAATAATTCTCAGAGGAGAACGAATTCCCACTCTGGAGTCTCTTCACCTGCTTCAAACAAGAATCGATATTAATGATAGTGGAATTCTTGTATTTTCCTCCAAATCGGGTCCAACAGATGTACTGAACTTTTTAGACATTTCTTCAAAAAAGGTGATTAATTCATTTAAACATCCAGCTCTAATATCCATTTTTTCCCCAGCTTGGTCACCCGATGAAAAGTTTGTGACATTTTCGGCATTGAATTGGAAGGGAGATCAAAATATTTTTCTGTTTGATACAGAGCAATATCACCTTATCCAATTAACAAATGATTTCTATTCTGATCGTGACCCATCCTTTTCACCTGATGGAAATACAATTGTTTTCAGTTCTGATCGTGGGGAATTTGGCAAGGATGGCTTCTTTAACCTCTTTATTTACTCCACGCAAAATGGAGAAATACTAAGCCTCACTAACGGGAAATTCAACGACATCACCCCTGTATGGTCAAAATCAAATCCCGATCGCATGATATTTATTTCAGATCGAACAGGCACTAACAATATTTGGATATTAGAAGGATCAGAATCTTTATATTCCTTTAGTATTGCCGACACTTCTGAGAATAAACCAAAAATAAAAAGAAAGAAAAGCCACTATACCTTATATCCTTTAACTAAAATAATTACAGGCGTTTTTGATCCTCATTTCGCGGGAAAAAACGAAGAGGATATCATCTTTACAGCGTTTGAAAATTTCCAGTTTCAAATCCATAAAATAGATCAATACAAAGAATCTATAAAAATCACACATGATTCATCATTTACAGCCGTTCCATTCCAAAGCCAATCAAAGTGGATTAGGCAGAAATATACCGCAAAGAAAGGAGTTAGTACTTTACCCTACCGTCGAAAATTCACTTTTGACATAGCTCAGACAGCCGTAGCCTACGATCCCATTTTTGGATTCATTGGTGGTGCCCAGGTAACGGTGTCTGACCTATTGGGAAACCAATATTACCATTTTCTTCTCTTCAACACAGCCCAAACATCCTCGGAATTCTTGGGTAGATTTAACATAGGAATTACAAAAGTCGATCTGCGCCGAAGGTTAAACCTTGCTTACGGTGTTTTTCACTTTGCCCGCGAATATTTTACTTATAGTCAGGGATTTTTCTTCGAACGGAGATATGGAGGAACATTCAGTTTAAGTTACCCACTTTCTGTATATTCCCGGTTTGAAGCTACCACCAGTGGATGGAAAAGTGAACGCAACTTTTTTATTGGAGGAGGAATAGATGAAGCCGTCCTTGTCTCCAATTCAGTCTCCTATGTAGTCGATAATTCAATCTGGGGTCCAGTCGGTCCCTTTGACGGTATGAGATTCCGTTTAACTGTCGGTCAGACCATCGACTTCCAGCGCTCTAATATTTATTATTCAGGAATTCTTGTGGACTATAGGAAATATTTTCGCATCTCGTTAAAAACATTGTATGCATTGCGTTTTATGACTTGGATTAACCAAGGTAAAGATCTCATAAGATTTCAAATTGGGGGCAGCTGGGGAATTCGTGGGTACAATCGATTCGACATATCCGGGCGTAGTTTTTTCCTTGTAAACAATGAATTCAGATTTCCCTTTGCGCAACATCTCGCCCTGCGATTCTCCACTTTTGACATTGGTCTTGCCCCTATACGAGGTGCACTGTTTTTTGATGTGGGAAATGCATGGTCAAATTCTCCTAAAAACTTATTGGGCAGTTTTGGTGTAGGTTTACGCGGCAATCTATTAGGAGTCATCGTTCTAAGGCTGGATATCGGAAAAACCACCGATTTTAATTCAATGAGCAAGGGACTATTTACACAATTCTTTTTTGGCTGGGATTATTGATGAGCAAATCTATCATCAGGAATTTTACGTCATTTTACTATATCAAAAGGATTTTAAAACTGTTTTTAACCTATACGGTTATCATTTCCTTTTTTTCCTGTAGCGGCAGTATCAAACTGAATAACCTCCACCCTAATGCTTTTGAATGGCAGACCGAAGGTAAATTATACGATCGAACCAATTATTTACCAGACAGCAAGTTGAGTCATCCACTTTCTCTGGCATGGAAAGAACGATTTATCGCAGGAGTATCAAGTTCACCTGTCCTCTCTCAAAAACTCATCATCATACCCTTTTTAAATAGTGAAGTTTTTGTTCTAAGACTGTCCGATGGGAAAAAAATTGGACGTAAGAAATTTGGAGTTGGACCCATTGCGGGACTATCAATTATAAAAGAAAAATTATTGTTATCCCTTCCCAGTAACAAGCGATCACTCATAGCATACAACTTGAACAGTGGAAAAATTATTTGGACAAAAGAAATAGGATCTGGTATCACCGCACCAACAGTAATGAATGACTTTGTTTACTGTGGCACATTACGAAGTGAGCTATACTGCATATCCATGACAGATGGTGAAAAGATATGGAAATTCAGAACAAAATCGCCTATCCATTCAACATCCGCAGTATCCCATGGAATTCTTGTTGTGGTTGACAGAGATGGCACTATTTATGCTTTTAAAGATCATCAAGATTCACCCATTTGGGAAAGACAGTTAGAAAATGTAAAGGAAGGTAGTTTTGAACAGTTATACAGGAAGCCTGTTATAGGAAAGGAAAAAATATTCATCGCAGCCCAAACCGGAAATCTATATGCACTTAGTCTGGTCGATGGCAAAATATTATGGACAATAGATCTCAAAGATCCCATTTACTCTTCGGTTTCAATAGACGAAACTCACCTTTTCATTGGGACATCAAGTGGAAAAGTATTTTCAATTGACCAGGTGAGCGGTAAAATCAATTGGACATTCGATCAAAATGAAATCATTAATCAAGAGATTTTGGTATTGAAATCAGGAATAATGGTCCCCACACTAAGGGGAGAAATTCTCTGGCTTGATAAAAACACGGCAAAACTTTTGGATAAAATTGAAGTTGAAGGTCGTATCATTACAGCACTGGTAGCAACGGATAGATATGTGATTGTATCAGACGATAAGAAATGGGTATATGCTTTTACGGTTGAAAATTAATATGAAAAATATTACGAAGATAAAGTATAACATAATTATATTGACTTTTCTAATGTCTATTCTTACTCAAAAGGGAATTACACAGAATTTCTTAATAGATAATCAAAACTTTTTTATCACACCCAATACCACTGTTTACAAATTGAATAACACATTTGATTATTATATAAACGCATCGCGATTTATCCTCTCACAAGAAATATCTGAACCAAATATTATGTTAAAGAATTTGCCTGTCAGAAGTCTTTATCAGAGACAAAACAAGGTAAATAACAATGTACTCCACTCTGACTCTCTACAACAACCCTTACCGGATATCATATATGGTAATAATCTCATGAATAAACATAAAACAAATAATGAGCCTGGTGATTTAGATCTTGGACTAATGATGCCACTCAAAGAAAAGAGAATATTCCTGAGTGGAAAAAAAAGGAAAATCACTATGATTTCATTCGGAGTACTTACGGTGACTTCAGCTTACATAGCACAAAAATATATGTCAAAAGCCGATGTATCTTACAACAGATATCTGAATGCCGGTACTCCGGAAAAGATGAACAAATACTTTCAACAAACAGAAAAATACGATCATATTGCAGGATACGGTCTTATCAGTTTTCAAGTTAATTTTTTATTCACAGTGTATTCTATCATCAGGGCGCTTCCAAAATGAATTTACAGAATAGTCTATTATTCACATTGACATTTCTTCTAATCATATCTTGTTCAGATAGGAAAAGATCCAATCCTCTCGATCCTTTGAATCTAAAAACAGAGGGAATACCTTCCAGCTTGTCCCTTTATTCTGATAAGAAAAAAATATATATGAGTTGGAGCAAGGCGAACGATATAAATATATCACACTATAATATTTGGGTTAAAACAGAATCCGAAGATAAATTCGAATTCATTAGCTCAATTTCCGATACGGTTACTCACATTTTTACAGAAGTATCAGAATATGATCAAAGATACGAATTTGCGATTTCAATCGTAAGTTCGGATGAATATGAAACTCCTTATTCTGAGCCACAGAGTATTGTCCCCGGACCCTATAATTACTGGATTTCAGATTATTATCAGGGACTTCTACTTAAAATATCTTATGATGGAGCACATGTAATCAATGAGAAAATAATATACTTCCCGGTAGATTTGGATGTCTATTCCAACGAAGGCACTGTGTGGTTGGCAATTAATTATCCACCTCGACTACAGAAATTTGATTCCAATGGTGACTCCTTAATTATAGTGGATCTTCCAGGCAATCCAAGTGGATTGACAATCAATCAATCATCCGGTGATGTTTTTGTTTCCATGGAAGGTCACCCGGAACTTCTGGTTTTTAGCAATACCGGTGATCAATTACCATCCCTCATTACCAGTATTCCTTTAACTCGAAATACAAATTTAGCCATCGATTCTACTAATTCTCTTGTCTGGATTTCAGTACAAGATTCCAATAAAGTCATAAAGATGAATTACTCCTCAGGGAAAATAGACACAATTTTTAGCAATTTACATTACCCTCATAAAATAAAAATATCTTACGATCTGGAAGTCACTTGTATTGCAACAGATTCAGGTTTGGTTATGATCCATTTGGATAACACAGATACCTTGTTTTTTAGAGACAGCAGAATAATAGATTTAGATATCAACAGGGTAAAAAATGAATTTTGGATGATCATTTTTAGAGAAAATGAATCTCAATGGGGTATTGAAATATTATCTAAACAAGATGGAAATTGGTCTACCGAACCATTCCCTACCGTTGATGATTATCTATATTTAACTTCGATTGCTGTGAATCCGGATATTGAAAATCCGGGTATACTTTTGCATGAAGCATATACTTCACAATTGGTTCGCCTCGATGAATCAGGTAAGGAAATCGGTTCAATGTCATCCTTTTCTTCTCGGTTATCGATGGGAATTGAATGGTAAAAGTGAGGTTTTTAATATAAACTATTACTTAAAGTAATCAGTACAACAATACTTATAATAGCAATTGTCTAAAAGAGGATAATTTTTTTCATATAAATATTTACATTTAGACTTGACACATAATAATATTAACCGTATTTTTACCTAAGGCGATAAAAAGCCTTTCCCGCGAGGTAGGGGTAGAACTTCCTATAGCTCCGAGGTCAATAAGAAGTCTGCCCCTATTTTCTTTTCTAATTTGAAGTCCCATTTATTAATGTGGTTCGTCTGCAATTTAGGGCGTATCCGTATGCTTAATTACAGGATGACTTGAGCTTACGTCCCTGTAGTAATCAAATAATTCCCGGTTAAATGACTCCCATCTAATGTATGCTTTCCATTCTGCAGATATCTCTTTTTTAAAAGCAGGAACAGAATCAGGCTCAAGAAAAAATACGAACGATATTTCACTTGAGGAAATAGCTTCCTTTTTAACCTCATAAATGGTTTCAAACCATTTCCACGGAAATGAATGAGATTCAGCCCACTGAAATAAATTTTCGATTGTTTTCCTCTGACTCTTCCATAAAGAGACTTTGGCGACCATTGAAAAGTTTGGCGATTTTTTATTCATATTATCCCTATTAATCCCTTCCAATTAGATGAATAACCCATATTATATTATGAAAAAAGGGATTCACGAAGAATCCCTTTATGATTTTCAAATAAATATTAAAGTATGTTTATTTTTTCTTCCTTCCCTTTTCAATCTCCTCAAGTATTTCGATATCCTTTTCCGCAGTGGACAATCTCTGGTCAAGATCACCAATTTCACGATTTGTCAATCGTTTATATTTTTTGAACCTGTCTATCTGGGTTTCGATGTCTTTTTCAATGTTCCTGAAACGAGCGTCAGCAGTTCTGCTATAATCATCGAGGTTCAACTGAACAGTTTCAATCTTGTTAGACAGTGAATCCGTAACATGATGGATTAAATTGGTATTCTCGATAATATCCTTTTGTGCTTTCCGTACGTGTTTACCTCTCCCGATAAACTGTAAATTCAGAGTTCTCAGATCTTTCCGAAACTCCTTGTTAACTTCATCAACATGTTTATCTATAAGTTGATCCATTTCATCCATTCTACTAGACATATTATCCGTCGTAACTTTGAAATAGACAGCAGCCACAATCCAAGCAACCACAATTACTATCATTACTTTATCTCTTGTTTCCATTTATTCTACCTCTATGATTTTCCCATGGATTCGAGCCTTCTCTCCCACTCGCTCATTTCCTGTTTGGCTTTAGTTTCCTCAACCTTTTCTTCCAACGTATCAAACTCACCTGCCTTAATCTTTTCGAGAAGCTCCCCCTTTTTTTCACTGTTTTCTTTCAATGTATTCATTAAACTTTGTACTTCTTTATTGAATTCGCTTACAGTCTGCTCTAGACGTGAAATTAACTCATCCATTAAAGCGGTTCCATAAGTAGCATTAATGCCATCCAAAAGATCGTCTAACTTTTCTGTCAAATAAGCTTTTCTATTATTTGCATCTTGAAAGTCAATTGACATAGAGATCTCCTCTTTTATTCCTAATGTGTCGAGTGAATTCGCCTATTTTGCTTGTCTATAATCCCCAACTAACATATCATAGACGACGCCTAATTTATACTTTTCAAATAAAATTACGAATAATAATTCTATCTTGTAGAAATAACTGTTAATTATCAAAAAGTGTCCCTTTAATTAATTCCAATGTATCAGGTGGAAATTTTTCTATTACATCGACAATCTTAGGTCTGAAAAGTCTGAATTTTATATTGTGATAATTCCCTGAATATTCAATTAACCGGTTTAGTCGAATAAAATGGGTTTCACTTTCTGATGGACGAAAAAACCACTTCTTAATTTCATTTGTAATCTTGTAAACCAATTCTTTTTCCTGAGTATAAGGTGTCGTCTCCACTTCAACTGATACATCACGTACGGTTCCTAACGGAGTGA
Source organism: Fidelibacterota bacterium (assembly GCA_004124475.1). GTDB lineage: Bacteria > Fidelibacterota > Marinisomatia > Marinisomatales > SCKK01 > SCKK01. Next base: position 46,552 of record SCKK01000022.1, read on the forward strand.
TTATCCAAGAAATATCATACTTTCCTGAATAACCGGGTTGTTCGGTGACTACCGAGCGTATTATCTCCTTAAGAGCTTCATCATGACTTGAAATAATTTGACTTATGCTTATAAATGACCACTGAAACGAATCCACATTTGATAAATTCTTTGAGTAAAGTATGTCAACATAATGTTCCGCTTCCTCCATTGCATCAAGTCTTTCATAATCTTTTTCTGCAAGATATATTTCGGAAAGTATAATCTTTTTTGTTTTTTCGTTTTCTATAGTCTTCTTCCTGTGCAACATTTTTTTCCCTTTTATGTTTTTTACTGCTTCTCTTATTTCCAAATCATCCGCTCTGTTTTCCTCATATTCATTCCAATATACCATCCCGATACTTACAAACGATTTGATAATTGGATTGAAAATAACCTTTTGAAAACCAAGTGGTAGGTTATCTCTACTTTTGTATATGGTCAGATCTCCTACACCCAATCCCCGTTCGGAAAATCGAGTAAATATTCTTGTTTCAGCATATATGTAGACTCTAACTCTGTCCTCAATCTTCACAAATAATCGATATTTTGCTTTTCTTAAGCTGACTCTGATCGTTCGCATTTTTGTCACTAAATGCCTATCTAAAGGTTCAAACAATGCGATTTCGTAACCCAATTTTACCAAAGCTGATTGACAATTAGACAGCGCCTCGATTTGAGATACAGTATAATTAAAATGTTTAACCATAGGGGGAGGGCTTGGGCATGTAGACAGACGAAATGTAGTAAGGAAAATAAGAGATAAACTTAATCCGCATTTCTCACCAAGAAATCTACTACAACGGTGTATCTGTTCACGACTACTGCGTTTTCCTCGAAAAATGTACTCGACGTACTGTCCAGTACGCCTTCGTGCATTTTTCTTCGGAAGTCTTGTATTCGCAAACATCTCCACCATCTCGCTACGATTCTTGGTGAGAAATGCGGGTTAGCGGCTGTCGCAAATTCTCAACAAGAAAAATCTAATACGATTTGAGTACTTCTTCCTCAGTTATTACTGTTGTCGTATCCGGTTCAATAATTCCAAAATGAGAAGGATTGTAATAATACAGTAACAGTGACGGTTTTAAATCATCAAAGATAGGAATCCCCGTTACTGATGAACTTGATACATGAGCCGTAAAAATTAATTCTACATTAGTCAAATCCACTAACCAGGAAGATCTGAAATATGCATGATAAAGTTTGGGGAAATTTGAAAAAAGGTATTCCCTGTCGGTACCCATTTCATTCCGAGTTGTTCGAGTAGGAGCGCCATACCGTTTTGTCAATAATTTTTCTACTTTCTTGAATTGGTTGATATAATCATCTAAGTCTTCACCTATAATATCATATCGGATTTTTACCTTCCAAAAACCCAGGTCGGAAAAGGAATATGAAAAAGTAACAGAGTCTTCTCCCATGGCTCCCCTGATAACGACGGAATTATCCGTTTCCTTAAACTCAGTGAAATTCAAATCGACATAATCGGGTAACTGTTCCTTTGTCATTCCCCAACCGAATCCTTTGTACCCAGCATCTAAAGTCGGTGCAACTTCTATGAGGTCAACTACCATTGAAGTATCAATGACTGTCGTATCACTTCCCAACATTTCGTCTTCAACTGCAAATGTATCTGATTCTACTGATATCTGGCTTTCTGATGGTAATTCTTCGACTAATTTCGATGGTTCTGATAACGAAGTATCCTTAGCTGTATCAATTTCCACAGTATCCTTAGTTGTATCAATTTCTACAGTATCCGACAGGACTTCTACCTGCGCCAGAACTATTGATACAGAAATTGTTAAAATAACAAAAATTCTGTAAATCATTGCCGTTCCCTCCCAATAAGTAAGGACTCTCGAAACAACTGCCTCACCCTCATAGTGTGTAAATCATTTTTGTTGATTAAAAATTCTATTCCTCTGTATTCTGATTTTGATTTAACAACGTTGGAAGAAAATTTATAACATAATAGGAAATCGCTGTCAATATTACTGCTTGTAGAAACATCCATGCTCCCACACACATCCCTATCACTGCCACGATCCATAAGGGAATTACGGATTGTAATGCGTTTGCCCAATTTTTTTCTTTTTGAAACTGGCTATATGAAATAATCCCTATTGCAATAAAAAGCGACCCCGATATGAGTCCCTGACCGATCTCTCGAGATATTATGATCAACGTACAAGCAACGATAGAAGCCAATGCATAAATACCCACCTTATCTCGAGATATTAAATTCGCTTTTGTGAATGATAATGGTATGACCAGTAATCCGGACAGAAAAATTTGAATGGCAAATCCTATTGCGCTAAACATGATAATATTATGTTAACTCATTTGTTTGGACATAAGAAAGGTAATGTGTATTCAAAATATAATACACAACTTGAGACGGATTGTCAAATGAATTTTATTTGTGTTGTGTTTTTAAAAACTGGTTAGGAAATTATCTCTCCAATGCGACTGAATCGAGGTTTACCATTTTTGAAATCCCATGACATATAGATAAATAACGCTTTTCCCAATACCCAGTCATGAGGAACAAATCCCCAATAACGAGAATCTGCACTATCATCCCGGTTATCCCCCATCATCCAGTAATAATCTTGTTCTACAGTATATGAATCCATTTCATTAACAGGTTTCCCGTCAATTTTCAGATATTTGATTATCTCGTCTGATAATTTGAAGTTCCAAACATTGATGAATTTTCCATGTTGATTATTAGACCTGTAATATTGACGATACAGCTTGTCGATCTTTTTTGATCTGGAAGGTCGACGAGTGAAGAAACTTCGAATTTTCAACAACAACCCCGACGAATACCTCCGAGTAAGATCTCCCGGATCATCCATAATGAAAATGTATTCACGATCCTGAAAAGTAATATCTAACGTAACACGATGACCATCCATGATCATGACGGGAAGTAAATAATCCCAATTTGTACCATTCTTAATTGGAATTTCGTCACCCTTTTTGGGTATCCTGAGAGGATCTAAGTTATCCCGATTTCCCCCTTCACGCAAAAACATCACCTCCCCCCTGCGTTTGTTATCTGGAGATAATATGCGTGAGTCTTTGAATTTCCCGTTTGTTGGTAGTAAATACTCTTTCCCATCAATGTAGACTTTCTTTTCCCTGATTTCTATGGTTTGCCCAGGCATTCCGATTAGCCTTTTCACATACTTTTGGAAAACATCCCTAGGGTATTTGAAAATAATCACATCACCCTGTTTAGGGGACCTGAATTCCGGAAACCGAGTCCAAGGGATATCAAACCCAATATCCGTGTACGGAATGCCGATCCAATCAGGAGTTCGCATGCCAAAAATGAACTTATTCCCGATGAGAAAATCACCTGTCATGATAGTGTTTTCCATGGATCCTGTAGGCACAATATAGGCTTCAATCACAGTTGCCCTGAGAGATAAAGCAATAAGAACAATGATGAACAGGGATTTTATCTCCCTTAATATTTTCCTGGTTGTGCTCATGATGCAGGTGAGAATTTAAGATATATGTGACGAAGTCACAAAGAAACTATATTCATAATTTTTCCAAATTATTTATTTCCTATACCTTCCTGCCTGTCGCCTGCCCGCTTAGATTTGTCAGGTGGGGCAGACAGGTGAGTTACTTCGTCCCAAGGCGTCGGGGCTGCAAATAATCCAAATTAGTTAAGGCAATCAATAAAATGCTGAATTTTAGGTTTCCCTTTTCCTAACAGCACCGTGATGATATCAAACCTAAATTCTCCCTGCTGATCATGCTCACTCGTATAAATTTCAAATACGTTTTCTAATTTTTCTAATTTTTTTTCATCCACTTGTGATTCCGGATCTCCGAGTTTGGTTTGTGAGGCAGTTTTTACTTCTACAAAAATCGTCGACCCCATGTTCCACGCTATGATGTCAATCTCACCATACGGTGCTGCATTATAATTCATATCTACAATTTCATAGCCGTTATGAATCAAATACCGGGCAGCCAATCGCTCACCCCATTTCCCCAACATTCTTTCCTTTTTCAAATTAGATAACGTGGGTAAGTACTTTTTAACGGGATTGAACGATTTCCGGTGAATTGGACACGCGAGGTACTTCTGAAGATTCTCCAGATGCTCTCGTGTGCCGTACCCCTTATGCTGAGCAAAGTTATATTCAGGAAAGACTTCATGATAATTTCGCATCATTCGATCCCGGGTGACCTTTGCAATGATGGATGCAGCGCTAATGACAGGTACTTTATCATCTCCATTAATAATACCACGGTTTTTTACGATTTGATCGGGTAGTGCATACCCATCAATCAACGCCTCGTCAGGCTGTGGACTCAATTTTCCGATTGCTATCCGCATGGCTTTCCGGGTTGCGGATAAAATATCTGTGTTATCGATTTCATCCTCGTGAACGATGCCGGTACCTAAAGAAATAGAACTCTTAGAAATCACCCGAAAAAGGTCTTCCCTCCTCTTTTCTGAGAGCTTCTTAGAATCACGCAGTCCCTCGATACTGTGCTTATCGGGAAGGATCACAGCCGCTGCTACCACGGGACCAGCCAAGGGTCCGCGGCCGGCTTCGTCAACACCAGCGATAAGTGTCATTCAATAATCCCTCGCACTCATTGCAATCCCGATTCATAGGGAGAAGCAATCTCGTTGGTTTAGCAAATCCTGTATTATGGGATTGTTTCGTCGTTCCTCCTCGCCTGTCTGACGACAAGACACGCAATTAATGGATTAATAGTAACATAATTAGTGAAGCGCCATTTTAATCACAACAACAATCATCCACAATCTTGACAGTAGTCTCCTCTATTTCAGTGCCGCCGATCAATTTAAACCTCATACAGGCTTCTAATTCGATATCAGGTATATCACCCAAGGTCGTCAAATCTTCTGCCGTTACCATACGAAAAATAAATCCTTGGGCAATTGTCCCGCCACAGTCCGAACAGTCTTCATTCTCACATGATAATGAGATAAGTGTAATCACCGCAACCGTACCTAAAAGAATTGCGATACTTTTCATTTTTTATCCCCTTTATTTTCAATTTAATAAAAGCATCTTTTTGGTCTGGACAGCGTCACCCAATTTAATCTGGTAAAAATAAATTCCGGAACTTACCCTTTTTCCCAATTCATTAGTCCCATCCCATGAAACTTGATGAGATCCTTTATCCTGCCATTCATTTTGTAACTTCCGGACTTGACGTCCCAATACATCGAAAATTACTAATTTTACAGGTCCATTTTCGGTTAAATCATATCGTATTTGTGTAATTGGATTAAATGGATTCGGAAAGTTCTGATATAGAATAAAGGATTCAGGGAGTGTAGTTCTTTCTTCACCTACAGATGCACTACTCACCAATTCATTATACAAGTTAGCATAAGGACTTAATGCAGATTTGGGGATATCAGTATCTTTCCTTATCAAACCTGAGAATCTCATAAAAGTTGCAAGATCACCTCCACCCCCGACACTTTCATCTTCTTCAGAAGTTAAGGAAAAATAGAAAAAGCCATTGATCCCATTTTCAACAGCTGATGAGAGTGCAGATTGGATATAATTTATCTGGCGATTTTCGGAATAGTAAACAGCATCTTCAGCCAAAAGAATTGTGTCAGGAGGATCATCAAATTCAATTCCTGGATAGCCGGTTTCAATGAGCCAGACCGGTTTATCAGGATAACCCAACCCCTTCAATGCTCGGCGGACTGCCCATACGTATTCACCTACGGAAAATCCCATAACCGGTAACGCAGAAATCTGATTGGGATAATAGTTAAATCCTATAATGTCCAGATCATCTACCCAACTCTCCAATGATCTCATAAAACCTAACATATGCAGATCGTGTGTAATCAAAGCCGTTGGATCTTCCGTTCGAACAGCATCGACCAATATTGCCATCACCTGGTCTCTGAAATCCGTATCTAACCAGATATCCCCCTTTCGCCACCACTCTGGCAGGGATGCTGCAAATCCGGCAGCATTCAGTTCATTTTCCACCTGCCAAACGGATATCTGATCTGCGAACCTTTTTACAGTGGCAAAAGCATATATTTTTAAATTGTATAGATACGTTTGGGCATTAACGCCTACAAATCCATCTGCAGGAACCCAATCCGGGGAAGCTGGAGCGATCCTTAACCCGGAATCGTCCGGAGGCATCCTGTCCTGATGTCCTACTCCAATCGCCATGAATGGAGTAAATCCCAGTTCTGTACTCAAATCAAGAATATTCTGTACATCGTCAAACCCGCTAACATCCCAATGCTCTGTATCAGATAGTAGACTATCGATCTGGTCAGGAGTTACACTTGCCGGATCTAAACCATCGCCGGTGTAAGCTTTTATCTGGATTTTTCTCCAAAATGTCTCCATACGGAATCCATTGATTCCAAGTGAATCCATAATACCAAACGCTGTGGATACGCGTTGAGACTCCTCCCAATCTGTGTGCCAATGAAATCCACGCTGTAACTGGTGATATAAAAAGCTGAATCCACCCAATTCGAATTGTGAACCCGATATTACGGCGGGTTCAATCCCCACGAAGGCGAGAGAATCCTCTGTCGTCCCTGTAAGGAAATTAATTTCGTGGATGAGTTGTGTTACATCCTGTTCCGGGTCATATTCCGTCAATAGTTTCATGTCCATGGGAAAGCTTGCTAAGGCTTCCTGTACCAATTCAGGATTATCAATCCCAAAAGAAGAAATCAGGTCACCCATTCCGAAAACTGATCCAAAGTCCAGGCTATCAAAGGCAGCTACTAATTCATCTAAAACCTGATTTAATAATATGGAGATACTGGATTCAATTGTGTCGGTCAGAGCTCCACAGAAAGGTGCACCACTCGCATTTACATCAACCACAGGTTCCAAGACTTCCGGCTCACTGGCCTCAATTAAAAAATCTCCATAAGAAAACTGACTTGTACCCCCGGAAATAAATCCAAGGTTTGAGATGACAGTAGTAAAGTCGCAACCTAATCCGGAAATTAAAATTGTCCATCCATCCAATGATATCTGCCACATAAAATCATTCGTTCCTGTTGTATCGACCAAATACCGAACATTGATATCCTCCGGAGGCGTAAAACCGGTTATAATCAAGCTGGTATTTTGCTCAAGACTATCAACATGTGCCGAAAAATCAATACTGTCCATTGCCGCATCATATCCCTCTTGAATAGCTCTATCCACAAAATCTTCTTCCATGTTGTGTTTATGACCATTCATTCTGAAGGCAAAAGTCGATAATTCTTGTGTAGATATATTAGATGTGGTAAGGATTAATAATAAAAAAAACTGAATTTTCATCTTCATATTTTCTTATTACTCATGTATACAGGATTAATTAAATGTAAAGGAATTTACATACTACTTGAATTCAACTATTAAGTGCAACTCAAACACTGTTTGTAAAGAAAGCGGAGCTGCTGTAGGCTCTCCTCTTTTCTTTAAGACAAAAATGAGGAGCACAAATGAGACACTACAGCCAGGTCACGCTGGAACAAAGATACGGAATATATTCTTTGCTTAAAACAGGTCATAATCAATCAGAAATTGCTGAAGTGATTGGCGTCCATAAATCGACAATTAGCCGAGAAGTGAAGCGGAACCGTGGCCAACGCGGCTATCGACATAAACAGGCTCATGCCAAGGCGCTAGATCA
>SCKK01000023.1 GCA_004124475.1 Fidelibacterota bacterium
CTTGGGATCAATATGTTCAGAACAGCAACGTATGTACGGAAAAACTCGCAGATTGCATCACTTTCCTGTCTTTTTCGGCGATTTAGGCTATATTTGGCGTCAAAATATCGCCAATGGTTGCTCATACGAAGAGTTTGTTGGACATGATGCTCGAACACTCGAATATCTTGCTCAAACAGTTTAAATAGAATGGTGTACTTTTTGCGAAGTTGTCAGTATTAGTATTAAAATAGTAGCCCAGTAGCAACCTGATGGTCATTTGTTGAAGATTTCGACCCACTCTTACACAGCTGGATCAGCCTTATTTTTACCCATTTTTAAGACAAAATAGTTACTATAGAGTCACTAAAACTACTTCTTCCGGCGGGAATCGCAAGCTCCAAAAAATCATCCTGCTGCGTTAGTCCGGACAAGACTCGTACGGCTTGAAATCTTGAAAAGGAGGCCGGGAGAATCCATTCCCCTGTTGCTAAATCGTGTCTGTAATCTAACTCTATGAGTCCACTCCAAAAAGGGGCTCCTGCCCGTCCGGCAGGCGGGAAAGCCCCTAATTTGGGTTGGTACATTTGTAACCCCGCTCTGAAGAGCGGAGCTATTGGTAAATAGTACATGGATTTGATCAAATTTTAAAAAATTAGCTGACACTTACCATCGGTACCAAAAACTAATAGAATGAACACCTCCTCCCCAATGTGAAGTGTTTACAATGATGTCTTTTTCTTTAAATTTAATTGGACTTGAATCTGTTCGCTTGACAATAGGAATCAATTGATTAAAGGAATAGACAATAGTTACTGGTCCGAGTTTCCGTTCAAATTGTCCACGAAACTCCCATAGGTGGGCTTGGTATTGGAGAGGATGATGAATAGGCTGGGAGGTAAGATTAAACTCAAGTTGGGCATCACCATCTATTAAAAAATCATAAAAACCATGGGTGTAACCAAAAAGGAAGTTGGTTTCAAGGTATCGAAAAACTTTTGTATAGGTGAGTTCAATTCTTTGAGTGGTGCTTGTTCCCGTAATATCTCCCTCGACACCGTGAGAAATAGGAAGAACAATTCGACCCAGGACAGGAGTAACTAGTTCAAGAGAAAAAAAGATATGGCTGTAACCAAGCCCAATCAATAACTGATAATGTTCATTAGAACCCATTAATTTAAGCGCCACACCTTGGCGGTTACCCTTACCATTTCCTAATTTCTCTAAATCCAGAAGATTAGGTTCCGTCATTGGTGGATTGTTATCAACGTTAAAATCAATTCTTGTCATAAAATATAAGAGAGATAATTGTAATTGATTAGGTACGTTTGTCAGATTAACATTGAACACACTTTCTTTTAATTCTCCCGGTACCGTGATTTTCCTTTGACCAGTAAGTTCAGGAATATTTGAACTGTTCTCATAGGAAATTGTGGGGTTATAACGACTATAGGAATAGCGATATAGCAAGGTAAGACGGTTCTTTTTATAAACTGGAATGGACGCAAATATTTGAGGCTGACGTATTAACCTGTATCCATCTAAATTTATTTTTTTACCAAATGTGGGTTCCAACCAATCCAAAAAAAATATTCTCATTGCGGCGTTTTCAGAATTTGGGTAGTCTTTTATCTGGATAGGAGTTTTGTATTCAGTGGTTCCAAGATTTAAACCGACCCCGAATAATGCTACACCGTCAGTAGCAGCAATTTGAATATTTGCAGAATATAAAGCTCTGCGATCTTGAATATTTATTGCTGTTCGATCCCTGGTGTTGTGAAAATAAGACTCGCTACCGACGATGTCCATTTGAATACCATAGTTTAACTTCTTGCCGTGGCGAGAATAGAAAGAAGCAAGCTGCCACTCATTCCCATTCCATGCTAAAACCTTTTGATTGTTGATCCATTTTCGGTAGTAATCATTATACAGAAATCTGATGCTTACTTCTTTAGTCTGTTCCTGTATATCCTCTATGGTGATCATTTCAATATTGTGAAAATTCATCAGTGACGAAATAACTTCAGACAGATCCTGTGAGTTTAACGGACAATTGGTAAGAACTAAAACAATAGAGAAGAGGAAGAAAGCGGGGTTCCTCCTCTTTTTCAAAAAAGTTGTCAAGCGTGTTTGATTATTTCAGAAGAATCATTTTATGGGTTTTTACTATTCCGTCATAGTCTATTTGGTAAAAATAGAGTCCCGATGCATATTCAGTTGCATTCCATATGAGGTGTTTCTTACCCTGAGTCAGTTGTTTATCAACCAGAGTAGCCACTCTTTCTCCTATTATGTTGTAAACTGTCACTGTTACATGTCCTACTTTGGGAATGTCAAACGTGATATTGGTCCAGGGGTTAAATGGATTGGGATAGGCTAAGTAGGCTTCAAATATCTTTGGCAGAGATACCCATCCGTCTGGACTAATACCTAGGCCTGGTCGGTCGGGGAATAAACCGCCCAGAGTACTGTCAATGCCGAATACATAGTACTTCCACATGAGCAAAAAACTGGTAGGTGGATCATCGAACCAGGCTGAAAGATTTACCCGTTCATCATTGATTATTGTCACTGAATCAGGATATGCGAAATCCTGCCATACCTCCCAGGTATGGTATTCCATATCTTCCATATCGGCTATGAATTGAGTTCCATCCATGTCAAAATCATCCTCATATGGCTCCATAGCATATGCCAGATCAACCATATGAACGAAGAATTTGTTTAGATTCTGGACCCCATCTTCCAGCATATCACCGGCTTCGTGGAATTGTTCGATTCCGTAAGGTGTAACCGTCAAGAAGTCAGGATTAGATTGTTCAAGAATGAGTATGAAATCTGAGTCGCTTTCCACATTACTGAAATCCAACACCGTTGGGTCTAAATCCAAGATAAATATTTCACTAAGTTCATCGTAAAGAGCTGAGATGCCGTCGACAATTAACTCAAGACCTGCTCCAACTAAATGTAGTTCTTCACGAATCAGGAAAATAACTGGTACAGGAAGATGAATCACATCGAATTCGCTGCTGGGACCAATTTCATATGGTTCATAATCATCAGGTTCCGTTTTAACTAGGAATATGAAGTGAGTGAGATCCTCTGACTCAACATAGTATCCCATGTGGTCGTCAATTTCTTCTATCTCATCAAATATGTCGAAATTATCCCAATCATAGTAGAAAGTCAGGCTATCGATCCTCCCTTCGTCTAATAATCGGAATGCATCTTCATATACGTTGATATGGTCACGAATTATTTCAAACGTTGAGACTATTGCCAATCCCAGATGGGCATCAGGATCAAATGGATCATTTGCTAGATCCATTTCCCACGCCTCTTTAAGATCCAATAAATGTGCCTCAAGGGTGTCGAGATCGTCCCAATCGTTGAATACCGCATCTGCACTGATCAAGTCGAGGGATAGGGAATCAAGACCATCGGGGAATATTCCGCCAAAGGTGTATATAGCCGGTGAACTTGTACGATAAAAATCCATATATACGTTCTGCAGACCGTCTCCGGGAATGTTCTGAATAATCGCCAGCGGTTTGATAGTTTTTCCTTCTTCGCTGGGTCCGAATTCATACTCTTTGCCACCTAAGAGAGTGTCTATTTCAGAGATAACATCCCGAAGAGAATCTAGGGGTGCAACATCAATTTCAAAAGGCGCGAAGGGGTGATTGGTGAGAATTACTTTCAGGCTATCTATTAGGTCTATCATATCAGTAAAGCCAGCACGGAATAAATTCACTCCAGGCATCACATCGCCACCGGTAATCGACATTACCGAATCCATCCAAGCAACCGCGTCGTCAAAGTTATTGCCCATCTCCTCACCGAGAACTGAAAAGTTATCGACTCGATTAAAAAGATCTCTTGAGAAAATGAATAATGTATCTTCATAGGAGCTTCCAAGCACCTGTAATGCAAATTCAAATTCTGCTGTTCCATCGGCAATTGCATCAATGTGATCTGAGAAATGTTCATCCTCAAAATTACCCTCCAAATCCTCAAAAAAGTCTTCAATTGTTGGTATCACGCCATTGTCAATTTCATCTTCAATATCATCCATATAAATTTTCAGTGAATCTCGGAAGGCGCTAAAATCTCCTGAATTAAAAAAGTTTGTAAGATTAGTAAGTAAATCATAAATGTCGCCAATTCCATCAAAGATGGGTACAATATACTCTTCAATCTGGTTGGCTAAGCTATCAACATTTTCCTCAATAGCATCAAAGATGGGTTCAAGGTCCATAATCATGGTATCCCCATCTACATGGCTCCAGGCAAAAGACAGAATAGCCAAGCCCATGTGTGCTTTCATGGTTGCCTCGGAGTCGCCACCCCCCACCTGAATTAACCATCCAACTTCATGGACTAACAAGTAGGTTATGTATTCTGGGGTTATTTCATCCTTCAGAACAAGGTCGGGTTCAGTCTGAGCAAATAGACCGCTAAATAATAACGGTAGAATCATCAAATGCTTATAACCTTGATATTTCATGTTTATTCTCCTTTATTAATATATTAGAGATATCGTCACTTATTAAAATTTTTCAGAACTTGGTTTGTTAAGAAAAGGATAATATGATTTGAACTATCTAACATTTATTGTGACACCCAATGGGGTAGCTGAGGTGCGTGAAAATTGATGTCATTGAAAAATTCCCTTTTCAAAATAACATTCGCAAAACCCCAAAACCTGAAATTCACGCTAAAGCTTTTCACGTCAGCTTAAGCGGTGGTTAGGCAGACGCGAAATCCTATTCCTGTGCTGGCTTACTTTGCTGAGCAGCAAGGAGTATGGTTTCTCTGATATATGCCCCTGGGACTATCGCGGCGAATTTACCTCCTGTGGGGTCATTGAAGGTGCCATGGACAAGACCGACGCATTCAAAGGTCCCCTGACTGGAGCGCATTGCCCCGACTCGTACGCTTGGAAGCTTCACGACAAGGGCTCCACTGAAGCCAGCCACGCTTGGGTCTTCCAATATATAGAAGTCGGTCTCCTTGTTATTGTCAAAGCGCTTATGTCGGAAGATCCCACTAGCAGAATGAGACGTTTTCACTATTGGGGAGAACATACCCGTTAGTCCTAAGCTCAAAGGAAATCCAATGGTCGTCAGGTACAATTCGATATCTGGTGCAACAAGGGAGTCAGCAATCTGGGCAATGTTCACCGCTTTGATCGCTGCGTGAAAATCTGGAGGAGGAGCAAGGGCGACGACAGCTACATCCGCAATCTCGTGGTAAATCCACTTTGGTGGTTTAGATAGTACCAAATCACTGAGCCTGTACAGCAATGGCGTATCATTTGGACCTCTGAGTATTACCTCAGTATCTTGTCCAACACCACGAGCGACATGCTCAGCTGTAACCAGATATAAGCGATCATCCGCTTGGGTTATGAAGCCACTACCACTCATTCGTGACATCACAGGCTCTGGGTGATCCTCTCCATTGTACTTTACCCAAAGATCGCCTTCTCGCTCCGCTATAGTCAACCGCTGTGGTCCGCTATGACCTTGTAGGTACACAACAGCAGGAAACACTTCCGTGGCAGTCTGTGCGGATACACAACTCATGCCGATTGACCATACCAGAAAGAGTGCAAGAAAGATTACGATGAATGCCTTTTCCGGATGCACTTTAAGATTATTCATGGCTTTTTCGTTGCACCTTACGTCGTTCTGCCAAACTCGTCAATCAATGGAAAAGTTTCCACGATATTACCCTTATAGCCTGGAAAAAGTAACCATCTATTGATATATTGTGATCGGAATACGCCTGCCTACCGGCGGGCAGGGAATGATGATTTATACACGTAATATTAAATCAATATGGTTCTAACAGAATTTTAATGAACTTACAGGTAATGTTATGGAATTACAAGACAATCTGCAACCTAAATTTGTTCCTGACCCAGATTTGTGCACAGTCCACAGGATCTCCTACGGAAAAAATATTATAAAAGACTATGTCAAGCTTTAGCTAACCAGTTTGACCCAGATAAATCGAGGGTAATCTCTCAGTCATCGGGACGAACATAAAATAAAACAGTCATTGCCTGCCTTGTCGTCAGACAGGCGAGCGAAACGCAGTGAAGCGCAGCAATCCCGTTGTGTTAACGAGAAAGTACCGAGATTGCCATCCCGACATTACAATGTCGGGACTCCTCGCAACGACAAGCTAGTTCCTATTCTCTCCCCGTCACTGAAGGCATTACCTTTGAGGTTAAAAATCTCTTGACTTCCATTTTAATATCTTGTAAAATACTTACGAGTAACTTACGGGTATGAGAATAGCTACGAAGAACGCTAAGAAATGCTAAAAATGGATAAAGAACTGTTATACATTGTTATACAAAGAAAGAGGTATATCAGATCATTGGAGCAGCAATTGAGGTGCACAAATAGCTTGGATCGGGGTTTCTTGAATCGGTGTATGAAGAAGCCATGATGATTGAATCACAGGCACGAGAGATTCCTCACGAAACCCAGGTAAAAATTCCTGTTCACTATAAAAGGAGAAAGCTTCGGAAGGAATTCATTGCTGATTATGTGGGATTTGGAAAAATCATTGTGGAATTCAAGTGTATTCCGAAGCTAACGAAGGTAGAGGAGGCTCAAATCATCAACTATCTAAAAGCGACCGGTATGAGAGTTGGACTTCTCATCAACTTTGGCAGCAAAAGAAAACTTAAGTGGAAAAGGTATGTTCTGTCTAAAGAATAAAACTATTCGCGTTTCTTTGCGTACTTAGCGGCTAAATGATATGATTTCACTTTCACCCAAACAGCAGCGATTTATCGATTTCGTCCAGCGATATACTCTCGATTACGGACATCCTCCTTCTTATGAAGAGATCCGGGAGACTCTTGGGTTCTCCTCATTAGGGACGGTGAACTGGTATGTTCAGACCCTTACTCAGAACGGTTTTCTGGCGCGGGCTAAAGGTCCCAACGGCAAACGGGCTCTCACCCTTACTGAAGAGCACGTCACCCCCACCCGTTTGCCCCTGCTGGGACTGATCTCCGCCGGCACCCCTATCGAAGCCATGGAAAATTCTGAAACGGTGGAAGTACCGGCGCTGCTTGTCCACTCCGATAACTTTGTTTTGAGAGTAAAAGGGGATTCCATGATCGAGGATCATATTGAAGATGGCGACTATGTCATCATCCGGAAGACGGTCACTGCAGAGCCAGGACAGACGGTGGTGGCGCTTATCAACGGCGAAGCAACTTTAAAACGGTACCACCCCACTACTTCCGGTATCGAACTCCACCCCCGAAATCCCCACTACCCTATACTCCACGTGACTGTAGAGGACGACTTCCGTATCAACGGGGTCGTCCTCTACTCCTTCCGGACATATTCTTGAAGCAAAGTCTTGGCTGAAAAGAAGGTAAAGGGTAAATGGGAAATTGGAGGGGGTGAAGTAGTGGAGGAATGGAGAGATGAAATTTTCGGGAATACAATGGATCTGGCGGCTGTTTATCCCCTTATTCCATATACCTTATACCCCGTATTGAATCAACAATATGAGCGTGGTCATTCACGATGACGCGTTCGGTTTTTCACATCCGTCTGAGGGAATTTGAGCTTCAGGCTGAGCGAATTATGGATGCTTCTCTTCAGACCCGCCCGGTGGCGATCATTTCGTCTCACCGGTCAGATGGCACCGTGGTAGCTCTCTCGGATGAAGCAAAGCAGGAGGGACTCTACGCTGGACTTAAGGTTTCCCTGGTTCGGAAGATGAGCCACGGCACCCTTCTGCTGCCTTACAACCGGTCTCTCTACGACCGCCTCCACCGCTATCTCTACCGCACCTTCTGCCGATTCACCCCCCTGGTGGAGCCTGCTGCTTTCGGACAGTTTTACCTCGATATGACCGGCATGAACCGTCTCTACAAAACGCCCAAACAGGCGGGGTCTCTCCTTGCCAGGGAGATTACCGGGAAGACGGGTCTTTCCAATGTGGTGGGGATCAGTCCTAACAAATTGGTGAGCCGAATTTCCACAGCGGTAGTGCCTGAGTCGATCTACGAGATTCCCGTTGGGGAGGAAGCCCGGTTCCTCTCACCGCTAAGTGCCCCTGTTCTGCCGACAGTCCACGAAAAGGTAGTGAACAAGATCGTCCGGTTTCTCTTTTTAAACCGGGTGGCGCAGATTCAACGAATTGTGGCGTCGCCGGAAGATGCTCGTGTACTGTTTGGAGATTTTTGTTCGAAGCTCACCCGGGAGGCACAGGGAAAGGACACTTCCGCCGTCCGGCCTCCCAAATTCCGGGATCATCTCATGGAGCAGATGGTTCTTCCCATGGATACCAACGATAAAGACCTCCTTCGGGGAGCGGTGAGAACGTTGGCTGAGCAAGTAGCATTCCAACTCCGGAAGCGAAGACAGACGGCTCGAAAAGTTCGACTGGAGGTGCACTATAGCGACGGGTATCGCAGTGTCAGAACAGGTCAACTTTTGGCTAATGATGATCACACCGTTACGGATGCCTTGCTTGTGCTGTTCACCAAAGCCAACATCCGCCGGAACCGGGTTCGCTCTATCCTTGCAGACACCACTAACTTCCAGCCCGCTTCCCGGCAGTTGGAGCTGTTTCAACAAAAGGAGGAAGAAAACAGCATTCTTTCCGTTGCTTTGGATAGGATTCGGAAAAAGTATGGCTATGGCATGATCACCCCGGCTATAACGCTGCAAACCGTAGCCCAAGCCTGATGTTCACCCACTTAAACATCCACTCCATCTATTCTCCCATGCGGGGGACGGCGTCTCAGCGGGGGTTGGTGTCGCTTGCCCGGCGCCTGCGGATGAGCCACCTGGCGCTGACAGAGGTGAACGGGCTGTGGGGTTTCATCCGGTTTGTCCAGCACGCCAAAGCCGCAGACATTCACCCCATTGCCGGCGCTAATCTCATTACCACCGATGGCGAAGCGATCCTCCTGGCGGAAAACCAAACAGGCTACGAAAATCTCTGCCGAATTATCTCAAAGGTTCACGAAGATGACACCTTCCCTATCGCCAATATCCTCCGAAATCATTCCGAAGGGTTATTCGTTCTCTCTCACCATGAGGAGACCCTAAACGCCCTCAGCCGGTTTCTGCCTGACAGCCACCTTTTTGTGGAGCTTAGGCCAGGAGTATCGGAGGCGAAAGCCCGGCGGATGGCGAAAAAGTTCCATCTCGAAACCGTAGCCACGGGGGACGTCTATTTTTTGACCCGGGATGACCACACTGCCCACCGCATCCTGCGAGCCATTGAGAACAATACCACCCTTACTCATTTGGATCCGAAGGAGTGCAAAAGTCCCAATCACTGGTTCCGGGGGGAGGACGAGATAATTCGCCTCTTTCCCAACAGTCTGGAGGCTATCAACAACAGCCACTACCTGGCGGAGCGGTGTAAAACGGACTGGACTTTTGTGAATACGATTTTCCCCGACCGCTCACTGAAAGAAACCCACCAGGCAAACCAGACCTTGCATGAGTTGGTCTATGCCGGAGCTCAAAAGCGGTATGGCGAACTGTCCCAAAAGGTCACAGACAGGATTGAATATGAATTGAACCTCATCACCCAGAAGGGGTTTGCTCCTTACTTTCTCATCGTTCGTGATATTGTTCGGCAGACGAAGGCGACCATTGGGAGGGGGTCCGCGGCGGCATCTGTGGTGAGCTACTGTCTGTTCATCACACAGGTGGATCCCATTAAGTATCATCTTCAGTTTGAGCGGTTTATCCATCCTGAGCGGACCGATATGCCCGACATTGACGTGGATTTTCCCTGGGATGAGCGGGATGACATTCTCGATTACATTTTCCGGAAGTACGGGACCGAGCGAACCGCCATGGTTGCCAGTCAGGTCTTTTTGCGTCCTCGTTCCGCCGTACGGGAGGTGGGAAAGGTGTACGGTCTTTCCAACGAAGAGATCATGAGCATCACCAAACGGATCGGCTATTACCGGTCCCGCACCGACCTCGTGCAGTGGGTCAAGACCGATCCCAGATTTGCCAATGCCCATTTAGACGATACCCTGCTGGAGGTTCTGAAGCAGAGCGAAAAAGTGGTGGGCGCCTTCCGTCATCCGTCTGTGCATCCCGGAGGCGTGGTCATCGTGCCGGATGAGATTCGAAAGTATGTGCCGGTTCTGATGGCGCCGAAGGGAGTTCAGATTGTGGAGTGGGAGAAAGATCAGGTGGAAGATTCCGGATTGTTGAAAATTGATATTTTGGGGAACCGGAGCCTGGCGGTGGTACGGGATACGTTAAAACAGATCAACTTGAACTATGGCGGTCGGCGAAAGGTGGAGAATCATGTAAATTACCACCGGATTCAACCCATTGGCGATCCCAAGACTGAAGCACTCATGAAGGCGGGGAGGACTATGGGTGTCTTTTATATAGAAAGTCCCGCCACGCGCCAACTGTTAGCAAAAGCGGGTGTGGTAGATTTTGAGCATGTGGTTATCTATTCCTCTATCATCCGTCCTGCGGCAAACCGTTTTACCAATATTATGCTGGAGCGGATTCACGGGAAGCGGTGGGAGATTCTCCATCCCGATCTGGAATTCCTGAGGGAGAGCTATGGCATTATGGTCTATGAGGAGCAGGTGTCCATGGCGGCGCGGGTGATGGCAGGCTTTGGCTATTCGGAATCAGATGCCTTGCGAAAAACCATGAGCCGGGATTCCCTCCAGCACCTGATCCCCGGGTGGAAAAAGAAATTCTACGCCGGCGCCACCCAACGGGGATACCTCCCTTCCCTGATCGATCAGGTGTGGGACATGATTGCCTCCTTTGTGGGGTATTCGTTCTGCAAGCCTCACTCCGCATCCTATGCCATGCTGTCTTTCACGTGTGCCTATCTGAAGGCTCACTACCCGGCGGAATTTCTGGCGGCGGTGATCAGCAACCAGGGAGGATTTTATTCCTCCTACGCCTACCTGAGCGAAGCTCGGCGCTTCGGTATAGAAATTCTTCCTCCCGACATCAACCGAAGTCGGCGGGAATACCGGGGCAGAACAAACGAAATTCGCATGGGATTTATGAGCATCAAAAACCTGCAGGAGAAAGCGGTTCGGGCGGTTTTGGAGGAGCGGAAGGGGGAAGATTTCCAGTCGCTGGAGGATTTTCTCGTCCGGGTGGATTTGGACCTGTCGGATGCCATGGCGTTCACCAATGCCGGCTGTTTTTCACAGCTCCCGGACCGCAACGAACGGCTATTGACTCACCGGGAGATTGCGTACCGGGTGGCTCATTTTTATCTGAAGAATGGAGAAAAGGATTCATTTGCTTCCACTCCCCTGAAAGGGGGATTGAGCGAGGCAGAGAAACGGCTGTTGGAACTGGAAACCTTTGGATTTCCTGCTTCTTCCCATCCCCTGACGGCGTATCAGTCGTTTTTGAAGGGGCGGGTGAAGAAAGCGAAGGATATACCGATGTACGCCGGGAAGACCATCCACTTGGCGGGAGTCTACATTACCAGAAAGGAAACCCAGACTGTTGAATCAAAGGATCCTATGGAATTTCTCACCCTGGAGGATGAAACAGATATTTACGAGTGTGTACTTTTCCCCGATACTTTCAGGCAGTACGGCGACCTGTTGCATTGGGAGAAGCTGTTTGTGCTTCGGGGGAAAGTGGAGGAGTCTTTTCCTGCCCGCCGGTCAGGCGGGGGGGTGTATACTATCACCATCGAAAAATTGGCGAGCCTGCCGGAGATGGTGAGGAAGATAGAGAAGGCAGGAACTAAACCAAATAAAAAAGTCATTCTGAGCGAAGTGAAAAGTCCGTAATTTTCAGCATGTGTGGTCGTAAAACACTCACTGGAGATATGTTTAGTATCATCGAGGAACTAGCCATCGAGGAGTGGGAAGATCCCGATCGATATTTCCCGAGTTATAATATCGCTCCGACCCAGCTTTCGCCGGTCATGGTGCAACCCGGTAAACGTGTGGTTAAACTCATGCGGTGGGGGCTTATTCCCTTTTGGGCGAAAGATGAATCGATAGGCTCTAAAATGATCAATGCCCGGAGCGAAACGTTATTGGAAAAACCGTCCTATAAAAATTTAGTGCCAGGGAAACGATGTGTTGTCATTACTGATGGTTACTACGAATGGAAAAAGGAGGGAGGTAGAAAGATTCCTTATTATATCCATCACCGTGAAGGGAAGTTAATCCCAATGGCAGGGTTGTGGGATAAGTGGCGTTCGCCGGAAGGGAAAACAATATTTACCTATACCGTCATTACGACGGAGCCGATGGATTCAATCGCTCATATTCACAACCGAATGCCGGTAATCCTGAGTCATGAACATTTGGATATCTGGACGAACACATCCGTTCATCCTCACAAAGACGCACTTCAGTTACTGAAACCTTATCACGGTACACTTGAAGCATACCCTGTTTCTACATTCGTCAATTCCCCTCGTAACAATTCACCCGCTTGCATAGAACCAACTCATTAAAAAACCGGGCTGATACCGAAAAGGTTAATCAGCCCGGCCCTTGAGTGGAATTTCGCAAAATGATTAAAAATTTAATCGCATAATCAGTTTTGCGTATCGGCACTCAAAAGAATCGTCTCTTCCTGTTCAGTTGGAATGGCACTTTCCAACAGGGAATCGTCATCCTTTTCTGCTGAGTCGAGGATGGAAGTATCGGCTAATTGAATCGACTTAGTAACTTCTTCAGCATAGGATGTGGTGTATTCTTTTCCATTCCAGATGAAGATTTGTCCAGGTCCATGGGTTTCTCTGGCATCAGAGAATGCCTGAGAAAAGGTCACACCTGACTCTTCCTCATTCATTGTATTTTCCGTAATCGAACTGTTTGAAAGACGAGTATCAACAATAATTCGGCTGTCTTGTTGTTGATTGATTGGAGGATATGTGTTTTCCTCGGTCATTTCCCATGATTCTTGCCTGTTTTCAGTTGAGATGACCCTGTTTTCAGCAATCGTTTGTCTGCTTTGTTTTATAATCCCGATTGCAACAATTCCTAATACCAACAGGATTACGGATAGAGTAGCTATCTTTTCTTTTTTCAACTTATTCGTACTGTTTCTCCTTCTTTTGGTTGTTCCGAGTTAAAAAAAGAGGGAAGTCCTGGGACTTTCCCTCCTCTCAGTCAATACAGGAGAATTTGATTCCCCTGCTTTTTGTCTCGTACGTTGAGAGTAGACCATCAGTTCCAAAGAGATTCTATACCTTTATGGAAACAGATTAAGAAGAATTTTTGTGACCCTCAGTTATTGGTAGGCGCATAAAGAACCAAGATTGTATAAATCGTCGATAAATAAAAAAAGTTTGGTTCCCCGCCTTACTGACATTAGTCAGGCAGGTTGGCTCTCGGTTTTTGGGTCTTTTTCAACTATACTTTCTACCCATGACTGAGGCATTACGAATTTTTACAGATATTCTTTTGTCACAAAAACAATTGCGTTAATTTTACATGATATGAAAAAGCCATTACGAATAGGTTTAGTGGGATTCGGAAGAATCGGTAGGAATATTTTTCACTTAGCATATAAAAATCCAAATTATCAATTTGTAGCCATAAGTGACCTTGGTGAACCGAAGTTGCTCCATTATCTCTTGGTACGGGATTCAGTTTATGGCCCCATGAAGAATGGAGCCAAGTTAGAGGGAAATTTTCTCGTTGTTGATGGTCAGCGGGTTAGACTTCTACCTGGTGGAGTTCCGGGAGAAATTGCCTGGGACCTTTTTAACGTGGATGTGGTTATTGATGCCACCGGTCGGTTTAGAAAGTTCAGTGAGTTGGAAAAACATATCAAAGCAGGTGCGAAACGTGTTTTTGTCACTACACCACCCGAAGATGAGATTGACCGGATTGTTATTCTTGGAATAAACGACAATGATATTTCCGTAGACGATCGAATTGTATCATCCACATCCTCAACAACCCAGGTTCTTGCTCTCATGTTGAAAATTCTGGATGAACATTTTGGTGTCAAACGGGCAATGATGACCACTGTTCATGCCTATACTTCCGACCAGCCTTTGGCTGATACCGTTGGATCTAATCTACGACGATGTCGCTCGGCTGTGGAAAATATCATTCCTAATGAAACCTTTGCACCTGAAATTGTGGAATCCTTAATGCCCAAGTTTAAAGGGAAAATATGCGGTGTCGCTTTTAATGTACCTATCCCGGACGGTTCCTGTGTCGACCTTACTTCCGAATTAGAGAGAATGCCTGACGTGAGCGAAGTTAATGAAGTCGTGAAAAAAGTAGCGGAAGGAAGTCTGAAAGGAATTGTGGGGTATACGGAAGATCTTATAGTATCCAGTGATGTTATCGGAGTCAATGAATCTATGATATTTGATGCAAAGGCAACAATGATAACGAGTAACTCACTATTGAAAACGATATGTTGGTATGACAATGGTTGGGGTTTTTCAAATAGGATTCTTGAATTAATTGATTGTTATGCCAGGTTGGAGGGAAAAGCGTGAGAGTTGCTATAAATGGGTTTGGCCGGATTGGAAGAACGGTATTCAGAATTTTAAATCAACAAACTAATCACCAGATTGTCGCAATTAACGACCTCGCTCCTAAAGATGCTTTGATTTATCTTTTAAAATATGACACTGTTATGGGTCGATTTTCCGATACAATAGAAATGAAAGACGATGTCCTTATTACATCAAATCATCGAGTAAAATTGCTTACCGTATCCAACCCTTTTGACCTACCGTGGGGTAGTCTTGGCGTGGACGTTGTCATAGAATCCACGGGTGTTTTCAGAACGAGGGAAAAATTAGCACCTCATTTAGATGCAGGAGCTGATCGGGTTATTTTAACCGTACCGGCAAAAGGTGAAATCGATTATACCGTGGTAATCGGAGTTAATGATAAGGGCTTGAATTCAAGTCACAAGATTGTTTCAAATGCCAGTTGTACCACCAATTGTCTTGCTCCAATGGCAAAAGTACTGAACGATGCATTTGGGATTGAGTATGGTGTTATTAATACGATTCATGCATACACAAATGATCAGCGGTTGGCGGACGTTCCACACACAGATTGGCGACGTAGTCGAGCTGCGGCTGAGAATGTGATTCCAACCAGTACAGGCGCTGCGAGAGTTGTGGGTAAAGTCCTCCCTGAATTGGATGGGAAATTAGATGGGATTGCCATGAGAGTTCCAGTTCCCGATGGATCCGTTGTAGATTTTGTGGTTAGATTAAAATCTGATGTAACATCCAAGCAGGTAAAAGAGGCTGTCTATGAGGCTTCCATTTCGGGACAACTATCACGAATACTTGAATATTCTACTCTTCCAATCGTTTCTACGGACATCATTGGGAATCCTCATTCCTCAATCTTTGATGCCCCTTTCACTAAAGTATTGGAAGGGAATTTTGTGAAAACTCTAAATTGGTATGATAATGAGTGGGGATATTCAAATCGTGTAGTTGATCTGATTGATATTTTTGATCGTAAAAATTAATTATTCTGCTGTATAAGTAAGGCGAATGTAATATAAAAGATGTCATCTATCTGTTGACGGATGGCAACTTTCTTCAAAAGGTTAATTACACCTGAAAATCGCTTTAAGCATGGAGCACGGAGTCCTAACCCAATTGTCCTTCCATAGGATCCGTGTGAAACCACAATTATGGATAGGTAGGAAGGGTACGTCCCGAAACTGAACGAAGACAGAGATCCCATACCGCAGGTCGGGGTGTCAGGGCTACCTGCTTAATATTTTTGACAACTTTATGGAACTGATATTGTCATAATCTGTTGAAAAGTCAATGTGCACTTCCCGAAAACAGTTAAGACGTTTATTATTTTTTGCGGTAATTAACCCATTTATTTTTGCATCTGAAATAGGGTTTAATCCGGAGGACTACATCTCTCGAGAAATCACTGCGATTAGGTTAACAAAACCGTTAAAAATAGACGGTGTTCTGGACGAAATTTTATACCAAGAACAACCTATCCAAACTTTTATTCAGGTAGACCCTGACAATGGAAAGCTGGCTTCAGAAAATACAGACGTTTGGATAGCTTATGACGACGAAGCCCTGTATGTGGGAGCGAGGTTATGGGATAACGAACCCGATTCAATTGTGGGTAGAATAGGTAGAAGAGATTCTGATTTGAATTCTGATCAATTTCAGGTTGTCATCGACTCATATAATGATAAACGATCAGGGTTTTTCTTTTTTATAAATCCCTCCGGTGCCATTCAGGATGGAGTAATTTCAAACGACAGTTGGTTTGATGAGACCTAAGATGGAATATGGGATAGTAAAACCAGAGTTGATGAAAAAGGGTGGACAGTAGAAATGAGAATCCCCTTTTCTCAGCTTCGATTTAATAACGATGAGGAACTTGTCTGGGGGATAGGACTTGGTAGGATTATCCAGAGAAGGAATGAGCACGTGTTGAATTTCTATATTCCACGGGGAGAAAGTGGTATAGTTTCCCGGTTTGCCATACTAAAAGGAATTCATCATATTAAACCCCCAAAGCGTTTGGAATTTTTTCCATATCTCACGTCAGGGTATGGATTTCTTCCATCAAAGGAAGACAATCCCTTTTTTAACGGTCGTGATTCCGATTTTAAATTTGGAACAGACTTGAAATTGGGAATTGGAAATAATCTAACAGTAGATGTAACCATCAACCCGGATTTTGGTCAGGTTGAGGTTGACCCTTCCGTTATTAATCTTTCAGCTTATGAGACTTATTATCAGGAGAAGCGCCCCTTCTTTGTTGAGGGAGCAAACATTTTTTCTTTTGGATCCGGAGGACCAACCAATCGCTGGGGATTTAATTTTTTTGAACCGGACTTTTTCTATAGCCGGCGAATTGGTCGATATCCTCAAAGCTGGGTAGATACAGATGGCTGGGTCGATATGCCCGAGGCTACCTCGATTTTGGGGGCTGCAAAATTAAGTGGGAAATTAAAAGGCGATTGGTCGATTGGTGGAATAACTGCCGTGACCAATAGGGAGTTTGCCCAAGTCAATGAGGATGGAAATAAACGTAAAGTAGAAGTGGAACCGTCCACCATTTACAATCTGATCCGTACCCAAAAAGAGTTTCAGGATGGGCATAAAGGTTTAGGATTGATTGGAACATACGTATCCAGGAATTTTAAAGATTCCTCCCTAAAGGATGTTCTATCAAAAAATGCAATGGCAATAGGGATTGATGGTTGGACCTTTTTTGGTGAAGATAGAGAGTGGGTCATTGCAGGATGGAGTGGATGGACTTTAGTTACCGGTTCCAAGACTCAAATATATGATTTACAAAAGAATTCCAGTCATTATTTTCAAAGACCGGATGCTGATCATTTAACTCTTGATTCTACTCTTACACAATTGTCAGGATATTCGAGCCGATTGATAATTAATAAAGAAAAGGGACATGTTACATTTAATGCTGCATTAGGTATCATCTCCCCAGGTTTTGAGAGCAATGATATGGGATTGACTTTTGGAACGGATAGAATTAATAAACATCTGGTATTGGGGTACAGATGGTATGATCCGGGGAAAGTATTTCGTTCTGCAGCAATTAACACTGCCTATATGAGCAATCATAATTTTGGTGGATATAAAATCAATGAGAGTGTTTTCCTTTTTGGATATGCGCAACTACTAAATTATTGGAGTTTTGAAGGGTTCATGGGTTGGGGACCAAGAACTCTAAGTGATACTAAATTAAGAGGAGGTCCCATGGTAATATCACCTTCAGGTATCTTCTTGGATTTGGGTTTTAACTCCGATAATCGAAAAAATGTAATCTTGGGTTTTGGTGGGAATAGGGGCAAAAGTGAGAAAGGGGGACAGTCTTATAGCATATATACAGAATTAGAACTTAAAGTAGGTAATCAATTAAATTTAACCGCTGAACCTATGTATTCCTTTGACAGATCTATTGATCAATACGTTACATCAGTCGATGATAAAAATGCAAAAGTTATGTATGGAATCAGGTATATAGTTGCTCAATTAGATCAAAAAACTTTTTCTACTGATATCCGAATAGATTATGCTTTCACACCCACACTCTCTATACAAACCTATTTTCAACCCTTTATAGCTGTGGGTCATTATTCGAGATTTAAAGAATTCAAAAAGCCTAAATCTTATGATTTTTTGGTTTACGGGGAAGAGGGTACATCAATTAGTGAAGAGGAAAATGAATATTTAATAGATCCTACTGGTGGGGATGATGGCGATTCGTTTTATATCGATAATCCGGATTTCAATTACAAAGCGTTGGTGGGAAATGTCGTATTACGATGGGAATTTAAACCGGGATCCACTTTATATTTTGTCTGGACTCGAAATGGAAGTGATTTTCATAATACAGGTGATTTTCAATTCAGGAGAGATTTTTCTGATATATTCAAGGCTACAACTGATAATATTTTTGCAATAAAAGTGACCTACTGGTTGGGATAATTTAGTCTACTTCCTATCTCTAAATTTTGATTTGTAAAAACCATTAACATTTTATAGTGTTCACGTTAGACAGATTATTTAGAATCCCAATCATAAAATGATGTAAAATCTATTATTTCTGATTTTCCCTCCCCAAAAACGGAATAGTTAGTGCAACCAAAAAAGTAGTCAAATCGACCTACCAGGTTTGAATCAACCTGACAGGTACAACAACTATTTTTGGTCAGAACAATCCTTGAGATTCATCTATTGGTGTCATAACTTAATCCTTTAGTATCGCAACTTAATAGAAATGGGAGGGCTGTTATGCCGGCAAATAATAAAACTTCAGAATTACCGGAATATGTCAAGTATTTGGAAGATCAAATTGACCGCCTAAGTGAAATTGGCGTTGCCCTTTCCAGGGAAAAGGAGATACCGGTTGTATTGGAGATGATTATAGACGAGGCAAGAAGAATTACCAATGCTGATGGTGGAACGCTCTACATGATGATAGATGATGAAACCCGGTTAAAATTCGAGATTATGCAGACAGGTTCAAAAGGAATACGCTGGGGAGGGGCTTCACCAGATCCTGTTCCTGAATTTATTTATCCTATTAAACTATATAATCCTGAGACGGGGAAACCTAATTATCAGATGATTTCTGCGTATGTGGCTCTTAAGGGTGAAACCATCAATATCCCTGATGCCTATGAAGCGGAAGGTTTTGATTTTTCCGGAATGAAGGCGTTTGACAAAAGGAATGATTACAGGTCAATGTCCTTTTTAACGGTTCCTCTGAAAAATCATCTCGATGAAATAATTGGTGTCATACAGTTAATTAATGCTCAGGATCCTGAAAGTGTGGAGACTATCCCATTTTCTGAGAAAAAACAAAAACTGATTGAGTCATTATGCAGTCAGGCGGCTGTTTCTATTACAAACAGTCAACTTATCCAGCAATTGGAAGATCTGTTTGAGTCTTTTATTCAAGTTATTGCAGCTGCTATTGACGCAAAATCACCTTATACAGGCGGACATTGCCAGCGGATTCCGGTAATTACAAAAATGATTGTTGAAGCTATAAACAAGGCAAAAGAAGGACCATTCGCTGATGTTTACTTTGATGAAGAATCTATGAAAGAAATAATGCTTGCTGCATGGTTACATGATACAGGGAAAGTAGCAACTCCTGTCCATGTTGTGGATAAGTCCACTAAATTAGAATCGTTGAATGATCGAATTGACATGGTGATAGCAAGGTTTGAAGTGCTAAAAAGGGATGCAGAGATCCGATTTATCAAGAAAAGGATGAAATTGGAAAATGAAGGGAAAGGTGACAAAATAAAAGAGTTGAAGAAACAATATGAGGAGGAGTTAGCAAAATTAGATAAAGACAAAAAATTCATTGAAACATGCAACCTTGGTGGAGAATTCCTTTCTCAAGAATATAAAGAAAGAATCAAAAAAATAGCAAATTACAAATGGCAACTTGGGGGTGAAACTCGGAATTTTCTCTCAGATGATGAAGTATATAATCTTTCTCTTTCAAGGGGGACATTAAATCCTGAGGAACGTAAGATCATAAATGATCACACAGTTGTCACCATTGATATGCTAAAAAGACTACCGTGGCCAAAAAAGCTGAGAAGAGTTCCGGAAATTGCTGCGGCTCATCATGAAAAGCTCGATGGAACGGGGTATCCTAAGGGATTAAACCATACGGAATTACCTATTCATCCGCGAATTGTGGCGATAGCAGATATCTTTGAAGCTTTGACGGCAAGCGATAGACCTTATAAGAAGGGGAAAACTGTATCACAATCATTAAGAATCATGGGCTTTATGAGAAATGATTATCATATTGATTCGGATATATTTGACCTTTTTGTTAAAGAAAAGGTCTACGAACAATATGCAAAAGAATACCTGCCACCTGAACAACTTGATGAAGTAGTTATTTAACTGTATCGCCTGCCTACCGTCAAGTAGGGAATTTCTCTGTGGGTCACAGACTCCTATGGAGAGTCCCGAAACTTCGGGAATGATACACAACTAACTGTTCCGGTAGTTGACAAATAAACGTGAAACATGAAACATAATGCGCCTGCCGCGTAGTCCCGAAGTAGTCGGGAGAGCGTATCGGGGTGAAACTCAAGCTCTTATCTTTTGCCTGTCGCCTTTTGGCTTTTTAATTCCTACCCCCGACCCCGACTTGTCGGGGGGGTCGGGAGGACGTATCTATGTTCTTCTACGGCGAGCTGAGCTCTCTACACATCTAATCAATAAAATGCTATGTCATTAGAAATATTTCTATTCCTACTAATTTTAGGAGCTGCCTTTTTATTGTTTGTATTTGAGGTGTTTCCCATAGATGTAACTGCATTGACGTTGTTGACTGTACTTTTCTTGGTGGGTTATCTGGATGTTGGAGAAGCCATTTCCGGCTTTAGTAATAAGGCGGTACTTACGGTTGCAGCTATGCTGGTGTTAAGCCGTGCGCTTGTCAAAACCGGCTTTTTGGAAGTATTTGCAGATCAGTTAAGCAGTTTGGCTGGGAAAAATATTTGGCTCGGTTTAAGTATATTTCTATTAGCAGCCAGTCTCATATCCGGATTTATCAATAACACAGCCACCGTTGCGATATTTATTCCACTTGCGTTACAGTTATCACAGCGATTTCAAATTTCTCCGTCAAAAATACTGATTCCTCTTTCTTATGCTGCAATTTATGGGGGAACATTGACCTTGATCGGTACATCCACAAACCTTCTTGTAAGTTCCGTCGTGGAAGATTACGGCATTCAACCTCTTGGTATGTTCGAGTTTGCCGGTATGGGTCTAATATTTCTTATTACGGGAACAATATATAATTTGTGGGTTGTACCTAAAATTCTTCCTTCCAGGGCAGCAGTTTCATCACTAACCAGAAGTTATCATATGTCCCCGTATCTAACGGAGTTTAAAGTGGCAGAAAATTCACCTCTAATAGGTGTTTCCTGTATGGATCGTGGAGTGAATGAGAATTATGATATTACTATACTTGCACTAATCAGGGACAAACAGAGATATGATAGTGATATCCGAAATATAAAATTACAGAAAGGAGACATACTATTATCTCGGGGGACATTCAAGAATTTTTTACGTTTTAGGGAAGAGGAAAAGGTGCTCCTCTTAACGGAAGTGAAAATGAATCAAACTGAGTTAACAGGAGATGAGAGTGTCATTATTGAAGGGCTTATACCTCCCGGATCGTCTTTAATTGGCAAATCATTAAAAGAATTGGATTTTCGAAATAAGTTTGGTGCCTTTGTTTTAGCGATAAGGAGAGAAGGCAAAACTTTACGGGAAAAAATTGCTCATATTGTACTCCACTTTGCTGATACGCTTTTGATTTTTGTTCCAAAATCTAATTTGAGTGCACTGGATAAAAATCCTGATATAGCCGTGCTCCAAGAACATGAAATATCACTTCACAAGACAAGATTCTGGTGGTTTGCTATCGCTATTATCCCACTCATTATGATTTCTGCCACTTTAGGTATCATAGAGATATTAGGAGCTGCTATTGTTGGAGTAGTTATTTTACTCCTGGTGAGAAGTTTAAACATTCAGGAGGCATACAGATCTATCGACTGGTCTGTCATTGTTTTGATTGCTGCTTTTATTCCGGTTGGGATCGTTGTCGAAAGAACTGGAACCGCTGACTTGATCGGGTCTGGTATTATTAATCTGGGCGCCCTTTTTAATCCTGAGTTTGCTCCCTATGCTTCATTGTCCATATTATATCTGGTAGCTGTCTTGATGACTTCAATCATGTCTAATAATTCCGCAGCTATTGTGTTGATCCCTGTTGCTCTGTCTATTGGGAATCAGCTTGGTGTGGATACTCGTCCATTTATTTTTGCCATCTGTTTTGGCGCATCCACATCTTTTATGACTCCTATGGGATATCAGACAAACTTAATGGTCTATGGTCCAGGAAGTTACCGCTTTGGTGATTTTGTCAAAGCAGGTGCGCCACTTAACGCGTTGTTCTGGTTGTTAGCGACTATATTTATTCCTATGATCTGGCCATTTTATCCTGGATAATCTGCCATTAATCCAGAAGGTTCAGGATAAGAAACATCCACAGGATCGTTTAGACAAAGAATATAAAAACAAAACCTTAAAATCATTTTTTCAGGAAAAGTATTTCAATAAAATGAAAAATATCATTTGTCATTTTATTGATAAAAATTTTAGCATTACTTTCCCGCCTGACCGTCGGGCAGGGTGTTTCTTTACGGCTAATGAATAAGTCAGGTTTGAAAAGAAATATTTAATAAATTCGATTAAGTAAAACAGTGAAAATAGCTCCATCCATACTCTCTGCTGATTTCGCAAATCTTTCTATTGCTTTGGATCAATGTGAGCGGGGAGAAGCAGACCAGATTCATGTGGATGTGATGGATGGTCATTTTGTCTCTAATATCACCATTGGACCAGGTGTGGTGAAAGATATACGGAAAAGAACTGGACTACCCCTCGATGTTCACCTCATGATCGAAAATCCGGAAATGTATATTCCTCAATTTATACAGGCAGGATCAGATTTAATCACGGTTCATGTAGAAACATGTGAGAATTTGTCTACGGTTATTCGACAGATAAAGGAATCAGGAGCAAAAGCAGGGGTAACTCTTAAACCTGGTACTTCTCTAAAAGAGATAGAAAATGTAATTTCGGAAGTAGATTTAATTTTAATTATGTCAGTTGAGCCAGGTTTCGGTGGGCAGGAGTTTATCCCGGAAACATTGGATCGTGTGCGGAAAATCAAAAAAATGATTGCTGCTTTACAGGAAAGAAATTCTCCTGAGATATCTGTCGATGGAGGTGTTAAACTCAGTAATGCAAACAAGATAGTTGAGGCAGGCGCTGATATTTTGGTTATTGGATCAGCTATATTTGCAACAAAAGATCCTGTTAAGACAATGAATATGTTTAATCAAATCTCGTGAGGTTCCTATGACAAAACCGGATATATCAGTCATCTATCTCGGGACAGATCATGTTGGGTTTGAATTGAAAGAGACGGTCAAAAAGCATCTTGAGGATGAAGGCTTTGAAGTTGAGGACAAAGGCGCGTATTGGTATGATGGCGAAGACGATTATCCCGATTTTGTATTCCCGGTTGCCAAAGTAGTCTCGAGAGATTTAAATAGCAGGGGTATTATTTTTGGCGGTTCCGGACAAGGTGAAGCCATTTGTGCAAACAGGATAAAAGGTATCAGAGCTGCAGTTTACTACGGAGGAATGGAGGAAATTGTTCAGCTTTCAAGGGAACATAATAATGCTAACATTTTATCGTTAGGTGCAAGATTTCTTACAAGTGATATAGCGGTTAAGGTCGTTGACCTCTGGTTAAAAACCGATTTTAAAGGTGAAAGACATATCCGTAGGATACTGAAAATAG
This sequence comes from Fidelibacterota bacterium, assembly GCA_004124475.1. Classification (GTDB taxonomy): domain Bacteria; phylum Fidelibacterota; class Marinisomatia; order Marinisomatales; family SCKK01; genus SCKK01. The sequence continues at coordinate 23,885 of SCKK01000023.1, forward strand.
ATCAGCCAAGTGATTAAAGAAGTTTATTTCCGTTGGATGGAGTACTAGTGAAAAAAGTAATTCTATTGTCGATCTTCTTTATTGTATTACCAATTTTATCGATGGTTTAAGGTCAGTCGAATGGTCTCAAACCATTTATTCTTATTGGTGAAAGTGGTAAGAGTGTACGGAAAACGGTGGATGCAATCATCGGTTCAATCTTTATGGAGGATGAGATAGAAATTTTAGGCAAATACAGTCCGCCAGCTGGCGGACGACCCTGATCGATTTGTTATTGTTGTAACCAACCAGGACCTGATAAAGGCAGTAAAAATAGGTGATCCAACAACGGGTTTTGCAGCGGTCATGAGATTAGCTATAACAAAACAAGGGGAGATGATCTACGTGACGTGTCAAAATCCGGTTTACTGGGGGAATGTCTTTTTCCAGGGGGACTATCCTGAAGTCGAGGAATATTTTGCGGCATTTCAGAAAAAGTTAATGAAATCCATGCCGCGGATGAGGGGACGGTTTAACAGATCGTTCGGATCTACTGAAGGGATTACCACCGAGAAATTGCAACATTATCGGTATGGGTTCAGGATGCCTTATTTTGAAGAAATGGTCAAACTCGGAACATTTTCTAACTTTAGTGAAGCTAAAAAGGTCATCGAAAAAAATCTGGCATCATCCGATGTTGGGGTTAAAGTATTTGAAAAAGAAGTTCCTGGGAAAAATGTGAAGCTCTATGGTATCGGATTGAGAAGACCCAAAGGGGAAAGTTCTTTTTTCCCCACAATAGACACGGGAGATTGGAAACATACTGCTAGTTTACCTCTGGAAATATTGATCGCAGATAAAAAGGTATTGATGCTCGATGGTAAGTTTAGAATCCCTGTCAGTTTTCCCGATATGCCCAAAAGGACGTTTAAGAAAATTCGTTCTACGCCTGATGATATAAAGGCACTTTTTGAAACACTCGTTAAATATTAGGGTATATGGAACTTAGCTTCGTCCCGCCAAGGCGGGAGAATAATGCCTGCCTGTCGGCAGACAGAGAATGCTGCCTGCCCCGTAGTGACGGAGGAACGTATCGGGGGAACAATGCCTGCCCCATAGTGATCCGTCAGCTGACGGATGCGTAGGTCTGCTTCGAAGGAGTTCCTGTGGAGCAAATTCCATAACCTGAAAACCCTTGAAAAGGTTGCTAACCTTTTCAAGGTTGAATGGAATGCGTACGAAAAAACAAAGAGTATTTTGGTTGAATCTGCCTGCCTGACTTTGTCATTCCCGCCACAAAGAAGGCGGACAGGCAGGCGGGCAAGAAATATCATTGAGGAGCTAAATGCTCTTATTCATTCGTTGGAGTCTTAGCCTTAGCCTATGCCTTAGCCTTTTTCTAGCAAATAGGCTGAATAGTTACAAATCAATTTAAATAATTGTCAATCCGGATAAAATTGTGAGGAGTGTAACATCATGAGTGAAAAGGAAATATTGGAAGTGAGTGAAGCGGAAATTGCCGTTCATTGGCAGGAGGAAGAATATTTTCACCCTTCAACCCGGTTTATCGCTCAAGCGAATATGACTGATGCCGGTATCTTTGATCGGCTCAGTTTGGATAATTTCCCGGAATGTTTTAAAGAATTTGCTGATCTTCTATCCTGGTATAAATATTGGGACAAAACGTTGGATACCAGCGATGCACCCTGCTGGAAGTGGTTTGTAGGTGGAAAAATAAACGCCTCTTTTAATTGTATCGATAGACATTTAGCGAAGTACAAAAATAAAGCTGCTCTTATTTTCGTACCTGAACCTGAAGACGAACAGCATGTGGTTCTAACATTTCAGGAACTGTACGTTCGAGTAAATGAATTTGCCGCACTGCTCAGGGATTTTGCTGGCTTAAAAGCGGGTGATCGGGTAACCATTCATATGCCCATGGTTCCCGAACTACCTATTACCATGCTTGCCTGTGCAAGACTGGGCGTTATCCACTCGGTTGTGTTTGGAGGATTTAGTGGCAAGGCATGTGGGGAAAGAGCTGCGGATTCCGGAAGTCGGGTAATCATTTATATGGATGCTTATTACAGAAATGGAAAATTACTCGATCACAAACAGAATGCCGATATTGCCTGCAAAGTTGCAAAAGAGGAAGGCCAAAGTATCGATAAAGTGTTGATCTGGAGACGATACCCAGGTAACGATTCATCTGACACGCCTATGGTGGAAGGTCGTGATTTTTTTGTGGATAAAGTGCTCAAAGACTATTCAGGTAAAAGAGTGGCTCCGGTACAATTGCCCGCAGAAGCGCCTCTATTTTTAATGTACACCAGTGGGACAACGGGAAAACCTAAAGGGTGCCAACACAGTATCGGTGGTTACCTTGCGTATGCAGCGTGGACGTCGAAGTACATCCAGGACATTCATCCCGAAGATGTTTATTGGTGCATGGCGGATATTGGGTGGATCACAGGACATTCGTATATCGTATATGGTCCACTTTCTCTCGCAGCTACGATAGTAATGTATGAAGGAGTCCCCACCTTTCCGGATCCGGGGAGACCCTGGAGGATTGCCGAAAAGCTTGATGTAAATATATTTCACACGGCTCCCACCGCCATCAGAATGTTGAGGAAAGTTGGTCCCGATGAACCCCCAAAATATGATTATCATTTCAAACATATGACCACCGTAGGAGAGCCCATAGAGCCGGAAGTGTGGAGATGGTATCACAAGGTAGTGGGGAAGAGAGAAGCGGTCATTGTGGATACCTATTGGCAAACAGAAACCGGCGGTTTTCTCTGTAGCACAATGCCAGCCCTTCATCCTATGAAGCCGGGAAGCGCCGGTCCTGCCGTCCCCGGAATACATCCTGTTATCTATGATGAAGATGGGAATGAGATTGAGGCGGGGGCTGGTAAAGCAGGGAATATCTGCATCCGGAATCCATGGCCTGGAGCCTTCCAGACAATTTGGGGGGATAGGGATAGATATGTATCGACCTATTATGAGAAGTATTGCAAGAATAAGGATAGCAAAGACTGGAGAGATTGGCCCTATTTCACTGGGGATGCGGCTGTACATGCTGATGACGGATACTATCGAATTTTGGGACGGATTGATGACGTCATCAACGTTGCAGGTCACAGATTGGGAACGAAGGAGTTAGAATCGTGCTGTCTTACTGTCGAAGAAGTTGCAGAGGCATCCGTTGTCCCCGTCGCGGATGAGATAAAAGGGAGAGTCCCTGACATATATGTATCTCTGAAGCCGGGCTATAAACAAAGTAAAGAAATAGAAGATAAGGTGGTTATGTCTATTGAGAAAACCATCGGAAAGATAGCCAGACCTAAGCATGTTTACATCGTACCAGACATGCCGAAAACCCGCTCTGGGAAAATTATGCGCCGAGTACTGGCAGCTATATCAAATCGGACAGATGTGGGTGATGTGACTACTCTGGCAAATCCGGAAGTGGTGGAGGAAATCCGACAGATGGTGATAGGGGATTAATTCAAATATAGGTGCGACACACCTTTTTCAAGAATTCATCCCCTGACCCCTCTATTATTACAGAACTTTTGACACTTGATGGTAATTTATCTACGGATACACTTGATTTCTTGCCACAGAAATTCGAAAACATGAATGCAACTTGTTTTGCACTAAAAATTCCCCTTACAATTTAAGTTTCCATTTACGAGGAAGTAAACCTCCCTGTCCGCCAACTGGTGTGGTGAACTTGCAACAAGACGGATCCAGCAAATCAAAGTGGCATTTAGTTGCATTAATTTTTGTGCCTATGTCAGGAGTTCTGTATTGCATCATTGCGAATCCCTCTGATACATCGGGGGATATGGCAATCTCGTCTTTTTATCAAAAAAATCACGAGATTGCTCAGTCGCTTCAATTCCTTGTCCACTTTTTCATTGGTGGATTATTCCTCCCACACTCCACTTAGTGGATGAATCGACAACTTCCTTGTTGATTTCTCCACAATCCCGTAGGGATGACATGTTTATAGCTAATTTTCAAACAGAGAATGCACAACTCCGAAGGAGTGACATGTCTCCTGTATCATTCATCTATTATCCATTCAAAAAGATATTTCTCATCATATTCCACATTGAATTTTTTGAGAATCTCCAAGTATTCCTCCTTGAAAGTCTTCTTGGCATGGTGGCTCTCCTGATTTTGAATGTATTTCACAACGGTATCGATTTGTGAATGTCCGTAGGAAAAGGCTCCAAAACCCTTCTGCCAATTAAATTTGCCCATGACCCATTTCTTTTCGTTGATGAATGACGAGGAATTGTTTTTGATATCGCGGACCAGATTAGATAAAGCTATGCTCGGTTTTATGCCGATGAAAATGTGTACGTGATCAGGCATGCTATTGATAGCAATTAACTTCTGATTTTTATTCCGAATGATTCCTGCTATGTATTTGTGCAGCTCTTCTTTCTTTTCTTTATTGATGAGATTCTACCGATGTTGCACGGCGAACACGACTTGAATATAGATTTGGGTGTATGTATTTGCCATTTTTCACCTCCACGTGATAGATTACATGTCACTCCTACGGAGTTCTTGTTACTTTAATTGCCGTTCAACTATAAATATTACACTCCTAACGGAGTTAAAACGCAACAAAACTTCAGTACGATGGTGCGCATAAGCTTGGTGTCCTCGGCTTTGTATACTAATGCTATACCACCCTTGCCAAATTTTTATAAGATTCGATAGTACGAAATGGTTTACCTAATCAAGTCACTCTTTAACAGACAGGTCAGGCTGGGTACTTTCTTCGATTTACCTCGTGAAACATTCTATTGATCCTTGGGACATTTCTGGACTCGCAACAAGACGGATCCGGCAAATCAAAGTGGCATTTAGTTGCACTAATTTTTGTGCCTATGTCAGGAGTTCTGCAACAGGTTTGAAATACCTGTATTATTTCAGCTCTATAGTAGGACATAGCCATCAAGATACAAGTTTAAGAGATAGAGTAAACTCCACTACATCTCTTAATGTCATATAAGCAGGGCACTTTAGTGGGTGATACTTAAAAGCTCTTTGCACCTTTTCTTCTTCTTCCTCTGCATATTTTAAATGGTATATGACTCTAATTTTCGTAATTCTTAATACTCCGTCAATACTTTCGATATCGCCCTCGACTTCACTAAACAATCGATCGGGGGCACTCTTTATTTTACGCGCTTCCCCGCCTGCCTCCGATCCCGCATCCTGCGGGAGAGGGCGGGCAGGCAGCGCGCCACCAAAGGTACCAGTCGTTCATCCACCTGCAGCGGCGATGATGTGGTCAAGTGTGGCGGGATATTCTATCTCTGTTACATAACCGTAAAAATCTTTAATGTTGCTGTGAACACCATAATAGACGGGTTCGTCAAATCCCTCAATGTATGCCCGACGTACGGGACCTTCATCTTTATAGATTTTTATGTGGCTGGTATGAATTAGTTTTCGATTGGGTTCCTTCATTTTTAATATCTCTCAATACCCTACCGTCATGGCAATAAGTTCAAATCACACTTTTGTTTTCCCCATTGGTTGACCTATCCCCCCATTCCTGTGCAGAACCATCTCAGACATAATACTCAACGCAATTTCTTCAGCGGTTTTTGTGTTTAGGTTGAGTCCGGCGGGAGAGTGAAACCTCTCCAATTCCGAGTCTGAAATTCCATTCTTTTTGAGATAATCAACCAAGAGCCCAGCTTTTTTCCTACTGGCAACGACAGCTACGAACGGAATTCCCATTTGTAATGCTCTCAACGACATTTTATCATCGTCTCTATGGTGCGTGACGAGGAGAAAATAGTCAACATTAAACTCCAGGTCATCAAGTTCCAGTGGTTTTGTAATGATTTCATCCACATTGTGAAAACGTGATTTCTCTTCCTCAGGTGTCTGAACGACGACTCTAAAGTTTAACATGTACCCCAGTTCAGCCAGGACTTCCACAACCCTACCCATCCCCCTCACAAGGAATGTAGGTGATTTAATTTGAGGTTCAACTATTATGGACATATGCCCTCCACATGGGATACCCACCCCAATTTCATCACTATCTAAATTAATGTTTACAATTTTTGGTTCCCCATCATTGATGGCTTCAAGAGCAGTTCGAGACACTCGATTTTCGATGCAACCGCCACCGATAAATCCCATAATTCGGCGACCGTCTTCCCCGAAAATCGCTTTGTCTCCCACCTTGCCTGAGGAGGATCCCTGGATCATGATCACAGTGGCAATGGCGTAATTCTCGTGATCACGGTTTAATTCTGTGATTTTCTCAAATAGGTCTTTATTCATTGAAATTCTTTATCCTCTCTCTTTCAATCATATAATGATAATCTTCATCAGTATCACAATCAAGTAATACTTCTTCAGAATCAATCTCTACCCCAAAGATTTTATCAGGATGAGTTTTAAGTATTGATTTACAGCCGTTATCGCCACTAATATTAAAAATATGAGGGAAAAATGATTTAGGGAACAACACCGGATTTCCCTGTTGGGATTCAAAGATGGGGTATATAATTTTTTCTCCTTGCGTGGTTTCAAAAGCCAACATCATTTTTTTTAATGTATAAGGAACTAGTAGCGGCATATCTCCATGAATGATAGCGACGCCGTTGATGGTTTGGGGAAGGGATTTTACACCTGCTATGATTGAACCTGCGATTCCGGTGCGCCACTGTTTATTCATTACCGTTTTTATTTTTTGACTTTTTATAACGGTTTGAATTTGGTGTGATTTAGATCCTATTACAACATGAATGGGTGTGAATCCAGCTGTTATTACGGATGACGCTATTCTATAAATCATTGGTCTACCTGATATGGGGAGGAGAAGCTTATTTGTATGTTCCATCCGACTGGAATCACCCGCCGCCAGAATAACTGCGCCAATTTTCATGCTTTTACATGGAATTGATATGACGAAGAGATTTTCCCTTCTGTTGATTCGATTGAAAGGGATTGAGATTTGAGAAAATAATTCAAATAAAATCTACCACTCTCTTTTGGTGATTTATCAATATTTGACAAAACTTTCCAGAGGTCCATATGGCATTCAAGATTATGGATGGAAAGAAAATTGTCCACTTGTGGCAAAACTGCCTGTATTCCCGGGATGAGGGATTGATATCTTTCGAACCCCAGATTGGGATTGAGCCAGATAAGACGAAAACAACTTTGGCGCAATCTTGCCATCTCTTTTTCGAGCAGTTCGATATTACCTGTATCCCACCCATCACTGATAAGAATCACAGTAATTGATCGAATCATTCTCAAATTGCCCAATATTGCGTATATTATATTCATAGTTTTATTCTTGATGTAATTGTAGGTAGTTATTGCGAATAAAATTCGTTTTATCTCTTCCCTTTTTTTGAATTACATATCAATATAACTTCTTACCAAGACGTATTCGTCTTTCCCAGTGGGGATGAGGAATTTACATCCGGGGATAATTTAGGCGAGAAGTTCAGAATCAAGTATAGATTTCCATACTGTTTTTTGAGTGCTTGGAATTCAGTACTCTCTTTCCAACTTCAAACTATTTAATCGAACCTCCGAATAAATATTGTGTTTTGGGAAAACTTAACCCATCGACGGTAATTAGAATTGTGATGAAAGTCAATATAAAACAGCAACTAAAATTCAGAGAATAGTTCATCTATTTAATAGGAAAAGGTCAATATAATGGTGTATTATGTCTGAAAGTTAATTGTTTGCATCAGTCTGTCTGGTACGAAAAAGAACCAAAAAGGTAACTCGAAAGTATAGGAATATTCATTTTTGTGCACAACATCCTGCGGATACTCTACATCATCACAGACACTCTTATTTGTTATGTATTCATACGAAGTGTTCCTAATAAAACGATATTTATTGAAAGTCACCTGTCTGCCGACCAACCAGGTAAGTGTCTGTGACGGTTAACTCGATTGTACCTGCCTCCCGATGAGTCGGGATGCTGTTCTTGCGATAAGTTCAAAGAGTGAATCACATGCCAAAATTGACTTTTGAACTGGAGAGATTTTAAAAACAGGGATATCCGATTAATATTTTTTAGTTATCATTTTTTCCTTGACATTTATTCTATTTGTGACTATCATCACACCTGTGCGTTGGGTACACGACTTCGGAGCAAAAGTGAAAAATTCCCAAAAATTTCATTCCATTAAATTTCGATCACACTTCCAGATTAAATAGTTTATGCACTTAAATAGCGAGATTGTGAACAGTTACTTGTTTACTATTCGAGTAGTGCATATTTGGAAGGGTAGTCTTAAACCATAAAACGAAATAGGAGGGTTTACCATGGCTGATGTCAGTGGAATAGTAACCAAAGTAATTGATAATTTAGTCACTCTATTAAAGGGTCTTGTTGTCCTATTTGTCTTTGCTAACCTCATCTTTGCGACCGGTTTTGATCCTATCGGCGGGATTATTGACCTGATTGAAACGTTCTTAGATGCGGGACTGGCTGGATTGCTTGCACTGTTAGTGTTTATTTGGTTCCTAAGTAAATAAACGGGATTTATTAAGCGAGTCCCGAGTGTAATCGGATCTCGTAATCCTGTAGAATTAAATAGGAGTAAAACATGAAAGAGGTATTTGAATTTGTTAATAAATTGATTGGCGATTTTACACAATTACTTGCTGGATTGGTTGTTATCGGCTTGTTCATTGGCGTACTCTTTGACGATTACTTTGGTGTGATAGAAAGAGTAGGTGAAGTAATGAGTCAGATTGGAGAAGCCGGTTTGGTAGGTCTATTGACGTTGATTGTGGTCGTAATGTGGTATCAAAAAAAGTAAATCCATAGAGTTTCGGCATTTGCTACGCGTAAAAATCTTATGGCGTAGCAAATGTCATTACACAGTTGCTTTTCCTTGTAATTTATAAAAAATAATACTCGACATAGGGGTAAGTTGTGCCCTTTTATAAGGGGGAAACACGATACTTCCCGGTATGTTCCTGTATCGCCTGCCCCGATTAAATCAGGGTCAGGCGGGGAATTTCTCCTCCATAGGTCACAGACTCCTATGGAGAGACCCTTTGGGTCATAGGTCACAATGGACTCCCACGGAGAGTCACGAAGCTTCGGGATTCCACCGGGTGAATTCCCTTTTCATTTGGAATATCATACTTTTTCACAGAATCCTTTGGATAAAACGCCGTGAACGGCATCAGAGTGTTTTTAGTATTTCCTAAATTGAGCCCCGATGTTTCGGGATAAGAATAACCCGATGAGTTAACATGTTATCGTCGATTATATGGATAGAATCGCTCAATTTAGGTATTTGTAACCCCGCTATGCTCCAATAGGAGTCCCAGTTGGGAAATGATGGGGCTACGGAGAAAGAAATCCCAACATTATGAACAGACATTAATTAAAGGCGAATGCCTTGATTTTCCTTTAAGACGTCTGTAATTTCGACGCCACAAAATGGAGGAATAAATCGTTGGAAGTTTTATATGGACAGGGTGGAGTTACGGGTGGTGGGATAGCCAGTTTTTTCCCTTTTATTCTCATTATGTTTGTCATCTATTTTTTGATGATTCGACCCCAGATGAAACAACAAAAGGAAAAAAAGGCCATGCTCAAAAACTTGAAAAAAGGTGATAAAGTTGTCACCGTTGGCGGTGTAAGAGGCATGATCGCTGGGTTTAAGGAAAAAAATACAGTTGTGGTCCTAACCATTTCAAAAAATGTTGTAATTGAAGTAAATAAATCTGCTATCACAGGACTCTTTGGCGTTATTAATGACGGTATTAAGAAGTAATGGCTGTTCGTGAGGTTGTTAAATTTGGTGATCCTATTTTGAGACAGAAGATGAGACCGGTTGATGATTTTGAAAAATTGCCCGATCTTATACAGGATATGTTCGATACTATGTACGAAAAAGAAGGGATTGGTCTTGCTGCAAATCAGGTTGGAATCAATTTAAATCTCATGGTGTTAGATATTGCTCATACGGAAGAAATGGATGACCCCATGGTCTGCATCAATGGGACTATTCTCGATAGCTGGGGAGAAACAATTTTAGATGAGGGATGTCTGAGTATTCCCGGAATCCGGCTGGATATTAAACGAGCGGAAAAAGTGAGATATGCTTACCAGGATATTCATGGGAATAAATTTGAGGAAGAATTTGATGGGTTACTTGCAAAAGTGATACAGCATGAAACAGACCACCTGAATGGAAAGCTAATTACAGATCGGGTCAGCCCCTTAAAATTAAATCAACATAAAAAGCAATTGGAGCAGATTGTACAAAATAATTTCACTGTTTAACAAATCAAACCTTCGATTTCGAATATAATTTGACTAAACGTTCACTACGAATCGTTTTTATGGGGAACCCTAAATTTTCTGTCCCCAGTTTATCTGAATTAGTCAGGTCTCAACATCAAATTCTATCCGTAATAACCAAAGTAGATACCCAACAGGGTCGGGGTAGAAAATTACGTTCAACAGCAGTTGCAGATTATTCTGAGATAAACGGGATTCCGGTCTTCAAAACAGAATCATTGAAGTCAGAGAAAACAGTTGAATACCTGAAAAGCTTAGACCCGGATTTATTTGTTATCGTTGCCTATAAAATTTTACCGAAATCTTTGTTAAAAATCCCACATTACGGTTCTGTGAATTTGCACGGATCCCTCTTACCGAAATACCGGGGAGCAGCCCCCATTCAATGGGCTTTAATGAGTGGCGATTCTTCAACAGGTCTTACCACCTTTTTCCTCAAACCGTCTGTTGATACTGGGGATATAGCACTGCAAAAAAAGGTGGTTATCTTTCCGGATGACGATTTTGGGACACTTTCAAATAGGATGGCTGTAATTGGTGCACTGTTGGTCAGAAAAACGGTGGACAGTGTTCGAGCAGGAAAGGTTACGGTAATTCCCCAAGATAATACCCGGGCTACAAAAGCGCCTAAAATAACTCCGGAATTTTGTCAGATTGATTGGCATCGTTCTTCAATTGACATTCATAACCAGGTTCGAGGGTTATCTCCCATTCCCTGTGCCTACACCCACCTGCGGAAAAAACGTTTGAAGATATTCAAAACTCGAATTTCTGGCGAAAAAAACATATCCCCAGGAGAAGTGTCAGCCATTAGAAAAAGTGAATTTACAATTTCTTGTGGGACGGGGTCTCTGGATATCCTGGAAATCCAGTATGAAGGAAAACGCCGAATGCCTGTAGCGTCTTTTTTACAGGGTGTAGAAATTTCCATCGGGGAGCAAATGGTTGACTGAGAAGGATTACCGTTTTCATACGATCAACATCTTAACAGAACTTGATCTTACACATAAACGCTTGTCTTCAATATCCTCTCACTATTTAAATTCAAGAAATGTCAATAGTCAATTACGTCCCACGATCACCTATTTGATACAAGAAATAACTCGTCAGCGTGGTTTCCTGGATACCATCCTATCGAGGAGATACCACGGGAATTTCAATAAGTTGGACAAATGTGTCCGTAATATACTCCGTCTGGGTGCATTTGAAATCATATTCAGGGAATCTGTTCCACCATATGCGTCTGTCAATTCTGCTGTTCAGTTAACCAAAAAAGTTGGGAGTACGAATTTAACGGGAGTTGTAAACGCCATCCTCAGACAACTTGACCCTACAATGAAGCCTGATTTATCCCATCCGGATAAAGAGAAATCTGTGGAAGAGTTAGCTTTTGAACTTTCCCATCCGGAGTGGATGATTAAGCGGTGGATTACTCAATATGGATATCAGAATACGGTTGCTTTGTGTATCTGGAATAATCAGAGTCCGGTGTATACAATCCGTCGGAACCGCCTTCAAATAGATCGGGATGAATTCGAATTGTGGTTAAATATGATGGGTATTAAATGGGAGAGATCTCAAGCGAATTCACATTTTTATAAGATAAATCAGGCATCCAAATTGAGAATAAGTGATGGGTTTTTAGAAGGGTATTTTACATTTCAGGATATTTCAGCAGGAATTGTATCTAAACTTGCCTATGAAAATTATAACGAAGTTCTATTGGATGTCTGCTGTGCACCAGGGGGAAAAATCTCCTATCTGGCGGAATTGATGGGAAACAAAGGATCATTATTTGCATATGATGTTGATGAAAGACGATTAGAAAAAGTACGCGAAAATATTGCACGATTAAATCTTAATTGCATTCAATTAGGATTAAAAGATGCTACTAAGGATGATTTTCCTGATTCAGATTTGATATTATTAGATGTTCCGTGTTCGGGGACGGGGGTAATGGCAAAGCGGGCAGATTTAAGGTGGCGAAGGTGTGAAAAAAACATTTTAGAGATGGTCACCATACAAAAAAATATTTTGAATCATATGGTAACGTATCTAATGGATGGTGGAAAACTAATCTACAGCACATGTTCCCTGGAACATGAAGAAAATTGGGGAGTGATTAATACCTTTTTAAAATCTAATAAAAACTTTCAGGTAGTAAAGCCAAAACAATCGGGACTTTCTGATTTAGTTGATAATAACAGAGCATTAGCAACATTTCCACCTTGTGATATTATGGATGGAGTTTTTGCCGTAGTTTTGGAACGGATAGGATGAAAACAATATTTAGATACGTTATCGCTTTTATACTCACTTCAGGAATATTGGTGTTGGTTTTGGATAAAATCGTTATGCCTGTGTATGTCTCACATTATCAAGGTCGATACCTCCCGGATGTAAGAGGTCTGCTTTTCGAAGAAGCAAAATACAAGCTCGGTTTGGAAGGATTTAAAGCTATGTTAGGAGATGTAAAATATACAAGTGAATTTGCTCCCGGTACTGTCATTGATCAATATCCAAAAGCGATGAGGAGAGTAAAGCCTGGACGGCGGATAAGACTCACGTTAGCGGAGAAAGAAAAGATGATCCCAATCCCTGATGTTGTTGGAAAATCCATTCGAAGTGCCAGACTGGAAATTGAAGAAACCGGATTACAGATTGACTCAGTAATGAGTGAGTATGATGCCGAGGTTCCAAAAGATGTAATCAGGTGGCAATACCCAAAACCCGGTGATTTTTTAAGAAGGGGAAGTGGATTAACCCTCATTATCAGCAAAGGAAAACCTCCTGATTTTTACCAGGTCCCTCAACTATTCGGTCTTAGTTTGGGGAAAGCAAGAAAACTTCTCGTTGAAGCCCGTTTAAAAGTGGGAAGAATAACATATCGTCAAAATGAGGATCTCGTACCTTATACTGTATTGGATCAGTCTGTAGAAGCCGAAACTATCCTCGATCATCCGATTAAGGTTGATATTACCGTGAGTATACTCAATCTCGATGATCTATATAACAAACTTACTCTGCCGGAATAAAAGTTGACTTATAATCAGGAAATTTATCGGAAATTAATCCATATTACTTCCGTAAGTATTCCCATATCATACTGGTTTTTGTTTGATCGCTCAACAATGTTGTGGATCCTTTTAATAGCTTCTGCAGCGATTCTGGTTGGTGAAATCTTGAGGCTGATAATCCCATTCTTTGATGAAATATTCAGCATAATTTTCGGGAAAATAATTAGAGAGCGTGAAAAATCCGGCATTACAGGCGCGAGCTATACTTTGCTCGGATCTTTGATTACTATCTGGATATTCGAAAAAGAAGTGGCTATTTTTGCATTAATAGTTCTAGCAATTTGTGATTCAACTGCGGCTCTCGTTGGGATTAAATGGGGAAAATCTCCACTGCTCAATAAGTCTGTACAGGGTACGATGACTTTTTTAAGCATTGCGTTGGTAATTGTTTTTGTCGTACCGGTGTTTCCTAAAGTAGCTGGTATCTGCTCTGTATTTGTGATAACAGTTGTGGAATTACTTCCGTCACCTGTTAATGATAATCTGTTAATTCCACTCACAGCGGCTGTTTCCTTTTCAATAGTAAATCTGATTATATGAGTTTTTTAGCACCTTCAATTTTGTGGGGTTTGGCAGCGGCAGCTATCCCAATTATTATTCATCTACTGAGTATTAGAAAAACACAGCATATTGATTTCAGCACCATTCGATTTATTAAAGAACTGGAACATGAAACAATACGGAAGCTCAAAATTAGACAATGGTTACTTCTATTCCTTAGAACTCTTGCCATAATTCTGATTGTTCTTGCATTTTCTCGACCAGTAAAAGTGGGTTATTTCCCACCCTGGGCTGCAGGTGATCGTAATACAAAAATGGTTATCATACTTGATAACTCTGCTTCCATGTCAGCAATCTATGATGGTGAGAGTCTCTTGGATCGCTCAAAGAATAGCATTGTTCAAATTCTGCGAGCCGTTGAAGGAAAGATTAATTTAGAGATATACCAGACCACGCCTCTAAAAAACATCTTCTCCGGAGAAATGATCTCAACAGATGAAATTGACATAGTGTTGACAAGGATAAAACCAAATTTTATGGAAGATGATCTTTGGACAGGTATTAATTTTGTCCTGAATGAAGTAGCGTTTAAGGGGAAGATTTCCACTACAGAGGCTAATAAGGAATTTTTCATCTTTAGTGATTTTCCATCTACTGCAGTAGAAGATTGGCAGCCTGCATCAACTCAGGAATTGTTGGATGGTAGCAGATGGAGGTTCTTCCTTATATCCCAGCCTGAAATAGAGAACAATTTATCAGTTCAAACAGCGGAAGTTTTAACGCAAATCCGATTTCCCGGTCAGCTAATCGATATCATAACAGAAGTCCAAAATTATTCAAAAAACAGCTATAAAGATATTCCGGTACAACTTTTTTTAGATCATAAACGGGTAGGGCAATTGGTTTCAGGTTTCAAAGCAAAGAATTCAAAGGAATTCTTATTTCGAGCATTTGTTAAGAATCCTGGTACATTACAAGGGGTGGTAGAAATCCCGGAAGATGATTATGAAGCAGACAACAGAAAGTTCTTTCAATTCTCCATTCCTGATCAGGTTTTTTGTACTCTGATTGGACCGACATTAGAATCCCTCTCTTTTCTTGAAAAGGCGCTCTCTTCTGTTAGTCAAGATCCCCATTTCATCGATTACAGATTAGTAATTTACGACCAAGCAAGCCCTCTTTATTTGCAGAATAGTGATGTTATCATCACGATAAATCCTTCTCAATTAAGCCAATCTAATAGAAAAGAGATTGTGAAGTTTTTACAAAGGGGAGGGGGTATGATCGCATTTCTTGGAGATGATGTTGAAAAACTTAA
This sequence comes from Fidelibacterota bacterium, assembly GCA_004124475.1. Lineage (GTDB taxonomy): Bacteria > Fidelibacterota > Marinisomatia > Marinisomatales > SCKK01 > SCKK01. The sequence goes on from SCKK01000023.1 coordinate 39,108, forward strand.
CAATTATAAGTTCTCCAATATCTTTTCTCTGCCTCGAGTCAATAGTTTGGTCGAGTTACCTGACAATATTTTCCATGAAGTTACTTTTATCGATATGGACCATGCTATATTTTCTGACTTTCCCATTGCCAATTTAGAAAGTGAAATGCCCCAGGTTTTTAAGCACGTTAGCATTTCACCAGGAGATGATTGGGACATATTGCTTACTCTGTCTAATGGGAATCCATTATTAATTGAGAAGCATGTGGGGAATGGAAATGTTTTTGTTTTCTCCGTGCCCCCAAATCTTAGATGGACTGACTTACCGATTCGAGGGATTTTTGTTCCATTCCTACACAGAATGATTCACTACCTTTCCACAAAAGAGGGAGCTAAAGATGTGGTAATTGTGGGTGAAAAATTTGAGGTTCCCTTAGACCGATCATCAATTTCCGAAGAGATAGAATTGATTTCTCCTTTTGGTCGGCGTATTTTACTTGTCCCTAACTACCGGAGAGAAGTAGTAATGATTAATGACGTAGATGAAATTGGGAGTTACAAGCTGATGGCAGGCAGCAAGGAAATAACTTCATTTGTTGCAAATGTATCGGAAAACGAGAATCCATCATTTAGATTCACCACAAATAAATTAATTTCCCTTTTTCCTGAAAAGCAGACAAGGGTTGTATCGTGGAAAGAAGATATTGTCAACTCGGTATTGGAGGCACGGAGAGGAACTGAATTATGGCGTCCATTTGTTATGGCTGTTTTGGTTGTGCTGGTACTTGAAACATGGGTTGGAAGGATTCGGAAAGGATCATCTGAAAAATGAAACGTACGGAAGCAAAAGAATTAGAGAAAGCTTTACTAGTCGGCGTCGTTCAATCTGGAATGACTGCTGATGTGGTTGAAGAACATTTGGAGGAGTTGGCTTTTCTTGCAAAGACTGCCGGAGCTGAAATAGTAGGAACTGTTACCCAGCGCATGGAGAGGATCAATCCCCGGTATTATATTGGTTCGGGGAAGGCGGAACAAATTGTGAACCAGGCTGAGGAACTTGATGTTCAGTTGATAATTTTCGATGACGAATTATCCCCCTCTCAGGTTCGGAATTTTCATAAACTGACTCAATCTGTAAAAGTTATAGATCGTACCGGATTAATTTTGGACGTATTTGCTCAACACGCTCAATCACGAGAGGCGAAAACCCAGGTTGAATTGGCTCAACTCCAATATCTGCTTCCCCGCCTCACGCGAATGTGGACACATTTAGAGAGACAAATGGGGGGAATTGGTACCCGAGCAGGGGCGGGGGAAACTCAAATTGAAGTGGATCGTCGTTTGGTCCGTGATCGGATTTCCAAGTTAAAAGATGAATTAGGTAAAATAGACAGAGAAAGGATCACTCAAAGTAAACGACGTAAAGAAGCGGTTCGTGTGGCTCTGGTTGGGTATACGAACACGGGAAAATCAACGTTGATGAACGCATTAACCGGATCAGATATTTTTGTAAAGGATCAGCTCTTCGCAACATTGGATACGACAGTTAGATCTTTGAATTTGGACACTAATCATAAAATCCTCTTAAGTGATTCTGTGGGGTTTATCCGAAAACTTCCACACAATTTAATTGCTTCATTTCGAAGTACATTGATGGAGGTACGTGACGCTGATCTCTTGTTGATTGTTATGGATGCCAGCAGTTCCACGATTGGCGAGCAACTAAAAACCGTAAGAGAAGTTTTATTGTCCATTCAGGCCCATCAAAACGAGTCACTACTTGTAGTGAATAAAATTGATAAAATTGAAAAATCGAGTATTTTGCAGAACTTAAAAACTGATTATCAAGATGCTATTTTCATTTCGGCATTAAATCATCTTCGTTTGGATACATTACAAAATGCAATCATAAAAGTGATGGACAAAGCTTATCAAACAACAACCGTCATTTTTGATCCCAAAATGGGGAAAGAAATTTCATCAGTATATCAAGAACTGGAAGTGTTGAATATGGAATATCGGGAGGATGGTGTTCATATGACTGTTAGGGGTGATCCAGTGTCTGTAAAACGTGTTAAGAAACTTTCGGAAAATAGTATTTATTAGCAGTGAAGTGTATCAAAAGTTGTGGTAATTTTTATAAATTGTAAAACATGACTCTACAAGTAACGGTTTTGAGAAGCAAAGGTATTGCCTATAAAGCTGAAAGGCTGTATTTTTCTTTTGGGCATTTTTTATAACTGCATTTTGAAGAGGGATTAATATTACGCTTGTGATTATGAGATTCAGGTTGGTTTATCTTTTGTGTGTATACTTATATTTTATAACACAAATATGTGCGCAAACTGCCGAGCGCCGTAATATAGCAGTCGTCACTTTTGATGCCCGGGGGGTTTCACCCATAGAAGCTGAAGCTGTGGCTGATCGAATCCGCAACGAATTCACAAAAGCTGATGTATATCAGGTAGTAGAACGGGGTTTGATGGAGGAGATCATGGAGGAACAGGCATTTCAGTTGACGGGGGCTTGTACAGAGTCATCCTGCCTCGTTGAAGTGGGCAAAATTCTGGCGGTTCACTTTATGGCAGGTGGCAGCGTGACGAAGGTAGGAAATTTGTTTACCATCGAGGCAAGAATTGTTGACGTGGAGAGCGGAAAGATCGTTCAGAACGTTATCGAAGATTACTTGGGACCCATCGAAAATTTGATGGTTCACACGACCAAGATTGTTGCTAACAAATTAATGGGTCTTGAAGAGGAGTTTAAAGCTGTCATGTTAGGAGGCACCAGCGACTTGTTAGTCAAATCAAATCCTTTCGGAGCAACTATCTACATTAATGACAGTCCTATTGGCGATATAACCCCCTACACCATCCAGGGACTTATTGAGGGGGAGTAAAGGATTAAAGCGAAAAAGGGAAACCTTGTAGGAGAGAAACTCGTCCTTCTCAAGAAAAATGAGATTAAAGAAATCGTGATCAATCTGGAACTCGAAAAATTCCTAATCCGATTGTATTCCACCCCGACGGGAGCGGAAGCCTATATCAATCGCAAGAAAATAGGTCAGACACCTGTGGATTTTACTGTTACCAATACTACCCTGGACTATATAATTGAACTACGGAAAGACCTATATAAGACGGTTGTGGATACGGTTATTTTCCAAAAGAACCCGATGTTGAGAATGAATATGAGTCTGGTTCCCTGCGGTAGGATTTTTATTCCGGTCAACCTTTCTGGTGTTAATATGTATCTTGACGGGATGCCTGTAGAAAATTACCTCTACTATGATGAGGTTAAGGGAATGATAGATCAGATGGATTTTGGAGATTACATGGTTAGAATGGAGAAACAATATCACCACCCATTCGAAACTACTGTTTCTTTGACAGAGTCACTGCCCGAAAAGATCATCATCCCCAGTTTTGATAAGCTGGAATCCGTCCTCACTCTACTGAACGGTTCTGCTGACGTGGAGGGGCAAATCATTGGCGTTGGAGCTATCATCCGTTATTTCAGCATTGCTGCGAATGACAAATCTCCCGTAACCATTACATACGGAGATTACCAAATCACGGCAAAGGCAAAGGGATTCTTACTGTTTAGAGAGAATGTAAAAGTCTTTTCTCAGGAGCCGCAGACTATTCATTTACGTTTGATACGCCCCGATCAAAAGAAAGCGATAAGACGATCTTTATTGTTTCCTGGTGTGGGTCAGATCTACTCACTGCAACATTATAAAGGAGGAATTCTTGCTGTTGTCATGACAGCCGGTATGTCCTGGGCATATAATTCTTGGAATAATTACTCTCCTGAATTGGATCGATATGATGAATACAACAAGAATTACATGAATGCAACGACTATTAATGATATGAACAAATATAGGGTTCTCGCAAATGATAGCAGGGATAAATTGAATTCTTATCGCATTCAGTTATTGTCTGCTATGGAAGTGAGCGTGGTGACTTATGTTCTGAATCTTGTCGATATTACATGGCTTTATCCGTATAAACAATCGAGCAATAGTCTAAGTCTGTATTATAACGGAATGGAAAGTGGTGATTTGGTTTCGATCCATTATTTTTGGGAGTTTTGATGTGATTTGTTCATTAGCCACCTCCCGAGATTTCGGGATCGTTGCCCCCTATGGTGCGGGAAGGTCAGGCACTACTCCCCACAGGGTCCTTCGGACAATACTCCAGTTATTCGTATTAATTCTTTTTCTTTCATCATGCTCCATCCTTGAAGGTCCGGAAGAAATCTCCAACCCCATGGATCCCAATGACCCGGATTTCGCACCCCCTACGGTGACGTTTCTACAAGCGCCAGTCGAAGGAGAAATTGTTGATACTTCTTATGTCACTTTTGAATGGGAAGGTAACCAACCCAGTATGAATTTTTCTTACAAAATGGATAACAATGACTGGACTGAATGGTCTACTGAAAAATCGGTGGAATTCAATTATTTGGATGAGAGCAGTCACTCCTTTGAGATTAAATCCCGTTATTTTAACGGGGTGGAATCGGACATGCCTCAAAGGATCCTTTTCTCGGTCGATGATGTTCAGGGACCTGCATTGATTTTTTTTCCGAGGCTATCTATTGTTACTTCAGGATTAATGTTTTCTGTGGAAATTATGGCGGAAGATGTAGCAAATCTTGCAGGGGCGAAAGTGGTAGTCAATTTTAACCCATCCTACCTTCAGGTTCAGGAGATAATCGTCTATGCGGACGATAGATCAATTTTCAAAACAAATGGGGGGACAGTTATACCGTTTTACGAGTATAACAACAGTGAGGGCAGCTTGAAGATAGAATCCGGGGTAGCCACAGGTGATCCACCGGGTGTGGATGGTACGGGAGCAATTGCATTCGTGATGTTCCAAACAACAAGTAGAGGTACAACAGAAATCGTTTTTAATACTTCGTCTGAAATGAGGACCCCGGATAATGAGAGTATCTTATTATCTGAGATAGTGGAGGGAGTTGTTATTATTGAGTAGGAAAAATAATAAACCTTGATCGTTTGGGAATGGTGGTAAAAACAAACTTGGAGGTGAAAAAAATGGATAAGGAATATGAATGGCTAATGCAGCATCCTGAAGAAGAAGCGAAATACAGAGGAGAATGTATTGCGGTTGTTGGGAGTAAAATTGTGGCTCACGGGAAGGATTCAAAGAAGGTTTTGGAAGAAGCGAAGAAGTACTCTGATAAACCCTTAATTGCCTATGTTCCTGAAGAAGAGGTTTTGATTTTTTGAGTAATGTTTCGTTTACTAATTTGACTTTCATGGAGTTTTGATGCATATTTGAAATAAGGGCTAATGAAGGAGAAAAACGTTATGCAAACTGTGTCGAAGAAAATAGAAGATTACGCAAATGATTTGGTTCCGGAAGGAAACATTGAGTTCAAATTTGAAAAACTGATCGAAAATGAACTCATCCGCAGATTAATTCGTTTCCGGCATGTTATTAGATTATTAGAGAAGAAATATGGAATGGATTTCAACACTTTTAGGGAAAGAGAAGTGGTGAAGCAGATGAAGTATTCCTTTGAAGTGGAAAATGATTTTTGCGATTGGGAGATGTCTTTGGATGGAATTAAAGCGATTGAGGGACAATTGAAAGAATTAAGGCGAGACATGAATGAACATAAAGAAGGTTAGGCATCAGATTGTTACCGCGGCAAGGGATTTTCCAGTCATAAGTTCGACGGAATTGATTGATGAGACAAATTATGCTGTCAAATATCACTTGATTATTGACCAATTGACGTTCGTTCAAGTCTACCACAATGTTGATACGGACACAATCAGTTACGTACTCGTCCGAAGCCTTTCGAGAATATATGGCAGGGATTGTTGTGATTGAGTATGGCACAAGCACCCTTTCGAAGATCCTCACACCCACGATTTCTCCATAGATGGACAAAAGCCTACCAATATTCAAATGTTCTTGCAGGAGGTTGAGGCGATTCTAACAACAGAACATCTACTATGAAGCAATGTGCATATAAAATGAACCTTTCCCCACAGGGTCCTTCGGACAAAGGATCGTTATGATAAGGTTTGGAATCATAGGGGAATTTGGAGATAGAGTCACCAATGCCGATTAGAGCACTCATCCTATTCTATCTGTTTTTATCATCTGTATTGTACAGTTACGATAATACACATCCCAGACGATCACGCCACGATTCAGGCAGGAATTGAAGCTTCTACTAATGGTGACATCATCGTTATCCACGCCTCGCAAACTGGATTGAGTATGAGAACTTACAGCTACGATAGTGGAGCCAGAACTGCCCAATTTGACCCTGTGATCGATTTTAAGGTTAAGGAAGTCATGATTGATATGATTAACTCAGGAAGAGACAGTTGTACCCAAAGTACCTTGATACATCACCTCTCAACAATAGATACTATAGTAAAGAAAGAATGAAGATCCTCACCCTACATACGAAAGACGCAAATTTATTTCTTTCAAATCTGAAACAGGAGGGGCTCGTTGTTCTAGCAGGCTCAGCTATTTCTTGTTGGGAACCGTCTTCTTTATTCTCGGGACATCAGTTTACTCAAGAAATGTTCAATCTACTTTTCACACCATCCTTTTTGAAGAATAATGCTAATGATGAAGAAATAACAATATTGAAAGAGTTCTTTGAAGCAGTTCCTTTTGAGCATTTACTCGAGAGGTACCCCAACGGCAAAAAATTAGCTCATATTCTAAAAAGTTATTTCTCGATAGATAGGTTTAATCGTATACACGAAGTACTTGCGAAGGGACTTATTCATGGTACAATTAAAGGGGTTATAACGACAAACTATGATCTCTGTTTCGATAAAGTCCTGAGACTCAATTCAAGTTCAACTAACTCAAAACCATATACCCAATTTAAGCGGGTAATAACTGTCGAGGATCATAAAAACGTAAAGTATAACATAGAAGATGCAAGAATATACTTTAAAATCCACGGAAGTGCCGATGATAATTCAGGGGAAACTCTGGTTTTTACACTGACTCATGAGAGCCTTCTGCCGAAATGGAAACGCGAAATTCTATGGCAGGTCCTTCAAAATAATTCCTTATTAATTATAGGTTATTCTGGTACAGATTTTGAAATTTGTCCAGAAATTGAACGCATCCCACTTAAACAGATAATTTGGAATTGGAGACAAACAGATACCAAAAGTCTCAATTTCCCCAGCAACAATGCAGAAAGGATTTTACGTAACAAATCTGGAACTGCATTGATTGGAGACATGAAAGAGTTGCTTTCCTATTTATTTACAGAAAGAATTGAAGCGAATTGGAATCCTAAAGGATTGGACAAAGTAATATCTCAACTCAGATCTAAATCTGAGATTGAAATTATGGAATGGAGAGCTTCTTTACTCAACAGTATGGGGTTTCCTTCATTAGCATTTAAATCTAGTGAAATACTACTTGCATCATTTTCACGTGAAGCAATGAATACGGACTTTATCCAAGCCGAACGTCAAAAGGCGCAATCGCTATTTCACCTTGGGAAATATCGTGACTCAGCATATCTTTTTCGTAAAGCAGCCAAGCAAGCGAAGGAGCTTGACCAAAAGGATATCGAGGCTAGTCTGCTATTAGATGTAAGTTCGTCTTATAGAGCCTATGGAACATTTTTGAGATCAATTTACAATACTATAATTGCTCGTAGAATTGCAACTATTATACCTGATAGAGAAATATCAAAACGTATAATGGGTAAAGTGTTTCTACGGTATGCTTTAATGATGAGAGAATTTTATAGAATATCAAAATTCATGAGAATATTATTTTTAACTAAGTCGATTATCATTGGGGAAATGAAGCATCTTTTAAAGATAGCTTCTTCTCGTGCTATAGAAACAGGCAATTGGCATGATTTCTATCAAACAAGACTAATAGCAGACCAAGCAGAGATTTCTATTTCTTTCGATAGTACCGATTACTATGAGCCACCACCTACGAGAGATGCGTATACACAATTAGGGTACGCAATCCCTATATCTACTTCTAAAAGACAAGAACTAAATAAGTTGAAAAGACCATTGACATCAGATGAAAAGAGGGAATTATCATCAAATTTGAAAAAGAACGAAGTTACCGAAAATTTTCCCGAAGCTTGGAAAAATCTATGGTTTGGTATCACTCGAATTACAAAATGGAGAAAAGACAAACAGATTTGGAGGAAATTCTTAACTAACTATTTTTACTGTCAATATACCGTTGGTATGAGGTTACTTAAGCCTTTCATCGGAGAATGATTCCTGTTTTAATAGTACTGAATAGTTTGGAAATCTTGGAACTTGACATTGAGGAATTAAACTTTTTTAGGAGGTTTCCAATAGTTTCGAGTCCGATGTGGAGGTCGCTGTAACAAACTTGGATCCAGGTTCAAATAAATAAGCTACTTGCAAATGAATAAACGCACTAGAAACTCACAGTATAGTTGTATCCTATGTAAGCCAGTAATGATTCTAGTATTTATTCTAACTGTGGGAGCGGAATTAAGCGCCCAAACTGAAGTAAGCGGAATCATTTCTTCCGACACAACTTGGACTCAGGCGATGAGTCCTATTATCATTACCGGCGAAGTAACGGTGAACTCAGGCGTCACTCTGACCGTAGATCCAGGTGTGACCGTGCTGTTAAATTCTGGCTTATCTCTTACAATTGATGGCTCACTAAGAGCAATAGGAACAGTAACTGATTCCATTACATTTACCGCAAATACTGCGACACCTATGCCAGGATTTTGGGGAGGTGTTGTTTTTAATAGCAGCAGTAGTAATGATACTCTAGAATATTGCAAAATGGAGTATGGCTGGCAGGTTATTACTGTCTACTCTACTAGTTCAATATTAATTAAGCACTGCATGATTATCAACAATGAAGATAGGAGTATACATCTTCGAAATGGTGCTTCTCCGACAATTATGAACAATATAATTTCTAACAATGGGTATGGAATAGTAGGTTGGCCAAACTGCTCTCCTCTTATTGAAGATAATATCATTACCAATAATTCAGTACATGGGCTCAATTTCGATTTTTCATCCAATCCTACTATTAGGGGGAATGTCATCTCAAATAATGGTTGGGGCATTGTTGCTGTAAATAATTGTTCTCCAATAATTGAAGATAATATTATACGGAATAATATAGGCGGCATCTATACGTATGGCTACGCCTCTCCTATGATTATTCACAATACCATAACTGGTAATCAATATGGTATTTATAGCAATTATGAGTTTTCGCCCGAAGAAGGGACTTGGCCGCCGATTTATTATAACAACATTTATGCAAATGTATATAACTTTTACAACCGTACAACACAAAATGTTGATGCTGCTTCCAACTGGTGGGGTACCACAAACACTGACTCCATTGATGCTCATATATGGGATTATAACGATGACCAGAGCGCAGGTACGATAAACTACACGCCTGTACTCAACGTTCCAGATACTGATTCCCCTTCCATTCCCTATTACATTTCCATATCCCGTGATTCCCTCAATTTTGGCCTAACAAGAATGGACAGTACAAAGAACCTTCAATTTAATGTTTATAACTATGGTACCGATGGAACACTTGAGGTTACAAATATTACTTCGTCGGGTGGAGAGTTTGTTCCAACGCCAACTAGTGCATCTATTTCACCGGGAGATGCCTCAACAATAACGATTAATTTCACCCCTACCGACATGCTCACCTATTCCGATAGCCTCACTATTTTCAGCAATGACCCAAACAATCCTCAAGTTACACTGTATGTTTCAGGCACAGGCGATCCCATTGTCGCTCACACCCCTGCACAAAATGCGTTAAATGTTTCGCAAAGCACCGACATTTCCGTTACCTTTGGAGTAGCTATCAATCTCGCCACCATCAACGCCAACACTTACGTTATCCACGCTTCTCAAACGGGATTGCATACTGGTGCTTACAGCTACGACAGCGGGACAAAGACAGCAACATTTTATCCTGATACGGATTTCAATGTTGGTGAAGTTGTGAACGTGACACTGACAACAGGAATACAAAATATACTTGGCAACCCGATACCGAATTCATACAACTGGAGCTTTACAATAGAATCTATTGATGGAAGCGGTGTGTTTGCAGTAGCTGAAGATGTGGGCGTCGGGAGTACTCCGACATCGGTCACATCAGGCGATTTCGATGGTGATTCAGACTTAGATCTGGCCGTAACGAATGGGAATTCAAACACAGTGTCAATCTTGATAAATGATGGGAGTGGAAATTTTACGCAAACAACCACGTTAGGTGTAGGAGGTTATCCGAGATCTGTAAGCGCAGGTGATTTTGATGGAGATGGGGATATGGATTTGGCTGTTGCGAATGAATCTTCAAACACAATCTCAATCTTGAAGAATGATGGTAATGCAAATTTTACTCAGAGCTCAACATTGGGTGTTGGAAGCGGCCCTTTTAGAGTATCCATAGGAGATTACGACGGGGATGGGGATTTGGACTTAGCTGTCCCAAATCATGGATCGAACACAGTCTCTATCTTGGTGAATGATGGAAGTGGAAGTTTTACGGAAATCTCAACCGTGGATGTTGGAAATCAACCAGTTGGAGTAGCAGCGGGCGATTTGGATGGAGATGGGGATTTAGATTTAGCTGTGTCAAATTGGGGTGGGGGTTCGGGCACAACAGTGTCAATTTTAATGAATGACGGAAGTGGGAGTTTTACACAAAGCTTTACAGTTGTCGTCGGAAGTGGACCTACTGGAGTATATTCGGGAGACTATGATGGGGATGGGGATCTGGATTTGGCGGTTGCGAATCAATATTCAAACACACTCTCAATATTAACGAATAATGGGACTGGAAGTTTTACAGAAAGCTCAACGATCGAAGTCGGCAATTATCCGGCTCGGGTAACTACAGGTGATTTCGATGGAGATGGGGATCTTGACTTGGCAGTGGCAAATTGGGGTCAGGGCTCAGGAACAACAGTCTCAATTTTGACGAATGATGGCAGTGGGAGTTTTACCAAAAGCGAGGTGCAGGTACGGAATGGTCCTATTACACCAACCGCAGCAGATTTTGACGGTGACGGTGATTTGGATTTGGCAGTTTCCAATTCGGGTTCAAACACGGTCTCAATATTGGAAAACTTGCCTGTGGTTCAGGACATCGAGGTCTCGACAACTTTGCTAACATTCGGAGTGATACAATCAAACTCATCAAAATCCTTAACCTTCCGGATTTTCAATCAGGGTGGCTTGAATCAACTCAATGTTTCGAGTATTAGCGGATCATTACCCTCTATCTTCTCAGTGACTCCTTCTTCGGGTATCATCAATGCGCAGGACACTCTTACGATTACGGTAACGTTTACACCTTCAGAAGGGATTATCTATAACGACAGTCTAACCATTTCATCAGACGACCCCGATGAGCCGACGGTAACTGTTTCCCTTACAGGAATAGGAGCGCCAACTGTCACGTCATTCAGTCCGGATAGAAACTCACACAACGCTACTGAAACGGCGGATATATCCGCAACATTCAATAGTAATATGTCAACAAACACGATTGATAATAACAGCTTTTTAGCTTTCGGGGAAATTTCCGGGAAACATAATGGAGTCATTTCATACGACTTTGCCACGAAAACAGCTGCGTTCAATCCCGATAGCAATTTTGTCTTTGGAGAAAAAGTTCAGGTAGTCCTCACCGAAGATGTAAAAAGCGACCCGGATGCCATTTCATTAATAAATGGATACTCCTGGAAATTTGGCGTAGCGCCACTTTTTGGAAGCGGAGATTTCACTTTAGATGTGACGAGTTATATCACAGGAGCCACTCCCTTTGACATCGCGACTGGGGACTTTGATGGGGATGGATATTCCGATTACGTGGTCGCCAATAGTGGAGAGAACAGTGTAAGCGTTTTTCTGAACGACCAGAGCGGTGGATTCAGTTTGTCTGCAACATACAATGTTGGAGCCAATCCTCAGGGGGTAACGGTTGCCGATGTGGATGCAGATGGTTACACGGACATAATCGTTTCAAACAATTCAGATAACAATGTTTCTGTTCTCATTAATGATGGAACCGGGAGTTTTGGTACTGCAACGAACCATTCCGTGGGAACGGGACCAAGAGCCGTTGCCTCAGCCGATTTGGACAACGATGGAAATCTGGATATTGTAACAGGTAATGTAACAGGAAATAATATATCAATTCTCAGTAGTGTCCGGTTAAAATAAGTATAAGGTCTGGTAATCCTCATAAAGGAGAGTAATTTCTCCTTATGAAATCATAGAATAACAGAGGAGAACCAGACCATGAGGCAAGTTAACACGATTATGTT
>SCKK01000058.1 GCA_004124475.1 Fidelibacterota bacterium
ACGAACTAACGTCTCTATATCACCCTTGGCCTGCAGTCTGTCGAGTCGGCCTATGGTGGAAATAACTCTCTGTTTTGTTTTTCCGTTCTCTCTTCGGTTCTCTACTATCTGCAAATAGTGATTGTTGCCTGATTTCTTGACTCGCACAAACATCGTTATGTCCTTAATATGTCACCGCTATATTAAAACCGTGATTAACACTATTGCAAGAAAATATCACCCAAAACGTGGCACCACGTTTCTGACAAACCCAACACCTCTCTCGTCGAGAAAACCTTGAAAATTGGCGATCAACTGTAAAAGATTTGTTAGAGCAATATAGGCTATCTGAAATTTGGGATTCCCATTTTTTCGCTTTGTAATCCTTCTCAATGCATCTTCACATGCTTCTTGAGGAGTACGCCCCTGACGCATCAATTCCACCACAAGAAAACTACCTGCAGTTTTAATGACGGCTTCTCCCCTACCTGTCGCTCCTGCAGTGCCGATGTCATTATCGCAATACATTCTGGCGCCAATTATGGGACTGTCACCAATCCTCCCATGGATTTTATAAGCCAACCCACTTGTTGTACATGCTCCTGCCAGATTTCCCTTTTTATCTTGAGCCAACAATGATATGGTATCATGATTATCATTTGGGCCCCAATCGTCAGTCGAACTCATATTTTCTTTCCACTTCAGCCATTCTTCACAGGATTCATCCGTTAGTAGATTCTCTTCTTTAAACCCATGAGCCAAAGCAAACCTTTTTGCCCCGTCCCCCACTAACATAACATGGTCGCTTCTATCCATAACTTTTCTTGCAACTGAAATAGGATGTTTAATGTCCTGTAAAAATGCCACAGCACCTGCATTACCGGTAGAATCCATGATGCAGGCATCCAATGTTACATGTCCATCTTCATCGGGACGCCCACCAAATCCCACAGATCGGATTTCGGGATCGCCTTCCGGAACACGAACACCAGCTTCCACAGCATCGACAGCCATCCCTCCTTTTCTCAGGATTCGCATTGCATCCTTGTTTGCTTCAATGCCCTGAACCCAGGTTGATATGACAGTAGGATCACCCCTTAAACGAACAAAATCGTTAGGTGGTTTTTGAAAAAGGCTGATGGAATAAGGCTTCCAAATAACCCACTTTTTAAAAATCCATGTCTGGTCATCATTTTATATTCCTCCATCGCGAATAGAATTATTCTTTGAAATTTTAATCCCCAATAGGTAACCTTATTTTAAATGTCGAACCCAGACCCAACCCTGCTGAAGTAATTTGGATCTTTCCTCCTAAAAATTCTTCGATAATTCTTCTCGTGAGACTTAAGCCTAATCCCCACCCTCTTTCTTTGGTACTATATCCGGGTCTAAAAATATTTTTAAAATCCTTACTATTAATGCCAATCCCATTGTCTGTAATGGAAATAACTAAAGTTTGATTATCAATTATTGTCGAGATTATGACTTCTCCTTTATCATGATCTATGGAGTCAATAGCATTTTTAAGGATGTTTTCTACTGCCCAGGATAGAAGAGCAGCCGAAGTTTTTACGTTGATAGGGTCACTTTCCTTTAAAATCAATTGAATATTTTTCCCCACTTGAGGCAATCGTTTTTCAAAATAGTTTACCGAATCAGACAGGATTTTTTGAATATCCACATTTCGGCGTTTGGGTACCGATCCCATCCTGGAAAAGCGGTCACTGATTTGCAGTAACCGTTTAATATCAGAAGCCATGTCTTTAGCCACTTCGGAAGCTTTATCAGGGTGATCCTGTAGTCTCTCTACCCACCCCATCAATGAAGATATGGGTGTTCCCAATTGGTGCGCTGTCTCTCTTGCCATACCAAACCAGATGTAACGTTTTTCATTATTTCTTATCACCTGGAAACCGACAAATCCAAAAAAGATAAATAGCGCCACAGCTCCAATCTCAACATATGGTAAAATTTGTAACTGTCGAATTAATCGTGAGTCTCCATAATGTAAATGTCCCAGGAGGATTTCATTCTGTTCGTTGGAGACTGAGTCTGTCAGGACAATGATTAATGGGATAGGTACACTCATTATATCCATTCGTTTCATTAAATGAGATACAGATTCCGGGGTAACATCCTCGTCATCAGGAAGGTTTCTCCAATTAACCGGTATTCCCTCCTGATCGGAATATATCAGCGGGAATGTAACTTTCTGAATGATTTCCCGAAAAATGAAATCCAGTTCTTCATTGTCAGGACTGGTCACAGCATCTACAATTAATTGAGAATATAGCCTAACCGTTTCATGGCTTTCTTTCCGTAGATTTTCAATAAGAGATTGGGTATAGATAAAAAGACCCAATATCAGGAGTATACCACCAACAAAAAGAGCGGCTTTGATATTACCAGCTTGTCGATAAAGTTTCAATCGCTTCCTACAATTCCCGTGCTATAGAGAATGGTATTTTACTGTATCGCCTGCCAACAGGCAGGGAATTTCTCCGAAGGAATCTATGTAAATGTTTCTCATTCCCGAAAATTCGGGATTATTCGTTATTCGTCATTAAATTCTCTCTCGTTCCTCTGCTCCCATGCTCCCCCTCTCCCTTTTCCTTCGCCTATAGCCTTAGCCTAAATAGTTACATCCTCCTTAATATAACCATACTTTTGCACGTAATCGATAATCTTATCAACTTCATCATCAAGTGTCATCATGCTGGTATCCACAACTATCTCTGGATTTTCTGGTATTTCATATGGGTCATCAATACCGGTAAAATGTTTAATTTCTCCAGCACGAGCTTTTGCATAAAGACCCTTTACATCCCTTGACTCACATACTTCAAGTGGACATTTAACAAAGACTTCCACAAATCTCCCAATTTCTTCTCTGGCATACCTTCTTTCTGTTTTATAGGGGGATATAAAAGCACAAATTACAATAATACCGTGATGTACCATCAATTCTGCTACAAACGTAACGCGCTCAATATTTTTATCCCTGTCTTCCTTTGTGAAACCTAAATCCCTGGTTAACTTTTTCCGAACCACATCCCCATCCAATATCTGGATGCGAAAACCCATTTCAATCAAACGTTTTTTCAACTGGATAGAAATTGTGGTCTTACCTGCCCCGGAAAGACCTGTCAACCAGATTGCGAATCCCCGCTCGTCATTTTTTCCCGGTGACAATCCGTTATCCATTTTTATTGTCATAATATCTCCTTAACACTTCTTCTACTTCCGGACGAGTGAATTCCAATGGAAGTTTTTCCCTTTTGGTTAGGAGTTCTCTTACTTTTGTACCGCTTAAAAAAATCTTTTCATGATCCATTGCTCTTGAGGTCTTGGTGGTCGCCATAGAGTTCGTTCGCTTGCAATAAAAAGCATGCTCAAAAAACATAGGTTCTATTCCCAAATCATCTCGTGAAAACTGACCGAATATTTTCTGGGCATCATAGGTACCGTAATACGATCCGATTCCAGCGTGATCACGTCCCACAATGAAATGAGTACAGCCGTAATTCTTCCGAACAATCGCATGTAAAACAGCTTCCCTCGGTCCAGCATACCTCATATAAGCCGGAAAAACCGAAAGAACTGTCCGGCGATGGGGGAAATAGTTATCCAAAATCGCTTGATAACACTCCATCCTAACTTCAGCGGGAATATCCCCTTCTCGAGTCTCGCCTACCAGAGGGTGAAGCAAAAGACCATCCACTAATTCCAGAGCACATTTTGTAATATACTCGTGAGCTCTGTGAATGGGATTTCTCGTTTGAAATCCAACAACCTTCTCCCAACCTCTCTCCGAAAATACCTTTCGAAGTTCGAAAGGAGTAAGTCTATACTCTTTAAACTTTTCATACTCTGGTTGTGCATAGGCTTCAACCTCACCTGCCACATAATAATCACCTTTTGATTTTAAGATTGAGACTCCCGGGTGGTTAGTATCGGTAGTGAGGTATACTCTTTCTGCTTCCCTCTCTTTGTCATAAGAATA
This sequence comes from Fidelibacterota bacterium, assembly GCA_004124475.1. Classification (GTDB taxonomy): domain Bacteria; phylum Fidelibacterota; class Marinisomatia; order Marinisomatales; family SCKK01; genus SCKK01. The sequence continues at coordinate 3,983 of SCKK01000058.1, forward strand.
AATATCGGTAATCTGAATTCTTCCCAAAACTTCCCCGGATGGATTTGTAATAAACGCCTCATCCTGGTGCTTTAGACTTTGGAATTGATCATCTGATATGGGAAGAGTAATCGGAATTGACCAGACCAGACCATTTTTAAGTCTCATATCATTCACAACAGACTGATAATCCTCTTTCTCCATGAACCCCTTCAAAGGACTGAAGGCGCCATTGGCAATCATTTCAAAATCCGATAGGTTACGTCGATCTAAAGAAATAAGAGGAAGAATACCGGTATTCTCAAGTGATTCATCTGAAAATAAATTCACCAATGAGCCGCCGTGGGGATCAATCATGATATATACTCCATAAAGTTGCTGACATACTCAAATAATTCGGCGGCAAAGTTACAAATTTAAAGGGTTACCTCAATGTGTTAATCAGGGGGATGACGTCTTTACAGACATGGTTTCCACTTTGAGGTATTTGGAAGTTAACTGTTTTGAACTTTGGATCATCCAGAATTGTCACCGTCCATAGGCATGTCTGTTCTGTCTGTCTGGATGAGATACCCGCCTTTTTCATACGTTGGTACGGCGTCATGTTCTGGTGGTAGGAATTGGGTCTTATCCGGTTGAAATAATACTCCCATGCTGTCGTATTTCCTACCAGCTCTGATTTTGTTCTCCAACGTTCTATTTCCTGTCCGCCGACAGGCGGGCAAGAAGCTCATACTCTATTATTCCATTAGCACGCTCCACTTCGCTCTGATATGTACACTGGCGTGGAGGTATCCTCACCAGCCTTGCTCCAGCATCAGCAATAACCCGCTCGCAAGCCGACTGTTTCGTCAGATCATTACTGTTTCTTACGTATTCCGTCCCATTATCGGTCTGTACCACCACTTCCCCTAAATCCATACCCAGATCTGTCAGAAATGTGAATAATCTCCTCATAAACAGCATGGCATTCGTAGAGGTGTTCTCATACGCAAATGCGCTGTACAGAACATCGGTCCTTACATCACGAGCCTGATAAAGGTACCGGGGGAAACCCCTGTTGTAAATCCGCTCTACATACCACGGTACATCCACACAATCTTTCGTGTCCACCTGCCAGTACTGCAACGGCTCAAAGTTCGCTTCCTTCCATGCCCTTAAATCCCTCTGCTTGCTACGCTTACTCCTTCTGGGTCTGGTTAAACCCCTCTTCTCTAAAAACCTTCTGTATCGTCTTCGTGGATGCCTTTATCCCAAACTCGTTCCTCATACGATCCCCACCGCAGTCCTGCCTGCCGGCAGGCAGGGAGGCATCTTACCCTTCAAACGGATAATCTGGGCTCTGATTCTATCATCCAGTCTGTTGGGACTATGGTGAGGACGACGGCTGCGATCTTTTAGCCCCTTCAGTCCCTCCCTGTTGAAACGATCCCGCCACTTACGAACCGTCGGTCGGGAAACCTCAAATAAGCGGGCAGTCTCAGACACGCCGTATTTCTGACTACTACGCACCATTTCTAATCGGAAGTCAAACGTATTCATCATAACTTTGTATCGTATTTCCATGGTAATTCTCCTTTTTAAAACCAAAGAGTTTACCACTTTTGGAAATGCAAAGCACGCCCCAGGATCCTGGGGCGTGCTTCCTCCACAAAACCTTTACTCTCCGCCAACTCTCCATCCCTATTCCTGTAGGCTTTCTTAACCTGATTACCTGGAAACCATGTCTATGCCCTGTCACTTTAATCAGGGGGGGGGACGAGTTTATTTAAGTCTGATTTTATTCAACATTAACATCATGCTTTTCCGATGAAAATAAACGATGCCTAATAGTACCAAACCTAATGAAATCCTCGAGATTATCTTGGAGATTTTATATAGACTATCATCATATCGAAAGGTAATCGTATGATCACTCGAAGGCACATAAATCGATCGTAACACATGATTTGTTTGATAAATTTTTGATGGGTTGTTGTCCACAGTCGCCTTCCACCCCGGACCATAATAATTTTCTGACAGCACCAATAGTCCACCCGTTTTGGAGTTAGATTGTAAAACAATCTCATTTTCGCTGTACTTATTAACTGTTACAGTTCCACTACTATTTTTCTCTAATTCAGGGCCATCATAATCAAGAACAACCGCTTCTACAGCAGGGTTGAATTCTGAAACCATGGTCTTGCTCAATGATTCTTTCTGAGTCTCAACAGCAATAATTTTAGGTACTATCCAAGCTTTTGGAAGAACGGATAAATTCTGATAAATATTCTGCCTCTCGGAGAAAACTTTTTCAAAGTCAGGAAGTTGGATATTTCGTTTGGTAATCAAATATTTTACGTTGAGCATGTTCAGTACCGACACATTATTAAATCCGCCGGCGTCCATTAAATCCTGATAAGTGCGCAGCTTAACCGGCCGGTAACCGCCAATGCTGGATAATCCGAAATAGCCATACCAGTTTGTATTCAACTCATCGACCGGGAAAATTCTAAACAGATTATTGTCGGCGGTTAAGAAATCAATGATTTTATTCGGCCGGAACTGCTGTTCCATTTGGCGTGAATTCTTCAGGTGCAGGAATTCATTATCAACGACCCAGAGATCGACTACCGTCAGGGTAATAATTGTAATACTCACAAATAGTGGTTTCACTTTTTGTTTTATACCCATCCAGATTGCGGTAAATCCCCCCACAGAAATCGCCAGTGCCAGTAAGATTCCTTTCTGGAACAAATCCTGGCGCACAGATTTAATCTGCGCAAAGACCCGCGGATCATATTGACCCGCTTCAGTGGGTTTAAGAAAAGATACTATGGAGTTTCCGAATAATAAATAAACCAGCGTCAGGCCAATGAAACCACCAAAAATTATCACAACCTTTTTGATAATCCTCCGGTTCAAATCCGATTCTCCTTTCATAAACTTGAGGATATTGTCCAGCCCGATTGCAGACAAAATTCCGAAGGTAAACGGCAGCAGTGCATAAATCATGGAAGGAACACGAAATTTACTGAAGAATGGCGCCAAATTAAACAGCGGTCCGTATAATAGCGGTATATATTTACCAAATCCTACCAGTAGAATCAGTCCGGATGTAACCCAGAAAAATGTTTCAAATCGATCCGGGCGTTTTAAAACAACTCCGAGGACAGCAACCAACAACACCAACAACCCTAAATAATGAGTCGATTGGGTAAACGGCATCCCACCCCAATAAGCTATTTTTAAATCACGGGTCGGATAGTTTTGCAATCCATAATAATAGGGGTAAAAGAACGAGATAACCTCTTTAGGTTGGAATGACCATTGGGTGGCGTAATCCCATTTCACACCGGATTCGGTTTCACCGGACTGATCAAGAACTGAGGGTGCTCCGCGGTTGGAGTGACCTTGGAATTCATAGACAAAAGCATAGGGCGTAGCTACAATCAATGCCGCCAGCAATAAACCGCTGATCATCAGAAGAGTTGCTTTCCCTTCCCGGCGGATTTGCCCTTGTTTCTTGAATATGGCACCAACCTGGTTCCATATCCACCAGAAGACAATAATCATCCAGGTATAGTAAACAATTTGTGGATGATTGGACCACAATTGTAAGGCTGTTACCAATCCCAAAAATAAAATCCCTCGCCATTTCCTTTTTCGGAAACAATAATCGGCCGTGAGAAAGACCCAGGGAACATAGCCTAAAGCAATTATCTTGGAGGAGTGCCCTGCATTTATTAGACCAAACATATATGGGGTCAGACTATAAATCAAGCCACCGAACAGAGCAGCCAGCTTGTTTAGTTTTCGTTTTCTTAAAAGCAGATATAAACCAATCCCTCCGATTGAGAAATAGAACCAATATTTCAATCCCCGATTGAATAAGATGAAATTTAATGTTTCATTAATTGGATTACCCGGAGCTTTAATATTGCTCCCCATGGCCGGCATTCCGCTAAAAAAATGGGGAAACCAGAAAGCCTGGTCATAATTGTTTTCGGCATATTCATTTACCCATTTAGATATTGGTTTATGACTGACCGTATCGCTGGCAAGAGGGATCTTACCAAACAGAACCATTTCGTAAACAAACACCAATACTATCAGCGGTATGATCAACCAAACTAACAAACAATGTTTGTCAGACATCTGGTTTTAACGATTCCTTATCTGGGTTAGAAGGGTTTTGATTCCATTGATTTCCCTTGAACCTACCGTCCTCGTAACCAACGTAGCAATGATAAATGCCAACAGTCCTAACATAGAAATTATCAATCTTAAGTCCGGGAAATTATTCTGCATATTTATCACGATTCCAAGTAACACAAGGGTTATTGCCATTAATTTGAAAAGTCTCTGTAAGCCCCAATCGATGTGAATCGCTTTTTGCGAGGCATTAAAAACAAGCAGAACCAACAGTAGATAGGAAATAGCGGTGGACCACGCCGCGCCAATTACACCGTACTGTCGTATTAGGAAATAATTAAGCAACAGGTTAGCAACTATTGAAAAGAAACCTGCTTTCCCGATGGATTTGGTTTTATCCTTCAACGCGGCGCCGGCTACGAAGAAACTCCGAAAACCATTCACGAGATAGGCAAAAGCCACCCAGGGGATGTATTTAACTCCCGGAAGGTACTCGTCAGTTGTAAAAACACGAAGTATACTTTCAGCAAAAAAAGTAATTGTTAGGAACAATAAGCTGCCAATAAAAGCGTAATAAAACAGAATATCTTTATGTATTACCTGCGAGTCTTTTCCAATTCCCATCCGATACATCATAGGACTCCAACCCCGCTGTAAAGGAACTACCAGAAGCATATTAATCAACATCCCAAATTTATAGGCAATACTATAGATGGCAATCTGTTCCAAGGACACAAACATTTTCAAAAAGTACCGGTCAGAGAAGGTCAAGACCGGGGTAACAAATGCCACGAGAATTAGCGGTGCTCCATATCTCAACATCTTAACCAACATGGAAATCCGCGGTGCTATAAACGCAGTCTTCAGGACATATATACTACTGACAATAAAGAGCATTCCCAGTACAATCGTTTTACTAATCAACACACCATAAATGCCTTTCTCTAATCCAATAACAAAATAAATTGTAAACGATAGAATACCGATAAATTTCGCCAATGAAATAACCATATACTGGACAGGTTTCTGATCGTACTGCATCATCCAGAGTATAAATTGACTGCCGACGAAAAGGAAAACGTTGCAGGACATAATCAGGAAAAAGATCGCCCCACTTTCCCCCAAACTCAGAACAGATGCAAAACCATGTCTGTTAAGAATGAGAAGTATTAATATGATGAACCCAATACCTAGTGTGCCCCAAAATGCTGTGGCAACAGTTCGGCGTTTCTCTAACTGGTCAGCACTTGGCAAATAACGCCATAGGGCATTGATCATTCCCATCGGTAACAAGGTGATTAAAATAAATTCTGCCATTTCTAAAAGGGCAAGAACACCAACTTCCAATGTTGATAAATACCTGGTGTAAACCGGAATCAGGAAAAACGCAGCAAACTTTGATAAAACATTACCAAAACCATATAGGGCTGTCTGTTTACCGATATCTTTTATGGGTTGACGGATAGCCAAAGTCTTAAATGGTTCCAGTTGTTTATTAAAGTTGATAACCGTAAATAGGTGCCAACGTAGCCACTTCTATCAGTTCTTGCTTCTGTTCATCTGACCAATCAGTATATCTTGGAAAAAAGCCCTTATACTGGACATTTCTTGGTTTTTTGAGTATGGATTTTATTTTTTTTTCATTTGGTGGTGATAAATCTAAAAAGGAACAAATCGTAATAAAAGTTGAGGGGTCTCGGAATAAATTTTCGGCTTTAATTGTTATAATCCGATCCGAAGCAAACTTATTTTTAATTGATTCTATATACTGATTTGTTTCGTTCCAAAGCCACCCTATTTTTTTTAATTGACTCATATTATCCCACTGAATGAAAATCGGATCAGTCTTAACAGGAGTCAATCTGCCATCGTCATAATCGTGTCCATAATAATATCTTCTACGGATACCACTCCTGGCAAAATCCCCGGGATGTCTTACAAGATGTATAAATTTACTATTTGGAAACATCTCATAGATTGCATCCGAAAAAAATGTAATGCGATTATTAGTTTCTATGTAACGTTGATTCCGAAGAAATGATTCTCTAAGCGCGTCATATCTTCCTGAAATAAAGCCAAGCATTCTGGCTTTTAATCCATTTTCACTCAATTCATATGCAACCTTTGAACTGTATACCATTTCTGGTTTTGGCTCGTGATAAACTTTTCCAGCCTTAAATGCACAAAATAGTTTTACCAATAGGTCAGTACCACATCGACCGGTTGATAATACGAAAACCGGTTTTGAATTTTTAAATATTTTATCAGGTAGATGTTGAAAATCAGAGATATATTTATTAAGATATTTTTTCTTTATAATGTAATTGAAGCTATCTGTCAAAACTGATTTTATTTTCTGCGTTTTTTCAACCTTCATATAATGCCTAATGTACTAATGATATGCCAAAAATGATTGAATCATAAAATAGTGATATACATTGAATTACTCTAAAACTAGCATTATCTATTACAATAATTAAATATTTGAAATCTTAAGAATTTATAAGTTAATAATGTGAGCGTCTTCCGGATATTCTCAATAAGCACAAAACACAACATACCGTTATATAAAGGAGGAAGATTCATCTAAAGAAAGATATCACTATCAACGTTATTTAGATGAGTAGGAAGAAAACAAAAAATATTATCATGATGTGGTAGGTTTTCATAATTTTTGACTTCAATTAACTTTGAAATTACGTCCTTTCCTTTTTTAAGTTTATATACTTTATATTTGTTAATATTTAAAAGAAAATAATATATACCTACTAAGTTATCATTTTGAATAGGATGTCTTTCACTATATTCAATGCAAATAATAGGTGCATCTGTAGTACTGAGTAGACGATTTCCACCTTGCAATACCTTGAGTTCCCAACCTTCAACATCAACTTTTAACAAACGTATTTTTAAGATTCTATTCGAAGATACAAACTGATCAAGTGCTTGCATGTTTACATCGGTACCTGATAATTTGAGATTTTTTATCTCCACCATTGTTGCTCCCCCTCTATTCCCATTTAAATTTGGATAGATTTTCGCAACCCCTTGTTTAGAACCAATGGCCTCGTTATAGATATGAATCTATTTTTATTCCTATTCTTCATATTCTTCAATAATCAAGGGGATCGTTCTAACTGATAAAAGGGTTACTTAATCATTTTAGCGATTATCGAACGCACTCTGAAAATGTTTCTTATTTTTTCTAACCTTCCAATCATTTTTAATGATGCGTCTATGGCATCGCGTTCATCACTATTGTGCCAGTAGTAGTCAGCATATTTTTTACGTTTCTCCCAACTACGTTCAGTAGAACCGAGATGAAAAGTGGCATTCGCATTTTTTTCCCATATAAAATTGTGTGAAAACTTTTTTATGTTGTCTTTTAAGACTGCACCAATACCCTGAAATCCGATACAGACATTTCCCAATTCAAAATTTGGGTAAATATCTCTTCTGAAAACAAAACAGTCTATTCCAGGATGCTGTTCACCTTCAATTGAATAAATGATTGGCAAGTAATTAACATTAAGCTCAGAAACAAATTCCAGAAACTCCGGAAGTGTTTTTCTATTGATACATATTCCATCCCAACCAAATTCAATCAGTTGTTTAACATACATATAAAAATATGGCTGTAATCCTATATCAACATTTGTGTAAATTAAAAATTTAGCATCTGAGTAATCATATAATTTGTCAAGAATGTCTTTGATAAGCGGTAGCTTGCGTTTTATTTTAAAATCATTCAAATCTAAAATAGAACGTGTCAAATCGTCAGTTACTATAAAACCATTTGGTATGATTTCCCTATCTTCTTGATATTGAGTTGTATATAAATCCACCTGAATGATATCTCTTGCAAATTCTTTTGCATTTAACATTGATTGAAATGTGACAGGTTGTGCTAGATACAAATCTGATTCTTTGTTTACTTTAACCGGATTAATAATATGTGCGATCTTCATACATATTTCTCTACGAAAATTCGTTTATCGTTAAAATAAGGGAACGGTATGTTGCGTTTTCCAATTTTATTGGACACAACTGAATAAATTTAGTTTTCTTCATTTCCATATATTTCCAAAATTTTCAACTGGGTTGGACTCACTAGTTACTACATATTGCGGGTAAAAAACACGTTCGCTTGTAAAAATGTCCCATCTATTACACTTCTAGAAACGTCCTCCACACCTACCATCTTAAATCCTTTTTCTTCCAAGAAATAAATAATCTCATTAATTAGAGATTGCCCTTTGTACAATTCATTGAAACTTACTTCGGTATAAATAACCTTTACTTTTTGTAATAACTGATCTGCTCCCTCAATTACATATCTTTCGTACCCTTGTACATCTAATTTTAAAAAAATGTTCAGTTTCTCATCTTCAAAATTGATAAGGTTATCTAGTTTATCTACTCTTACATTAATTTTTGAATAGTTCTTAGTATGTGGGTGTGCTTCTTTGTGTAAGGTTGACATTTCTAAGAATGAGGAGGATCCCACATGTGCGTTTTGATTAAATTTTAATTTCCCGGAAGTATTACCTAATGCAATATTAAAAGCTTTAAAATATATATCTGATTTGAATCTTTTTACTAATTTTCTGTATGATTCTGGAATAGGTTCAAAAGAGTATATCAAAGTGTTTGGAAAGTATTGTCTTATTTTACTTGCAAATGCCCCATTGGAAGCACCGACATCAATAATCATATTAATATTTTGGCTTATTAACCAGTCGTATTTTACTTTTTCTATTTTCCCGTCATTTGTATAAAATGGTACTATAGTAAGATGTTTTTTATTTAAGTACTTTATTAAAAGTAACTTAAGTGCAGATCTAATCATTTGAAGCCTGATAATGAAATGATTTCTTCATACAAAGTGCACACAAATTTAAGCTACACATTTTGATTTTTCAAATTCATCATAAGTTTTATCACGGTATTAAATATCTCTTTAGCGATTATGAAATACATCAATATACTTAAGAAACGCTCAAGCTTAGTTACTGTCTGCTTTGATATCTTGAAACACTACTGTCCGGTTAAAATAGCGCTAATTGAGGCACAGGTTCCCTTGCCTTCTTGACTGTTTTCACGTTTAAGGACAAAATATCGATTAAATTTGTCCGTTCCATCAGAATTTCTTTGATCATTCG
>SCKK01000024.1 GCA_004124475.1 Fidelibacterota bacterium
AGAAAGGAATGTATGACCAATCAACGCAGATTGCGTAAATTGTATTGGTCAAGTAAAAATCAAATAACCGAAAGTGGCTTGTAGCGAATTAAATTCTGTTTCGCGACATCGATTAAAAATTTCGCCGAGTTATAGAGTCTCTTAGAGCTTCGGATATATAATGCTGCAGCAAGTAAGAGAAAAGGTGTGGTTGGCAAAAGGGGAAGAAACACTCCAAGAGCTCCAAGTCCTACAAATATGGTTCCCGCCATAGTCAGCAACCATCTTCGCAAATTAGTTTAAATGTTTAAAGCCTTTTTTACAAATAAAACAATCAATTTTTATTTATTTGCCAATCATAACACATCCTTAACTCGCTTTAGAGACAGAGTCTTTATTATCCTATGTCCGGACATTTTGAAATAATTACTTTAAAACTTTTTCTAAAACGATATCAATACGATCAAGAGTTTCATCTATAACCCTGATGGTATGAGAAAGCGAGATGAACCCTGCTTCATATTGACTGGGTGCAATATAAACCCCTCGTTCCAATAACCCATGAAAGTACTTTGTAAATTGGTGTATATTACATGTTTTCACGTCATCATAATTACGGATTGATCGGTCAGTGAAGAACAGAGAAAACATACTGCCTACTCTATGCGTGAATAACGGATAATCGTGTGCTTTTCTGATCGATTGCAGTCCTCTCTCCATCTGTTCACCCAATTGTTCAAGCTGGTCATAACTTTCTGGTGAAAGATGATTCAATGTTTCAATCCCTGCGGTGACAGCCACCGGGTTTCCGCTTAGCGTCCCGGCCTGGTAAATCGGACCCGAAGGTGAAACTTCCAACATATATTCTTTTTTGCCAGCATAGGCTCCGATAGGTAGTCCTCCTCCGATCACCTTACCAAACGTCAATAAATCCACATCGACCCCGAACAATTCATTCGCCCCACCACGCGCAATACGGAAACCCGTCATTACCTCATCAAATATCAACAAGGCGTCATTCCCCGTGCATATATCACGTAAATTCTGAAGGAAATTACCCTGAGGGGGGATACAGCCCACATTGCCATTTACTGGTTCAACAATGACACAAGCAATCTGACCTTTAAATTGCTTAAACAGGTTTTCTACCCACTCAGTATCATTGAATGTCGCCAAGAGTGTATCCGCCGCTGTCCCTTTGGTTACACCCGGAGAGTTTGGTTCTCCCAATGTCAAAGCACCGGAACCGGCTGCAATCAAAAAACTATCTCCATGCCCATGATAGCATCCATCAAACTTGATGATTTTATCACGTCCTGTTACCCCCCGCGCCACTCGGATTGCACTCATGGTCGCTTCGGTCCCACTATTTACCAGCCGAACCATTTCCGCCGAAGGGACACGTTCAATAATCATCTCCGCCAAGGTTATTTCCATTTCTGTCGGGGCACCGAAACTGGTACCGTTATCAATCACCCGTTTTAAGGCGTTGAGTACGTCAGGATGGGCATGCCCCAGGATCAAGGGTCCCCAGCTACCTACATAATCTATGTATCGATTCCCGTCTGCATCAACAATATAAGGTCCCTCTCCTTTGACGATAAATGGTGGAGTTCCTCCGACGCTTTTAAACGCGCGAACCGGGGAATTCACTCCCCCTGGAATACACGATTGTGCTCTTTCCAACAATAACCGACTCTTTGACAAATCAAACATACACGTACACTCTCCATGTTATTTAGTTATGTTTCTGCATCAGAATTTCTACATGGTAATTGGTTCTTGGGGTTTGGTTCTTGGTTCCAGGGTCTTGGATATTGGCTCTTGGTTAAGATAAATCATCGTTCTACCACTTACCACTCACCACTCTACCATTCACAAACCACTACACGCTCTACTATGTTTTAATGTTGATCCTGAAGTATTTTGGCAGCTTCTTTCGCAAAATAGGTGATAATGATATCCGCACCAGCTCGCTTCATCGAGATCAGGGCTTCCATCATTACCTTATCACCATCAATCCATCCATTTTGAGCAGCTGCTTTGATCATACTATACTCGCCACTCACGTTGTAACACGCAACAGGTAAATCAGTTAGGTCCCTTATTCGAGCAATAACATCCAGATATGCGAGTGCCGGTTTTACCATGATGATATCCGCACCCTCTTCAATATCCAATTCCACTTCGACCAAAGCTTCACGGATATTAGCAACATCCATCTGGTAGCTCTTGCGATCACCAAACCGCGGGGTAGACTCAGCCGCTTCCCGAAAAGGTCCATAAAAACTTGATGCATATTTTACGCTATAACTCATAATAGGAATGTCCTGGAAATCGTGCTTATCCAATGCTTCACGAATGGCTCCCACCATACCATCTATCATACCTGAAGGTGCTACCATATCTACCCCAGCCTGAGCCTGACTGACGACTTGCTTCTGTAAATAGTAGAGCGTAGTATCATTGTGAACATCTCTCTGATGAATAACACCACAATGACCATGATTTGTATATTCACACATACAAACATCCGTAATGATAAAAAGCTCAGGGAAGTGTGATTTCAAAAATCGAATGGCTTGCTGAATGATTCCGTCATTACAAAAACTATCAGATCCAAACTCATCTTTTTCATCAGGAATACCAAATAAAATCACCCGTTCAATTCCCACCTTCAATAATCCTTCCACCTCCTCGCCTATCCTGTCTATAGAAAACTGGTGAATATCCGGCATAGAATTTATTTCTTTTTTCACATTCTTGCCCGCTACAACAAATAACGGCATGATAAAGTCATCCTTTGTTAAATGAGTTTCTCTGATAAGACTTCGTATGTTTTCATGTTTCCTTAATCTTCGAGGACGAAACAAAAGATCTCTCCGTTCCAATCTCATAAGACCTCCTACTTATTTGTTTATAAGATCTTTACCTAATTTGAGCGATTCTTATAACAACACATTGTTACACAGGAAGTTACAAAAACCAGGAAGGTTGTGTCGTTTTCTAACGCATTTACGTAAGACAAGTTGGTCCCGAACCTTCGGGATCCTACAGGAATCGCTCAAATGTAGGAATTAATAATACGCTCGGATGTTTCATACGCATTCACAATGGTATCCGCTACAGAGATTCCATTCCGGTAATTCCCTGCGAAATACAATCCGGGGTACTGTTTCTCCAGGTCATTTAATTTTTCCTTAAAAGTTCCAAAACCCACATCGTATTGAGGTATCGCCTGCTCCCAAAAGGTATGTTTGACAAAAGTAGGTTTGCTACGTACTCCTAACAGGGTCGACATATCTGCCAACGCCATATCAATTAGCTCGGGTTCAGACTTTAAGGCATTTTCAGGTTGACGTGAACCACCGATGAAAATTGTTAATGTTACATGGTCCCTTGGAGCCCTGTTCGGGAAAAGTGTGGATGAAAAAAGAGCACCAAGGGTGTGAAAACCTTCAACTTTGGGAATTAGCATACCAAATCCGTTAAGAGGATGATCAACATCATCCCGTTTAAATCCTAACACTAACACAGATACAGGTGGATGATAAATCTTTTGAAAAAATACAAAATCATCTTTTGATTGTTTGGACAATGTCATTTCTTTTAAACCAAAGGCTGTACCTGCATATACGATAGAATCAATAGTCGCAGTTTTCGTTGTATTATCCCCTTTTTTATAGCTTACCCGCCATCCCACTTTCATTGGTGTAACATCGTTTACAGTTGTGTCTTTTTGAATACTATCCCCAAGAGCCTTCTGAAAAGCTTCGGGTAATGTTTTTAACCCGTGAAGAAATGAAAACATGCGAGTACGTTGTTTGGGAGTTTCCCCATGTTTTTTCCGTTCCTTCGCACCAAATATTTGACCTTTTATCAAACTTCCATATTTCTGCTCAAGTTGATAAAGCTTTGGTAAAGCATGACGAACGCTAAGGTGATCAGGTTCTCCTCCGTACACACCAGCCACAAAGGGGTTGATGGCATAATCCAAAAACTCCTGCCCCAGTCGGCGTACAACAAATTGCGAAAGCGACTCCTCATACTGATTGTCCCAAGCTTCAATAAACGGTTCCTTGAATATTCGCAGTTTAGCTACTCTACTAAATAAATTCGTTCTGAAGAATGACAATGGTGACAACGGCAGTGGAACCGGTTGTTGGTTTTTAACGATAAACCGAGTCTTTGCAGTATCATTTGCATATACTTTTTCACCATCCAGTCCCAAATTTCTAACAATCTCAGATACCTTAGGCGAAGTTTCTAAAATGGTATTGGGACCGGTTTCCGCCAGATAACCATCCTCCTCAGTAGAAAACATCACCCCTCCTACTCGCAAACTGGATTCAAAAAGAGTTACATCCAAACCTGCTTTTTTCAACAGGAATGCTGTGGTTAATCCAGCTATTCCACCACCGATAATAACTACCGTCTTGCTCATGAAACTGTTTCCAGAACTAGTTTCCTAAGGGCCCTAATAAATTCATCATCATCTTGAACGGTATCTACCCTTTCATACTGAAGAATGCCTCTATCGATGGCGTAGTCTCGTTTTTGGATATCCAGTTCATATAAGGTCTCCACATGCTCCGATACGAAGCTAATAGGGAAAACCAGTATATGTCGCATATCTTTTTCGACCAAATCATTAACAGCTGATTCAAACGAGGGAGACAGCCACTTGATAGGACCTATTTTACTTTGATAGCAAAGGGAATAAGTGTAGTCTCGACCGATTCGATCCATGATGAGTTCCATATTGTCTGTCACTTCTTTTTCATAGGGATCGCCAGCAAGAATGCGTTTAACTGGGAGAGAATGGGCTGAAAATAAAATATGAGGCTTAATGTCGAAACGCTCTAAGACTGATTGAATTTTTTTTACGCAAGTTTTGAGATATCCCTCTTCTTGATAGAAACGCTCTATGATGCGTGGTTCTGGTAAACCATCGGCTTGCCGCCTCCACTCATTGATGAGGGAGAGCGTTGTCGTCGTGGAATAGTGAGGGAAAAGAGGGAGTAGAGTAATGACATCATAATGGCCTAATCGGACATCTTCCACAACTTCGGAAATAAATGGGTGCCAATAGCGCTGAGCTACTAGGACTGTAAAGTCTCCATGCGGTTGAAGAAATGCTTGGAGTTTGTCAGCTTGCATTAGGGTATTGGCATGAATTGGGGAACCATTTCCGATGGGTGCATAATATGACCGAGATTTTGGCGCTCGAAGTGTTGCAATTAGTGATGAAAAAATGTTCTGTCCAATCCTGCCAAAAGGGAATTTAAAAATGTCAGGATCCTGAAATAGTTGCTTGAGAAATGGGCGAACCTCATCAAGGTTGGACGGTCCTCCCAAATTAACAATTACAACAGCATGTCTTTTACCATTCATACTGTTTTGGAATACCGTGTTTGTGACTTATCCAAATATGCATCAAATGTCATGGAGATATTTCGAACGAACAAACGTCCCTCTTCTGTTATCGTTATTTTATCTTGACTTCGCACCAGTAAACCATCGGTTTCAAATTCATCCAATTTTGTCAAATCACTTTTGAAATAGCTGCGAAAATCAATCCCCAATTGGCTTGACATTACGTTGTAATCGAGTTCCATATCACACATTAATCGCATTATCACATTTCTACGTGTTATATCATCCTCTGACATTATAAATCCCTTTTCAATAGGTAAAACGCCCTTCTCAATTCGGTTATAATAAGTAGGAAGGTCTTTAAAATTTTGAGCATAAATAAAATCCAATTGACTAATAGACGACATGCCCATGGCATAGATATCCACACCGGATTTTGTACTATAGCCCTGAAAATTCCTCTGCAAACTTTTTTCCTGTTGTGCGATCGCCAATTCGTCATTTTCTTTGGCGAAGTGGTCCATCCCAATATACACATAACCAGACGAAGTCAAGGTTTCAATTACTATCTTCAGTATATCCAATTTTTCCCCCGGAGAAGGCAGTTCACTTTCTTTAATCAGCTTCTGATGTGGCTTCATCCACGGAACATGAGCATAATTAAATATGGCAAGACGGTCTGGATTTATTTCTAAAATATCTTGAAGAGTCTTTTCGAAGGAACGGGGAGTTTGTAAAGGTAGACCATAGATTAAATCAAGATTGAGAGATTGAAATCCTGCTTCACGTATCCAATCTACCACTTCCTTTACCATTTCTTTTGAATGGATGCGATTCACAGCTTTCTGAACAGCAGGCTTGAAATCTTGAACCCCCATTGAAGCACGGTTAAATCCCATTTCTCGTAAGGCATTGATATGCTCCTTGGTTATCTCCCTGGGATCCATTTCACAACCAAGTTCTGAATCATGTGCAAAGGTAAATGATCGGTGAATTTTTTCCCCTAAACCAAGTATTTGATCGGGAGATAAATAGGTTGGAGTTCCACCACCAAAATGCAACTGCACCACTTTCCGATTGGGGTGAAGCCGTTTTTTAATCAGGTCTATTTCCGTAAAGAGATAATCTAAATATTCCACAGTTCTATCTTGTCGCTTGGTAATTACAACTGTGCAACCACAGAACCAGCATAAGGAAGGGCAAAAAGGGAGATGGAAATAAAGGGACAGATCCCGATTATTAACTTGATTATTCAATCGAATCTGTTCTTCCCATTCGTTGATTCCTACGGATTCACTAAAATGTGGAACGGTGGGATAACTGGTGTACCGCGGACCTGGTTTATTATATTTTTTGATTAAATTGAGATCAACTTGCATTTCCAGGGGCCTCTGAGATTCATCCTGAGGTTTTCTGCTCAGCCCAATTACGGGGGGTCAGTATCTCAAAAAGCCGGGCTTCCTGACTTCCGGGGTCGGGTGTGAAGTTATATGGCCATGCCGCCAGAGGTGGAAGTGAGATAAGAACGGTTTCCGTACGACCCCCCGTTTCCAGACCGAACACCGTGCCTCTATCGTAGATCAGATTGAATTCTACGTACCGCCCTCTCCGGAGGAACTGAAACTCACGGTGCTCCCGGGAATAGTGCATCTTGTTCCGCTTCTCAAGAATGGGTACGTAAGCCTTAGGAAAGGTGCGTGCCACCTCGCAGGTAAAGGCAAATACCTGTTCAAGATTTTCTGTCAGGTAATCGAAAAATATGCCTCCTACGCCCCGGGGTTCATTCCTGTGCTTGATGAAAAAGTACTCATCACACCATTTCTTAAACTTGGGATAATATTGTGCATTATGCTTATCGCAAGTTTCTTTTAACGTTTTGTGAAATTGAATGATATCTTCTTCAAACGGATAATAGGGGGTTAAATCAATGCCGCCGCCGAACCAACGTTTTTTGCCGTGTTCTAGGTATCTCACATTCATATGCACCGTAGGAACAAATGGATTCTTTGGATGAAGCACCAACGAGACACCTGTGGCAAAAAACTGACGGTCATTCCCACCTTCTAAACGCCCTGCTATTTTCTCAGAAAGCTCTCCTCCTTCCACACTTGAGAAATTAACCCCTCCCTTTTCAATAATATCTCCTTCTAACACACGCGTAATTCCCCCGCCCGATCCAGCATGGTAATCCCATACATCCTCTTGAAAGGATTGACCAGTCACCTCTACTAAAGCATTACAAATCTCGTCTTGGATCAATTTGAAAGAATCAATGACCTTTTGTTGCAGGGTTAACATGTGTTCTTTACTGTGTTCAGTCGGCTTCAGTGGAGTCAGACGACCCTTCCCTTCTGCAATATTAATCTCCGCATTGCCATCCTCACAATGTTCCTGAGCCCACTTGATTTAACCTTGAAGTAAAGAGATAACAGTTTTTTCCCAATCTTGTTGAGATACGTGGGCAGTGGTCCCATAATCACCAACGCTACGCAACTCAAAAAGCCAGTTCAAATTCTTACCATATTCCTTTTCTAATTTTCCTGTTTTGACGAACCGATGATATATGGAGGCAACAATACTAGTTTCTTGTGAAACTCCAATTCTTCGTGCAGTAACAATGGCAGCAGCAGCATGAAAACTGGTTAATAAGCACGTGAAGCAACAAAATCATAGTATTCACCCGAAGACGAATCTTTTGCCGAAGTTCCCGAAGATAGTCAAACGGTTTACTTAACAGAACCAGTAAATCGACGTCACTCATTGAGTTTGTTTGGTTGCGTGCCATAGACTCATATAAAATCAAACCTTTAAACTGAAAACCGTAATGCCAATCAAGAACATCTTTACATCTTTGTGCTATTTCATTTGCTTTTACCACCAGGACCTCCTGATTATTCTACTGATTTTAAGAAAAGATTTCATCTTTATCCAAAAAGTGAAACTTTGGACTCTCCTCTTTCACTGTATCCACCAGTACCTGAACAGCATCAAGAGGAACATCAGGAAAAATCCCATGCCCCAAGTTGAAAATATGGCGATGACCTGTTCCGTAGCTTTTCAGAAGTTCAATCACTTCATTTCTGATGGTGTTTCTGTTGGCATACAATACTGTGGGATCCAGGTTGCCCTGCAAAGATATGTTTTCCCCAACAATGCTGCGAACCTCACTTAAAGGGATGGCCCAATCTATTCCAATGACATCGCCATTTGTGGACTTTATTAAATCAAGCCAACTGTTTCCTCCTTTTACAAATAAAATGACAGGGACTTTTTCTTCTTTTACAGCAGCGACAATTCTTTTCAGATAGGGTAATGAAAAACGCTCAAACGTATTCCGAGTCAGAAGTCCCGCATTCGTATCGAAAATCTGGATGACGTCTACACCGGCTCGTATTTGTTCCTTCACATATTCAATAATTCCACGGGTAAGCTTTTCCATGAGTAGAGACAAGGAAGCTGGGTCGGAATACATCAATCCTCGAATACGGCGATGGTCTTTATGGGGTCCACCCTCAACAAGGTAAGTGGCTATAGTCCACGGCGCTCCTGAAAAGCCGATAAGAGCTTTATCTTTGTCCAGTTCATTCCTAACTAAGGAAATGGACTCAAATACATAATTCAATTGTGTTATATCAGCCACAAGTAACTTCTCGATGGATTCACAAGAATCCACAGCTTCTTCAAAACAGGGACCTAACCCATCTTTTAATTGAAATGGGTGTCCCATAGCCTCAGGAATCACCAAGATATCCGAGAATATAATGGCTGCATCAAAGTCAAACCGGCGGATTGGTTGTAACGTAATCTTAGCGGCAAGTTCTGGTGTGTGCAACATGGTCAGAAAATCATGCCTTCCCCGAATAGCCTGATATTCTGGCAAATAGCGACCTGCCTGGCGCATGATCCAAATCGGCGTTCGAGGAATCGAGTGTCCTAGACACGCATCAACTAACAGAGACATGTAATTCCTTCTTCATCCTCGTGAATATTGCTGAACAAAGTTCTTCTGCTGTAGGTTTATCTGGAAAAATGTTTGGCTGTTTCCCTAGCTTTTGCAAGGCCCGGCTCGTCGTTAGACCCAATATTGCAATGCATGCCTCTTCCAGTACGGTAGCTGCCTGATCCGGCGATTCCCAAACATTCACCCACCCCTCGACCGCTGAGGGACTTCCAAAAGTTACGATCACGGATTGTTGATCGAGAAATTGTCGGATTTCAGCCCCTTCCTCGTACGTGATGAGAGAGGGTTCGTAAAGGTCAACAGACTCAACATAGACCCCCTTTTCTTCTAAAAATTTCCATGGTTCCATATCACTTTTTATAGACTTGAGGAAAAGAAGCCGCTGCCCGGGTGGGACTTTCTCTGCTAACACTTGCGCAAGTCCTCTCCCACTGAAATCCTCCGCAACAAGCGAAGGTGTCAAACCCAGCTTTTGAATTTCCCTAACAGTGGAAGTCCCAATACAGTGTACAGGGATAGAGAGTTGCAGACCTAAGACTTTTATTCGTTCCCATGTGAACTTAACAGCGTGCCGACTGGTAAATATCATGCCATCATAGGAGCCCAAGTCTCGAAGGCACGAGTCCACCAAGGTACAGTCAGATACTAACTCAACCCTGACAAACGGTACTTGTAACGTCTTGATCCCAATGTCTTGAAACCGTTGCACCCAATCTTTAGGACAAGCATGTGTGAGGCTCCAAATTAACGTAGTCATATAGATTCACCCACCAGTTCTCTTGCTTCAGCCAAAATCTCGCGGGCACCTTCCTTTACCAAACGAGCAAATAATTCATCAGCTACTTGTTTGCTAGTAATGGTAGGTCCGGAGACAGTATCCTTTAGAAGGGTCTTACCGTCCAAAGAAGCAACCATTCCCCACAGTTGAATTGTGGTGTTATGGATTTCAGCATGAGCGCCTGCAGGGACCTTACATCCCCCCTCTACCAAAGAAATAAATTGCAGCTCTGACTCCACCTCCTGAAATGTTGGATCATATTGAACGGCCGCAAGAATAAGTTTAAGATCTTCTCGTCCTTCAGCGACTTCCACCGCGATGGCGCCCTGTCCTGCCGCAGGAATTATTTCATCCAGAGTAAACCGATAGCGAGGGATGTCTGTTAGCTCCAAACGATCCAAGGCGGCCTCTGCCATGATCAAACCATTCCATCCTTCGAGCTCTAGTTTTTTTAACCTCGTTTCAACATTGCCCCTAACGTCAACAATTCTTAAATCAGGTCGAAGATGGAGCAATTGGGCTTTTCTGCGAACACTACTCGTGGCAATCACGGCACCCTCAGGAAGGTTTTTCAAACGAACTCCATCCAATGAAACCAGTGCATCCATTGCCGATACACGATGAGGTACTGCCCCGAGTTTCAAACCTTCAGGAAGGTTTACAGGTAAATCTTTTAGGCTGTGAACAGCGAGGTCAATTTCTGCTGATCGAAGGGCCGATTCAATTTCTGCTGTAAAGAAACCTTTGTCGCCTACTTGTGGTAAGGGGGTGGTTCCATCTACATCTCCCCGGGTACGAATCGGCTTAATCGTAACTTTTAGAGAGGGGTTGACGTCAAGAATTAAACCTTGAATGTATTCTGCCTGCCATAGGGCAAGGCGGCTTTTCCGACTACCGATGACCAGTTCATTCATTAACGTTTTGATTATCTAAATGGTAAATTGATCTCAGTATCTGAACAATTTCAGGAACGCCATTGTCCGACTCGGCCAGAGCCTTAAGGGTAGAAATAGGCCTCTTGAGAAGTTTGCGGATCACCCGATCGGATACTTCTTCGATGGCCACCACGGTCTCTGGAGAATATGAACTTTGTACTCTGCGAATTTCTGCTTTTTTGACCTCATCAAAATGATGCTTTAGTTCTCGAATGGTTGGAGCAACAGCCAGAGTACGTAGCCAGAGAGTGAATTTCTCAAATACTTCATCAATGATCTGCTCTGCTTTGGGCAGTTCACGCTCCCGCCGCGCGATATTATCGGATACCACACTCTCCAAGTCATCAATAGTGTAGAGAGTTACTCCTGGAAGACCGCCTACTTCCGGTTCAATATTTCGGGGGACAGAAAGATCGAGTAGAAGCGTAGGAAGTTTTTTATTTGTTAGACATTTTTTCAAGAGCTCAAATTTCAAGAGGGGGGTCTTGGCACTGGTGCAGGTAACCCCAATCTGAATCTCAGGAAGTACTAGTTCAACTTCACTAAGAGGTACAAAAATACCCTCAATTTCCTTGGCCAGCTTCATTCCCCGCTTGGCGTTCCGGTTTGATACAAAAAATCGATTTGCACCTCTCTTACGGAAATAAGTAATAGTCAGTCGGCCGGTAGAGCCGGCACCTACCAATAAAACGGTTACTTGAGATAAGTCGGGAAAGGCCTGACTTGCCTTCTCCACCGCCGCATAACTAACAGATATAGCTCGACCAGAAAGAGATGTCTCTGTACGGACACGTTTCCCAGCTTCCAAAGACGACTGGATTAGACGATTAAAAATTGGGCCAATCATACCATTTGATTTAGCTTGATTATAAGCGTCCTTTACCTGTGCTGTGATCTGCGTCTCCCCTAGCATCATGGAATCCATGCCTGCTGATACACGAAAAAGATGGCGAACGGCATTGCTGCCTGATTTGACAACTAATTGGCCATCGGCAGAATCGTTATAAGATTGTCCAAGCTCTTTATATCTCTCTGTAACCCACTGAACAATTTTATCCAGTTCATCAGAAATGCTGTAAATCTCTGCCCGATTACAGGTGGAGAGTATAAAAAGCTCCCTGGGAAATCTGTTCCTACGAGCTACGCCGTAAAAATGTGAAGCATCCTTGGGGGGAAGAGCATACTGCTCCCTAATCTCGATGGGCGCCGTCCGATGGCTAATACCAATACAGTGAATGTTATTCAAGAATGAGGAATTACGTTCTTGCATCAATAACTCAGTTTAAATAAATGTGATTCCTATTCAGTTGCTGGATCGCCAGGCATTGTTAGAAAGCGGGAGAAGAGTTCTTCGATATCTTTTTCCGATACTTTGTCATCATTATCCCCAAGAAATAGTAAGCCATGAAATAAACCGCCCAATGCCCGAAAAAACAATTCAGGATCCAGGTTAGGAAATTCCCCTTTTGCCATTCCCTCTTCTAAAAGTCCTTGTAAGGCACCATAAAGTCGATTTTGGTAGACTCTCCACGTTTGAAGATTTTCAGGAATATGCGTGATGGCCTTAGGCGCAGTAAAGAGAAATTGATAAAGATTACGGTCTGTCAAGGTGATTTCTACAATCTTATGCAATATTTTGAGAAATGCAACTCGGGCACTCTCTGAAGAATGAATCTCGTCTTCAATACCTTCCCATAGGGGTGTCCATCCTTTTTCCATGATATCACAAAAAACCTCTTCCTTTGATGAGAAATAGTAATAAAGTGTCGCTTTGCCAAATCCTGCTTCCTGAGCAATATGATCCATCGTAGCTCCTTCAAGTCCGTTTTTTTGGAAAACTTGCAAGGCTCCTTCTAAAATACGTTCTTTCCGTAATTCTCTTTCTTCTAGACGACGGGGTGATATCATTCGACTTTTAGTTTTAAGTCTCGACTGTTTAGTTGAAATTTACCCAACGTATCGATTCCCTCAAAGTATAAAAGTAAAGTAAATTCGGTTTAGGTAATATGGGAAGTCAAATTAAATGTGACTGACTAAACTGACTAAGTAATAAGCAAGATTTGAATGGTATTGAAATTAACTCATTCAACGGTTAAACTTAGTGAAGTTGGATATTAGGCGATTAAGAAAACGCTTAATAAAAGAAAGCAAAAAATAGCCGTATACAAACAGTAGGTATTGATAATAAGGCGTGTTATAACACGCAAGTTAGGCAGTCTACAATATGGCAAGCGGACGCTCCGCGTCCGCTTAACGGGCTGGCGATAATCATCACTGGGTTGAGGCGTCACGGAGCGCTGCTTAACACGCGATTGAAGCATACAGAACCGACGCATAAGGACGGTGGATATTCCACTTATAAAAAGTAATAGCAAGTAATAAAATTTCCCGTAGCCCTCAAATTTACTGCTTTTAAGGGTATCCATTTTCTTGCTACAAACCCTCATTTATTCCCTTCTATTTTCTCTTTTTAACTCTTTAACCACGGTAGGTAATCAACGCTATTCTTTAATGTATTAACGGAAATATCCTTTGTCGCTATATTGATGACGAAGATCAACAAAGGTAATATACCGTCCACTTATGTGAGACTGATTTCTATTGGAACTGTCTAAACTCTTTCAACCAACAAAAACACCAGCTCCAATAAATAAGAGCTTCAGACTCCTTGCAGAGAAACGTGCTATGAATTATTTATGAGTCTCTATTCAAACCTTTCAATGTTTTTCCTCATGTAGTTGTTTATTAATTTTCTATGCTATGGAAAGCAATAATCAGCAAAGTTTGATACCTTCGAAAATAAAAAGCGGTATTTCTAAAAGCTTATTTCCAGTAACTCTCTCCTTTCTTCCATATCGTCCACATCGTGGTTAATATATGCCGAGCAACAATGCGCTTAGTCATCTGGGGACCCTTCCCCTTAATCTCAACTAATTCAATGTATTGACCTCTGATATGGGTTAGCTTTGCTCATGATAGCACGTTGAGCCTCATCCAGGGCAATGTATTTCAGCCATCGATTAACACGTTTTTATCTCCGTTTTTGTATCGTGTTCCCACTCTCATAACTCCCCTTACCCAAATGGGCATCCGCCAGCTGGCGGACCCGTTGTTTACGTAAGAATCGGTTGGGATCGTCTATGACAGCATAAAACGTCCAATCGTTCATAGTAAGACCGTACCACCATATCCCTTGACAACCAACCGGGGAGATACACTACTCCCGCTGCTCCTTGCTGTAAACCGCCTTACTCCTCACTAGAAGACCCTCGTTGACGATATTGGGCTTAATCTGGTTCTTACACCGCGTGAGCTGCTTAGTCGCATCATGATAGGTAAAAACAAATCGTTTGAAGTCGGCACGACTTTCATCATGGGAGTGATGAACAAGTTGAATAAAGCTTCCACGAAATAATTTGGCTAGTTTAAATGCATCCAAATTATCGGTCTTGTTATCGGTAACATAAATAAAACGATTGTACTAAGGTTCCGCCACTACAATTTGATCTACATCATACACCAAATTGCAGTACAACCATCCAGCTAATTCACATTCCTCGAATACTAAGGCTATTGGTAGCTTTACTTTATCTATGACATCCCTTACCTTCTCAAGAGATAAAATAAAGGATGAACAATGGATTAAATCCCCTCGTTTACTCATAACCGTGCATTCAATTGATCTTGTGCTAAGTTCTAACGACATATATTTCATTCGGGTATCCTCCTTTTTTTCTCCGAAATTACTCCAGTTTTTGGATACCCGTCTTTTTATTTTACCAGAGTATAACGGTTATCAGACAGATCCCCCCCCCCCCTTCAAAAACAGCACTGGCGCTACGATTAGATTTAGGATTGTGGTTGCAAGTAATCCACCCAAAATTACAATAGACATGGGCGACTGAATTTCGCTCCCCGGTTTATCCGCCACCAATGCCAGAGGAAGCAATGCCAATCCCGTAGTTAATTCCGTCATCAGTACGGGACTTAACTGCTCCATAGAACTTTGAACCACTGTCTCTAACAACGATTTGGTTTCCCCGTCTATCAATTATTTGACTTCTTGTTACACTAAATGATTATAAACTTTGGCAGAGGGACTCGAACTCACACAGCCAAACCGCTATCCCAATATTTTGATGTTGAAATGTATATTCTATTTCGTACCGGGGAAGGGAGTCGAACCCTCACCTCCATTAGAGACCAGATCCTAAATCTGGCGCGTCTACCAGTTCCGCCACCCCGGTATAAATAAGTGTCTGATCACTCTTATAATTTTAATCATCTATCCGACAAATCAGAATGCCTGGATTTTACCATTGCGTCATGGTTACATTTTTTGTGGTCAAATTTAACGGATTACAATCATCATTAAAAATAAAAGGGGACAATTAAATTTGTTCCCACAGATCAGAAAATATGATTAACTTGCTATTTCAAAAGGATCATTTTTTTCGCAGCCATAAACTTCTTACTCTTTATCTGATACAAGTAAAGTCCTCTGTTCACAGCTTGTCCATTATTATCCCGTCCATCCCAGACTACTCGATAAACACCGGCCTGCTGGTAACTATCTACTAATGTTGTAACTTCCTGACCAAGTATATTCTGGATCGTTAAAGTGATATCTCCCGCCTCAAGTAATTCGTAGGGAATAGTGGTGACCGGATTAAAGGGATTCGGATAGTTTTGATGTAACACAAAATACTCTGGGATTATTTTCCGACTTTCATCCGAAATCCCGGTTGTTCCGATTTCAAACAATCCTATCATTCCAAACGAAAAGATTGTAGGATCACCCGCTTCATCAGAGGCGGTGACCTGAGTAAATTTTAACTCAATTCCTCCTTCAAGAGCAGAAGGAATTACTATCACACTGACTACAAGAATTGTACCACTGCCTGACGGCAGACAGGCAATACAGTTAAATTAAGAAATAATCCATGTTTTTACTTACCATGGCACTTTTTATATTTTTTCCCGCTGCCACATGGACAAGGATCATTGCGACCCACTTTTTTCTCCACATGAACAGGTCGCGATTTTCCAGCTTTCTGTGCTTGGGGTTGTCGTCCTCCATCATCGGATCCGGTAGTAAATCCCATACCGGTGGTATCAGAATGCTGGACCCGAATATTCCGTGGTTGACGCCCCCGAGGCAGAGAGGGTGCTCTTTCCATCCCCTGTAATTGTGTGCGAAATAATCTTTGTACTGTATCTTTATTGATCTGTCGAAGCGTTTCTATAAACATCTGAAAACCTTCTGATTTATACTCCAGCAACGGATCTTTTTGTCCATAAGCTCTTAATTGAACCCCCTCCCGTAACTGATCCATAGCATATAAATGATCTTTCCATTTTTCATCAATGGTCCTTAGTAAGACGTACCTTTCAAAAGCTCGCATGATTCCTGAGGGTACCAAACTTTCCCGGGCACTATAAACTTCCTGTGCTCGATTTTTAATTGCTTTCCCTAATGAGCTCGGTGAATTACTGTTCTGTAATTCATCATCTGAAGAAATAGTGAGTGTGGAGGTAAGTTCAGTTTCCATCCCCTCCCAATCCCATTCCGTAGGATCAGTTTCGGAATCTGTATAAGCTTCCAAAATATCAGAAATATATTCATCAAGAATTATCTCGATTTCCTCTCGAATATCCTCATGTTGTAAGGCCTCATTCCGTCTACTATAGATAATCTCCCGCTGTTGATTCATGACATCATCATACTCCAGCAGTCGCTTACGAATAGAGAAATTTCTTGCTTCCACCTTTTTTTGCGCCCGTTCGATTGACTTTGTCACCATTTTTGCTGTGATAACTTCGCCTTCTTCAATACCCAATCGATCCATAATACTCGCAATTCGATCACTTTGAAATAAGCGCATCAGATCATCTTCGAGGCTCAAATAAAAAACAGAAGAACCGGGATCACCCTGGCGCCCCGACCTTCCCTTCAACTGTAAATCGATCCTTCTTGCCTCATGACGTTCCGTTCCCACAATGTGGAGTCCACCCAGGTCTATCACACCCTCTCCTAATTTGATGTCTGTGCCACGTCCCGCCATGTTCGTGGCGATGGTAATAGCTTGCCGATGCCCTGCTCGCGCTACGATTTCCGCCTCACTTTGATGCTGTTTGGCGTTTAACACATTATGGGGTACACCCCGGCGCTTCAACATGCGCGAAAGTGTTTCTGATGCTTCAACCGAGATAGTCCCCACGAGTACCGGCTGACCCCGATGATAACAATCCACAATCTCATCCAACACACCGTTGAACTTTTCTCTCTTTGTCTTATAAATAAGGTCTTCATTGTCTTCTCTGATGACCGATTCATGGGTAGGAATAACAGTTACATCAAGTCCATATATTGAATGAAGCTCTTCTGCCTCTGTTTCAGCCGTACCGGTCATCCCTGCCAGTTTTTGATACAAACGAAAATAGTTCTGAATTGTGATTGTAGCTAAGGTTTGGGTTTCTCTTTCAATTTTCACATTTTCCTTTGCCTCGATTGCCTGGTGCAGCCCATCACTGTACCGGCGACCCGGAAGAATGCGCCCTGTGAATTCGTCTACAATGAGAACCTTACCATCCTGTACAACATATTCAATATCCTTTTCATACAACGAATATGCGCGCAGAAGCTGGCTCAAATTATGGATTCGTTCACTTCTGTCACTATGTAACAAACGTGCTTTTTCAGCTTCCTTCCGTTTTTCAAGAGGATCTATGGTATCATTTGTCTCGATCTCGTGTAGCAATTCACCCAAATCAGGAATCACAAACATTTCCGGATCGTCGGGAGCAAGCGTTTCCCTCCCTTTTTCTGTCAGATCGATAATATGACTTTTCTCATCAATACTATAATAGAGATCATCATCCACTTCATGTAACCGCTTATCCCGCAGATAATCAGATTCTACTTTGAACGCCAACTTACGGGTCCCCTGCTCCTGGAAAACTTTATGCAGACGGCGGTTTTTGGGCGCGCCTCGAGATGCTTGCAACAGCTTGTACCCAGCGTCGTATTCCTCTCCCTTTTCCAAAAAGGCTTCCGCTTCATCGACAATCTGGTTTACCAACCTGGTTTGATTTCTCACCAGTCGTTCTACAAGAGATTTGGATTCGGTGTACTTTGAATCCGTGGGATGGTCAACAGCCCCGGAAATGATGAGAGGGGTTCTGGCTTCATCAATAAGAATGGAGTCAACTTCGTCTATAATGGCGTAGTAATGCGGGCGTTGAGCCTGGTCTTCCTTTGAGAGAGCCATATTGTCACGCAAATAATCAAACCCGAATTCATTGTTTGTGCCGTAAGTAATATCTCTATGGTAAATTTCTTTCCGTTGTTCGTTATCCATCTGGTTCAATATTGATCCGACGGTTAATCCCAGACGTTCAAATATTTTCCCCATCCACTCAGAATCGCGTTGGGCAAGGTAATCATTAACGGTAACAATGTGAACACCCCGTCCCGTGAGAGCATTCAGGTAAATTGGCATCGTAGCTACCAGCGTTTTCCCCTCGCCCGTCTTCATTTCAGCAATATGTCCCTTATGAAGTACAACAGCGCCCACAAGCTGAACATCATAAGGGATCATTTCCCAGGGAGTGGGTTGTCCCACAACTTTCCATGTTTCACCACACAAACGACGGCAAGTATCTTTCACCATAGCAAAAGCCTCAGGCAATATTTCATCAAGGATTTCCTGCTCCGCCTCGAAAATAAATTTATCTTTTTCTTCCTTAATCAGTCCTTTTTTCTCCGCCTCAGTTTCTGCCTTTTCCCGATGTTCACGAACCAGTGATTTCAGCTTTTCTGTTCGAGCAACTAATTCCTCATCAGATTTTTCCTGCAATCCTGCATAAATAACATTTATCTCATCCACAATAGGTTGATAAGTTTTGACCTCCCTTTCAGATTTTGTCCTGAATATTTTTTTGAATGTATTAAGCATATCTTCTTTATTTAATCCACGATTTTCTATTCATTCTACTCACAGAGTACTTTAGACAATATTCAATTTTAAATTCCCAATAGTATTCTTCGAGCATGGAAATATGAAACACCTTCTGATGAAATTTTGTTCGCAGTTTTTTCCACATCATATGGAACACGAATAAATTCAACAGTTGAATGTTCATGATCGGAAATTACATAACACGCCCGGGGATCCCTATCCCTCGGTTGTCCCACGCTGCCTACATTAATGATGATTTTGTCATTCACTTGCAAAGGAATTTTACCCTCTCTATATTCGTTTTGATTATTGCTCAATGAATAAAAACCAGGTACATGTGAGTGTCCTACGAAGCAGATACTCTGGTCAAAATTATCAAATTGTTCTGCTGCATCAAACCAGTTTGTAATGTAATACCAGTCGTCTTGTGGATCCGGTGTACTGTGAACAAAAAGACAGCCGTCCTCAATGTGAGACAACTCAAGTGTCTTCAAATACTCTTTTTCCTCATCTGATAATTTTTCACGAGTCCAGAGGGCTGATTTTCTTGCATCTTTATTAAACCAGTGAAGACTAATCTCTGTGGCCGCCGCTTCATCGTGGTTACCATACAGAATAACATTTGCAATACGTCTGACCTTTTCAATGCAATAGGATGGTTCTACACCATAATCTACCAGGTCGCCCAGACAGATGATTTTGTCAACAGATTGATTTTCGATTGATGCAAGTACTGTATCCAGCGCCTCTCGATTGGCGTGGATATCGGAGATGATGGCGAGGCGCATTTAATGTGTTGATGCGGTTAAATTCTCCAGAGAATGATAAACAGAATCCAGAATCCCATTCACAAAAGCTCCGCTTTCTGCGGTGCTGTATTTCTTGGCAATCTCCACACCTTCGACAATGGAAACTTTCGGGGGAATGTCGTCCATAAAGACCATCTCAGTGATCATCATCTGGAGTATAAGACGATCCACCAAAGCAACACGGTCATATTCCCAATTCTGAAGTCGACTGACAATTTCCGCTTTACTCCATTTCAGTTTTTCGATCGTCTTTTTTAACAGTTTACAGACGAAATCGTCTAACTCATTCTCGAACTTTTTATCCTTTCTTTGGTCATTGAGGATTTTATCAGGATCATCGTGAGTGAGTTTATATGCATAGAGCGCCTGCAAAACGACCTCTCTCGCCTGGCGACGACTTTTAACGATGTATTTCACCTAAAAATAACTATGAGTATGAAGCAAGGAGCAAGGAGAATTGGAGTAGTGGAGTAGTGCCTGCTCTCTGCTCCTGGTTCCCTGCTAAAACCCCGGGAAAGTTTAGGTAACGATGTAAGGGAGCTTGGGTGCGAGGGAGCTGGGGAGCCTCGGAGCTGGGGGGCTTCGGAGTTGGGGAGCAGGGGAGCGAGGTACCAATAGAGGACGAGAACCATTCAATGAGAGCAAGAAAGTGGTGAACGAAAGGCAGACCGAAACGATGCATGAGGTGTTTTGAAGCTATAGGAGTCTGGAGGAACTTTTTCATGTTTACCTCTTTAGCAGCCAAGGATCAGGATTGTTTATCATATTGACCAGCTTACCCAAGATGTTGTCATAGTCACCAAATAACTTTTTATTGATACCCTCTTCCAAATATCCACAAGCCAACGAAAAGTCGAGCCATGTTTGCGTTTCGGCAGCTTCTGCTTCTGCGTCGTTCAACTTTGCCACAAAGGCCGCCACGTATCGTCTTTTTCGCCACGCCTCAGCTATATTTGAACATACAGAACGGGAAGAGCGCCTAATTTGGTCAGTGAGCGAGTAGAGTTCTTCCTTCGGGTAGCCCTTCGATACTTTAAAGACGGCCATAGCACTTTTAAATGCTATCTGGTAGACCTCCAATTCTTTGTGACTCTGTATCACAATGTGGTTTCCTCCTTTGTTCTTATCTTCCCAGCACTATGCTCTTGTTCCCGTACGTTTTACTAAGTCCCGTGTATCCTGAATCTCATCCATATGACCTGCTCCTCTCCACCTCCGCTCCCCCGCTCCCTTGCACCCTCGCTCCCTGATCCCCCTGTACGCTCTCCCGAAGTTTCATTTATACATTGGGACAGGATGAACCCATCCAAAAGGATCTTCGATCCTCTCACGCTGAATGCCGGTGAGGATGTCGTATAACTTCCGGGTCAAAGAACCAATTTCACCATCGCCAATTACATGAAAATCGTCATCGGTTGTAATTTTACCTATGGGTGTAATGACTGCGGCAGTGCCTGTACAAAAAACTTCATCAGCAAATAATACTTCATTGACCGTTACGTCTGTTTCCAATACCTTCAAACCAAGAATTTCCCGGGCAAGTTGAATGACCGAATCACGGGTGACCCCAGGAAGGATAGAACCTCCTAACTTTGGGGTTTTGAGTACATTATCTTTGAGAGTAAAAATATTGGCTGAACCAACTTCTTCCACGAGGTTTTCGTTAGTAGCATTCAGATAAATCACTTCATCGAAATCCTGCTCCTTCGCCAATTTCAGAGGATATAAAGAAGCCGCATAGTTTCCAATCGCTTTGGCATTGCCTGTCCCCTTCGGAGCAACCCTGTGAAAATATCTGGTGACCTTTAAATGAAGTGCTCTCATACCCCCTTTAAAATAAGGTCCCACAGGTGAGACATAGATGACAAACGTGTACGATGGAGCTGGTTTAACCCCCAATACCGGTCCTGTTCCCAAAATGATAGGTCTTATATACAGACTTCCCTTTCCCACCGGGGGAATATAATCGGCATTGCCCCGGACGGTTTTCTCCACTGCTTTTAGAAACATTTCCTCAGATACGGGAGGAATGCAAAGTCTTTCTGCGGAATGGATAAATCGTTTTGCGTTTCTATCAGGTCTGAATAATATATCTCTACCTTTCAAGGTTTTGAATGCTTTGGTTCCTTCAAAAACTCCCTGACCATAGTTTAAAACACCTGCTGCGGGAGATATCTTAAAATCGCCATAAGGCACCAAGTCTCCCGGTTCCCATTCTCCCCCTAAATCGCATGTAGCAAAATACATGCTTCTGGTTGGTGTTACGCTGAACGTTAGATTGTTCCAGTCAATTTTCTGTTCAACTTCTAATATTTCCATGGATTATTCCTCCAATAATGATCTGGCTATAACCAATTTTTGAATTTCTGACGTTCCTTCGTAAATCTGGGTGATTTTTGCATCCCGCATGAGTCTCTCCACACCGTACTCCTGCATGTAACCATATCCACCAAAAATCTGCACACATTCTGTAGATGCACTCATTGCTGTTTTTGAGGCAAAATATTTCGCCATGGCGCTTTCTTTTGAATAAGGCTGTTTTTTATCTTTACGATATGCAGCATGATAGGTCAACAAACGAGCGGCTGAAATCTCCGTTGCCATGGTGGCTATCTTTTCACGAATGGCACCAAACTGGGAAATGGATTTACCGAACTGTTTCCGCTCTTTCGAATAACGCACAGACGCCTCCAAAGCCGCTTGAGCAATCCCCAAGGCTTGCGAAGCAATTCCAATTCTTCCACCGTCAAGCGCCTTTAAAGCTATTTTAAATCCGTCACCTTCTCTACCAAGCCTGTTTTCTACGGGAATCTCACATTTATCAAAATACATCTCACAGGTATCAGAAGCACGAATACCCAATTTATTTTCTTTTTTTCCGGTAGATATTCCCTTTCGTCTCTTTTCCACAATAAATGCTGAGATACCTTTATAACCCACACCTTTTTCCGTCACAGCAAAAACAATCACAACATTGGAATGGATCCCATTTGTAACCCAATTTTTCGTGCCGTTTATAACGTAATGATCATTTTTTCTTTCTGCAAAAGTAAGGAGATTAGAAGCATCCGATCCTGCCTGAGGCTCGCTTAATGAAAAAGCACCCAACCACTCCCCTGAAGCAAGTTTTCTAAGATACCTCTCCTTCTGATCATCAGTAGCCCAATCCATCATCAACTGGCAAACCAAGGAATTATTAATTGACATAACAACTCCAGTAGCGGCTTCCACTTTTGATATTTCCTCTATCGCCAGACAGTAACTGACGGCGTCTAATCCAGCGCCACCCCATTTTTCAGGTACCATTATCCCCATAAAACCAAGCTCACCTAATTCCTTTATCTGTTCAGTTGGGTATATCATTTTATCGTCCCGCTCTATCACTCCGGGAGCCAAGACCTTTTCGGCAAATTCCCTTGCTGTTTGTTGTACTAAAAGTTGTTCTTCGTTCAGATCAAAATCCATTTCATACCCTCTCCAGTATCACAGCGGACGCCTCTCCACCACCAATACAGATCGCAGCAATTCCTCTCTCAACGTCCCTTATCTGCATGGCATTAAGTAGCGTTACCAGGATTCTTGCTCCACTCGCGCCGATAGGATGTCCCAGTGCCACCGCACCTCCATGAACATTCACGACTTCATGATCGAGATTAAGTTCCTTCATCACCGCCATGGTGACTGCTGCAAATGCTTCATTAATTTCAAAAATATCAATATCCGAAACGGACATTCCGGCTTTATCTAAAACCTTTCCGATAGCGCCCACCGGAGCAGTGGTAAACCATTCAGGCTCCTGAGAAAATGATGCTTGCGCTACAATTTTTGCGATTGGTTCCACATTTAACTCTTTCGCCTTTTCTTCGGAAAAAATCACCACACTGGCAGCCCCATCATTTATTTTTGAAGCATTGGCAGCGGTGATGGTGCCACCTTTTTCAAAAACAGGTTTTAATTTTATCATCTTTTCAAAATTTGCCCGCTTTGGTTCATCATCTTCTGTCACCAGGATAACATTTCCTTTACGGTCTGTGATGGATACTCCAACAACTTCTTTCTCAAAAGTTCCATCCTTCTGAGCTTTCAGTGCTCTCGAATACGACTCTTTTGAAAACGCATCCTGTTGTTCCCTTGAAAATTGGTATTTCCGAACACAACTCTCAGTACAACTTCCCATATGTTTGTCGTTGTAGACATCCCAAAGCCCATCCAAAATGACACTGTCAATAAGTTGACCATGTCCCAGTCGTAGTCCGGTTCGCGCCTTTGGGATTAAATAAGGCGCCAAACTCATGCTTTCCATTCCACCAGCCACGATGACATTGGCATTATTTAATTGTATAGCTTGAGCTGCCAGCATAATAGCCTTAAGTCCGGACCCACACATTTTATTTACGGTGAGACATTCCGTGGAATTGGATAATCCTGCAAAAAGCGCTGCCTGTCGTGCTGGCGCTTGTCCCAACCCGGCGGACATGACATTCCCCATGATCACTTCGTCTACTTCTTTTATGGGTATTCCAACCGCCACCAATGATTCTTTTATCACTGTAGCGCCAAGTTTTGTTGCAGGAACAGAACTGATGGATCCTTGAAAAGCACCGATAGGAGTCCTTACCGGACCGGCAATCACAACATTTCCAAAATCAGGCATCTATATTATTCTCTCTATCGTTATCCAAGCTATAAGCGCTGATTATTTCTTTCACAAGTCGATGACGTACGACGTCTTTCTCGGTAAAGTATGTGTAACCGATACCTTCTATACCTTTTAATAATCTTTCTGCATGCAACAGTCCCGATTCCTGTCTACTGGGCAAATCAATTTGCGTAACGTCCCCGGTTATAATCGCTTTTGAATTTGGACCCAGTCGGGTGAGAAACATTTTCATCTGCATGGCAGAGGAATTTTGTGCTTCATCCAGAATGACATAAGCATTATCCAGAGTTCTGCCCCGCATGTAGGCAAGTGGTATTACTTCGATTACCCGTTTGGTCATGAGTGATTTTAGTGTTGTAGTAGAAACCATGTCGTTCAACGCATCAAATAAAGGTGTTAAATAGGGGTCAATTTTTTCCCTGAGGTCGCCAGGGAGAAATCCTAATCTTTCACCCGCTTCTACTGCAGGTCTGGTAAGAATGATTCGTTTAACTTCTCTTCGCTTATAAGCTGCGACTGATATTGCAACTGCAAGGTAGGTTTTTCCTGTGCCGGCCGGACCGATGGCAAAAAGGATGTCGTTATATTTGCTTTTCTCATAAAATTCCTTTTGCCCATTCGTGCGAGGGATGATCTCTCCTTTTTTTGCATAAAGGATAACAGGTTCGGGACCCTCCTCACTGATATGATCCCCCTCAGAAATCAGCGAAACTAAGGATCTTACATCTCCTGGAGTTAAGGATTGTTTTCGGGAATAGGTTTTCATCATTTCAGACAATACTTCTTCCGCCTGTAAAACCACATTTTTATCACCATCCATATATACTGTATTCCCTCTGAGTAAAATTTTACACGGAAAGGAGTCCTCTAAAACTTTCAGATTAGCATCCGCCACACCGACAATTCCGGCGGGATCAATCCCTTCAATCTCAATTATTTTCTTCATCATATTAAAAAAAGCCTCGTTGAGGCTTCCTGAAAGAGTATCTCTTAATCTAAAATCGGGAGCAAAATAGCTCCTTGTTTAATTAAGTAAAAAGCTTCGAAAATCACATCAAAAAGTAAGTTGTGGAGTCTTTACAAACAAGCTGATTCAAGATTCCATGGTAATGCCACAGTGATAAGGAGAGAATAGTCTGAAAGACCCAAGAACCAATATCCAAATATCCTTGAAAATAAACGAAGTTCGACTTTTGGTTCTTGTCCCGCAATTGCGGGATTGGTTCTTCAATTATGTCCCCGTTAGTGAGGCATTACCACCTGTGGATGTCCACAGGAGCCTTCGGAAATTTACTTGCTTTTCAATAAATGGTAATTTACATTTCTATTAGGCGCCAACTGTGGGTAAAAGTTCCGAAGGATCCTGCAGATAAGAACTTAAGAGATTAGCGAAAAGGATATTTACCCACATAAAAACAGGGTGGTATGAAGATAAGCTGTCCCGACAAGCTTGTCGGGATGGCAATTCGGTAGTCTGGTTGAAGTTAGCTGAAGATGTGTAATTATGAAAGTTGTAATTATAAATGTCAGAATTCGATTTTACCAATTTGAGAGATATACTTAAAAATCTACAGTCACAAGCTGATGAAGAGAATATTAGAGTTACTCAGCATGCACAGCAAGGAATGGTTGAGGAGAATGTCTACATGAATGAAGTTTTTGAAGCAATTGCTTCAAGTGATATTTTAGAGAATTATCCTGAGCATCGCAGAGGACCTTGTTGCTTGCTCAGTGGTACTACTAAAGATGGTAAATCATTGCACATCGTATGCACAACAGAGCAACCAGTTTTGATCATTATTACAGTATATAGACCAAAACAACCGAAATGGGTTACTCCAACGCAAAGGAGACAAAGAAATGAAATGTAGTGTTAGAGGATGTCCTGGAGAGTATGAAGAACAAAATATTTTTCACACTGTTAGGCACAAAAACCAAGTTATAGTTATTGATCATGTTCCTGCGGAAGTATGCTCAGTGTGTAACGATATTTTATTAAAACCAAGGACAGTTCGACATATTGAACAGTTATTAGAAAAATCGATTAAGCCAAAGAGTACGGTACCTCTTTATGAATACGCATAAAAAATATCAGCTAACCATCGAATCAACCTGACCCCTTTACACGGTGCTTAATCGGAGTTTTGTGGCTTTGTTGCAGGTCTGTTCTTGCTCCTCCGAAGGAGACCCTCTGGGTTAAAGGATCCTGCGGATAAGAACTTAAGAGATTAACGAAAAGGATATATAGCCATCTAAAAACGGCGTGGCGTGAAGAAAAATCGTCCCGATCAGTCGGGATGGCAATTCGGTAGTCTAGTTGAAGTTAGACCGCCTGCATTGACTATTCATAAATATTTGAGGTAACAGTAACAGAAGTGGAAAGGAGCAAAAATCCATGAAAGTAAGAACATTAACGATTGGTCTCATCAGCATTTTTCTGATATTCCTAGGTTGCGGCAAAAATCCGATCAGCTCTGACGATGAAAATGACAAAAATGATGACACCATAACATCATTTTGGGAACCGACTGGAGAGCTTTCGAGTGATGTAGTATCATTAGCTACTCAAAACAATGGAATCATTTATGCTGGAACTTGGGGTGATGGCGTATACATCTCTACTGACAACGATAATACATGGACACAAATTAATAATGGATTAACAAGTTTCTATATTAAAGCCCTTATTAATTCCCAAGGAAAAATGTATGTTGGAACACATGGTATAAGGATTTACCGCTATAATCACAGCGACAAAACATGGAATAAACTTAACTTTCCTGAACCAACAGCGACGTCCCTTACGTCCCTTGCCTCATCACCTAATGGAAATATGTATGCCGGAACCAGTGATGGCGTATACATCTCTACTGACAACGATAATACATGGGAACAAAATAATCGCGGACTGTTTGACAATGAGCATATACTGTCCATCACGATTAGCATTGACCAAGCTGCATATCTTGGTACGCTGAATGGAGTATTCCGTAGAAATGAAGACGCTGATTCATGGACATACATATTCGATGATGATCGGATGGATCTTGTCTACGCTCATCCTTTCAAAAAAGAAGCGGTATATGGCGGAAATAGCAAAGGATTTTGGCGTTCCAGCAAGTATGGTCGTATGATGGAATTAGCTACTAGCGGCTTACCTGATGGAAAGGTCCGTACTATTGTAATTGACCCTGACAATGGAAACATCTACATAGGAATACACGGCGAAGGAGTATTCAAGTCTACTAATAACGGCGATTCATGGTCAAAACTTAACGACGGACTTACCAATCTCAATGTTAATACTCTGGGGATTTCTCCCGATAGACGCCTCTTGGTTGGTACGGATGATGGCGTTCTCCGCTCAACAGAACCACTCACGCAGTAGCGATGAGAATATAGTATCGCAGGTGGTCTAATCCCTCGCTCAACTTGACGTGAAAAGCTTTGGCCTGATTTTCAGTTTTTTGGGTTTTGCAAACGTAAATTTGAAAAGGGAAAGTCCAGTGGTAACAAATTTCACGCTGGTTACTTTTTCCGTTATACCAGAAATAATTTTACAAACACTGCATAAAATACCATAATTAGTTATGAGTCCAACGATTTTCAGATATCATGGATACCGTTTCTTTTTCTTCTCTCGTGAAGAAAAACGGATTCATGTGCATGTCTATTGTACTGACGGTGAAGCTAAATTTTGGTTAACACCAAAAGTCTCTTTGGCAAACAACTATGGGTTATCCAAGAAACAGATAACTGAGCTATTAAAAATTATTGAGGAACGAAAAAATGACATTACAAAAGCTTGGCAAGAACATCTCGGAAGTTGAAGTATCAAATATCTCAAAGCATGGATTTTGGCTCTTTGTAAATGAAAAAGAATACTTTTTGCCTTACGATGAGTATCCTTGGTTCAAAGATGCAAAAGTGAGTGATATTCTTAATGTAACATTGTTACATAAATTCCATCTTTATTGGGAAAAACTTGATATTGATCTTGAAGTATCATCCTTGGATAATCTAAATCATTATCCTTTGATATATAAATAGATTGGGCAGGTAGCTGATAAATCAAGGCATAACAAATCGTTCAACCTGACCTCCAGCCACGAGTTCTAATCTTAGGTTTTTGGTATGCATAGTTTTTCTCATTTTCGGTAGTTGGTTCAGGCCAGAGTCGGGTTAACTCAAACATTAGTTAACTTGAAGCTATCACATCAACACTAATTCCTCACCAATCAAAATTTCTTTGCGATTCGACGGTATGCTTCCCGGAAGGGGATACCTTGTCTTAACTAACTCATATACTTTTTCGGTTGCGAATACCTCATCGTTGAGGGCTTCTTCGCACCGGTCTCAGCGGTGCCCACGGCTATTACCACAGTTGCCCGAGCCAGAGCCGGGGCATTGTTTATTCCATCTCCCACCATGGCCACAGCTCCATATTTGTGTTCTAACGCCTCTACATGCTTGATCTTATCCTCAGGCTTGAGATCTGCCCTTACCTCATCTATTCCGAGTTCTCTGGCTGTTGCTCTTCTCCCGACCAGACAGAAGAGGTATATATTCCTCCGTCCCCTAACGAACTGTACTTCGAGGAGTGTGCAGCCATCATGGAATATAACCTTGGGATTTCCCGAGCGTAGGGTGATAGGAAAGGAAGCAGTCCTTCACAGACCTAAAATGTACTTGCAAAATGTTTAACAACGTTATACAATACAACCCTGGAAACCAAAGATGAATTTATCGCTCTTCGTGTATCCCCATCTCTCAAGAAATCCTTAGAAGTGCTTGCTGAAGTCAATCACCGCGCCCTTTAAATTTGGTCAGAAATTACGGCTCTTTCCAGGGTGAAATTACCTTGATAATCGGATTTAGGGCATAATAGGTCAACTCAAACCGAACCTGATCATTTCCTTTTCCCGTAGCCACATGGGAGACATATTCCGCACCTTATTTGGCTGCAATTTTTATTTGTGCCTTGGACAATAGCGGTCGGGCGAGGGAGGTTTCCAATAAATACCGTCCTTCATAAATGGCATTTCCACGCATGGCTGGAAAGATGTAATCGATAACAAATTCCCGGCGGAGATCCTCCACATACACTTTTGAGGCTCCTGTGTCATAGGCTTTCTTTTCAACGGCTAAAAATCATCTTTCTGTCCCACGTTGCCTACAAAACAGATCACTTTAAAATCCTTTTTGACTAACCATTTTAAAATAACAGAGGTGTCACATCCACCGTTATAAGCTAATACTACTTTTTTTTTGACTCATATCAATTCCCTTCCTCAGATTTCAAAATTTTCACACCAAATTCCAATGACTCTGTAAAACAGGTTCGGGTTTCATTATGACATGCAGCGCCTACCTGTTCCACCTTAATGAGCAGAGTATCTCGGTCACAATCCAATGAAATAGCTTTAACAATCTGCCTGTGTCCGCTGGCCTCCCCTTTACGCCAAAGCACTTGGCGGCTACGGGACCAGAAACAGGTCCGACCCTCAGTCAAAGTTATTGCCAGGCTTTCCGGACTCATGTAAGCTAACATAAGGATCTGCCCATTTTCTTCATCCTGAATGATAGCCGGTAATAACCCGCTCTGATCTAATTTCAAATTCAACTCTTCCACATAGGTTTTTGCGTCATCAATATTCATATTCTTCTCCTATTAACCTCATCGGAATACCCTGTTGGTGCAAATACATTTTCACCTGTGATATGGTAAACGTATTTCGGTGGAATACAGAGGCTGCCAACACCGCATCCGATTTACCATATAAAAATGCTTCTTCAAAATGGATCAACTTCCCGATTCCACCGGAAGCAATCACCGGTATATTTACCACAGTACTAATCCTGCGAGTAATTTCCAAATCGACACCCTCTTGCGTACCATCCGCATCCATACTGGTAAGCAAAATTTCCCCCGCACCCAAGTTCATGGCTTCCTTTGCCCACCGAACAGCCTCCCAATATGTCTTATTTCTTCCGCCATGGGAGTATACCCGCCAGGTTTCACCATCCTTTTTAACATCCATTGCCACGACAATACACTGAGACCCAAATTGTTTGGCTCCTTCTACTATCAATTGTGGTTGGGCTAAAGCAGCGGTGTTGATCGACACCTTGTCAGCGCCAGCATGCAGGATACGGTCAATATCCATGACACTTTTTATGCCTCCTCCGATCGTAAAGGGAATAAATACTTGCTCGGCAACCTTTTTCACAAGATCAATCACATGAGGTCTGG
This sequence comes from Fidelibacterota bacterium, assembly GCA_004124475.1. Lineage (GTDB taxonomy): Bacteria > Fidelibacterota > Marinisomatia > Marinisomatales > SCKK01 > SCKK01. The sequence continues at coordinate 30,713 of SCKK01000024.1, forward strand.
ACTCAATACTTGCGGTGATATCAAGAAAAACCAATTCATCAGCGCCGGCATCCGAATATCGAGCCGCTAATTCCACTGGGTCTCCTTCCCGCACCAAATTGATGAAGTTTACCCCCTTCACCACTTGACCATCCATTACATCCAGACAGGGAATAATCCGTTTGGTCAACATTGGCTTAACTCTTCCAACGTGATCTTACCATCGTAAAAAGCTTTTCCCACAATCACACCACTCACACCATGCGATGCGTATTCTTTCACCGCCCAAATATCCTCGACCCCGCTAATTCCACCAGAAGCAATTACCGGTAGAGACGTATGCTCGACAATTTTCTTTAACTCCTCTAAATTAGGCCCGGATAAAGTCCCATCCCGATTAATGTCTGTGTATATCACTCGATTAAACCCGGATTTCTCTACTATTTTAATCAGGTCCACAGCACGGATGTTTGTTGTGGCTTTCCATCCGTGAACAGACACAAACCCATTCCTTGCGTCAATTCCAGCAGCCAATACCCCAGGGAAGTCTGCTGACCATTCCTTAAGCTCCTTCCTTCCAGCGCCTACCAACAGTGACCCGAGAATCAGAACGTCCACACCGCTATTGATTGCCAGCAAGAAGTGTTCCTTCCTCCGTAAACCTCCCCCCAATTCCACATGAATCCCAGTGTTGGCAATAGCTTCAACAGTAGAGAGATTCTCCGGTTTACCCGATTGGGCACCATCCAAGTCTACCACATGAAGCCAATCCAACCCAGCGTCTAAGAACGTTTTCGCCAATTCGACCGGATCATTTTCATAAACGGTTTTCCGTTCATAATCCCCCTGGACCAGCCTTACGCACCGACCATCCATTAGATCCATGGCAGGAATAACTTTAAAAGATCCCATCAGTAAACCTCTTTAAAAAAGCCGATCCAAATTGTTGGGATTTTTCCGGGTGAAACTGAACTCCAATCACGTTACCAGTTCGAACTACGGATGCAAAAGAGACTCCATAGGTTGTTTCACCAATGACAGTTTCCGCATTATCCGGTTGACAGGCATAGGAATGGACAAAGTAGGCATACCCTTCACTGGGAATCAGATCATTGGAATACCTCGGGCTTACCGTATTCCAGCCGATGTGGATCGAACGGGGGGCATCTTTCAATTTTACGACTTGACCGGAAATCAGATCGAGCCCTGGCGTTAATCCATTCTCTTCACTAACAGTCATTAATAATTGCATTCCCAAACAAATCCCTAATAAAGGACGTTCTTTTTCCGCCCAATCTTTTAAAAACGGGACTAAACCGGAAGCATCTAATTTTTCCATAGCGGGTGGGAATGCGCCCACACCAGGCAGAATCAAAGCTTTGCATTGGGATAATTCATCCGGATTTTTGGATAGAGTGCTTCGTAATCCTAAAAAAATCAGGGCATTTTGTAAACTGCCAATGTTTCCCACGCCGTAGTTTATTATACCGATCATAGGCTTCCTTTGGTGGAGGCAATGCCTCCTATCCGGGGAACCAACGCTTTCCGCAGAGCCAATCCCAAACCTTTGAATAAACTTTCGATAATGTGGTGCTCATTGGTTCCAATTAATGAGTGAACGTGCAGCGTAATCCGCGCTTCAGTGGCAAAAGAACGAAAAAAGTGCTCGGTCATGTAGGTCTCATAATTGCCTATGCGTTCCATGTTGAATTCAGCATCAAAAGTACAGTATGGCCGGTTACAAAGGTCTACCACAATTCTGGACAATGCTTCATCCATGGGAACAAAGGCGCAGGCAATCCGCTCAATTTCCACATTTCCCTCATTTGCTTCTTTAAACGCCTTTCCTAAAATAATTGCCGCATCCTCTACGGTGTGATGGGTGTCCACATCCAAATCGCCTTTACAAATCAGGGTCAAGTCCCAACCTGCCCAAAAGGCTAAGGATGTGAGCATGTGATCGAAAAACCCAATCCCGGTTTCCACCTGAATCTGACGTTTCCCTGATAGTTCTAGAATCAGACGAATATCTGTTTCTCCAGTCTTACGTTTTAACTCAACCATGTCCTCTCCCTATTGTTTGTAAAAATTCTGTCACATTTCTGTAGGTCAAATCGAAGTCCTGTATCCAATCTCGTGAACCAATAAAACAAAAATCCATTGTCCTGCCCGTATCTTGTCGATAATTCTTTACTAATTCCAGATCATCCCGTGTATCCCCGATATACACCGGTTTATCAGCGCCGAGGTTGTTGATAATCCTAATCAATTTAATCGGATTTGGCTTATCCAGATCGGGATCGTCGGACCATGCTACCACCTTTTCCGGGAGCGACCACCCTAATCGTTCAAACCCGATCTGCAACTCTGCCTCTGCCCGACCGGTAACAATGCCTGCTTTTTTTGAAATTGGTTTAATTTGTTCAGGCGCTACCAAAGGTGTTTCACTTTGCCAGTACCCCCGCACCATAATATTCTCAGGATCGAACCCATACAGCTTTTGGCAGGCAGTGGTTCCGCCATACGCCTCCATCGTTAACCTTGTCAATCTTTGCTTGTATTCGGGTGTTAAATCAGGTACCAATTGTTGCAAGGCTTTCAGCCCTCCTCCTAACTGGTCTAATCGCTCCACATAAGTCTGAAAAGCTAAATCAGGGAAATAGTCAATCCAGCAAGCTCCCGCAATAGCCACATGCCAATCATTATTAAACCCGGGTATGGTTTTCATACGGACACCCTCCGCAGCCGTGAATCTCTTTGTACCTGTAGCATAAGCCACGGCTTCAACTGCTGCTTTAATAAAAGATTTACTTGTATCTAACAAAACGCCATCCATATCGAAGATAAATGCATCATACCTCATGTCAGATCCTTGATTGCCTGGTATAGAATTTCATTTTCCTCCGGAGAACCCACAGTAACACGGAGCATATTTTCACAACGGAGATATCCCGAAACATCCCGTACCAGTATGCCACGGGAAAGAAGAAATTCGAATGTTTTCTTTGGTCCCTGTGGAGTTTCCAGTAGAAAGAAATTCGCATGAGATGACCAGGCTGTCACACCATCAAGTGTATTCAAACGTGAGATCAATTGCTCCCGTCCACGGATGATCTGCTTAACGCGAGCTTGCACCAGAGCACGGTTTTCCAGGATTATTTCCGTTGCAATTAAGGAGGGAAGATCTATATTGAAAGGCAACAATCCTTTTTGAACTTCATGCGCCAAGGTTTCAGCCATGATGGCATACCCTACACGAAAACCAGCGAGGGCAAACGCTTTGGAAAAGGTACGGGTAACGATCAGGTTTGGGTAGGATTCAAGCAGAGGCAAAGCGGATACGCCGGAAAAATCAACATAGGCTTCATCCAAAATGACTACTCCCGTCGATTCCCCTGCCACCTCTTCGATAAGTCCCAAGGGTAGCAGTGTTCCAGTGGGCGAATTGGGATTACAAAGAATGGTCATCCGTGCTTGACGACTTTTTTTCAGTAGGTCTTTCGCATCAACGCGAAATCTCTCATCCAGGGAACTTTCCGCCATTTTCGCCGATCGTTGTTCGGATAACAACCGGTAAACAGCGAAAGTGGGCGCCAGGGTGCACACCGTATCTCCAGGGCGTAAAATGACGGTAGCCAAAGCTTGAAGAACTTCATTAGAACCCTTTCCCACAACAATTTGATTTGGAGCTACCCTGACGATTTCGCTCAATTTATCTTTCAGTTTCTCAGGAACCAGGCCTGGGTAACGGTTCCATGACACACTTGATAAACGCTCCACAATCTTGCGTTTTAATTCCTCTGGCCAATCCCAGGGACACTCATTCTGATTCAACTTGATTCGATGCCGGGGAGATTCCACATGATATGCCGGTTGCGATAGTACCTCAGGTTTAATCCAACTTTTTATCTGTTTCTCAGGCATTTTCCCTCCGCAGAGCAATGGACTGGGCATGACCGAACAATCCTTCCGCTTCAGCCAAGCTAATCACCTTTTTACCGCTATTCCGCAACGATTGTTTACTGATTCTGATCACGGAATAAGGCACCATAAAATCAAGAACCGACAAGGGACCCCGTGTGCGCGCTTGTCCCGAAGTGGGGAGTGTGTGATTGGTCCCTGCCCAGTAATCCCCCCATGCAACTGGCGAATCAGGTCCGATAAAGATTGCCCCGGCTTTTACGTTATCGATCCATAATTCGGGCTCTCTGACCATTAAAGAAAGATGTTCCGGGGTCAGGTCGTTTGCTATTTCAACACATTCCTCTATCGTATCTGCCAAATAGATAAACCCTTGTTTATTAAGCGATTGTTCTGCTGTATGTCTTGTGGGCAAGTCTTTCAAAAAAGTGGGAAGAAGTTCATTTACATCCCTGGCTACTGTTTCACTATCAGTTAATAAGACCGGGAGCGCCTGGGGATCGTGCTCTGCCTGGGATATCAATTCTACAGCGATTTTCGATGGATCAGCTTCATCGTCTGCAATAATAATCAATTCAGTGGGACCGGAAATCATATCAATACCGACGACAGCAGAAACCGCTTGTTTTGCCGCTGCCACGTAAACATTCCCCGGACCAGTAATTTTATCAACAGCAGGAATACTTTCAGTTCCGTATGTCAAAGCCCCAATCGCCTGTACACCCCCAACTCGATAGACTTCCGTAACCCCAAGTAAAAAGCAGGCCGCCTGAATCACGTCAGAGGGCCAGCCATTTTTTCCCGGAGGGGTACAAATAGCGATTTTACTCACACCCGCCACCTGTGCCGGGATCACATTCATCAGTACAGTGGAAAATAGCGGAAATCGTCCCCCTGGGATATATACGCCAATTCGTTCTATCGGTCTCCAACGGAATTCCACCTGTGTGCCATCCGGTTGTTCTAAAGCATATCCTGCAGGCTGTTGCAATTCGTGAAACCTGCGGATATTTTCACCTGCCTCAAGGATGAAAGATTTTAATGAGGTGGATAACCCTTCTTCGGCTTGCTTTAACCGATCAACAGGCACACGGAAACCGGTAATCTTTACATGGTCAAACTGTTCAGTAAACGCTCGGACTGCACTGTCACCTTCCTCCCTGATTCTATTCAGGACTTTTTGCACGATTGGAATATTAGATTCCAAGTATTTCTGGTTCCGTTGCCAGCGCTGTTTCAATAAATTTTGATCTTGTATCAGTGCCAGCATTATGGAATTACCTTGTTCAACGAATATTCAATAATGTCGGTAGCGCCAGCTTCAATCAGTGCGGGAATAATATCCCGAACGATCTTTTCTTCCACAACTACTTCCAGAGCTACACCCGACCCGTTGTAAAGTTGGCTGATGGTCGGGGTTTTCATCGCTGGCAGGATAACTAAAACCTTTGGCAGCGCTTCATCCGAAACATTCATTTTTAAACCCACCCGTGTGGCGGCATATATACTGCTCTGTAATAGACACGCAATGTTATCGATTTTCATCCGTTTCCAAGGATCCTGATACGCTTTCTTATTGGCAATAAGGCGGGTAGACGATTCCAGAACCGTATCCACAATACGAAGATTGTTTGCACGTAAAGAGGTACCTGTTTCCGTCACTTCAACTATAGCATCCGACAGCAGCCCAGGCTTTACTTCAGTTGCACCCCAGGAGAACTCCACTTCTGCCTCAACCCCGTTTTTCTTTAAATAAGCCCTGGTGATGTTTACTACTTCGGTACTGATTCGTTTCCCCTGTAAATCCTGAACATTTCGAATGTCTGAGTTCTCATGAACCGCTAACACCCAGCGGATAGGCCGCATATAGGATTTGGCATAGACCAACTCACAAACATCCACCACATCGGAGTTGTTTTCCACAATCCAATCCAACCCTGTCAATCCTGCATCAAAAATACCCTGCTCCACGTATAGTGACATTTCCTGAGCACGAATCAACAAAGCCTCAATTTCCGGATCATCACAATAGGGTTTGTAGGCCCTGTTGGAAATGGTAAAACGCCAACCAGCTTGCTTAAACAGGTGAAAGGTGGGTTCCTGTAATGAACCTTTCGGTAATCCTAATTTTAGTCTGTTCTCCATGAAATTCCTTTCATAACAAAAACCCCCAGGAGATCCTGAGGGTTGTTATTTTTAATTCTTAAAGTTTCTAAAAGCTATTTAATACCGACAGACCTCCTGTTGGGGTTAATGTTACTCAGATGATGATGTCGGTGATATAGTTTCATTTCGGAATATAATATAGTAAGAGCTCTGTTCTTTTAGCAAGGAATTTTTTTAAGTATTCTTGAACATTTCAAAATGACACAAAATCAATCACTAATTTTTATTTTTAATTGTGGATAAAACGCTTCAAATTTCTTTTGACTCATGACTGTTTACTATTAACATATTCCCCAGTTTTATTCCAACAAATGAACAGTTCTTATCATCAAACATGAGGAATTATCTAAATTCAGGGCTAAGTAACTTTCTCCATAACCACATCAAATCGATGAAGAAATTGTTTAAGTTTTCCCCAAAAGAGCTTTGTATACAGATTGTATTTCTTAAATCCAATTTACTTAAATGTGTTACTCCATGTTGGAATAAAACACAGATTGTAAAATAAGAGAGAACGAATTGAGTTCTAAAACCAAATCAAAGCTACTACAGGCAATCATAATCATTGCTGCGACTTACCTTTTCTTGCTCAGTATCAAGTTACTGGGACATTCTTTCAAACTTTTTGGGAAAGAATTTGCAGAAGCTATCATCCAGATGACTTCAAACCCTTTTGCTGGATTAATCATTGGAATTGTATCTACAAGCTTGATTCAGAGTTCGTCCACCACAACATCAATTGTGGTTGGATTGGTTGCAGGAAATGTATTGACCTTGGGCAACGCCATTCCAATAATCATGGGAGCGAATATCGGAACGACCATCACCAATACCCTGGTTTCGCTCGGTCATATTGCCAATCGAATAGAATTCAGGAGAGCGTTCTCTGCAAGCATTGTTCACGACTTTTTCAACATTTGTGTTGTTATCGTCCTATTTCCCATTGAAATGAAATTTCACATTATAGCAAAATCAGCTTTAATCCTGGAAAAAGGATTCGCAGGCGTAGGGGGATTGAAAATGTTCAACCCCCTTAAATTCATATTGGATCCTCCAATAAAGTTTTTCGACAGTATATTCGGTTTTATTCCACATGGAAATATTGTCCTAATGGTCTTTTCGCTCATTCTCATGTTCGCAGCCCTGACTTTTTTAGTTAAGACAATACGATCTCTTGTGTTGACTAAGATTGAGGTGATAATCGATCGTTATCTCTTTAGAAATGACCTGTTGGGGTTTGCACTTGGAATTTTAATGACTGCTATCGTGCAGAGCAGTTCCGTGACAACTTCCCTGATTATTCCTCTCGCCGGAGCAGGTCTCGTCTCCATCCGACAAATCTTTCCCTACACACTCGGTGCTAATATTGGGACCACTATTACGGCCATCCTGGCAGCTATGGCTACTCAAAGCCATGTTGCCGTTACGGTTGCTTTTTCACACCTTTGTTTCAACATCTTTGGAATCATGATATTCTATCCACTTAAGTTTATCCCTATCAGATTAGCAGAATATGTGGGCGAAAAGGCAAGTAGATCGACAAAGAATCTATTGGCATTTATTACCATTTATATACTATTACACTTCATCCCTGTTGTTCTAATATTTTTAATATAACCGGGAAGAATTTATGGGATACAAATTAATCTCTGTGAATAAAACAATAACTCATAAGTAAATATGAATTTGTTTATGATAGTCGTTTCTTATATCATCTTAATAACTTACATTTTCATAGCGAGGTAAATATGTGGAAAGAAATCATAAGTTTGTGGAAATCTGACAATCTTCTTGAGCAAGCGTGGGATCAATCCTACGAAATGCTGGAGATCAGTCGCGAAATGTTCCTGGAAGCTGTCCGAATACTCAGGGAAAGTGATGATGTCCAAGTAAATCTTGAAATCAAGAAAAAAGACTGGATAGTCAATGAGTATGAGCAAGAGGTTCGACGAAAAGTAATGACTCACTGTATACTTCAGGGCGCAGGTGCACTTCCCAGTGGAATGGTTCTTGTCAGCATCGTTATCGATATTGAGCGGATTGGCGACTATTCAAAGAATATCCTGGATTTGGCAGCAGTACATCCTGAGCGCCTCTACATACCCCCATATGAAAAGACAATTACAGAGATTGAACAAGAGATTAAATTGCGATTCGATGAGACTATAGACATCCTGAAAAACCAAGACGTGGATAAGGCGAGAAGGATGATGGAAACCTTCAAGGCAGAGATTGGTGGGATTTGTGATCATATAGACGATGAACTTGTTCAAGGCAAAGTTGAGGGAATTCCACCAGGCGACTATGCTGCGTTGGCGCTTTATGTCCGCTATCTGAAACGAATTAGCGCTCATCTGAACAATATGGTGTCCAGCGTGGTGAATCCTTTCGACAGGATTGGATTCAGGGAATTACCCGTAACTGACGTACAAAAAAAATTGGGGTAAAAGACTAAAAAAGTATGGGAAAATAAATTCGTACACTCTTGGCAACACAGAATTATTAAACACCAATCCCATAGCTTTATTCTGCTCCGTCAAATGTCAAGGCGACAAAATCTTAGAAACCTATGACCAATGTGTGAAATGGCGGAAAGAAGGGCAGTCTATTATCAGGGGGTTCTATTCACCCATGGAAAAAAATGTCTGAGGATTCTATTGAAAGGAAGTCAGCCAATAGTAATTTGTTTAGCTCGGGGTATCTGGAAACGATTTCCTCTGGAATTGAAGGAAGACGTTGGGGAAAATCTTCATTAATCAGCGTGCTCTCCAAGTAGCCGTACGTATTTCAATAGAGGTTTATATTCATTTTCCTCGATGACACCCTTCCAGGTTGGCATCTTTGAGTTGGCAGAAAATTGCGACGAATTCTCGATCCATTTTTTCAATTCTTTATCACGTGGGTATATGTGATTTACCTGTCTCAAATCATAAATACCGATCCCGTCGTCTCCGTGACAAGAATTACACGAGTATTTGTAATATATTTTCTTCCCATCCGAAATATCCTTGCCAGTCAAGCGGTATTCTTCAGATTTTAAAATAGGTTTTCGGATTTTCGGGACTGTCTGGAGATATTCCCAAATAGCACTGAGTTCGTAGTCAGAAAACTCAACATATCTTTGCATGGGGAAACGTATGTAGCTTCCATCCGGCCGAAAGGCGTCCCGGGTCGCGCGAATAAAGTCGTCTTCGCTCCATTTCCCTAGGCCAGTTTCTTTATCCATGGTCAGATTGGGAGTTAAAATATCCCTGCCGTTAATGTCCACAAACTTACTCCCGCCTCCATAAAACTCGAATGAATTTTCAGGAATGACATGATCGGCTTTATTGTTGTTACCGGAATGACATCCATAACAGCTTGCGACCCCGTTTGCCAGATACCTTCCATAAGCTATCTTATCTTTCGGATCGGGGGATTTTATCTTTTTCTCAGAATATTCCTCCGGCTTCATCAAAAATCTTAGAATAAATTTCGCCACCAGGCTGTATTTAATTTCTTTATTGTCAACATCCGCGGCTTCAACCAAAGGGTCGTCGGATTTTAAAAAAGCAATCACAGAGTATATATCTTCATCTGATAAAAGCGGTCTCCACATGGTGGGGGCAAATGTTCCATCCCGCATAATCCCTGTACGCACAAGGTAAAACAATTCGCCATCGGTCCATGTTCCTATACCTTTTACAGGATGCCTGGTAATATTTTTACTGTAAAGCATGCCGAAAAATTCCGGCACCGGTCAGGCGGTGCGTGATGGGATCCATATGACACTGGGCACAAACCATAGTTACAATGTTTTTCCCTCTCGAAACCCGTTGCGGGGTGAGGGTCACCGTTAAGTCAAGCTTATGCGTCGGGAACTTTGGAAGATCGGTCATCCCCACATACAATAGTATCGAGCCGAGCACCAATATAAAAAGGCTTATGATGGATCCGGTAGCGATTAGAAATAGTTTAGGTAATTTCTTCAATATGATAAGACCTTTACTCTTTGACCACCAAATTATAACTGCCTCGGAGATATTGTCAAATTTTGTGTATGAGGGGTTAAAGCCCCATCTCTGATTTTACAGGTTTTCGGGTGGGGTTAAGCTGGTTCCTTCAGCTCCAAACCGTCCTGGAATTTTGTTCCGGTTATCACCTCTATGCAAGCCCTATTCGGAGAACTAATCATCCCAAATCGATTACCCTTTTCAATGGCCATCTTAAACGATCGAACCAACGATCCAAGGAAAATGGATGCTACAAAAGTAGCATGCGACATATCAATTACGATTGGCAAGTCATGTTTCTCGATTAGTTCGTATGTTATTTCAAATACTTTGTTGCAATCGCTGGCATTTGATACTATTCCTGTAATTTCTACCCGCAAATGATCTTTTTCGTTTATTGATTTGACCTCCATTTTTACCCCTTTATTCCAGCTCACCTATACCCTGGGGTTCATCACTGTTCTCCTTTATCTTTTCCTCCTCTTTCAAATGTCCAGCCCCAAAGCAACTAACATGATAATAGATTTTTCGCAAACTCCGAACCATGGAGATTGAGGATTCTCCCCTCTGTATTAGCTTTTTGCACCTTGTGCATTTATAGATTACAGCCATTTGATTAGAATTGAAATTACTTTCTTAACAGTTGTCTTTCACAGACTGGAATCTTAAGGAAATCATTCCTTATCAACAAAATTTAAGCTTTGAATAGAATTTTGGAAGCGGTTCATCCTCTGTTGTAAGAAAGAATGAGAAAACTCAGTCCGATATCACGATGTTTACCTTTTCAACGACTCCCCAAAGCTTCCGATTGGGGACTTTAACCTGAGCGGCCAGATGCATAGTCCGAAAGTGAGACAAATAATATGAATTTCGATCTCTATCATCGGTCCGAATTTTAGGCCAAGGCACGGCGTTTCCCATTGAAATCCAAATCTGCCAACAGAAACTCCTGACGACCATCGGGCAAAATAGTCTTTTCCAATTGCCCTCGGGTCGAAGTCAATTACCAAATCTGCCGTTTCCAACACCCATCGGACAAAGGTATTGCTGTTAGGTCCAGGCCATGCGTGATATTGATGCCGAAAAGGATAGACCGATACCTGATCCAAAGCTGCTAAAATCCCTTCAGCCATTTCGTCTTTCCATTCTTCTGCGATCTGGCATGGTCCTCCTCCTACGTTTTTCTATCTGGGTGCCACAAATCTTTGTAGATATGACCCCAGCTTTTCCCTCCTGCATTTGCACTCTGCCAAACCTCCCACCGATTCCATTTACGTGCAGCCAAATCATATACGACGAACCAGTAATGAATGCAGAATGGCCTTAAGAGTTTAGGTAGCGTCGCATATCGGAGCTGAGCAACGGCAGCGGATGGTGTGGACGAAACATCAGTATATTTTTTGATTGGTTGCTCCATTTCGTTTGAACATGGTCAGTATTCATCCCACGGCGTATACAGAACTTCAAAAGAGAAAATTGAGGCAAGGAAATTCTTAAATGATTTTAAACAACTCAATCTTGTCTGAGTGGTAACGTTTGTTAAGGGCTTTCTTCGATATATTTCTTCAAACTATTAAGTAAAGAATCACATACTCCGTCCATCATATTGAACATACTTTCAGATCTTAAATTGATTTGTTCCAACTCAAGCTGTGTGCCTTCACGTTTTGGCTCTAAATCATAACTGATTACCAAATGATTCTCTGGTATTCTCTCAGTTCCATGATTGTCCGAAGGATTCTTTGGATATGGTTGTCCACCAACTGCTGGATGTGATTTCGAAGGTGTTTGTCATCGATTCATCCATTCATTCATGCATCAGTTTTCTTGGCAACTTCATTGAGTTATCTTTCCTGCCAAATCGCGGAAAAATGAAAATTCCTATACAATATATTTAGATCTTACACATAAAAACAACGCAAACAAACGCCAATTGTGGTTGGTCAAGAGATTAATCGAAAAAGAGAAAGGTCGTGAAACCAGTATTATCTTAAATCCTGAATGCTCTGATTTTTGATCTTTTGATACCGGAAGAAAATAGCGGAAATATGTTGAATATTTCTACTTTATTGTTATTGTAACTTATTTTACAATAACGCCTTATATTTAACATAGTCTTGCTAATGAAACCGGAAACAGATATATCTAAATATTATCATCTTGGTAACCCCCAATTACTGAAAACCAATCCCATAGCTTTATTCTGCTCCGTCAAATGTCAAGGCGACAAAATCTTAGAAACCTATGACCAATGTGTGAAATGGCGGAAAGAAGTGCAGTCTATTATCAGGGGGTTCTATTCACCCATGAAAAAAAATGTCTGAGGATTCTATTGAAAGGAAGTCAGCCAATAGTAATTTGTTTAGCCCGGAGTATCTGGAAACGATTTCCTCTGGAATTGAAGAAAGCCATCAACCATAATAGATTGCTCATAATCACAAAATTCCCAAGTGGGATTAATAGAGTGACAAAAAGAAGAGCTATCGAGCGAAATCAGTTTATTGCTCATTTATCAGATACTCTTTTTATTTCACACGCATCGCCTGGGGGTAAATTGGAATCACTTTGTAAAGAATGGATGACATTGAATAAGTCTTTGTACACCTTTAAAAGAAAATATAATGGAAATCTTTTGCAGTTTGGGGTCAAACCTTATTGGAATTAGAGATATTGCATTATATAATTTTTAGAATTGCTCCACATATTGTACTTTCCTGAAAACAGGAGATCGATACTCACCATGAAAATCACAAAAATCATTCTCATTCTAATATTGGGATGCTCAACAATTTCAGCAAGGGTCCCTCGCCCTCAGATTACCTATCACCTCTCCATGCCGGAACCCCATACACATTATTTCCATGTGGAACTGACCATAGAAAATAACACAGAATCCCTTCTCGTACTCAAGATGCCAGTCTGGACACCGGGATCTTACCTCATTCGGGAATTCTCACGGCATATTCCCAGGGTAAATGCTTCCGCCAACAATAAACCTCTATCCGTCAAAAAGACCGCAAAAAATGAGTGGACAGTAAAAACAGGAAAGCACCAAACTATTATTATTCAGTATAAGATATACGCATTTGAACAATCGGTCAGGACGAGTTTTTTAAACAGTTCCCGTGGATATGTGAATGGAGCTTCCGTCTTTCTATATGTGGAGGGGAGAGAAAATGAACCGGGTATCCTTAAAGTCCGCCCGTTTAAACAGTGGTATACCATTTCTACAGGTCTGCCAAAAGTCCGAGGAAAACGACGAACCTATGAGTTTCCTAATTATGATATTTTAATAGATTCCCCCATTTTGGTAGGAAATCATAAAGTATTGGAATTTACCGTGGATGACATCCCCCACGAAATAGCCGTTTTTGGTCAAGGTAATATGGATGAAAAAATATTAATTACGGATTTCAAAACGATCGTCGAATCCAGTCGGGATATTTTTGGCTCTCTACCCTATAATCGATACGTATTTCTCCTATTACTGTTGGAAAAAGGTCGAGGCGGTCTGGAGCATCTCAATTCCACAACCCTCGAAATCAACCGCTGGATTTTTACCGATGAAAACAAATATAAAGACTTTCTTACGCTGGTAAGCCACGAGTTTTTCCACACGTGGAATGTCAAAAGAATCCGACCCATCGCTTTGGGTCCCTTTGATTACGACATAGAAAATTATACGGAAGACCTCTGGATATCGGAAGGCATTACCAGCTACTTTGAACACTTGATCCTTCTTCGAGGGGAAATCTTCACAGACTACGACTTTCTCGAATACCTTGGTAAAGATATAAAAACTGTAGAAACCACACCGGGCAGAAAGGTCCAATCATTGACAGAATCCAGTTATGATACTTGGATCAAATTTTACCGCAAGGATGAAAATTCACCCAATACGCAAATCTCCTACTATTCGAAAGGAAGTTTGGTAGGTATGATTCTCGACCTTGTCATCCTGGAAAATACCAAAGGAGAAAAATCCCTGATAGATGTATTTCGCACACTTTATACCGGCATTTATGAAAAAGAAAACAGAGGATTTACCTCCACTGAATTCAAGGAGATATGCGAGTCTATTGCAGGACGGAAGTTAGACGATATATGGAAATACGTATCCGGAACCGAAGAGATTGACTACAACACATATCTATATCCATTAGGATGTGTATTGGAACCTGGCTACAGTGATGAAATGACTGACTCAACTGCCTATTTTGGATTTAGGATGACTTTACATGAGAAATATGTCGTGGTAAAAAATGTATACGACGGATTTCCTGCCTACCTTGGGGGTCTCAATGTTCATGATGAGATTATTGCCATTGATGATATTCGTATAAATAACAATATGCTAATTCCTCAATTGAGAGAAAAATCTATAGGAAAACCGGTCAAATTTCTTATTGCCAGAGAAGGCAATATTCAAACCATAAAAATAACTCCCGTTCCGGCACCGTATTATTCATTTACCTTAAAAAAATTAGACGAAGCCGCTGACCAGCAAAAAATACTCTACCAAAAATGGACACAGACTCCGTGGGAAGAATAGTATCAACTGAAAATAGTCCCGTTGTAGTACTTGCGAATGGTCCTTTTCCTACTCACCCCATTCCACTGAAAATACTTAAATCAGCCAATGCTTTAATTTGTTGTGATGGCGCTGCTGATAAAGCATTGAAGAATGGTCTAAAACCAAAGGTTGTTATCGGAGACCTCGATTCTGTAAAATCAGATTTATCTGCTCTCGAAGTAGAAGTCGTTCATTTAAAAAGTCAGAATAATACCGATTTAGAAAAAACACTACAATGGTGCGTGGAACAGGGTATTGACCACGTAGTTGTCATTGGCGCCACAGGTACAAGGGATGATCACACCCTTATTAATTTGATGTTGTTACGATATTTTAATTCTCAATTAAAAATAAGAATAGTAACAGATTTCGGAACGATTTATTGCGTTGATGATAAAAAACAATTTAATACGCTACCTGGTCAACGCGTTTCATTAATTCCACTGGATAAAGATGTTCGTATCACGACAATGGGAATGAAATATCAACTAAAAAACGAAACCGTGAAATCTATTACCCAAGGAATAAGTAACATAGCCGTTAATAATACTATTTCAGTCACTGTCCATAACGGAAGCGTCCTTGTCTTTATTGCCCATTTTTAGTGGATACACCCCTTCATCTAATAGACGTTGGTATTATTCTTCTCTACTTTGTGATACTTCTATTCCTCGGTTTATTCCGAAATAAAAAACAGTCCCAATCCGAACATGATTACCTTTTAGCGGGACGGAGATTAAGTCTGATCCCTTTTTCTGCTTCTCTCGTGGCTACATGGTATGGAGGTATCTTAGGTGTAGGCGAATTCACCTATCTTTACGGCTTTTCTAATTGGGTCGTATTCGGATTACCATATTATCTATTTGCAATACTTTACGCCGTATTCATCGCTGAAAAGATCCAGTCGAAACAGGCTATCACCATTCCTGACCGTTTTTATTCCCAATATGGGAAAATCCCAGGTGTTATAAGCGCTATCTACGTTATGATCCTCTCGTCCCCTGCCCCCTACATTTTGAGTGTTGGGATAATCCTGGATCTCATTTTTGATTTAGGTCTTTTATTGTCACTTTTTCTTTCAACCCTTTTTAGTATGGTCTACATCTATCGAGGGGGATTAAAGTCAGTAATCCGGACAGATTTGCTACAGTTTGGCTTGATGTTTTTGGGATTTATCATCATAGTGGCGTTATCTGCTAAGGAATTTGGAGGATTTAGTACCTTAAAAAATTCGCTCCCACCCGATCATTTCACTTGGCGGGGAGGCAATTCAACTTTTTACATTTTAGTCTGGTTTTTTATTGCACTTTGGACATTTATCGACCCGGGATTTTATCAACGATGTACAGCTGCTTCTTCCCCGGCAACCGCAAAAAAGGGGATTCTTCTCTCAATCATATTTTGGGGTATATTTGACTTTCTTACCCTTTCCACAGGACTTTACGCAAGAATGGCGCTACCTGATTTGAAAGATCCCCTATTAGCTATTCCCACATTTGGAACAGTTATCCTTCCCCCTGTTGCCATGGGGCTATTTTTCGTCGGACTGCTTGCAACAATTATGTCTACTATCGATTCCTTTGGCTTCATCAGTGCAATTACCTTTGGTCGGGATATCATGTGGCGAGTCCGGAAAAAAAAGGAGAACCCGATAAAGTGGACACAAATTGGTTTATTAGTTACAGGAGTAATATCACTTTTATTCGCATGGCTCCTCCCGTCTGTGGTCGATCTGTGGTATGCTATCGGTAGTGTCGTCGTGCCAGGATTGTTAATCCCGTTCTTAACAACATTTCAAGAACGAAATACACTACCAGGAATGGCTTGGATGATGGCGGTTCCAACAGGAGTAAGTCTGCTATGGTTTCTGGTTGGTGTCAGCTCGGGAGGTGAACTCCCCGCATACCCATTTGGGATTGAACCCTTTTATCCGGGGATCATTGTTTCATTCATCTGGTGGATTATTATTCGATCTAAAAGGCAATAGAACTATCCTGATTTAAAGATTCCAACTTTTGTTCCCCGTCCTGACAAGTTGAACCAAACCTGTCAGATCGAGATAAATGTGAATTAAGCATCCATCAATTGACGGACAAATTCCTTACCTGTGTTTCTTAAACATCCGAATTCTAAAGTAGAACAAGATGGTATCTTGTAGTACAATTCTACCTGATACCTGTGAAAAGTTTAAGAGTTTAAAACTTACTTTTGGAATGCTCTCTCCTGTATTTTCCAGTAAGATTTACTGTAGATGAAAACGAAGATACTTCAAACAATTATCATTTCTGTTTTTTTATTCAATCATCTTTCCACTGAAATCAATATAAATGGCTGGGTAGTATACAAAAAATACAATCCAATGGAGACTGTTCTCGTGCAGTACCTTCGAGACGGGATAGTTCTCGATGAGGATTCCACTTCTGTGTATGGAATTTCACATTTCTCCGTTCCCGACCTTGGAATTAATGAATATATGGAATAGGGCAACCCTGCATATCCATACCTTTTACTTCAGGTATAAAATAATAATTTATGAGTAAATCCAGATATGAACATACAAATTCAATATTCAAGGAATTTAAAAATTCTTCAAAATTACGGTTTAAAATTTTGCTATTATCTTGCTTTTCAAGCCAATCAATTAGATCCTGGACTGTATCATGGAAGTATGTCAATAACTTAATAAATGCTGCTCTATCATGCGGCCATCTTCCAGAATGTTTATAATTTTCATCATCATTTAAAGATTTTTGACATATAGCTTTGATGAATCCATTTGCGAGAGGGGCATCTGCAATAGCTTTCGCAAAGCCCGCACCTATAATAAATAATCTTGCCATTACTTACGTCTGAAAGTCTACCAAATAATCTATGTTCATATATTTCCTAGACTTTATTATTCGACAGTATATGTATCTGAAGCTTTTATAGTGATCACCATTTGGATAGTATTTCTTTGTAACGTTCCACGTACTTGTATGGGTACATCACACGTGATAAGTAGTTTTCACTTACTTCAGATTTTTCAATAGACCACCCTAATATATCAAGTATCATTCTTTCAGCTGTCCAACGAAGATGTTCAGTTGCATTCATTAGAGCAACATACATTGACTCATCAATTTCTTCGCCATGAATCAACTTATCTCTTATGCCCTTGAGAGTTATACCATTTCTTGATTTTGTTAGGGGCCAAAGATCATCAAGTTTCGTGGAATAACGCTCACAAAACTTTTCAAACGCAGTTGAAAATGAAATACGGTTCAATTCACCTAATTTTTCATAGATCAGTTTTCTATCCTCTTTCTTACTACTTGAAGCCAACACTGATTTCTTTTTTATGAATTCTACGATCTCTTTTTTTAAAGTACTCCAATCGTCAGACATTAATATTTTGTTAGGCTCATCATGTTCTTGATGAAAGAATAGGACTATTGATTCTACGGCTGTAAATAGCGACTTAAATGATTCTTCAATGGTACTGATGTTTTGATAGGAAATAGAGAAAATGGCTTGTTTAATGAGATTGTTGTGAGAAAAACCAATATAGTTGCTAAAAGCCGTCTTAATGAAGTTTTCAAAATCAATTAAATCGATTAGTCCATTTCTGGAACGATCATCCTTTCCTAAATTGTCAACAGATATGTTTCTTCTATAAAACTTTTTCAAGGTCTTGCCGTCATACAGACTCCAGCCAATACAACTAATTCTTTTGCGTTCCGAAAATGAGGTCAGCAATAAAAAGTCATCTAAGTATGAGAGTGTTGAATCTAAACTAAATGATGACGACTTAGATTCAAATCGGGCGAAGAGTTCTATAATGGTGATTGTTTCCTGATCTTCATCTTCGAAGTATTTATAATCTGTATCGAATAATAGTTCTATGTTGTTGGGTAGCAAGAAGCTAAACGACCGTCCATTTTTTACCTCGACCTCCCCGGTGTATGATTGTATGATAGCCTTGCTAGGATATAGAAACTCACTTGGCGATATCCAAAAATCACACATAAGTTTATCATCATTTTTTTCGGAATCATTTATGTAGCTAGTTATTTCTAAATCGAACGGATTGAGACCAATGACATTATCTTTAATCCTATCAGTCCAAGTCATCTGATTAGCGCTTTTCACATAGACTTCTCTCGCAACGATTCTCTTTTGAATTTGGCCGTCATAACCCTTAATCACACCCTCAATTCCGAAACGAGATAATCTGGCTATCTCTCCGTACTGCTCAGAATCTGGGAGCAAAACTAATTCAATTGGACCTAACGATTTCCTTGGTAAGTATATTTCACATAACACATCCTCATAGCTTTCCCCATAACTATTAACATTTACAAGTAGCTTATAGCTCGGAATTATTTTCTTAGACATCGTCTGCTTTTTTACCATTCGGCGAAATTTTTAATCGATGTCGCGAAACAGAATTTAATTCGCTACAAGCCACTTTCGGTTATTTGATTTTTACTTGACCAATACAATTTACGCAATCTGCGTTGATTGGTCATACATTCCTTTCT
>SCKK01000059.1 GCA_004124475.1 Fidelibacterota bacterium
CATAATCGTGTTAACTTGCCTCATGGTCTGGTTCTCCTCTGTTATTCTATGATTTCATAAGGAGAAATTACTCTCCTTTATGAGGATTACCAGACCTTATACTTATTTTAACCGGACACTACTGATTACAAACATTTAGTAATCTATCTTTTGCTGACTTGCTTTGATCGTTTGGGACAACCTGCTGAATGGTTAGATTTTGGAAGTTGGTTAAAATCAAAAAAGCATGATTTCGAACGTAATATTATTAAGCCTGATCCAACAATAAACGATATTGAGATGGCAGATTTATACTATAATACCTATACTGGAATTTATGGAGTGAAAAATTCATTCCACCGCTTTATTCTTGAGGTGATTCCTAATAAATATAGAACTAAATTGCTAAATAGTATTAAAATTGAAAAGCAGAACAATCCTCCAGAATTGGGGCAAGTTATTTCTGGCACTGACAATGATAAAATTAAATATCTGTTCGATCTTCGTAATGAATTCACACATAAAGCTAAATTTATGCATATTGGGTCTGATAAAATTTGGCCAGAAAAAATGATGAAAGATGTTTGGGTGCTCACAAAGCAATCATTTCTTGAAAATACTTGGAGTTCAATTTCAGTAATGAACTGGCCTGAAACTATTGAACTTACGGTCAAAATAGGATTAGTTATGTATCTTAAAAATATATTGAATAAAAAAGTAGCATGAAATCAGGTACAAAATAACAGGATGTTTAGTCTTGGATAAGCGCCTAACAAATCGCTCAAGCCGACCGGATCACGCGCAAATTCAATTTTGAAAAGTGCATTGCCAACGGGCGGTCTTGGGCCTGCGGCTTAGCTCCGCCGTTAGACAGCGGCGGCAGCATGCCGCTCATACCTGAGGTTCAAGCTCATGCCTGAGAAACCAACCGAAAGTGCTAAACGCCTAGTCGACAAGCCTAATCTATGCAACCCTCCGGTCGCGGAGCCTAACCACGGTAGCGTCGCGGAAGCGGTCCTTCCGTCAGATACGACTGAGGGCGAAGAGGAGGCACTTCAACGTTTGCTCTCGCTATCCAGGAGACGCACACTCGATGATTACGTTGCGATCACCCGTCTGTCGGCGCGACTCGGAAGGCGCAGAGACCGCGCTTGGGACGACAAGGACAGAGCGGAGCTTGACGCACTGATCGCACAGTACCAGAGCATACGAGAGGAGAGTCTCCAGACCATAAACAATCGCGTTCAAATCATGATGTTGGGTATAGCGGCAATCGCCGCGCTCGCCGGAGGCTCTCTGACAATTGAAGACCCTGCGAGCAGCCGAAACATCATCTATGCGGTGTTCTCCGGCGGAATCCCCTTGGTGTCGATCTTCGTGCTGCTTGTATGGGCCGGAGAAGCCATGCGTTCGCATCGCGCAGGTTACTTCCTCGCTGCGGACGTAGAAGCGCACATCAATCAGAAGCTGGGTCGGTTCATCATGAACTGGGAGACGGCCCTATGGGCGGGTCGACTTGAGCGCGACGAGATGCGGGGACCTTCCATGATGGCATTCGCCGTTATCGGTGTCGTGGCTCTGGCGGCACCTTGGTTTGGGGTGTTCCTGAGTGGCACCAGCAATCTGCCCTTGATCTGGCCGACCTTGGCGGTTCTGGTACCTTATTCTTTCCTGGGCGCGACCGCGCTGTATCTGCGCAACAATATGCATCGCCTCAGAAACATTCCCGTCATCTCGTCCACGTTCATGCGCGACGACGGCTACGCGGCGAGGGCCGAGTGAAAGTACGGCGGGCCGCTGTCTAACAACTTGCTTGAGCCGACGCCGCTTTCGGCGGCGCGGCTCAGCTCGGTGCCGTTAGCTTGCAATAACTTGACAAGTAGAATTAATATTCGATTGATAGTAAAAAGTTTTATAACTTTACAAAACAAAACGAAGGAGGGTAAAATGAAACCGAAAATGATCAGCTTAATAACCATGATTTTCTCATCGCTATTGCTTGTAATGTTTGTAGCATGCGAAGATGAAAAAGATGATGAACCAACATTAGATATCACTATTAGTAGTGGTACTACTCCTACTATTTCTTGGTCTGCTAATCAGGTATTGAAAGATATCTCTGATCCGACCCGAGGCAATATTTCTCATCTGTCAATAATTTGGGAACAAGAAGGTTACACGTATTTCGCGTGGTCTATACGAGACGATCGTTCTTGTGGCTCACTCTTATGTGACAATAATAATATCAGCTCACCTGTAACTTATGGAGTTACCCCAAGCGGAGTTTCAGATATATCTCTTAGTATTGACACACTCGTTGAAGGTCAGAAATACGAGTTCGTTTTATCCGTTGAGATAATATCAGGTAAAGGCGAGCTTGAACAGTTTTCGAAGGACTTCACACCTTAAAGATAACCTAGATTCGCGGGTGTTTAATAATACTGAAAGTGGCTATTAACAACTTCGACTCACAGTATAGGATCTCAATGACATTTCTACCAGTCAAAATGGAATTGCATCACCAGTCACTTATGGTGTTCCTCCTTCAGGAGCGACGGATCCTGATACTGTTATTGCTTTAGTGAATGGTGATGGGTATGAAGTATTTATTGATGTTGAAACAAGTGAGAATAATGAATTTGAGAAAGAGTATACGGTGTTCTTTACAAGATAATAATCTGTAAATAACATATTGCAAGCTAACATTCAGTACACCTGACGCCGAATAGCGTGCAGCGTGATTTCAGAGGTTTGCTCCGCAGGAGCTCCTTCGGAGGAGCTAAACTAAGGTGAATAGACATTACAAACATTTAGATGACAGAATTTCGGCGCAGGTGACTTACTCCGTTATGTGGCTTAAAAAGGAAGTAGGGTAAGAATGACGAAAAAATCAATAATCTCTGTTGATTGTGAGATCCCAGGCGGTCTTTCAGAATTCGTACCATTCGAATCTCTTTCGTCACTACTAGATTGGGATATCATTTTATTTAATCCAAGTATTACGGAATTTACATATTGTTATGACAGCTACAAAGGTAAGCCTTCGTTAAGCGATGAGAGATCTTTTCGATTAAAGGAAGCGGCGGATCATTGGCGTAGAGAGCTATCTGAAGCATTCCGTGCTGGCAAGACAATATTTATTTTTCTCCCAGAATTGCAAGAGGTATATATAGACACAGGCAATCGGAAATATTCTGGTACTGGAAGAAACAGACAAACCACTCGCATTGTCTCAGAATTTAATAATTTTCAATGTCTACCTCTGGAAATTAAAGCTGTTGCTTCTAAAGGAAAGGGTATGAAGCTCACTAAAGTGGGTAACATCTTATCGGATTATTGGAGGCAATTCTCTGAAGAATCCAGTTACAGAGTCCTGATATCGGGAAAAATTGGTGATCCTCTAATTGTAACAAAATCAGGAAATAAAACTGTTGGTGCTTTAGTTCAAAGCACAGATTCTAGCGGTTGGATTGTGTTATTGCCACATCTTGATTTGTGGTCTGAATCTTTTTACGAGGAGCGTGAAGTAGAAGCAGAAAGTAGTGATCAAAATGAAGAAGACGATGATGAAGAACAAAATCAAGTTGAGATGGTTTGGACTGAAGAAGGGGTATCATACGGACACAGACTTCTTAAATGTGTAATTGAAATTGACCGAGCATTAAAGGAGTCTATCGAGATTACCCCAGCTCCTGATTGGACAGAGGATTCAGTATTTGAATTACCAAAGGAGGCATTGGTAAGAGAGGAGCTTTTAAAGGTAGAAACTCAACTAGAGGAACTAGATAAAAGAAAAGGCGAGTTAAAGACGGACTTAATACATCACAGTTCACCAAAACGTTTATTATACGAAAAGGGAAAACCACTAGAAAATGCAATATTAGATGCTTTAAGCTCCATTGGTTTCAGCGCCTCAAACTATAAAGACACAGAATCTGAATTCGATGTCATTTTTGAATCGCCAGAAGGTCGCTTTCTCGGAGAAGCGGAAGGTAAGGATAATAAACCGATAAATATTGAAAAGCTTCGTCAACTAGAAATGAATATTCTCGAGGATTTTGAGAGGGACGAAGTAGATGTTATGGCGAAGGGTACCCTCTTTGGTAACGCATATAGATTAAAGAAAATAGATGAACGAGAAGAATTCTTTACTGAAAAATGTCAAACTGCCGCAAAACGGAGTAGTACTGCACTTATAAGAACAATTGATCTTTTCCCTATTGTGCAATATCTATCTGGCAATAATGATAAAGCATTTGCAAAAAAATGCAGAAAAGCAATTCTCAGTGCGAATGGTGAAATCGTAGTTTTTCCTGAAATACCGAAAAAAAGAGAGTTATCAAGCCGTGAGAAAAAAGAATAAAACGCCACATAACAATGCGCTCGTTTGGACGCTTCACCGCTGCGCGGCTCGCGCCACACAGCTTAAACGTTAAAATTCATACGAAAAACCAATGAGTACTTTTTTCACAGTAATATCCTCTTTTGTACCACCGGGTGTATAACTATCCCGTGTTTCCCGCTCCCAGGTACCATAGAGATAAGTAATATCGAAACGAACATATTTATCAATTGCAAAACTGACACCTCCAGTGAGGAATTGTCGATCCTGATCACGATTGACGTCTCTCAGTGGGGAAGGAAATAGCGCATACCCCGCACGAAGTTTTGTTCGTAGTTTTTCCAAATTGATTTCACCACCCAGATGATATTCCACGGTGGGCTGATATTTAAGTCGGATTTGATCATTTTCCCCTAAGAATTCACGATAGTCTGCGTCCTTCAAATCACTACTCCGGATATCAAATCGGGTTTGAGACCAGTCGCGATAACGAACGGATGTTGTTAGTATGATAAATCGATTGCCAAAAGAAAAACCTCCATCAAAATAAAATGGCGTGGTCACCTCATATTCCCATCGTCCCGTTTCTTCGGTGGCATCCACATATCCGTCATCAAAGGTCAGTTCATCATCATTGGCGTGGACTTCTTCGATGACAAAACCGGATGGCAGCGTCATCACGGCGCCAATTTTTAATCCCTTACTTAACCGGATCAACCCGCCGATCTTCAAACTGAGGGCGTTGTATTTTGATTGGAGGTACCGATTAATCTTATACCGGTCAAAATCGCCGGGATATTCGGAGTAAATATTATTAATATCATTCTGGTCGAAATTGAATCTATACTGCTCCTTCCCACCTGTATATGCGGCGGTAATTCCAAAGGTAACGTTGGGAGATAAGGCAACTGCTCCCCCTATACTCCATTGATGTAATCCCCCTTCGCTGCTGACCTGTTCAAAACGGTGTACGTCTTTTTCAAAAGGATAATAATCCGTTTCATCATTATTATCGGTAATAGTAAAACCGACACCATTGGCTTGATCACTAAATCCGGAGAAAAGTAGATTCTCATCAAAGTCCGAGATTCTGTTATAACCAAGAGCCATAACAAAACTTCCCCGTTTGGTTGGGAAAGGAATTGCTACTCCTAAGGATCGAAACCGGGTATATGTTTGGTCATTCAAAGTCCAATTATTAGCGAAATTGGCATTATTAGCGAAATTCATGTGGGATAGCTCGGTGAAAAACTCATAATTTTGTATTGCGCCCAATCCTGCGGGATTCCAGTAGATAGCTGTATAATCATCCGCTAATCCCGTATAAGCGCCTCCCATGGCTAACGCACGAGTGCCAAATCCTATCTCTCGATCTAAAATATGGATTGCATCGTAGGCGCTTTGTGCTTGAAGAATACAAGTTAGAATAGACAGAACTCCTATGAATACTGTCTGTTTTAATATCCTCATAAATTGCCTCTACATCGTTCTCAATTTGTCCATCTGAATAGAGATTATTTCCTGTTTCGACTCTTTGAAGATCCCCCGTGAGTTCTTACGGACTTATTAGTTCCGGAACTTCGTGATATGGTATGACTATGGACATTTGATCTTGATGTGCCTCGATAAACCTTCTTTGTCGCCGTTTGTTTTGAAATTGAACGGGTATTCTTTTTCGATATTGAAGCTCTTGACTCCCTGGATCTGTTTTTATCAACATTTCTACCGATACTTGAACTGAAAATAAAATGTTCAACCCTGTGGTATATCCGCTTGACTGTTCTATTTGTTTTCACTCCGCTTTTATGCTTAGGGCTACTGGTTCTCCGGATTTCAATATTGGTTTCCGTCCGTCGGTTCGGTTTCTTCATGTCAGGCTTGTTACGCTTCACAGTACGGGCGGCTGTTTCAGCGCGGTCCATTATATTTACCAGAGAACCTTTTCCTACAGACGAGATTGAACCAAGTTCCTCAGGGGAATTAGATGGACGCACAATTGTTTGGTTGGTTAAGTCAGCCCCCCTGCGATCCCAATCTCGTTTCTTCCTTTGGTCTGGATCTTTAGTGTAAACAGGCCAATACCAATTCCAGTACGGATCCCAATATCCAGGATAATACCCCGGATAATATGCGTAACTAGAATATGGATCATACCAAAAAGGATCGTTCCAGCACCATCCTGAGTAGTAATATCTTGACCGATAAGGTCGGTATCTTGTATGATGCCACGAATACCAGTATGGATCACCCCATGTAAAATAAAAGCTGTGATAAAAGCGGGGATTATAAAAGAATGGGTCGTTATAGTACCACCAATCGTTTGGATCATAAATGCTATAGTAGTATTCATGAACAACAGTGTCGATTGGAATTACATTTTCTTGTGTAGTATCCGGTGTTGATTCGAATTCTGAAAAACCTTCCTGCTGTGATTGATAAACAGGTTGCTCCGTTACAGAAAGCTTATTTGAAACGGCAAGCTGGGTATAACAGCCCTGGGTAAAAAGAATCGTCAGAAATTGGATTCCAACAATGAATAAATATCTGAGTTTCTTCATAATCGTTCCTGATAAATGCATAATACTAATATATGAGGATATTTTAGGGTTTTTACAAGAAGAATAAAAGTTGCACGAATTTTCATGAGTGTCTCAATTCGATCCAATATTAATTATTTCAGACATCTATTTTAATTATTGCAAATAACGTACCAACATCATAATGTTCATTTAGAATATTCAATACGAACATATTCATCTTAAATAAAGTTGACTACTTAGCCTTTTGATTTTATCGACTATGCAATAATAAAATCTTGACTTATTGTTGTTTGCAATATAATTTACATATAGCAATATGAATAGACAAAAACTATATAGTGAACTATATCAAAGAATTGGCAATACAAGTCTTTTGCCACTTCACAATCTTCCCATCCCGAATAATAATACAATATATTGTAAATATGAGTTTAAAAATCCTTCGGGGTCTCATTACGATAGGGTTTACTTCAGGCTCTATCACTATTATGAATTGGAAGAACAGAGAATTCAGCCCGGCATTACCCCTGTAATTGAGAATACATCCGGATGCGCGGGGGCAGCTTGTGCATATATTGGTAAAGAGCTTGGCTACGAAACGCATATCGTTGCACCGGGAAACCTCCCTCAAAATAGATTTAATAATATTCTGGAATATACATCAAATCTGTATTGTACCTATGATGCAGACTACGTTTTAGGTACACAAAAATTATTAAGAGAATTACTGGATAAAGATCATAAAAATAAAAATAAGAATGATCCTACTCGGTTATTTTGTTTGAATCATTCTCAAGCGGTTGAGAGCGTGCTTGCCATGGAAGAATGTGGCAAAGAAATTGTTACTGATCTTTCTAAAACAGACGGGGGAATTGATATTTTTGTTTCAGCAGTTGGTAATGGGACTTCAATGTTAGGTATAGGGAGTGTATTAAGAAAAATATGGCACACACAAATCATAGCCTTAGATCCGGTCGAAGCTCCGGTTGTAAGTAATTTAAAGGAAGGTGTCAACAAATATAAAGTGTATAAAGAACACGAATTATATGGTATCGGAGCTTGGGGAATTGAGTTCCCTTTTATAAATACAAAATACATTGATGAAACATACACAGTTGCTCCTAATGAATGGGAGCATGCACTCCGACTCCTTATTGAAAGAGAAAGTTTATATGTTGGACATACGGCAGCAGCTTCTTTGGCAGTTGCCTTGAAAATGGCTGAAGATGTAAGCAATAAAAACATCCTCATAATACTATATGATTCGTTAGATAACTATTAGGAGCTTGAATGTTTGACGAAAAATTCTTTGATAGTTACTTGGTAGAGTTGGTCAATAACGATTATGGCTACCAGACTGCAGAAGTGTTCCTCAATCAAGAAGGACAAGGGCTTGTGCGACAAGCAGTGTTATTTAGGATTGATTCTGAAATACTCAGATTATATTACGAAAATTGGAACGGCATTTCAGACATAAATGATTGGATAAGGAAAAACTTATATGATCTGGAAAAGAACTACGACAGGGTCACAAAGGATATCTGGAGATTTAGACCCCTTGTTTACACAAAAAATAGAATAATTAACACCTATCCCTCAGATATCAAAAGTCTCTCAGGTTCATCGGCAAATCATATTGAACTAACAACAGTAGAGGACTTTGACAAGGTTTCTCCAATGGAGTACAGCTTTCCCCATCGTTCTGCTTATGAATCACAATACAATAAATATCTATTAAATGGACAGTTAAAAAGTCTTGTTGCGATTCCTATATTTGTCCGGGGGATTAGAGGGATTCTCCGGGTAATGAATAAGATCGACTGGAGAAATGTCCCCTATGAATTTATCACAGACTTTTCCAATGAAACGCCAGGGTATGATTTAGATAAGATCCGTGATGTGGCAGCTCAACTATCTAGAGATCTAACATATAATGATGATGCAATATTCGAAATTAAAGTGCGTCAGATCAACCTTTCAAGAGAGGAAGGTTCAACTTATGAAAATATCATGAATGACTGGTGGGGCAGTTCCAATGTAAGCAAAACGGTTTGCATGCAAGCTGCCAAGGCGTGCCATTCGGATAAACCATTACTGATCTTAGGTGAAAGTGGTGTTGGGAAAACGACATTGGCAAAGCTCATAAGTAAGCATTCAAAGTGGCATAAAAATATCCATGTTTCCAAAATATCAAATCATAAATGGGGAAGAGATAATTCCGGTCGACAAATTATTCAAGATGATAAATATCCCGAAGAAAGGAGTAATATCAAATACGATAGAGAAATTGATATTGTGAATACCGCCTCAATTACACCCACATTATTTGAATCGGAGATATTTGGTATAGCCAGTAAATCTGCCACAGATGTGATTGGCAAATTTGGTTATTTGTTAATTGACAGAATGGAACTTACCAAAAAGAACAAGATAAAAAAAAGTATCGGTCAGCAGGGATCAGAAAATATATTT
Source organism: Fidelibacterota bacterium (assembly GCA_004124475.1). Taxonomy (GTDB): domain Bacteria; phylum Fidelibacterota; class Marinisomatia; order Marinisomatales; family SCKK01; genus SCKK01. Next base: position 9,334 of record SCKK01000059.1, read on the forward strand.
TGGACGAAATCTGTCCTTCTCGATGAAATTGCAGAGATACAAAAGTCCGTACAGGCGAAACTTCTTAATGCTATAGATCGGAAAAAAGTCAGGCCTGTTGGTCAAAATAATGACGTTGACATATCTTGCACAAGACTAATAGCAGCTACAAACAGGGATATTGATGATGAAGAAATATTTCGCAGTGATTTAAAATGGAGATTTCCTCATGTGATTTATATCCCACCGTTAAAGGAAAGAAAATCCGATATAGAAGTGATAATTCATCAATATGTAAATCAAATTGTTGCAGAACAGAGTACAGAGATCGAAATTGAGGCAGAATTTGTTCACGCTCTCCAAATGTACTCGTTACCCGGGAACAGCAGGGAATTGGTGAACATACTAAATGAATGTATTCAGTGGTACTGGAATATTGGAGAACCTTTTGAGTTAACATTTGAAGTTTTACCCATTAAGGTTCGGGAAGTCTATGAATCAGAAATCTATTCTGAAGTCCGGGATGTAGAGGAGATCCCCAGACAAGGTCAATTTCCGAAAAAGTCAGTTGTAAAATATGTCGAGTACGATCCTTATAAAGAATTGACTATGCCTGAACTTGAATTTGTTAAGTGCGCAATCACCTTAACTGATAATGATTGGATTGTTTCCAAAGCCCAGGAAAAGTTAGGCTGGAAACATCCCAAGTTGTCCAGGAGATTAAAGGATCCAAAGTTTTTAACCATGTTAAATAATCCGAAAATAAAAAATGTACTACGAAAAAGAGGTTATAGTTTAGAAAAAATTGAGAAAAAGCTAATTGCGCATAATTATCAAGAAGATAGCAACTGACAAGTAGAACATAACTTCGACCCGTCCGCCAGCTGACGGATTCCTTTGACCCAGAGGGTCTCCTTTGGAGGGATAGGGTCTCTCCGTGGAAGTCTCCAGGGGAGTCCCTTGTGACCTTCGTGACCTGTGGAGCAGATTGATTAATGAAGTGATTGTTGTCCAACGGTTATAAGTTGTAAGCACCTAATTTGAGCGATTTTATGCCAATTATTGAGGAATCTGCAATTACTCATTGGGTTTCCCATTACTGGAGATTTTTCGCTTCATCACGAAGACAATCCCGAAGTGTCGGGAGAAATTCCCCGCCTGACCATGTGCTCAGTCGGGCAGGCCTGCGTGACGGTAGGCAGGCGATACAGATAAATAGGTTATATGCGATATGCATTAATTACTAACTCCGTATCCGGAGAACTGACGGTTGATCAGAAGAGTATTGCATTAGCACAACCTGCAACAATTTTAAACGCGAAAATACACTGATTAGATACAAGATCAGCAATTGAATTCCGACAATTAGCACAGAAGCTCACCACACATTGCGACGTTTTGGTCGTAGCGGGAGGAGATGGAACCTTCTCCGACATTATTAATTCTATTGACACGGTCCAAACAGCGATTACATATTTACCCTTAGGTACCGATAATGCTACGGTTACGATAGATGATCATGTTTTCGAGGTTGCAAGATTATTGAGTATAAAGGAGGTTAAACAACCCTATTATGGTTTTGGAATGAAGGTTGTTCCAAAAGCTCGATTTAATGATCGGAAATTACATATTCTGTCCATTACATCGGGGTTGTTGAAATCTTCCATTGGAGGGGTTACCGCGTTTACTATCGGCAATCGGATTGGGGAGTACCGTACCGGCCGACGAGTGATACTACATTTGGAGCAGCCACTCGTATTACAAATTAATGGCAACGAGGCCTGGGAATCTGAAACATTCAGGTTCACTCTTCTACCAAAATGAATTGAAAATCAAATGTTAACAAACGTCAGCGTGTATAAGAGATTAATGATTTCACTTTTTATCATTTCTAACTCAATCATAATAAGCCAGGATTTTCTTGTAAACGCTCAAATTGAACTTACACAAAGTGAAAGGGATTTACTTTCTCAGGGCGAGATTATTGTCCGAGATTTATCTTCTAATTATGATGAAGGAAAAACTATCGAAGCTGTAGGGCTGATTAATGCAAATATTGATGAAGTATACTATGTTTTACTTAGATTTGAGGACTACCCTAACTTTATGCCAAACATTACCCAATTGGAAATATTAGAAAAGAGTTCTAATCATGCAATTTTAAACTATACTCTTGAACTGCCGTTGAAGAAGATAAAAAAATACCGCCTTGACATGTTCTATCAGAAAAATGAAAATGCAGCGCAATTAACATGGAAAATGATTGATTGGCCTGGTTTAAAAGAAACCGAAACAATTAACAACACAACTGGATATTGGCTTATTAAAAATTATCCCGAAAAAAAGGGTCATATTCTTGTTCTTTATCATGTTTATACCGATCCCGGACCGATTCCGTTTGGGCTTGGGTGGATTGTTGATATTCTTACGCATAATAGTGCTCCTACAATTGTAATAAACACGAGAGAAAGAGTCTACTCAATATCAAATTGATAAAAGGATTACATCGACGTAAATGTCTGACAAACTTCACAACGGATTCCCACGGAATATACAGCGACCTTTATCCACAGTAGGACATCGGGTTAGTGTCAATTTTCGTAAGAAAATGCTCGATAAACATGTTTTTCAATTATAATGGGATTCTGTAAGCCACATTTGTTCGAACGATCAGCAACGCTGTTGTTTATGCTTGTTGTGCTTCTTATCCTTCTGGGGGCTTGTGCTGTCTTCACACCAGCTAAGACAGATGCGATTCGAGGTACTAATATACAATTATGGCACAGAGATAATGCCTTGCAGAAACGGATTGATGAGCAGACAAAATCGTATCTGACAACTGATAATAGCGTTCGTCTTCTTGTGAACGGTGTCGAGGGATTCGCTCGCCGATATGAAAATATGCGCTCGGCGCGCTTTATCTTTGTCAAGACTTTTCTCTTCATCGACGATGAAGAAGGACGTCGGATGGCAACGGCACTTTCAGAACGCTCACGTGCCGGTATTCCCGTGGTGCTCCAATATGATGTTAAAGGTTCCATAGCATCACCCGCAGATATTGCTGACATGCTAAAACACACAAGCCCCACTCTTCCCATAGGAGAAAAGAGAATAATTCACGATATGCGGGAAGCAGGCGTATACATCGTTCCGACTAACTCCCCCAGCCGTCCGTATGAACTGAGGGAATGGTGGGAGAATATTCAAAGGTTTTTCCAAAGTCCAATTGCCGCTCTAAGACGCTCTACCGAGTCGCTCGTCCTTTTCGACTACCGCGATCATGAAAAGTATTTCATTACCGGTCACGAAGGAGGTGAAATCCGTGCAATCGTCGGAGGCATGAATATCGCTAGCGAGTACGCCTGGGGCGGCATCACAGATCGCAAGGACACAGTGACCGGAAAAGTAGGGTGGCACGATGTCGGACGTGGAAGTTCGCGGACCTGCTGCGTATGCTGCATTCAGGGAATTCCTCAGTGGCATGAAAATGCATACAGGGCGTGAGCTGCCTACAAAACTGGCTGAGACAGTTAAAAAAATAGGTAATTCCCCATCAGAATTGCACTAAATGGTTTCGATGAACGGTTTTTTCAGCAGATTTCTTAGCAGAGGAACGAGGTTTGTATCCCGATTGTTGAATCTCCATTCAATCTCTTTCAGATACAAC
>SCKK01000071.1 GCA_004124475.1 Fidelibacterota bacterium
AGCGTGAGCTGGTTGTAGTGTCTCATTTGTGCTCCTCATTTTTGTCTTAAAGAAAAGAGGAGAGCCTACAGCAGCTCCGCTTTCTTTACAAACAGTGTTTGAGTTGCACTTAATAGTTGAATTCAAGGATTACAAAAAATCACCTTGGACAAATAAGGAAATAAGGGACAAATGGCTCTTTATGAACAAAAAACTTCGGTTAAATATTGAGAGAGTTCTTTCTCTTCAACGTTGATGCTATATTTTTAATTTTTGTTTTTAATAATCGTTAAATACTACTTCCATAGTCAATAGGAATAAACATAAAAGGCTAAGTTCTACGAATCAACTTAATTAACACCTCTTAATTTTAACCTAAATTGAGCGATTTTATGCCAATTATTAAAGAACATGTGTATACTTATTGGGTTGTTATCATTACTAAAGATATTACGTTTCGTCACGAGGAAAATCTGGCAACTTAACCTACGAAAATCGCCCAATTTAGGTTATTCTCAGGATGGGAAATTAAAGCTGACCGGTAAGCTCCATATATCTCCCCTAAATAAAAGATGCCTGTCCCGATCCCCAAAACTGTTGTACTCACTCGATTTCCATTTTGATAATTCAAATAGGTTGTATTCAAAACCAGTGCAAATATGAGAAATCCAAAAAGACCATCCCAGGTTCTCCCTGCATACATCCGGCCTGCCCCGGGAATGATAGCTGACAATCCTGCAGCCAAAACAGGTGAATGGCTGGATTTACCGTTAGTTTTGTGTAGATTGGGGACATGATCAATTAACCTGCCGTCAACATAAAAATTTTCAGATGCAGGTATATCGGGGTTTCTATCTCTGATATGATAGTGGAAAGCGGCAGGGTTGCACCTGACAATCCTGTCCGCTGCGACGATAGATCCTTTGATCACCCCATGTTTTGAAATGCTTTGAGCGGCAAAATTGCTGCAACTGGGATAAAACTGGCATTCCAGAAAAGGCACATTGTAGGAAAGACGCTGCCACAACGCTATTGGGACAACCACGGTTTTTTCTACAAAAGAACTTTCCTTCGAGACTAATAATGTATCAGCAGGGTATTTGGATTGTGCAAATATATTTGTAAATATAAGTATCAGAACGATAGCAAATGTTTTTTCCATTGAATTAAATTACTCTTGAATTATAATTTAATTCCACCCATATTTTACCGATTTGATTTTCTCTAATCATAACTCAACCATCCGGAGCCTCATAAAAAGGCTTACGTTGACTGTCTGTATTCTTGGGATTGTGAATGCAGCGACAGAAGTCAACATACTTTACACGAACAATACCAATGGCGCCCTGGAAAATTGCCTATGCCCGGGGAAATCTTATGGTTCATTGGAAAAGCGTGTAAAATTCATACGAGATTGGATGGAGGTTCATCCGAATACCCTTATTCTGGATGCTGGGGACTTCCTGTCTGCTTCAAAAAAGGTTCTTAAAGATAGCATTGCGTTTCGGGCTTATGAAATGATCCCTTATGACGCTGTGGGACTGGGAGACCAGGAGTTTTTTCGGGGCGTTAAGGTTTTAGCAGGTTTGATGAAAGGTTCCTCATTGACTTTTGTGGCAACCAATCTGGTGAAACCGGAACTGCCCGGCGTTTTATCTGAAATCATTGTTGTTCGGGAAGGAATTACCTTCGGCATTTTGAGCGTGATGGGTTCCAGGATTTTTAATTTTTATCCAGGGGAAGTAAAATCTGAAATAGAGGTATTACCCTATGAAGCTGTGTTAAAAGATATAATTCCCGGGTTAAGAGATCGGGTGGATGTGATTATTCTTTTATCACACATGGGTATAGAGGATGATCGGGAATTGGTGAAGACGGTACAAGGAATAGATTTGCTCATAGGTAGTCATACGCAAACGGTTCTTGAATCCCCGGAAAAAGTAGGAGAAACGTTAATCGTCCAGGCAGGAAAGGATGGATATTATGTGGGAAAGTTGACTCTCCGGTTTGATGATGATAAAAAGATCAAGGGATATGATGGGGAATTAATTCCCATGGATATCACTCTCCCTAATGATTCGACAGTGGTGAACATGATTATCGAATACAATCGTTTAAGCCGGTTGAAAGCAGGTAAACGGGTTGAAAGAATTCCTCCGATCCTAAAGGATTTTATCATTGCATCGACTGACCGTTGCAGTTCATGTCATCCGGAGCAATTATCTCACTGGTCAACAACTCTGCATGCGGTAGCGTTTGAGACATTAACTCGCGACCACAAGGACAAAAGTCCAACTTGTCTCGTTTGCCATACAACAGGGTTTGGAAGGGATGATGGCTACCTGAATTATAATATCACGGCGGGGCTTAAAAATGTAAATTGCACGGAGTGTCACTATGTATCGACGGATCATTTGAGAGAACCTGTTTTAAACCGGTCAACTGTTATCACAGAGGAAACTTGCGTGAGGTGTCATGACATAGCGAACAGTCCAACATTTGAATACATGGATTATCTGGATAAGATTCGCCATCCTTTACCTGAACTAGTTGTTTCTGAACCCATAAAGCAGAAAAAACTTCATGAGGTCCAAGAGGGAGAAACCCTCTGGTTCTTGGCTGGGAAATATTTAGGAGATGAAGATAAATGGGTAGAAATTTTTAATGTGAATAGAGACTTGATACATGACCCGAACTTGATATTCCCCGGGCAAAAAATAATTATTTCGTATAACCATGATGAGGATTAAAAAACATGGAATCACTATTTGATCAATTGACCGGTAATCCGATCATTTTTGCGGTAGCGGTTGTATTGGCGCTCCTGATTATCTTTTCTTTTGTGAAAAGACTCATTCGTCTGGCTTTGTTTGTGGGTGCGGTACTGGTTTTATATATTGCTTATCTTATCTGGACAGGTCAGGATATACCCACCAGCGCTGAGGATTTGAAAGAGACCATCGAGAAAGGAAAAGAGGTCGTGTTAAAAAAGATTGAAAGTTTTGGAGAAGGATTAAAAGAAAAAGTGGGTGAAGCTGCAAAGGATGCCATATTGGGTGAAGATTGATTTTTTAGGCTCTGCTCTAAAAACCGACTGATACGTTATAGGCAATGATTACGTTCAGAGATTACACGAAAGCCGACACAGATCGATTAGTCGATCTTGCTATTAACTCGGCATAGGATAATCGTATGATATGAGCTATAAAATGTATATATTCAAGCATGGAAAAAATAGATGCAAGAAAGCTTTCTTTGGAGAATTTAGAAATGCTTCGCCAACAGGCAATTAGGATGTTAAAACAAGGTCGTAAA
>SCKK01000025.1 GCA_004124475.1 Fidelibacterota bacterium
TCTTCTCAATGTCGCTATCCCCGGCGTACATCCGGATTAACCCGTACAGATCCTCCCCAATCTCAACCAGGCGCATCTGAGACCCCGACGGTTTCACCTCCCCGAAATACCCCTCACTCTTTTCCTTCCTGCCTGCCGGACAGGCGGGGAAATAACGCCGCTGATACCGATCCGGTAAAGAGTCAAATTGTTCGCCATTATGCCGCTTCAAATTCTTCAGAAAACGTGTGATAACCCGTGACAGCAAACGCACACGCCCCAACCGTGCCATATTCGACCGGATATGCACCGAATCCAAACGCTGAAAACGGGTGTCGACATTAAATGCATCCGCTAAATGATCCGTAACTTGCTTGAATATATCCTGATCGATTCCTGTTTCAATCATTAAATGACGCATACCCCACAACGTACGTTCGGCCATCATCTGATCATCAGGATCATAACTGTCCAGGGCATAATGCCATTGCTGATTAAATGCAACCTCATCTACCGCGCGCTCATCCGTCATATCAAATATCTGCTGCAAAACTACAGCGCCCATCACTGTAATTAATTCTTTTGTTGGGCGTCCCATACGTTCCGAATAGTGTGCAGCAATCGTTTGGACAGGCAGGTTGGGTGTAATATAGCTGCGAAACACACCTGCCCAGCTGTTCTCAAGGCGTTTGACTTTTTTCTCCGACAAGACTCCGTGCCATGGTGGAGTAACATCAAATGTTAACTGATTTCGACTTTTTATGTACTGCATTTTAAAATTCTGTATCTCCCTGTATTATAATAACTTAAGTTAACCATAATACAGAAATAATCCAAGAAAAATATCACTCATATACAATATTATCAGCTAATTATCATAATTAAACTTTTTGCGAGGTCATCATAATTAAGTCTTATAAATATCATTTTGTTTCTTATTCATTACCTTCACAGAAGGAGAAATTCGCTCAGTTAAATTAATCATGACCTTACGGGTTGTCAATTTGTTTCGATAATAGAAGTTCCCCCCAAATACACCCTATTTTACTGATATAATACTCATCAGACACAAAATAATTTAGCTTCTTCACTTTACTATCATAAGTCAGTCACGTCTGCATCGTTTTCCGCAAGATGTTGTACATACTCCCTTCTCGACGAAAATAAGAATTCCCAAAGATGTCCTGACGACAATCCGCAGGATGCCGTGCATAATAAATCCGGTGATCTTTTTAAGATTCAAGTTGGGAAGGGTAAAAACGTCTCTCCTTTATATAGGAGATAATTATCTTCCATTATTCGCATTGTTTTTTCATGAAAAGATTATTAATCTCGTCGCAATGTTTAGTAAAAAATTTATATTTCTCATATTTCTGTTGCCAACTTTGGGACAGCCGGACGCTGAGAATGATATAAGTATCTCTTCCCTCATTTTTTTTGACGCCACCTATTCACCTGAATCATCATCGAAAATCTCCTCTTTTAATATCACTCGATCATATCTCAATTTCAGAAAAACATTTTTCGATAATTTTCACACCCGAGTAACCATAGACGCAAGTAGAACTACTGGTGATCAACGCCAAACATTTTTTCTTAAATATGGCTATCTGGATTGGAATACCTCCTTCGGATCATTTTTACTTGGAATGCAACCGACCAACTATTTCGGTCCAATTATTCCTACATGGGGATTACGGTTTATCGAAAAATACCCAACCGATAGAATAGGATTTGACCCGACATCTGACGTAGGTATTAGTTTTAAAAAACAAATTTTATCCGAATGGCTGGTACATGTAGCTATTTACAACGGCGGTGGTTATAAGAAGAGTGAAAATGATTCTCATAAAAGAACCTCATTTCTGCTCTCCTATGGTGAACAAAAACTAAATATAAATCCCGGATGGAATGGAGGGATAATGTTTTCTCATGAACCTTATGATTATAACATAAAAGTTGCTTTAAAAAACCGTTTTTCTTTGTTTGGTGGGATAGCAACCGATCAATTAAGAATTGGATTAGAATTTACTAAATTGAACGATAATGGTATAAATCGTACTCAAACATTTGTCTCTTTTTATGGAAATATTTTCACAAATCAATCAACAAGTGTCTTCATTAGAGGAGATATTTTTGATCCCTCAACTGATGAAAAAAATGACAAAAAAAGTTATTTTATCGTGGGTTTCAATTACGAACCCAATCCGTCTGTTTCTATATCTCCAAACTTCAGGTATACATTATATGAACCCAATAATACAGCATCTGAATCATTGATAAAGCTCAATTTTCAGTTTAAGCTATAGGGGAACTGCTTTCGACTGAGAGCCAGTATAGCCCAGAAGAAAAATATTCGTTATTCCACTGAATTGAAGTGAGTACCCTCGTTATAAAGCCGCTCTATTTCTGCCTTTGTACGTTCTGATGCTTTGCCGTCCAGCTTAAAAAAATAGGTGTCCCGTTCCCTTTTTGCTGCTTGAAACATCTCCTTCGTTGAGTTCAGGGCTTTTTCAATCCCTACTCTTAATTCATCAGGATTGCTGACATGGACAAAAGAATTCTTCAGAAATTTCCGATTATCATTTGTAAGAAGAAACTCGCCATCTGTATGTTTTAAAAATTCATGATCTAAATTGTAAATAACACCAATTTTCCCGGTCGCTAAAAACTCTGTCACTGCACCGGAAGCCTCAGACACAAGGGTATCTGCAGCATACATTAATGGAAGGATGTTGTACTGATCTTTTGGTATAATTACATCGTGAGGATATTGAGGAAGCCGCTGTTCAAATATCTTATGCTGACTGTGACGAGCGAACCTTCCTATCCAAGAATAATGATGTAATTTAATGATCAAGTTGAAATCTTTTGTGGCTTTAAAAATCGCGTCTTTTACATCATAAACACAAGTAGGTTTATAAGTTGGGGCAAATAAGACCGTGAGCTTCGTAGTATCTAATCCAAGAGAAGTAAGAATTAACTCCCGGTCAAAATGATTATCCCAGAAATAGGGATCCATTTTGGGATAGCCCACTTTGTAAATTTCTGAATTATACAGACAACCTGATTCTTTGAATTTCTTCTCAGAATAATCACCTTCTACAAAAACCATGTATTTATGAGGACGGTGATTCTTCAATCGTCTGTAGATAACTGATTTAGTAAAAGTAATGCCATGCCACAAAAGGCATAACAATGTCTTTCCATAAAGATTTTCATTAACTGTGTCGGGAACCACCACAATATCAAACTGCTCTTTTTCATCTGATACTCGATAGCCCTCTTTCTCAAACTGTTCCAAATAACTTCTCGATCGGTCCTTTGCAAATACCCCAAAAGTACGATTTACCTCGTGAGTAAGTGATAATGCCACATCATATTGGGGATCATTTTGAAACTGGTCAATAAGGGGGTCATAGGCTGCCTTATGATAGAGATAAAACATTTTGAATAATATTTTTGTTTTTTTCTTCAACATGTACCCAAAGAATACAGTATTAAAAATTGATTAAAAAGCAAAAATACGATAGACAACAAGTGAAAGACAAGAGCATATGTTCCACCCCGATATGCTCTCCCGAAGTTTCGGGACTACGGAGCAGGCACATCACGTTTTACGTTTCACATTCATTCTCTAGCTGCATGAATGGTTACTTATCTTTCAAATTCATAGACACTAAAATATCTTCATTGGATTATTTTTCTGATTTGCCACTTTCGAACCCAATTTCCCGGCTTATGTTTGAGGTTTTTATATTCACCAGTTTTCAAAACTTTTTCGATACAATCAATGATGCGAATAGATGATTCACCATCCTGATAAGGGTGCATTTCACTCAAATAATATTGGCGAATTGAGGAATATTCTACCGGGTCTGCCAAAGACCTTTCTATGGCACTACCCAACTCAGCAGGTGAAGTGATATTAATCCCTTTATCAATTCTGGCAATTGCATTGTACGTAATTATTGGTCTATCAAGCAACAGGAATTCATACGCAACAGATGAAGTATCAGTTACAAGCAGGTCCGCTACCCGCATATACGAAAGAATATTCTGGCTATCAACCACCTGGAAGTTATCTCCTATTAGCTCTCGATAAGAATTCTGAATATCTCTGTCCATAAGGCTATGAAATTTAATTAGCCATTGGTAGCTACCATTATTAAGTGTTCTGATGGCGGGTAGGAGAGCTGTGGCGGATGTATATTTGGGTGGGAAGGTAGGAGCATAGAGAATAACCGGTTTCCCAGGGTTTAATCCTAACTTCTTTTTTAGCGCCCAATAATCCACCTTTATAGCTAATGGATCCAACTTTGGCCAACCTGTTTGGGAGACCAGAAACGTTTTATACCGTTTCGCAAGCGAGGTAAAGCGCTGTGTTGTAACCGGGCCAGGTGTACAATAGAGATCAAAGAAACCGGTAATTCGGTAAAATCCTTTCGTCTCCTCATCTAAACCGTGAAAAATCTGAACCTTCAAGCCTGGCCAGAAATCGGGCACTACGTTCACCGGGACAATCACCGCGTCCGGATTAAACTCTAAAACTTCTTCTGTGGAACGTAATTGTTTTCCTGGAGGTAGATAATCCTTGGTTGTACTTGCCATGAACCAACATACATCGCCTGCTCCACGTCTCTCTACTGCCTTCTGAAATGGTTTTAGAATTGCTAAGGAGTAAGGTTTGGTAATAAACAAGAGGTAATTTAGAGCAGTAAAGTGCATCACTCAGGAATAGATTTCATTCAGAATCCACCATACATGTTCCTCAGTCAACTCGACAATATTATTATCCATTCGACCCTTAGTAAATGACTGTGTTACCAATTCTTCCAATTGATTTTTCTGAACTCCCCAATCTTGCAGCGTATATTTAATCGCATTTGACGGAATCTCTTTAATACGACTTCTCAATTCAGGAAGTCCCTTCATATTCAGTTGTTTTAAGAGCTGACCTAATTCCCCTTCAATCTCACTATGATTGATCTCGAGGAGCGGTAATATTGCTAAAGATGAGGCAATTCCGTGGGGAACCTCAAAGTTAATCGTAAGAGGGTAACTGATGGAATGAGCCGCTGCTGTTTTCGTATTAGAAAAAGCTAAACCAGCGATATTCGCAGCTTTTAATAATTTCGATCTTACCTCTCTGTTTTTAAAATCATGTTTGAGTTTTTCAACATTTTCTAATATTAAACAAATAGCCTGAATCGCAAAGTCGGTGGATTTGGGATTTCTATTCTTGTTCCAAATTGCTTCAAAACTGTGACTTAAAGCGTCTAAGAGGGTTGATATAGAAATATCAAGAGGTAAACTTAACGTTAGGGATCCATCCAGTATGGCTACATCAGGATATAAATTAGTATGTGATAACGAATACTTTTTCTTCTCTTTTATATTCCAAATCGTCCCCCACATGGTTACTTCACTGCCAGTACCATGAGTAGTTGGCACAAAAATTGACGGGACTCTTTTGGGAAATGAATCAGTAAAACATAACACGTATTCGATCGTGTCTTTCCCTGTTCCCGAGGCAGCCAAGATAGTTTTGGCGGTGTCCATGACTGATCCGCCACCTATAGCAATCAGACCATCGAATACCACCCTTTTGCTAAAGTCGATTGCGTCTTGGCAACTCTCAAATGTGGGATTCGGTACAATGTTGCTGAATATTGAATTGGGATTGAAAACAGTTGGAAGTTTCTGTCGTCTCAGATTACCGGGTGATGTAACAATAAGCGGTTCATGAATTCCGAGGCTCTCTTGAACTTCCTTGCACTTCTCTTGCCAACTGTCAGTCTCGACTACTTTCACAGGGTTATGATACATAGGTCTATCCGGAGGCGGAACTGAGGGAAGAATTTCTATTCCTTCAAGAATTCCATAAATGCTATCTTATTGTCAACTGGTTTGATTGTGGGTCTGCCCAGATCATCCCGGAAACCTGGCCTTACCTTGATCTCCAGAAAACACGGACCGTTGCTTTTTAAGAAATCTTCAAGTTGGCTTTTCAACTGTGAGCCATCTTCTACAGAAAAAACACTTCTGTAGCCGTTTGACTTTACGAGGTTGACCATATCAATGAACTTGGCCGAGGTTCCCTGCCCCCCCACAGATTCGTGGACGAAATTGTTGATCAGAACGTGAAAGAAGTTCGGAGGTTTCAGTTTCCCAACCGTTGAGAGGCTACCCATGTGCATGATGAGGGATCCATCGCCATCGATACAAATGACCTGCCGATTCGGTTGGGCAATGGAAATGCCATGAGCAATGGAGGAACAATGACCCATGGATCCCACGGTAAGAAAATCCCGAAAATGAGGTTCTCTATTTTTTCCCCTGATTTCGAAAATCTCCCTGGAAGTCAATCCTGTAGTAGAAACGATTATACAATCATCAGGCAACTGACTTAGAATTGTTTCTAGCGATTCTTCTCTTGTCATCAGACTATTGTCAATGATTGATTCTGGTATTCTGTATTTTTCAAATGTTCCTCTTTTTACCAGGAAAACAAATGGTCGATTCTCCTTTATTGTCTGCTCGATGCCTGTGGTTATTTTCTGTTTGATATTTTTCTCATCTTTAGAAATAACCACATAAGGAATATCCATGGTTTCAAGAAGCTCAAGCTGAATCTTGCCTTGTTTCACATGTTGAGGCTCATCGGAGAAACCCGGCTCCCCTCTCCAGCCGATCATGATTAACATGGGTATTGAGTAGACATCCGGATCACAGAGGGATAATAATGGATTAACAGCATTGCCTAATCCGGAGTTCTGCATATACACTAAGGGCAATTTGCCCGTCCCCAGGTGATAACCTGCAGCCATGGCTACCGCATTCCCTTCATTGGCGGTAATGACATGCCTTTCATTAGGAACTTTGTCATCCACACATAAACAGAACTCTTTCAAAAGTGAATCGGGAACACCTGTGAAAAAAATTACATTGTGATCCGCAAGACAGGAGTAAAAGTCTACCGGTGAAATACCCATTAGTACTCTTCAGGAATCAGGGTAAGAATATCCTTGATAGGCATGCAATACTGTTCCGATGCCTCTTTACAGCGATTATGTTCCAGTATTGATTCTGCTGTTTTTACCATTGATGGGTAGGCGCTCCGGAGCTGGTGATTCCCATAGATCACAATGTTCACACCCATCTGTTTAAACTGGTCTTCCGTTATATGGGAGAATGTGGAGGGTACAACAACCAGGGAAACTTTGTTTTCAAGAGCTCCATACTTTTCACAAAATTCGGTAATTTCAGCGCCATCTTTTTCCTTGCTGTGAATCATGATGCCATCAGCGCCTGCATTGATATAGGCCTTTGCTCTTGTCAGTGCATCCTCCATCCCATTTTTTAGTATTAAACTCTCAATCCGGGCAATAATCATAAAGTCATCTGTAATTAAAGATTTTTTCCCTTCCTGAATCTTCCTGCAAAAGTGTTCTATGGTATCCTGCTCCTGCATGACTTCTGTCCCAAATAAAGAGTTTCGTTTGCTCCCAATTTTATCCTCGATGATGATCGCAGAAACACCCATCCGTTCTAACGTTCTGACTCTAAACCGGAAGTGATCAATTTCCCCACCCGTATCGCCATCCACGATGATAGGTTTGGTGGTTACTTCCAAAATCTCATCGATGGTTTGAAACCGGGTTGAAAAATCTACTACCTCTGTATCAGGTTTACCTTTCGATGTGGAAACGGTTAAACTGCTCAACCAAATCCCATCAAACTCTCTCGTTGCACCATTTTTATCAATTTTGGTTTTTTCCACGATCAGCCCCGTAATCCCATTGTGGGCTTCCAAAATCCTCACTATTGGTTTCACATCGATTAGCCTTCTTAAGACTTTCAACCTTTCGTTTGGTGTTACGCCTCTCTCGGTTAATTCATTAATTAACTGTGTAGATGAGATACCTTCTGTATAATTCGGCTCGACCAATTTTCCGCCCCACTCATTCAGCGCATCAATAACTTTTCGGCGTATCTCTTTCTGTACGCCTGTCCTCCAATCGTCACCGTGGACCACATAATCTGGTTTTATTTTTCGTAGATTCGGAACATAATCTAAAACCTCTTGAGGTACGACCTCATCTACCCCCTTTATATTTTCGATAAATCATCTGCCCCTTCGGTATGACCCCCTGTTTCCGGTGTTAAGCCTTGAGCTTATTCTTGAATCGTGTCAACTGCTTGGTCACATCGTGGTAAGTAAGGACCAGGTTTTTGAACTCTTCTCGCTCAGGATCATGGGTGTGATGAACAGGGTGAATAAATTGACCCCGAAGGAGATGAACTAGCTTGGAGGCATCCAACAAATCATACTTTTGATCAGCTCCGTATATCAATCGGTTGTGCCATCGATCAGCCACCACGACCTGATCTACATAATACATCAGGTTGCGATACAACCAACTGGCTAGCTCGCCTTCCTAGAATACCACCGCTAAGGGATTCCTTACTTTCTCAATTACTTCCACTATTTTTTCTAGTGACATGGGGAATGAGGATCGGTGAATCAAATAACCTTGCACATTGACAACTGTACACTCAATGAATCTACTATCAAGGTCCAAACTCATGTATTTCATGCCAGGGTCCTCCTGTTTTTCTATCACGAAATATAACTTTCGTAAGGGACACCCGGCTTTTTATTCTACCAAACCCAATGGAAATAGTTGACCTTCTTTAGCTGTGTAATCTAACTGGATTATTTATTATATTCTCGATCATCTGGTCAACATATGAGTAACCGCATTATCATTCGCGCACCGAATTGGATTGGAGACGCCGTGATGGCGGTTCCCATGATTCAACAAACTCGTCGAACATTTCCAAGGGCACACCTGACAGTTCTTGCAAGAGATTGGGTCGCTCCTGTTTACAGTTACCTAGATGTGATTGACGACATTATCTCTCTTTCAAGAAATCAGAAAGGAAACCTCTACTCCCAGAATACCTTGATTAATGAGCTGCGAGAAAAACAATATGATATGGGGTTCATATTACCAGATTCTTTCTCTTCTGCTTGGATCCTCTTTCAATCAAAAATAAAACTACGGATTGGGTACAAAGGACAGCTCCGCGCTTGGATGCTCACTGAGCGCCTGGACCTGGGCGTCGTTGAGAAAATGCACCGAACAGACAAATACCTTAAACTACTTGAGCCATATGCAACAAGAATTTCTTATGGCGTTTCGCCCCAGCTTTCGGTTAAAAAAGTGCAAAAGAATAGTCTTCCGGAAGGATGGGATATAGATCTAATTCACATAGGAGTAAACCCGTACTCAATTGCCCCTTCGAGAAGGTGGCCCATCCCTTATTGGAGAGAGTTAATACGCAGGCTGAGAGATCCCTTACTTCAATTTTTGATCTTTGGTAGTTCAGATAATCTGCTGAACTCTAAGGAACTGACAGATGGATTAGACGCAAATATTATTAATCTTACTGGAAAGCTTACGCTCAAAGAATCAATATCTTGCATATCCCAGTGTAATCTGTTTATCTCCAATGACTCCGGCCCAATGCACATTGCAGACGGTGTGGGCGTCCCAACTATTGGTATTTTCGGTGCAGGCGACTGGACTCAAACTGGACTCCGTAGCCCACACTCAGAAAACCTGGCTTCTGCAGTCTATTGTAGTCCATGCAAGAAAAACTACTGTATCAATAAACATGAACCCCTACTCTGCTTATATAGCTTGACCGCTGAACAGATTGCAGAAAAGGCATATAGTATTTTACTTTAGCAAAGAATGATATACATAGATATTGCCTTCTACCATCCGATTCACATTCAGTTTTGCAGCAACTTGCCTCGCATTTTTACCTATCTCTTGCCTCAACTGATCGTCACCCATTAGGTAAAGTATCGCCTTAGCGAGCTGTTCAGCATTCCCAGGCGGAAATAGCATGCCGCTTTCACCGGGGTTTACAATTTCAGGAATTCCCCCCGTGTTACTGGCCACAACAGGAATCCCGAGACTCATGGCATCCAAAATGGAGGTACCGAGACCTTCATGACGTGATGAGGCAACATAGAGATCAAAACGACTTAAGAATGGGCCCAACTCTTTCTGAAATCCCGGGAAATGTATCTTTCCTTCAAGATTCATTTTTCTAGCATGCTTGATCATTTGACGTCTTTCAGGACCATCTCCTAACCCTATGAACGTAACATCAGATCGCTGAGCCAGTACGATCTCTGCTGCACGTACAAACGTTCCATAATCCTTCTCAACTCTAAAGCTGGCAATAGTGCCCACAACAAACTGATACGGCGCAATATTATAATGCCGAGAAAGATCATTCCGATGAATATCCATAAAGCGGGATGGATCAACCCCAGAATATACAACTGGCAGGTTTTGGGGAGGCAGACCAGCATGCCGAAGAGTCCGTCTTATGGCACTAGAAATACAGATAATTGTGTCAGCTTTTCTATATTTATACAAATTTAGCCAGTTGGTTGAAATGGGAAAATTGACGCGACGAGTCACCACCAGTTTCACCTTGGGAAACAACAGTTTTACCCATAATCCTAGTCCGTGAGCATGGGAGGTATGAGCATGAACGATATCAAATGTCCCATGTCTGCAGAGCCGTGCAATCTTGGATACAGAATGGAGATCGTATTGACCAATGAGCGGCAGCGTATAGGATGGTATTCCTCGTGATCGCACATGGTTAAAGAGTTGCGAATCAGGCTTGCAGACCAGAGCGGTTCCATAACCGGTACAATGTAACCCACTAAGTAGAAAAGCAACCTGTTGTTGGCCTCCACGCCATTCTAGCCCTGTGTCAATATGTAAAATCCTCAATTATTGACCCTCACTTTTTGATCAATCGATTACAAAAAGTACTACAAAACTATGCCTGGATAGAAACAAATATAATAACGCATTTCCAACATCATCATTGTATTAAACTAACAGTCCTAAATTTCAACGGTAACAATCGATACCTGAAGCCAATAAAAAGCGACTGAAACTGAAAATTCATTGATATGTTGTTCTATTTTCCAGATTATTGCTGAACAACTGATTAATCTAAACCCGGAGATTGCGAGAAACATATTGCATGAGAGCTTCAATACGTACCCTATAGGTGTGATGTTCCAGCACATATCTCTGCCCGCTATAGGCAATGTTTTTTCGTTCTTCTTCGTGAGACAGATAGTACTGAATTTTCTCCAGACAATCATTATCATCTTGGAAAAACACTAGATGTTTCTGGTCTTTAAAATAGTCATCCATACCTTCATGGTATTTGTGTAACAAGAATCCTCCACTTCCCAATGTCAGCCAAACTCGGTTTGAGAAATAGTGTCTAACGCTTGAATAGGATTCCTCAGTTGGAGTTGCTAGAACAATCCTGGAGTTTTGACAGATACTCACATAATCTTTGTTGAAAACCTTTTTATCTGGAACGATAAAACTATCCTGAAATCCTGCCCAGCCTGATCCCCAAACAGTTAACTGAAATTGCGTACCAATCTTCTTTAACAACCGGATGCGTGCCTCTGCACCTCGATTATTCCCAATAAATGCAACATCTGTTGGTTTAATATTTTCTCGTGGTTTCATCTGTAAAATATGTTGCGTAAATGCTTGCGGGAGATGCCAGACATTTTTCACGCCCGCCGCTTCAAAACGCTTTGATAGCTCTGATGACACAGTCACAAATAGTCCGACCTGTTTAGCCCGCTCCAACACCATCGGATCTAGAGATTTTCTAATGTCAAAATACCACATGACCGTTAATACCTTGGCGGATATTCTACGAATAGAACTTACCGATAGTTTTGATGCTTTTGCGAAATACACCAGGTCTGGTTGAAGGAACGCGATCATTGATTTTAACAAGACTTGAACAGCGGATCTTCCCAGAAGCTGCGATAGTTTAACATCGTCGAAGACATAAACCTGGTGGTCATTCTCTTTCAGGGCTACTTTAACGAAGTATTCCGTCCGCGTCTTTTTTCGTCCGCGTCCGACTAATAGAATCTTCACACTCTTAACACACTATGGATATCATGAACTAGTTGTGGAGCAATCCGATCGTATCGGAACTTCGAGTTTACACGGTAGTGGCCCACCCTCCCCATTGCTTCAGCCATATTTTGATTATTGTACAAATGCAGAATTTTATCTGCAATTTCGTCAACACTGGATGGATCTTCGACAATGAGTCCTGTTTGCTCAGGAATGATCGCATCTGGAATACCCCCACTTCTTGATCCGATAACTGGCTTTCCAAAAGCGTTGGCTTCCAGAAATACGATGCCAAACCCTTCAACACTGGTAACTTCCGGTATCATTAGCGACACCATAACAAAAAGGTCACATTGTTGATATAAACGCTGCATCTCTTGGTCTGAAAAAAAACCTATAAAACTTACGATATCCTCTACGCCTAATTTTCGAGCAATAGCTTTATATTCGGAAAGAGCGTACGGAGCAGAAGGATCCTTTCTACCCACAACTGTGTAATGGAGGGGCTTGATTTTATCAACAAGCAAAGGAAGGGCTTCTATTACTTTGTCTACATTTTTTCTCGGAGCCAACCGACCAACTGAGAGCAAGTGGCATCCTCTGCTTTTGAATGGCGGATACAGCGGCAAATTCAGATATTCATTGCGAACTCCAGGGTTACAGATAACAATTGGCTTGCGCTCAACTCCAAGCTCGGTGGAGATTAGTTTGGCAGTAAACTGGCTGTTGGCTATGAATCCACTCGCCTGATCAATTATCCGACTATAGAACCGTTTCTTTAATCGGTTTTGTCTGATCTTGAAGCAAACTTTGAGCAGATCATCTCCATGAAAAAAGATAAAATACGGTAGGTTGGTTTTGTGGTGTATCCAATATGCCACGTAGGAAAAAGGTCGAAAATTTCCACAAAGGATAACGTCGATTTTTTCCCGATTAATTATCTGCAAAGCTTGTTTATACCACGTCCAATTGTTTGGAAAGCGCCGAACTTCCTCTTCTGTGACTCTTGAACGATATACAGGAAAATCGAAGGTGCTATCTACCATGTTGTTGGGAACTTTCACTGTCAGCACACACATTGATTGTAGTGGAAATCCCCTTGCAAGACCAGTGTAGTGGTTTGTCATACCCCCTAGGTTGTTTGGGTAGAAATCGTTAGTAATAAGAAGAAATCTCAATTTGATCAATTCTATGAGATATTATTAAGGTATTAACAATGCTTGCCTAGGTATGTGACCAAGTTCTATTTGTGTTCCAGAAGCACATAGTTCTTAAATGCCCAGGGGGGATTCTGAATATTGAACCAACTCTCGACCAGTGAGAGAAAGCGGTATTTTGCTTTTTCATGTTTGTGCTTCTTTCGAAAAAGATTAGGTTTCCCCGAATACTCCAGCTTATCCTCCCAGTTAAATTCTGCTATTCTACTTTTCATTACCGCAGGATGAGCTTCTGAAAAACTGTCTACTTTGTCTAATGGTCCATAATCGAACTCTCTTGGCGATGTGTCATAAAACTCATCTGCATGCTGTTGACCCCAGTGGATTGTCTTAAATGCCTTGTTTTTCTTTTGCATGAGATGGGGTGGTCTCACCCACCCATAATGATAAATCTCTGCATCAACCTTCGCTACTCTAAGCTTACGAGAGTCTTTCCTTTGACGAGGGTGGTTGTACTTTTCAAAGTATCGAAAGGATTGCGCACTCTCCCAAGAGTGGATTTGTGGCAGATTTCGTATTATTCGAATTTCATGGGGGTACCAGCCATGTCCCGTATGGTAGTGCCAGTAGTCACCCCAGAAATGCTTATATCGAAAGAGTAGGCCTTCCACTTCTGGATCATCTATCAACTCTTGGCAACGGTTCCTGATAACTGGTAAATATTTTTCATGCACCACTTCGTCAGCTTGAATATAGAAACACCAGTCTCCGCGGCACGCATAAAGAGCAATATCAGTCTGAAGCGCGTTAATAATACCCCGTTGAAAATATTGTTCCTCCCACTCTGTATCGATGACAATGATTTTCGGATCGCCCATTGCCATGATGTCTTCTCTTGTAGTATCATCAAAATCCCCTCTTCCAATAGCTACGAAAACTTCATCGCAGATGGGCAAGATCGATTTGATTGCTTGAACCACCGGATAGTACAGCTTTGCGCCATTTCTCACAAAAGAGAATCCACTTATTATCATATGCTCTTGATCAACTAGACTTCATTATGTGAGTACCGTGAGCCGTGTTGTTTGCATATTTTCCGTACCGAGATCCTCACAAACATGATTTTGCTTTACTCTTTCGCACAAACAATAAAACCCGAATTTCGCTCACCAGCCCATAGTGCATTTTATTATGCCCTACAAGAGTAGGGAAAAGAAAGTGATAGGTTTGACCAATGTTCGAGATTTCCTAACGAATTTGTGTTGGCTGATAGGTCATCTTTATATTACCTTAACCTAAATTGAGCTATTCTTGTAGCATAAACATCCTGTTTGTGAAGGGAATTTCAGCTTCATACCGATCACCTATTAAGTTTGAAAAGAATTTTGATTCATCCATGGTCTGAATGAAAAAACCTTTTAATTTACGCTTGAATGTAATGTTGAAGAATAGTCATTATCAAGGTTTGTACTCACTAAAATCTCATATATCCATTTTAAAGGATAGAGACTGGCTCCGCAAACATGCTGAGTCTGTGCTCAAAGATGGGGTAAATCTGGTTGTCGAGATATCCGGTGAGATCTTTGAGTTGAAGCGTAATATGGTGGTTAAACTTTTCGGTTGGCGAAACACACCATCTAAAATGCTCAGCCCGTTCATGCACTCCCGAGCCACAAACTCATGGGACAATGCTCACTGGTTACTCAGGAATAAGATACAAACCCCACGTCCAATTTCTGTCTATACGCAACGCCAGTTTGGCATCATCAAAGAAAATTTTTTCATTTGCGAGGCTATTCATCATCACAATAATGCTCGGGAAATAGTTCAGCATGACAACCTGGATCTTGGGACAAAGGTCCACCTGGTAGAACTGCTCGCCAGTATTGTACAACGAATACATAATACGAAAATGACATATAACGATCTAAATCTGTCGAATTTTCTGGTTCAGGATTACAGACCAGAAAAGATATTCCTCATCGATCAAAATAGGGCTAAACGCTGGCTTGTATTGCCTCGTTCAAGACGGATGAATGACATTGCCCGAATGAATCTCTGTACTTGCAACACGCTGACAGATGATCATTTCTGTTTTCTTGAGGTTTTCCTACGCGCCTATTCGGGAGAGCGCTACAAAAGCGACAAGATTCTGCTGAAGACATCAATGCGCAAAAGGTTCTTTCACAAAGAGCTTAAGAGCATAAGAAATAGACTATACAGGTAGTCTTGCCTTTGAATTGCTATGAAATTCTCTTGAAGGGGTAGTTCCAAGCTCAAGCAGGAAGATTGTCTGGGCATTAATTCCGCATAGAATTGGTTTTGTTTTAAGGATCCTGAAACCTGACCGTAATAACTCTCCTTCAATTGCCTCGCAACGATCCATTGTAATTGTCTTGAAATCCCGAAACTTTCGCACAAGTTTGTGAACTGGAGATGATGTATAAAGTGACACAATAGCCCAGTTAGAAACGACTCTCGCAATTTCTACGAAGGATGCCATACGCTCCTCAGGTGAGTGAATATGCTTAAACAATCGCATGCATAGCAGACCTTGAAATACATTATCCTTAAATGGGAGCTTCGATATATTAGCACAAGCGCAATCTAGTATCCCATTGACACGCTGCTTGACTCTTAACAACATATTCACATTAATATCAGCCACGGTGACATCGAATCCCTTACTCAATAGTAGAGGTGTGAATCTGCCATAATCTGAGGGAACATCCAGCACATGGTCGTTTCCGCTGGATACAATTTTGCAAAAGCTCCATACAATACGTGATTCTCGGTAGTGAACTATTCTCTGATCCAGACCCCTATATCTGGTTCGTTCATATTTCAGAATTTGGTCGAGTGTACCAGCCGACTTATTCACTGCCATCAGCCTATTCCTTAGACGAGGTTCTTTGAATCTATTTTACAAATGAAATCTTGTTGACTTCAGTGAATCCAGCACTTGTATACTAGCAATGACCTCTGGAGCTATGTCATTATGCTGATATTCACCATGTTTCTCGACCAATTCCCGGTGGCTTCCCTCCTCGACGATTCTCCCCTCCTCAAGCACGATGATCTGTCCGTGTTGACAATGGTTGACAAGCGATGGGTAACAACGGGGACGGTCCGATTCCCACTCCAGCCATACCAGTTCCCCTAGAAGGTTCGAATCTCTTTTAGCGCTATCATTTGAAGATCATCCATAGAAACCGTCAAGAATCGAGTCAACAATGCGCCGGGACGAGTTACCATCCCCAAATGGATTTTCACCGGACCATTCGGGATTGTCATTTACCCATCCAAAGTTCCTTTCTATCTCAGTTCCAACTAATTTGGCAAATCCGGCATCCACTCCTTCCGGTCGTTCCGTTGTATCTCTACAGACTAACACTTTTTTATGAAATGTTGCACACTCTTCCTGAATTCCTCCTGAATCGGTGATCACAAATTTAACTTCACTTAGCAGTTTGAGAAAATCTTTATATTTCATAGGTGATGTAACAACCACATTCTTCAATAAATCTGAATGATGCTGAACCTTCGGGTTCGGGTGCATGGGAAAAATGAATTTAAGTTCAGGATGAGTGATAGCCAACCTCTCAATTTGTTCGTACATAGCAGCCATCTTTTCCCCAAAACTCTCCCTGCGGTGAAGTGTAATCAAAACCTTATTTCCATATTTAATTGGAAAGTCAAATTTCATACAAGCATCTACTATGGTATTCCCCGTTAAGAACACATTTTTAACCCCCTCAGCCTTTAGGTTTTCGACTGCCTTGTCGGTTGGAGCCCAATGAATATTAGCCACTCTGGTAATGATCTGCCGGTTGATCTCTTCCGGAAAAGGAGATTGGGGATTGTATGTTCTCAAACCTGCTTCAATATGCCCCACGCGTACCTTCTCATAAAACGCCACTAACGCAATCGCTGCAACTGTTGATGTGTCCCCTTGTACAATAACCAGATCAGGATTTTCCCTCCGCAACACCGGCGTAAATAAGTTTACGGTACGAGCCAGGATATCCGTTGGCGATTGACCTTTTTTCATGATACTCAGGTTATAATCAGGTTTGGGAATCAAGTTTGCTACATCCTGATACAACTCATTATGTTGCCCGGTAAACACACTTTTAAAAGGAATATTTTCACGGGACAGTTCACGAAAAGTTGAAGACAATTTGATTACTTCAGGTCGAGTCCCATAGCAGACCAGAATCCGAGGTTTGGTGGTAAAATCGTTTTTCATAAGGTACCAGTGGAATTAGTGGGAAATCGTATTATACTCAAATTGAACATCATATAAATGTTTATATTCTCCATTTCTACTTATCAATTCTTCATGTGTACCCACCTCTGCGATTTCACCATCCTTCAATACGATAATCTTATCGGCATTAACAATTGTAGACAGCCGATGGGCTATAACAAATACCGTCCTGTGTTTCATCAATCGATCGATGGCATCATGTACTTTTTTTTCCGCTTTTGCATCCAGTGATGAAGTAGCTTCATCCAGTATCAAAATAGGGGGATTTTTCAATATTGCCCTTGCTATGGCAATTCGTTGCCGTTGACCACCTGACAACTGAATACCACGGTCACCGATGACAGTATCAAATCCTGCTGGTTGTGACTCAATAAAGTCAAGGGCATTTGCCGCCTCAGCCGCTTCTTGAACCTCCTTGATCTGGGCGCCTGTCTTCCCATATGCAATATTGTCTAAAATGGTATCATTAAAAAGAATGGTCTCCTGTGGAACGATCCCCATCAACTGTCTCAAGGAATGGATTTGAATTTTCTTAATATTCGTTCCATCTAAAATAACCGCTCCCTTTTTCACATCATAAAATCGTGGAATTAAGTCGGCTAATGTTGATTTCCCAGCGCCACTTTCCCCGACAACTGCCACCACTTTTCCTCTTTCTATAGTGAAGGAAATGTTAGATAAAACATCGCCCCCCTTCCCATCATACGAGAAAGAAACATTTTTAAATTGAATAGCCTCCTGGAACTCAAATACCTCTTTTGCGTCCTCAGAATCCGTGATAGTACGGGGTGTGTCCAGTAATGAAAATACACGTTCACCGGAGGCGAGAGCCGTCTGTATATCATTATTAACGGTGTTTAGGCTCTTAATCGGCCTGAGAATAGAAAATAATAAAAATATAAACCGGATGAAGTCCTCAGGATCCATAGTTTGATATAATAAAACCTCCCTCCCCCCTATCCAGAGTAACAATACTCCCATGGATATCCCAATGAATTCCGTCACAGGGCTTGAAAAATAGTGCAAACTGTGCTGTCTTCTTAGCAATCGGTAATGCTTTAACGTCTCTCCTTTGAATTGTCTTCTCTCGGATCTTTCCATAACAAATGCTTTTATGATTCTAATAGAACTCAATTTTTCCTGTAGAATTGAGACGATACCGGAAATTTGCTTGGAAGATCTGAAGGCTCGCCTACGGATACTTTTCCCAACTATTGCAATAAACAATCCAGCAATAGGTATCAGGAGCATAGCAGCTAAGGAAAGTTTCCAGTTGATAAAAAATAATAGACTAGAAAACACGAGAATGTTAATAGGTTCTACAATCAGTTTATGGAAACTTACTGATAATGATCGTCTGATAATCTGGACATCATTCAAAATAATTGAGGTTAATTCACCGGATTTAGTTTTATCAAAAAAGGACATGGAGAGAGAAGTAAGGTGGTCAAATAATTTATTACGTAAATCTCGAATAATTCGAAATTGCACCACACTCATTAACATGTTTTTAATGTAGAGAAAGACATTCTTTAAAAAGAATATGGATAGGATGGATATACACAATGCTAACAAGGTATCGATGGGTGTATCTTTAAGAATGAATTTATTGGTCCAAAGTTTAAGGGTTTGGTTCACCGTTAAATCAGTACTTGTTTCCAATTTGGTTTGGTTCTCTGTCAATGTATCAAAATCCGTCAGGATATTGTTAATAAGGGACGCTGTTACCCAAATGGACAGACTGTTAAAGATTACATATATAATTGACGCAACCAGCGATAGTGATATCAAATGCCAGTAAGGTTTTGCAAGATTTAGGATTCGACGGTACACGGTTATATACGACCGAAATTAATACAGAGTTATCGGTTGGAAAATCATTTTTCGATGTGTGAAACTCGCCTCATAAAATGGGTTACTAACAAATAGAATGTACTGAGAAAAAAGATCACGGAAAAGTTCTGTAAAGGACAATACTACTATTTCTCAATTGGTTAACAAATCTATTACTTCATACGAAAGAATTTATTACTTTTATATAATCTGATTTACTCGTTGACTTTCCCCACATCTGGCAGAGTTGATGAATAATTAAACATAATAACAATGATAATTGGGAATAAACATATTATTGTAGTGGGCGATCGCGTATTAATCCGCCCAGATGAGCAAAGTGAAAAATCTCCGGCAGGACTTTACCTTCCTCCTACTGTCCGAGAGAAAGAAGATGTCTGGAGCGGAACAGTCGTAGAAGTCGGTCCCGGTATCCCCATGTCTGAACCGACAAACATCGGGGAGGAACCGTGGAAAAATGAAGCAGGTAATGTGAAATATATCCCTTCACAAGCAGAAATAGGGGATTATGCCTTGTTTCTGAAAAAGGCTTCTGTTGAGATAAAATTTGAGCAAAAAAAATACTTAATTGTTCCTCAGGCAGCTATTCTTGTCCTTGTTCGAGACGAACTTGAATAAATTCCTTAATTTTATACTGTTGGTTATGTTCCTGTAATTAACTGTTGACTATTCCCTCTTTACGCTCTCCCTTCGACCCCCCGCCCGACAAGTCGGGGTCGGGGGGGCAGAACTACAGGGCAGGCTATTCCCACTTCACTTTTCCCCGTTTAATTATCTAATAGAAAGTAAAACGATATCGCCATCAATATCAGGATGACACCCAAAATGTGTTTCTCATAATGTTCTAAAAAGTGGAACTTGATCGATTCCAATCCACGTCTGCCGGATTCAACCATTAATGATATACCAAGAATCGTAACCACAAAGTATGTAATACTTACAACCGCAATTCCTTTCCATCCTGCGAAGCTGGCGTTGAAAAAATAGGATTCTATCTCAATGCAAGGGGAAAAAAACATAGCGACAGAAATTGAAAATATAGCAGCTACCCCCGTTTTATTCAACGTATTGTCAAACTTTTTATGATGATGATGTGTTTTATTTCGATCCGCCAGCTGGCGGATACCCAGCAGAAGGTAAATGATTCCAAAGACCAGAATTACAGCAGGAGCAATAATCTTCATTACTTCCAGGTTTGTTTCCGTAAGTCGAATTCCCAACATACCAACAACAATGCCGATAATCAAAGTACTGACCGAATGTGAAACTCCTGTAATTACAGCGATTTGTCTGATCTTGGATTTTTGCCAACCTTGACTCCTTCCCATGATAACCACCGGCATCCAATGGTTGGGAAGAACAATATGCATCAGGCTTAAAATCAGACTTCCGATAAATAAATTTAGTAGAATTCCGTCATCCATAATTATTACAAAAAATTAATACTATGTGATCATATTTAATATGTTAATGTCCATAATACGATAGAATGATTGTAAAAAGGTTCCAGGTTTAGGCCATTTATCAAGTGATATTTCCTAGTTTCATTAAAACCATTACAATTACCCTCATCAGTATTTCCCGCGGAGAATTCTCCGGAGCAAGTGTTTAGGTGTTTGTGTGTTCAAATGAATTCACAACGGAAGAACATGAATACTTTAATTCCGAATCTTCGGGAAACACTCAAACACCTGAATACACCACCTATTTACATACTGTTAAGGAAACTCTGTGTTAGAAACCAGAATCTCAACAACCTACCTATTCCCCTCCGCCCTTTTTCTACTTAATTTGGGTACCCCAAACCATCTATACACCGCATCCCCAAATCGGGGAGTTATTTGACCTATTGCAAGAAGTGGCTTTATGGGTCCCTTATTGACGATAATTTCTGCTTTCCCCTGCTGAACCGCCTTGAGTACAGCATCTGCAACATCCTGCGGACTTGAAGTGCCCACCAACAGAGGCGCCTTTACGTGAATCCCAGCAAACATCCCAGCCGTATCAATATATCCGGGACAAATCACTGAAATGCCCACTTTTGTTCCTCTTAATTCCTGCCTCAAACCGTCCGTCCACATAATCATCCCCGCCTTACTTGCAGAATAAATGCTATTGTATCCCATGCCCTTTTTCCCTGCCAGGGATGCTAGGTTAACTATGTATCCTCCCCGATCTAACATAGTAGGCAGTAGAAGTCGGGTCAATTCCATGGGGGCATGCAGGTTTGTCTTTAAAATGGATGAAAGTTCTTCCGCATCGTTATTCTGATAGTAGTTATAAATTAAAATTCCCGCATTATTTACCAAAATATCAATGTCGCCTGCGAGAGATTGCACCTGTTCCACTAATTCACTCAGGTGATCAATTTGCATCAAATCAAATGAGACCGAGTGACAAATTCCCCCCTCCGTTTCAATCTCCTCTTTTGTCCGGTTCAAACCCTCTTCGGATCGGGCAACCCCAACAATAGTAACACCTTCGCGTGCTAAAGTCCTTGAGATATAAGGACCAATACCCTGGGAATTCCCTGTTACTAACGCAACTTTTCCACTTAAATTTTCCACGGTTTACTCTCCAATTTTGATCAATATTTAATTCAACGTGTAATTATAATATGTCCAACCAAAAACAAGTTCCCATCGAGGCCTTTCCCGAACCTTCGGAATGAAATGTGAAAATTCACGCATCATCTATACACCGTTTTTGTATTCCCATAGGATTCGTCAGCCGACGGATTGCTTGTCCAGGTTAGGTGTAACCAAGCTATAAGGAATCAATAAAATCAACTCTAATTTAAGCCAACGAAATCAGATTCTGTTGCCATTCTCACGATTGGGAAAACGGCCAGAATAGAGGTATAAAAATGATTGCGAGTATCCAAAGTATGAGAGCTAACGGTAATCCAGCTTTTATGTAATCAGTAAATTTATACCCCCCTGGACCATAAACCATCAAATTGGTCTGGTAACCTACTGGAGTAACAAACGAGGCTGAAGCAGCAAAACAAATTGCGAAAATAAAGGGACGAGGGTTCAACCCCAATTGAGATGCAGTTGCCAGAGCAATAGGAGTCATAATGATCGCTGTAGCAGCATTCGACGATACTTCAGTCAGAGTCATGGTAAGCAGGTAAATCAAAGATAAGAAAGCAAGCGGGTGAACCGACTCAGGAAAAAAATGAACAAATTCGTAAAGAGATCTTCCAATCCAATCTGCCGTACCACTAGACTGTATAGCATGTCCCAGGGGTATCAAAGCTGCAATAAGAATAATGACCTGCCAATGGATGGATTGGTATGCCTCATTGGGTGTTATTACACGAAATATGAGAATAATAACGGCGCCAAACAAGGCTCCTTTATAGATTGGCAATATTCCAAAAGCAGCAAGACTAACTGCGCTTAAAATAACTAAAATACCTAACCACCAAAACCGTTGTTTTATTAACGGTTTCTCAATTTCCTGAGTTAACAGGAAATCGCCACTCTTTGCTAATTCCCCTATCTTTTCACGCGGACCATATATTAACAAAGCATCGAAAGATCTTAGTATAACGTGAGCAATTTTTTTCCGAAGAATTGTACCTTCACGACGTATAGCCAAAACAAAACTCCCAAACCGTCTTCGAAAATTCGCTTCCAAGATACTCTTTCCAATCAGTTCCGACTTCTCTGTCACAAGGCATTCAACCAGTACGTTATCCTTCTGCTCCAATTCCTTCTGAGTCAATTTTTCATCCGTTAACAGGGTAATCTTTTCTATCTCTTTCATACGTAAAAAATCATCTAAAGCCCCCCGCACAAAGAGTATATCATCAGTTTTTAAAACAGTGTTTCGAATATTTGTCGTTATCAGATTCCCTTCACGAAGGATATCAAGAACCATCACATCATAATTCTGGTTGATCCCCCTTTCTAAACAGGTTTTACCAACCATTGGGGATTTAGGTGTAATTCTTATTTCAGTTAAAAAGCCACCCATGTGATAACTTTTGGTTAAACTGGAAGTCACTGTTCTAGATGGCAATATTTTATAAACAACTGCGAGAATATATACGATACCTACAGATAACTTGATTGCCCCAAACTTAGCAAATTCAAACATACCCAAAGCTGGCTCGTTTGTCTCCTGAATCAGGATTGAATTCACCAGCAAATTGGTTGAAGTCCCTACTAATGTCAAAGTACCCCCCAAGATAGCCGCATAACTGAGAGGGATTAACACCTTGGACGGACTTATTTTATATTTATCCGCCATCCTGATAGTGATGGGTATAAATATTGCCACAATGGCTGTATTATTCACTACCGCAGACGCCAGTGCAATGGAAATTAAATATACAGTAAGTCCTAACCCTAAAGAGCGGCTTACTAATTTGTTCAAAAACAGAACGACATACTCCAATACACCCGATTTCTGTAAAGAGTAACTCAGGACAAATAAAGCAGCAATGGTGATGACGGCAGGGTTTGAAAATCCGGAGAAACTCTCTTCCAGGGTCGTCAAACCTGTTAGCAATAGTATACTGAGAATGACCAATGCAATCACGTCGATTGGCAATGCTTCCGTCACAAAAAGTACAAATGTTATAAGGATCAACACGAGTACAGCTGCAATGGCAAGGGTCATGATAACGAAAGATTACAACAAGCTAAACATGAGTGCAAGTAAATCAGGATTGAGATTTTATTAAAATTCAATCTCCTGATTGGGGTTATCGAGGGGTTGTATTACTTCTTTTCACGTTTTAGAGATTCACACAAGATTTCCACCACTATTTATCCAATTTCCCATTCTGATAATCCAAAAACGCCTGCCTGACCTCGCCGGAAGTATTCATTACAAAAGGACCTCCTCTTGAAACAGGTTCTTCCAACCGGGTACCTGCAAGAAAAAGAAATTTTACTCCAATATCAGTCGCAGTGACAAAAATGTTTTCACCATTATCCAAGACTAACATTTCCCCCGTCATACCTCGATGTATTTCATTACCAGCGCCAAACTCGGCACTCCCTTCATAAACATAACAGAATGTGTTCATTTCCTGTGGTATTGGGTAAACAAACTTAGACTCAGAAGACAGATGCACATCAAAAAATATAATAGGAAATCGGGTCTGAGCGGGTCCTTTCTGACCGTCAAACTCCCCCGAAATAATTCTGACCATTATGCCATCTCGTTCTACCTCAGGAATTTTCTCTGACGGAATAGCCTGGTAATTAGGCTCTACCATTTTTAATTTGGCAGGAAGATTCACCCATAGTTGGAAACCCCAAAGCAATCCTTCTTCCATTTCCGGCATTTCACTATGGATAATCCCCCGCCCAGCGGTCATCCACTGAACTGAGCCCGGTGTGAGTAAACCCTCATTCCCTTTTGAATCCTTATGCCTGAATTTGCCATGTATTAAATAAGTGACCGTTTCAAATCCACGGTGAGGATGAGAGGGAAAACCAGCAATATAATCATCCGGATTATCACTATAAAATTCATCTAATAGCAGAAAGGGATCCAAATAATTTAGCTCAGGGCTCCCCAATATTCGCTTGAGATTTACTCCTGCTCCATCGGTTGTGGTAACCCCTCTAACAACTTTACTGACTATTCTTATTGTTCTGTTTGCCATGAAAATTCCGCCTTCCTATATTATGGAAAAAATTCATATTGTCTGAAAATAATAGATATCAATCTTCATTTCACTATCATCCTTTCGAATAATCTTCGTTGACAACAAGTTACACATTTTTGTAATTTAGAGTTGTCGTTTACATGTCGCTATGGTAACTAATCTATTCACCAATTTAATCCCATTACTTCATATTAATATCCAAGTTTATAATAAAAGGCCTTGTTAAAAATTAAAGCTTCCGACCTATTTGTTAAGTGCCTTGAGAATGAAGGTGTTAAATACATCTTCGGTGTTCCGGGAGAAGAAAACGAAGATTTATTATTCTCACTGAAAGACTCCACTATTGAATTCATTCCAACTCGCCACGAGCAGGGCGCAGCATTTATTGCCAATGTATGGGGACGATTAACGGGTAAGGCGGGCGTATGTCTTTCTACCCTTGGACCAGGCGCAACAAATCTGATTACCGGGGTTGCTGATGCAAACTTGGACAAATCACCCGTTGTGGCTATCACGGGACAGGGAGGTCTCGCAAGATTACATCACGAAAGCCACCAGTATGTGGATATTGTGAATATGTTCAAGCCCATCACAAAATGGAACACTGCCATTATCGATCCAAACGCAATTACAGAAGTTGTCCGGAAAGCCTTCAAGTTGGCAGAGCAGGAAAAACCCGGTGCCACTCATATTGAGCTGTCTGAAGACGTCTCAAAGCAAATAGTGAAGGATAAACTTCAACCGATTCTTCCCAAAAGGGTTCGACGGCCTGGACCTGATTACAAAGCCATTAATGGTACAATTGAACTACTTAAGAAAGCAAAACGTCCGTTAATTATTGCCGGAAACGGAGCCATCAGAAAACTCGCCAGTAAACACTTAACAAAACTCACACGAATATATAATATTCCCGTAGTTTCTACCTTCATGGGAAAAGGAGCTGTTTCAGATAGAATGAACCAGTCGCTCTTTAGTATTGGACTTGGCTTTAAAGACTATGTCATGGAAGCTATTGAAAAAGCAGACCTGATTCTCACTGTAGGTTACGATATTGCCGAATATGCACCGGAAAAATGGAATCCTAAAGCTGACAACAAAATCGTTCATATAGATTTCCTGCCTGCTGAAGTCTATACGCACTACAACCCTAATATTGAGATCGTGGGTGATATTTCAGGGACACTTTGGGAACTGAATTGCAAACTTGTTAATGAAAATCTCCATTTTGATACCGATTGGTACAAACCTATTCGAACCAGAATCTTGGAAGATATTGCCAGTTACAATCTTAAAGAATCAGATACTCCCACAATACCAGGCACCCTAAACATACTCAGAGAAATACTGAATGATGATGGATTAATCATCAGTGATGTGGGAAGCCACAAAATGTGGATCGCAAGAAATTTCCCGACCTGCTGTCCAAATGGTGTAATCATCAGTAATGGATTAGCCAGCATGGGTATATCTCTTCCCGGTGCCATTGCAGCATCCCTCATCGATCCCCAACGACAGGTTGTGGCAATTATGGGGGACGGAGGATTTTTGATGAATTCCCAGGAATTGGAAACAGCCAAGCGACTTAAAGTTGGTTTCACTATCATTATTTTTAATGACAATGACTACGGACTGATCAGTTGGAAGCAACGAATGTCAAGGAATCGATCGGTAAGCACCCAAATCAGTAATCCGGACTTTATCCTCTACGCAGAAAGTTTCGGGATCAAAAGCTTTCGTTCTAAAAATGTATCTGACCTGCAAAAACATTTGAAAACCGCCATCAATTCTAAAGAATTATATATCATTGAAATTCCTATTGACACACGGGTTAATGACCAACTTATAAAAAAACTGAAAAATTATTGGGGGGAATAAACATGTCAATCACAGCAATCAATCCGGCAACGGGTGAACTGATCAAAGAGTACCCGGAGCTGACACCTGACGAGGTTCAGGAGGCAATCAATAAGTCAAACCTGGCATTTCAATCCTGGAGAAAGGTAAAAGTTTACGACAGAGCTAAGTTGATGAAGAAAGCAGCTCAGGTATTAAGAGACAAAGCAAATGAGTACGGAGAATTAATGGCTCTCGAAATGGGGAAACCCATTAAAGAAGGACGAGCAGAAGTAGAAAAGTGTGCGTGGGTGTGTGATTATTATGCTGAAAATACTGAGAAATTTCTGCAACATGAATTTATATCGACGGATGCCAGTAAAAGTTTTGTGACATTTCAGCCATTGGGCGTCATACTGGCGGTGATGCCCTGGAACTTTCCTTTCTGGCAGGTTTTTCGGTTTGCAGCGCCTTCCCTCATGGCAGGTAACAGCGGTATATTAAAACATGCGTCAAATGTGCCGGGCTGCGCTCTTGCAATTGAAGAAGTATTCAAAGAAGCAGGATTTCCTGAATACGTTTTCAAATCTTTACTGATTGGGAGCAGACAAGTGAATGCTGTTATCGAGAATCCACATGTAAAGGCAATCACCCTCACAGGAAGCACTCCAGCCGGAAGGGCAGTAGCCGGTAAAGCGGGCGAATTGCTGAAAAAAACGGTTTTGGAATTAGGTGGCAGCGATCCGTATATCATTCTTGAGGATGCGGATCTGGAAGCGGCTGTCACTGCCTGTGTTACCAGCCGACTCATTAATGCGGGTCAAAGTTGCATAGCTGCAAAACGGTTCATTGTAGTGAAATCCCTACTTCCCCAGTTCGAGGAACTTTATTATGAACGAATGAAGTCAGCTAAGATGGGTGATCCCATGGATGAAAGCACGGAAGTTGGACCTCAAGCCCGGCACGACCTGAGAGATGAACTTCATGAACAGGTGAAAAAAAGTATCGACATGGGCGCTACATGCTTATTGGGGGGCAAAATTCCTCCCGGGGAAGGCGCTTTCTATCCGCCCACCATTCTTACCGGTGTGAAAAAAGGAATGCCCGCCTACGATGAGGAATTGTTTGGTCCGGTGGCAGCTATCATTCCTGTAAGTGATGAAGAAGAAGCTATTCATGTTGCAAACGATTCTATTTTCGGGCTTGGAGCAGCCGTTTTCACTGGTGATGAATCAAAAGGTGAAAGAATCGCTACAGAGCAGTTGGAAGCAGGATGCTGTTTCGTGAATGCATTTGTCCGGTCAGATCCAAGACTCCCTTTTGGGGGCATCAAAGAAAGTGGTTATGGGAGAGAACTTTCCCACTATGGGATTAAAGAATTTGTCAATGTCAAAACTGTCTATATTGGGTAAGTACTCTTAATTGCTCTTTTAACCCATATTGTGCATTAGCCATCCCGCCACTGCGGGAACACGGATTCACCCTGTGGAATAGTGTTCCGCAATTCCACAGGGTAGACACTGATTTATCAATAAATTTGAAGAACGGTTGAAGAATTTTCCCCCACCAATCGCCGAGGATCTTAACTAAATGTTTTTCTGTGGATTCGATGTTCTCAGTGGTTTCAAATGCATTACAGGGTGTCCAAAGGATTCTGTGGACTGTGCACAAATCTGGGTCAGGGACAAATTTAGGTTGCAGATTGCCTTGTAATTCCATAACATTTTCTGTAAGTTTATTAAAACTAAGTTAGGCTTGCACTTTTGTTGATTCTATGGTTTATATTTCTTAGCTTCATTTGTGAAAGTCAGGAAAGTTATTAAAATAATTGAAGATAATGGTTGGTATTTGGTGAGAACGCGTGGAAATCATCGTCAGTACAAACATCCAATCAAGAAAGGACTTGTAACCATTCCCTGAAAACCAAACGATGAACTTGCATCGGGAACATTTAATAACATTCTTAAACAATCGGGATTGAAATAATAATGGATTACTTAATCATTGTAGAGAAAACAGAAACAGGGTATTCGTCATATTCACCAGATATCCTTGGCTGCGTATCAACTGGAAGAACCCGGAAAGAAGTTGAAAAAAATATGCTTGAAGCTATTGAATTTCATCTTGATGGTCTTCGTATAGAAGGTTATGAAATTCCAAAATCACACAGCTATGCCACCTACGCCAAAGTGCCCACCTAACCCCCAACCAACCTGACGTGTGCGTAGCATCCTGTGGAAAACAGCAGTAGCGTCCCTCTACACTTCCATCTACACTTCCATCTACACTTCGTTACGATGGACAGGTCATTACGAGGGACAAGTTAATTCAATGATTGAAAGTTTAACAATCGTAAATATGAAAAGGGAAAGTACTGTGAGGAAAAAGTTTTACGCAGGTTATTTCATCTGTTAGAATGCAAAATAGATGATTATTGAGAAACCTACCCAGAATAATTTGAAGAGATTTTACTTAAAACTCTCCCTTCTGTTATTTCTTCTCACTAACTGTGAAGAACCGACAGAAGAAGACACAACTCCACCCACAGTAACCATCACATCTCCTCAAGACGGTTCAACTGTGTCAGAGATAGTCACCATTACTTGTATGTCTTATGACAATGAAGGAGTTGAAAAAGTTGAGTTGTGGGTGGAGGGAGTTTCTACCGGTATTATTGATGAAACTGAACCATATTCATTTGAGTGGAACACTATTAGTTATGAGGATGGTTCTTATACAATTATTGTTCGTTCTTACGAGGCAAGTGGAAATACTACAGACAGTGATCCGATTACTTTGATAGTAGATAATTCAGGGTCATATCCTACTCCTGTGGAGTTATATCCAATAAGTTATCAGGATGGTTCATTTACTATTTTTTGGTCACAAAATATTGATGATAATTTTTCTTCCTATAAATTATATGAATCATTGTCGGATGCTATGATCGGTGATTCTTTGGTTTTTGAGACTGATGTTAAAACGGATACCTCATTTGTTCTGACAGGAATTGTTGAGAATGAAATAAGGTATTACCAAGTAATAAACGAAGGTTATTGGGGATTAGAAACAAAAAGTAATATTGTATTTGGTCATTCACATCATTGGTTTGTAAAGACTTTCGGTGGAAGTGAAGATGATGATGGCCGTTCTGTTCAACAGACCACTGATGGTGGATATATTATTGTAGGTACATCGTTAATTAAAATAGATTCAAATGGAAATGAGGAATGGATAAATCAAAGTATTTTCGGTCGGTCCGTTCAACAGACCGCAGATGGTGGATATATCATTACTGGTTATACATTTTCTTTTGGGAATGGTGGTCAAGATATCTGGTTAATCAAGACAGATTTACAAGGGAATGAAGAATGGAATAAGACCTTCGGGGGAAGTGATGATGATAAAGCCTTTTCTGTTCAACAGACTACAGATGGTGGATATATCATTACTGGTTGGACACGTTCTTTCGGAAATGGGGGGTGGGATGTCTTGTTAATTAAGACAGATTCAGAGGGAAATGAAGAATGGAGTAAGACCTTCGGGGGAAGTGCCTGGGAACAGGGTCTTTCTGTTCAGAAAACCGAGAATGATGGATATATCATTACTGGTTGGACAGATTCATTTGGGATTGGAAATGGCGATGTTTGGTTAATTAAAACAGACTCCAATGGAAATGAGCAATGGAATAAAACCTTCGGGGATAGCTATGGTGATGTTGGTAATTCCGTTCAACAAACCACAGATGGGGGATATATTATTACAGGGTATATATATTCTTCTGGGAATAGTAAAAATGATGTTTGGTTAATTAAAACAGATTCAGAAGGAAATGAAGAATGGAATAAAACTTTCGGAGGGAGTGGTCATGAAATGGGTAATTCCGTTCAACAGACCACAGATGGGGGATACATTATTACTGGTTCTACAAATTCTTTTGGGAATGGTAGAAGGGATGTCTGGCTAATCAAGACAGATTCACAAGGAAACACAGAACCATACGGTGAATAGAAATGCTATTGTATGGGAGGGTTCTAACCCGCAGTCCACTAGGCGCCATCCGCAGCATCCTTCGGAAAAGCCCCGAAGGATCGGGGTAAACTGTGAAGCGCCTGCCGGATAGGCAGGTGATTTCGGAAGTTTGCTCCGCAGGAGCTCCTTCGACCCGTAGGGTCTCCTTTGGAGGAGGAATTAAACGAAGGTGAGTAGCCTTTTCAGAAGTTCAGATGTCCGAGTTTCGGCGCAGGTGACTTTCCCCTTTGGGAAACACTTTTTAACCCAGACTTGACCAATAAAAGGAAGACTAATCCCTTTTATCTCCGATTGAAACCTTTAACTTCTCCCTGTATTCCACCACGACACGTACATAGTTAGTCGAGGGGTTATAAGCCATTAATGCCTTCCAATTATTTGAATTTTTTGAATAGTCCTCTGAAGTATCATCATATCCATGTCTTTTTAAATAGTTTGCCACACTTGCCAGAACATCAGGCCAATGAAATGGGTCTTTCACACCATCTTTGTCAAAGTCAACAGCATAATGATTATGACTTGAAGGGATAAACTGTCCATACCCAAATGCCCCTGCATAAGAACCATACAGCGTTAACGGACGGGTATTATTGTTGTAACAAAACATCAAATATTCGCTCATTTCTTTTTCAGCCCATTTTTCCTTCCTTGGGATTTGATGTATAATGGTGTGCAACACATTAAATACTGCATATTGTTTAGCATTGTTGCCAAACAGAGATTCAATACCCACAATGCTAACAATTACGAAAGGATCTACACCAAAACTATCTGATACAGTCTGTATTAATGAACCATAATCCCTTAAGAATTTCTCTCCATTTTTAATCCTGTTGTCGGTAATAAATATTTTCCGATATCTTTCATAAGGGAGGTGCTCAGCAGGATTAATAAAGCGGTTGGTTACTTCATTTTCAATTTTTATTCCCGGGTCATCGAATATCTTTTGAACATAATCCGGTGGAATTCCTTCAAGTCGCAAGTTTGAAACCACCTGACTGTACACCTTTCTTGCCAGATCGTTTTGAGAAATAGACTCAACCAACTGCTTTTCAATACCCATAGACCAATCATTGACACCGAGAGTCTGAGCGATCAAATAGGTGATTAAAATAGAGACAAATAGGGTGTTATGAAGATATTTTTTCATTTTTCCCACTATTTTTTAACGCAATAAAAATATCTTCTGCGTCCCGATGTCTCTCGTTGGAACAGACCTCTTTAAAAAGAATTAGTCTTTGCGGCGTCACCATGAGGTCTTCAGTACTTAGTGCTTTCTTAAATTCCTCGATTCCTTTGTTTTTCATGACCGTTTAATTGAGAATGAGTCTTGATTAAAATATAAAAGATATTCTGATTAAATAATAAAATTGAGTTCTTATTAGAGCTTTTTCAGATTGGCATACTTGGCAATCAATTTCTTTCGAACATTACCTTGGAAAATCACCGATATCTTCTGGTGTTCTCCGGCGCCATCTGTCCCTAATATCATCCCTTTCCCAAAGAGTTTGTGTTCTACCTTATCACCCCGTTGAAAGTCATTGAAAGCGGTTACTGTTCTAACTTGTTTTAGAATAAAGGAATCAGATCTTTTATCCCTCACAGTACGGGTGATGATAGCCGAATGGAAGGTTATTCTTTCTAATAATTCTTCAGGAATTTCACGAATGAATCGAGACACTCTTCCAAAGTCGGAGGCTCCTGTAAAACGACGACGATTAGAAGCATAATGCAGATAAACCTTCTCTTTTGCTCGCGTAATTCCGACATAAAAAAGTCGTCTTTCCTCCTCAAGACGGAGAGCATCATCAAGACTTTGGGATATGGGAAATAATCCTTCTTCCAATCCAGCGATGAATACTACCGGAAATTCCAACCCTTTAGCAGCGTGTAATGTCATAAGGGTAACTCTATTTGTCTTATCTGCCCACGTATCAATATCAGTTATAAGCGATACCTCTTCCAAAAACTCCCGTAACCCTGCTCCCCTATTCCGTTTACAAAAATCATGAATACTGTTTTGAAGCTCTTCGATATTTCTCAACCTATCCGTCGCCTCTGCAGTTGCTTGATCTTTATAGAATCGAATCAAACCCAATTCATCGATCAAAATACCGACCAATTCAGAAGCATTGAATTTATCCTTCAATTCCTGGTACTTTTTTATGATCTGGTAGAATTCAATAAGTCCGGTAGCTTGCTTACCCTTAAATTCCATATCATCAGGATTTTTTAAAGCTTCCAATAAAGGGATTTTTTTCTTAGCTGCATATTCCTCACATCGATCGATGGTTTTTATTCCGATACCTCTTGCCGGAAAATTTATTACTCTTTTTAAGCTGACCGTATCCATTGGATTAACGATAAGTTGCAAATAGGCGAGCAGATCTTTGACCTCTTTTCGTTCATAAAACTTAAGTCCACCTACAATATGATAAGCGATTGACCTCCGGCGAAGGGCATCTTCCAATGCTCGACTTTGCGCATTCGTACGATAAAGAATAACAAAGTCCTTAAACTTCCGCTTTTTCTGTAGAATTTCCTTTTCGAGAAGCTCCAATATCCCCTCTGACTCTTCCTGTTCGTCAAAGGTCTCCATTAGGCCCAACATCTCACCATCTTGACTTTTTGTCCACAGTTTCTTGGGAGAGCGGTAATTGTTATTTCGAACAACTGCTGAGGCAGCAGATAGTATGGTTTGGGTCGAACGATAGTTCTGTTCGAGTTTAAATATCTCACAGCCCGGAAATGCAGACTTAAATTCCAAGATATTAGAAATATCTGCACCACGCCAACTATATATCGATTGATCGTCATCTCCAACTGCGAAAATCTGGTGATGTTTAGCTGACAGCATCTTTACAAAAAGAAATTGAGGTTTATTCGTGTCCTGGAACTCATCCACAAGTACATACTGAAACCTCTCCTGGTATTTCCCTAGAATCTCTTTATCCTTTTTGAACAATTTGATGGGAAGCTGTAGCAAGTCATCAAAGTCGAGGGCATTATTTAATTTCAGTGATTTGTTATAAATAGGAAATATCTTAACAACAGCATTATCCAATGGTGTTATGCAATTTTTTGACAGTTTGTTTACCGTTTCCATTCGATTCTTTAAAGCGCTGATACGATTTCGTATTGCAGAAGCAGAAATATCTTTAGAAACTTCTAATTTTCTGATAATCGATTTAATTAGGGTTGTCTGATCATCCACATCATATATGGCAAAATTAGAAGAAAATCCCAGGGAATGGATTTCCTCCCTTAGAATTTTTGCACAGATAGAGTGGAAAGTACCAATATTCAAATTCAGAGATTTAACACCTAAAAGCTTTAATACACGGGCTTTCATCTCTTTTGCAGCTTTATTCGTAAATGTAACTGCTAAAATGTTTTCCGGTTTGATACCCTTTTCTTTGATAAGATAAACGATTTTCCGGGTCAACACTCTTGTCTTTCCACTTCCTGCACCGGCAAAAACAAGAATCGGTTTATCCGATAATTCTACAGCCTGACGCTGAACGTCATTTAATTCCCATTGAGTCAATGATTTCATCATAACTATTGTAACTTTTTTCCCCTCTCCCGTTTATACTTTTGTCTAATTTTCTGAAAATCCCGTTTAGCTTTCGAATGATCTTTTTCCGTTCGTGTAAATGTGTGATACCCATCCCCTTTAGCAACGAAATAGAGGAAATCTGACTCCACAGGATTAAGTGCGGCTAATATTGATTCTTTACCAGGATTATTAATAGGACCCGGAGGTAACCCTAGGTATAAATAAGTGTTGTACTGCGAATCAATTTTCAAATCTTTGATTAACAGACGCCGAGGACCACCCTCAATAATATATTGTATAGTTGGGTCTGCCTGGAGTTTCATCCCCAGATGGAGACGGTTGTGATAAACTGCACTTATTCCTGGCCTTTCGGAATGATAAATGGCTTC
Organism: Fidelibacterota bacterium; assembly: GCA_004124475.1. Lineage (GTDB taxonomy): Bacteria > Fidelibacterota > Marinisomatia > Marinisomatales > SCKK01 > SCKK01. Next base: position 34,708 of record SCKK01000025.1, read on the forward strand.
ACCCTCAATGATGGATGCAAGGGTCAATATTTCTAACTCTGTAAAACCAAAATCTGTGGCCTGGGATTTCAGAGAATCCGTAAACAGGTTTCTATATTGCTTTATCATGGTTATAATAATATTTTCCTCGGATTCTCCTTCATTAAAATAGTAAGTCTCCGGAAACAGAAACCCTTCCAGTGATTCCAAATCCAACCCCAATTGGGAACGAACGAACCGTTTGTTATGACATAATAGAACAAATTTCTCCTTATCAATACCTAACCGTTTATGAAATAATTCAGCTATCTCCTCAATCCGGAGACCCTCAGGAATTGTGACACGTCCCAACACTGGACTCCCGTTTACAAGTTGATGTATGATATAATAATTAGAGCGGGTATCTGTCAAGGAGAAAACACCTGCCTGGATTGATTTTTCATACCCCATCAGTCGGGTCGCCAAAATAAAAGAGCTCTGATCACTAATAACCTCCTCTGATGCAAGGGTCTTTGCAACATCCACCAACGATGCCCCCTTCGCTACCTCAATCTTTACCGGAAATGGCTGTTCCTTCTGAGGCCAGAATACAACAAGCCAATAAAAAGCCAGACCAGTAAATATGGCGATGGTTAAAACAAATCCTGCAGCTCTATCAAGCCTGTAATTATATAATTTTAACATGGTTTGAGGGAGGCAAATTTAGACCTATTTAGATAATAAAAACAAACTAATTTCCGACGGTAATTTGCCTTTGAATTCTGAATACCCCCGTTTTATATTCTCCCCCGCTATGGCTAAAAAAGCACGAAAAACAGAGATACATTTATTCGAAGGCTGGACGTTTACAAAAACGAATTACCAGATTTTTGGAGTCGGGCTTCTGGTTATCATATCTGCTTATATCATCATGGCAATGGGTGAAGTCTACAGTTTTCAAGCCTTAACCATAGCGCCGATTCTTTTGTTTATCGGATACCTGGTCATCCTCCCCATATCGTTGTTATACAGGGAGAAAAAAACCTTTAAAAAGGATCAGTAGCCAAGGCACAGAAAATCGACCTTCCGGAAATTAAATTTGGGAAGGATTATGGTTTTTGACAAATTCAAAAAATTATTGGGATCGTAGTTCAGTTGGATAGAACACCAGCCTGTCGAGCTGGGGGTCGCGAGTTCGAGTCTCGTCGATCCCGCTGAAAACCAAAACCCTACCGCATGGTGGGGTTCTTTGTTTTCAGCGGGGAAGTAAAAGACTTTAGTAGTCTCGCCTGCCCGCCGCAGCGAAGCGCAGGAGGGTCGATCCCGCTGAAAACCAAAACCCTACCGCATGGTGGGGTTCTTTGTTTTCATTGGGGAAGTAAAAGACTTTAGTAGTCTCGCCTGCCCGCCGCAGCGAAGCACAGGAGGGTCGATCCCGCTGAAAACCCTACCGCATGGTGGGGTTTCTTGTTTTCATTGGAGAAGCAAGAGACTTGGTGGGTGTACATTTGATATTACCTATTAATTAGCTGGAAAATCCTATGAATCACTCTAAATTTTTTACAATCTATGACAAAACACTATTATCAACTAATAATATTGTCACCAATTAAGGATGATAAGCTTAATAAACAATAATTATAACTTTTTGCAACCGGGTTGAAAACTATCTAAGCAGCCGAGGAATTTTCGTCCCGATTTAATGGGTTGTGGCTTTTAAGTTTATCTTTACCTACAGTAATCAGTTTAATTCAACCCCTCCAGGGTTGGGGTATTTTCCAGATTCAATTCTATTCACATTTAACCCCTTTGGGGTTTTGAAACTAGACCATAATCCTAAAATCCCAGTAAAGCGATCATTTCAAAATCCGAAATTAGCAATTGCCCAACATCCTGTTATCCAACTGGCGAATTCTATTCCTTCCCTATAGGGGAAGAATGTGAATAGAAAAGAAAGTATGAGCTATCCGACCCTGAAGGGGTCGAATAATAACACCCCTTGAAATACAGTTTTTTCCGAATGGAATTTTCCTAAGTTCCAAACGTAATATCAGGAGTACACCCGACTTGGTTTGTTTCGCCTGCCCGCCGCAGCGAAGCACAGGAGGGTCGATCCCGCTGAAAACCAAAACCCTGTCGCATGGTGGGGTTTCTTGTTTTCATTGGAGAAGCAAGAGACTTGGTTTGTCTCGCCTGCCCGCCGAGATTGGTCAGGCGTTGCAGATAGGAAAGAATTCATTTTGAAAAAATGTTGGTGATTTATATTCCACCCTTTCAGGGTTTTAGCTTGTATTGTATAAATAGCTATAATCATCACATCCTTTCATGATTTACCTTTTTCCCGAATATAAAGTATTGAGAGGATTACCTGATAACCATAGTGCCAGTACAGGCAGGATGGAGGATTTACAAACCAGCGGAGAATTTCACCATTCACGTTTTGAAGTGAGAAATGATAGTAATTATTAATAGATATCCCAATTCCCCTTTAAATAATATTGATATAATCTAGGATTTATAAGTGTATTTACTTCAATTTCAGATTTATCTGAAAAAATGGGTTTTCCGAAGGAAAGGATTAAATTCATAGCTTCATTGTTAATCCAACGAGTTTCGATATTATTGAAATCAATTTTTAACAACTTAGCTTTTAATTGCAATTTAGGAATTGACTTAGAGCCTAGTACCCAACCCCACTCACCCATTGTAAGTACTTGATTATGTAGGGGGAGCGTCTGAAAACCTGCGGCTGTCATCGTTTTTTCAATACACTGAAAGGCTTGTGTCGCATAATATGGGCTTCCAGCTTGAGTGACTATAAGTCCCCTTGGTCGAAGAAGCCGATAACATAATTGATAAAATTCAAGCGAGTATAACCGCCCTAATTCTACGGTTTTGGGATCAGGTAAATCCGCAATTATAATGTCAAAATAATCTTGCGAATCATTTAAAAATTGATATGCATCTCTATTAACGATATTAACCTTAGGGTGATTAAGAGCATTTTGATTTACTTCGGTTAAAATAGGGTGTGTTTGCCCTAACGTTGTCATAGCTGGATCAATATCCACTACAGTGATTTGTTGAACTTCTCTATACTTAAGAACCTCACGCACAGCACAACCATCTCCACCACCAAGGATTAAGACACTGTGAGGAAGTTCTGAAAGCTGCATAACCGGATGAACTAGCGGTTCATGATATAACCACTCATCAAGCGTGCTGAGCTGTTGATTCCCGTCAATGAACAGCCAATAATTGTTTTTCCATTGTGTAATCACGATCTTTTGATAACGGGATTGTTCTGAATACACAATTTTGTCTTTATATTTAACCTGTTCGCCGTAAAGGATAATAGGTTTCGAATAAATGAATCCTGCTACCAATAAAATAGAAATACCAAAAGCCATTCCACTTATTAAACTCGACCCTTGTATTTGAAAAGGTTTTCTTAATTTTAGGAACACAGCCACGGCAACGATAAAATTGATGGATCCTAGGATAAAGGGGGTGTAAGCCAATCCCAGATAAGGCAAACCGACAAACGCAAAAAACAATCCACCGACAAAACTGCCATAATAGTCTTTCTCCATGACTGTTGCGATGTTCACCTTGAGTTCTTCAAAAGTATCATTAAGACGGATTACTAATGGAATTTCCATTCCAATAAGAATCCCAATCATAATAGCCAAGAGGTAAATAAAAAATCCAGTCGCGCTCGAAAATACCGACAAGTAATAGACAGAAATCGCGGAAAATGATGTAAGAATTGAAAGTGAAAATTCGATTAACAGAAAATTTTTTAGGAGCTGAACTTCAAAATACTTACTGATTCGACTTCCCATTCCCATAGAAAACAACATGATAGATATGATCATCGTCCATTGGAATACGGAATTGCCTAAAAAATAGGTCGCTAATGTAGCAAGAATATATTCCGCTACGATTCCGGAAAGACCCGTTGCAAATAGAGCGTATTTCAGAATATTGGATTTCTTATGGAACGACATTGTTCCTTATAGATTGCTACTTATTTCAGGAAAAAATTAAAACAATAACGGTTTATAGTTCATAAGCTCCATGTAATAAACATCGAGCTTCCGATATAGGCAAAGGCTTCAATAATCGCTGCACCGTGGTTTGGTTTCTCTTGATTAATTATTTCATCAGTTAACTTTCGACCTGGAAGTAAAATTTTATCTGCTAATAACCTGACAATTGGTAAAAATATTAAACCGATAATCAGAGGTAACCAGATATCATTAAGAGTATCTATCCAGTTGAAAAAATCACCCATGAGCGCTGCCCGAATGATATTACCAATAGCTATTAGTGCACCAGCAAACCCGATCCCCACAGCTACATTGTCTTGTTCAATATGTTCATGAATGTCATAGGGCGTCATCAGGTTATAGATGATTGATACGATAACCATAACCACAAGTCCGATGATCCAGTAACCAACGGCAGTAAAAATACTCCCACCTTCGCCAGAAACAGCACTAAAAATAATGAGTCCGGATGAAATGCAAATAGCTGCTTCGACGACACCGGTACCAGCATTTTGATCATCGATAATTTCCTTGGTTACACTGAATTTCCGTAAGATGAATCGGTCATTTACGAAAATGGAAAAATTAAGTAAAATAATTGATAGTATACCATAGATCAGAATATCTGTTAAGTCCTCGATTAATCCTTCTGATTGTCCTATTATTGAGCCGCCTATTACGATGACAAGTCCAATAAAATACCCAGTATATGAAAGAGCAAATGCAAAATTATCTTTTTCGACCAGTTCACTATTTATATCAAAGTTTGGATGAAATAAACGGTAGGCAATTTTACCAATGTAGAACAGGAAAAAACTGATTATTAAATAGACGACCAGAGTTAAGATTTTATCTAGAGACATAGCTTTTCCTAAAACTAATTGAGAGATTAATAGTGAATCATGTGGTTTTTAATTTAAATCCACGATAGGCTATTCGACGCCTTACTATTTCCCAAAACCACCACTTCTTGAACGCAAGCCAGAACCGGTTTTGTATCTTCCTGCTGAACGATTCACCCGATTAGTAACCCTTTGCTTGAAATTTGAAGATTTTTGTCTGATACCACTCATTTTTCGCTGGAAGGAAGAAGAACGGCTATTTTTATTCACATGGCCGTAGGTTCCATACGTGGGCCTACCACCCACAGTGGGGCCATAATAAGGACGACGATAGCGATAGTTATTATAATAACCGTTATAATAACGTCCATTTACTGGATGAGCAAACAGATTAAACATGGTACTCATAAAAGCAAATTGACCGTAAAACGCCCAAAAGGAGGTCCCATCATTACGTTTGCGCCACTGCCCGTATTTTTCATTCCCTATGTAGTTAGAAAAGCCCGCGGGTGCAGGGGTTTTATGAATTTTCCCATCGGCGGTTTTAGAAACCAATTCCATTCCCACATTATTTTCGTTTTTCCAGAAGAAATTTTTACTAACCTGATACCGCTCTGTGACCTTTTGTTCAGGAACACCATTTTTTTCAGTAATGATTTTATATTGGTGCATATGACGCTTGACAAAAGTTCCCTGAACATCCATATCATAAAGAATAACAGTATAGGTTGGCTCAGCTTCAAAGTCGCGAATAAATTGATCTAAAGGTGACTCTACGTAATTCCCTTTACAGGAAAAAAGAATTAAAGCAAGTACACAGATAACTATTTTTTTCATTATCCTTCCCCGGGTAAAATATTTGAAAATTCACTTTCTCTCACTATACGACCGTATCTGGCTTCGAATTCATCATCTCCCCATTGTTCGATCGTTAGGACGTATTCGTTTGATTCATCCTTGTATTCCCAACTGATAAATTCTTCCCAATTTTTATTTCTCACATCACGAAAATAGCCGGGATCTTCGGAATCGCGGGAAAAGGTTTTTCCATCATATGCCAATTTATTGGGTGGTTTTTCATTGGAGTTTATGTGATCCGCTAAATCATCATAGAGTGAGTGAAACTTGATCTTGCGAGAAATCGAATACACTAATTCATCATCCTCATCGATATTGAGGTAAACTGTATCGTCACTAGACTTAAGTTGAAATTCCTTGCTGAAACATTCGTTTCCCCAGTCATATTCGTAGGCGCGGACTACCTCCCAGGTATATAGATCGAAATCCAGTACAAACCCAACTTGTAGATCGGAAAGGACAAGATTAGTAGGATCGTATGGTAATGTTTTCTTCTTTTTCCATCCAAATATCAACTGTGATTCCCTTCAAAAGTGGTATTGGATGTATATTAGTTGAAATTTGCGCCCAGTACTATTGTTTTGCAAACTATTTTTTTAATTTTGATTTGAACTCAGCAAGTAGCAGGTCACCGGTTGTATCATTGCTGCTCAGAGCGCGATCAATTTCGGAATCCAGATTATTAGTAAGACCTTCCATTTCACCATAAGCTTCAGCGAGGGATTCATCCTCATCAATCTTTTGTTTCATACGCTCAAGCATATTAATGGTGCTACTTGAGTCGATACCAGAAAGCTGTTTATTGATCTTTTTCATCGATTGCGCGGTTCTTGCCCGAGCCTTCAAAGTAATGAGCTCATTCTCTTGATTTGAAATTGTCCTCTGTAACTTTTCTACCTGAACCGTCAACTTACCAACCAGTTCAGTTTGTTTTTCAGCGTTTACTGATGCTGTATTGGCCTTTTTAAGGGCATCATCTTTTTTCAATAATGCTTCTTTAGCTAAACGCTCACCTTCTTCCCGTGAAATAGAGCCCTCTTCCACTTTTTGTAAAAGTAAAACAGTTTTCCGCTCCCAATCCTCAGCTTGTTCTGTGTATTTTTTCTTATCCCGCCCCATTCCAATTCCCTGGGCTTTCACTTGGGCGAGAGCTTTCATGGTTTCGGACAGATCTTTTTTCAAATCCCGAATCGCCTGTTCAAACATTTTAATGGGATTTTCAATTTTATCAATGAGGTCGTGAGCTTCTGCCTGCGTCACTTTAAATAATCTTGAAAAAATACTCATGGTCTTCCCTTTTATTTACATATTTCAATCAATTCGTTACCATACTCAGCCATGGCTAATCCTAGCGCTGAAAGTGTTCCCTCCACTTCGTTCTCATCCAGATTTTCCAGTTGTAAGGTATCGCGAAATAACAGCCGGTTTTCCTCAGAATCCAATACAAAGGCGCCATGCACTAGTTCACGATTAATTTGCATAAGCCTTTTATATGTCTCTTTCGAATCATTTTTGATAATACCGATGAATTGTTCGAATATCAGAATTGGATCTTCGCAATCAACTACTAAGTTCAATACACCATTATTTTCATTCGCAACAACAACGATTTCGTCATCAGGATCTTCCGATATAATATCATAGCCTAGATTAACAATATAGGACTTGGTCAATTCAAATTTATTTTCCATAAGCTCTCCTATTTTTGTTAAAGTTAAAAGTATAGCATGAATTTGGAGTCATAGTTTACTTTAATTATACTAATATTTTGTTTAATTTAATAGTCAGAAATGTAAGCAAATGAGAATAATTAATCATCAATACAGATTGTATAAAGTCTGTATTAGGTTACCTGACTTCTAACCTGGATTATTCGCCGCCAAGACATTTGGTTAAGATTACTCACCGAACAAATCGGCACAACTAATGGATTATGAAGACTTTGTGTCCCTGCCCTATGAAATAGGGTTCCCTCTGGGAATTTCACAGGGTAAATGCCTTAGCCTGCCCCGTAGGGAGGAACGACCGTATCGGGGTGGCTGGTGAATAGATCAGGCTAATACTATCAAATAATAATACAGTTTCATAAACGATACAGTAATATACTCATGTTTCGCAGGTACATTTCGTTACGATTTCCACGCCTGACTGGGCGCCAGATCGGGCAGGTATGTTGAAGGGTATGCGAAACTTAAGTAATATACTATGAAACCAACCGGTACTCAACATTCCGTTGAATTCCAACGATGTATGTCATCAATCCTAAAGAATGCTACTCTATTAGAGACCATACTTCGTGAAGGATTGAATCATGCCAATTTGAGTCATGTGCGGACGATTAGTCATCAATTTACGCCTGTAGGTGTAACAGTTTTAGCCATCGTTCGCGAGTCACACGTTGCTATCCATACCTACCCTGAAACAGCCCACGTATCCATTGATATTTTCACTTGTTCGGATTCCCAAAAGCATCTCCGATTGCTGGAATATCTGCAAGAACGCTTTCAACCCCAATCTGTTCATACGGTAGAATTACAACGCGGTATTCCTCTTGCGGTTAAAAATAAAAGTTGGTATACGGCTTCATCAAGTGAAGGATTTGCTGTACGATACGATGTGAGCCATGTTATTGCTCAACAAAAATCTGATTTTCACCTAATTGATATTATACAAAATCCTGCTTTCGGTAAAATGCTGTTTTTGGATAAACGGTTGCAAATTGCTGAAAAAGATATCCCCTATTTTAAAAAGTTAACGGGGACTTCGATTTTGAAACCCAATATAAAGTATCATAAAATAGCCATTAATGGTGTAACGATGATTGGGTTGATTCCGGAGCTTACAAAAGCTGCAGAAACGGTTTATATAATCGATCACGACCAAGCGGTAATCGACCTGGTAAACCAATATTTGTTCCCAAATATTATAGACCAGCCCGGCGTTGAGTTGATATTTGGTAACTTCAATGAAAGCACAAAACACGTTGGAGAATTTGATGTAGTATTTTCTACCGCAAACTTACCCGTTATGCCGGATACACAATTGTTGAAAAACAGCGCGCTTGAAACATTATTCCTTTCAATTTCAGAGAAAATGGTAGATGATGGAAAGATGGTATTTTTCGTAGGCAGTATTACCGGTCACTCAAAACAACTGATTGAACAGATAGCAGCAAACTATTTTTCAGAAGTCGAATTAATTACCACTTACATCCCATCTTTTATTGAAAGACAATTGTTTTGTATCGCCAAAAAATAAACGAAAGCACATCATGATCTTCATGCTTCGAAAAATTGCGTATTTCTTCCAAAAACGAAGTATAATCATTATCTTGTACTTATTAGGTTTATTTCTGGTTACTTCGGTCCTCATGCCTATTCTTGAAGGTCATGACTCGCCAATAGGCAACGTTTTTGATAATGCCTGGTGGTTTATCGTTACGATAACGACAGTCGGTTATGGTGATATAACCCCCCAAAGCATTGGCGGGAAAATTCTTGCAATTATCGTTATGCTTAGTGGAATCGGTTTTGCAGCCGGATTGATTACCTATATTTCAACCACGATTGTTGATAAACAAAGAAAATCACAAAAAGGAGTTAACAAATTGAAAGTAAAAAACCATATCGTCATATTAGGATATAATCAAAACGATTTTTTTTCATTAGTCCAAGAAATACTGGCCGATACTCATCGTAAGAGCCGAGCGATTGTCCTATGCACTAATTCTCTTGATGAGAATCCATTACCAAATGAAATACAATTTGTGAAAGGCATTATTCATTCAGATCAAGTCCTGGAAAAAGCGAATATACCGGCAGCTAATAGTGTAATCATTCACGGAAAAAATGATCAGGAGAATATTTTGGCAACATTGGCAGTATTTAACGTCAATAAAAAGGCTCATATTGTCACCTATATTGAAAATCCTGAAAACGTGAAACACATCAAGCGGATTGACCCAAATACCTCGGTAGTGAATCCGGATTTCGTGCCATTAATAGTTCAGGAAATGCAGGATAGGGGTACTTTAAATGTCATTAATGAACTATTACGTAATGATACAGGGAATGAAATATATCGTGTAGATATCCCTGCAATCGATCAACGATGGAAGTTCCGTCAACTATATATTGAATTTAAAGACAAATATCATGCTACTATCATTGGGGTAAAAAATGAGAAATTAGTTTTAAATCCAAATCCTGATCTAGAAATCAGCGGTGGAACTTCTTTATTTATAATCGCTATAGACCGACCGCACCAGATCGATTGGGGAAAAATTGAGTGACTTATTCTTATATTAGTCTATAATAATCAAACCACTCAACAAGTCTTTGTTTCTGTGATTTTAATGATCCTTCCGGGGTGTCTGGATGTCTTGTGGAAATACGAAGATAGAAAGCAACCATTATTAACCTTTTTGCCATAAAGGAATTGATAAACAAAGTTTGATCTAAATAAGCCTAAGCTTCAGTCTACCTGAAATTTCCACCAACGGACTTATAATACCCTGTGTCACGATGAGAGATTTCAAAAGTGTGCACTAATTGTGCTGTGTTTTTGTCTACTTATGTCTATTACTGTCGTATTAAAATCAAATATTGGGTAAGCCGGGACAAATAGTCAAATCCCTGAAATAACGGACAGAAAACCCGTAGTTCTTGCTGATGTATTTTCGGAAGACTCCTGAATGATCGTAATTCAGGTGCCGGTTAAAGACCTTATTGTAACCCATACAAAATTTTCTGAAATGTTGTTGAAATCAATATTCTTTTACTTCTTTTTTTGTTTTCTCTTTTTGACCTGTCAAGTCAATAATCACCTCATCACCAGCAATGTTTCGTATTTTCATTCGTAAAGGTTTCTTTTTGGATATGATTTTAGCGGCCCAGAAATTCTTGGTTTTCTTTCCGTCTTCAACGATGTAACCAAGTTTGTCAATTTTGATTTCCCGGTCGCTATGCCAAAGGCCTTCTGTATTTGTACAATCCAAACTGATGAACTCGATAAGTTCCAGTCCAACATTACTTATTTCGATGGGAACAAACTTTTTCTTTTTCTTCTTTGACTTTTTTTCGTTCTCATCTTCATTAACTTCGTTCAATGGCTGCAACTGCCCTTTTTGGTTGTATTCGTCAATCTTTTGACGAAGGCGGTCGCTGATGAATTGGGTCAATTCAATTATAAATTCTCCCTTGTTCTCGGTTAGATTGTATTCCGCATAGTCGTCCACCACTGTTTCTGCAAGCAATTGTTTGAGGTCGCGCAGTTCGATGGCGATTTCCGACATGTTGTTGTCCTTGATGAACTTCAGGATGGCTTTTTCATCATCCATGTCGATATAATTGACAACGGTTTTCTGCACGTTCTCCAATGCTGGGAGTTCTTGGTTCACAATGCGGTTTATGATGGGAATGTCCAGCACTTTTTGAGTATGGTCGGTTAGGTCAGGAACGTAAACCGGAATCGTGCCCAACTTGCTGTCACTGATGGAGCCAAACCAATATTTGGAAAGCCCGTTTATCTTTTGCTGCAAGCCGGGAATAAGCTTTGCCAACTTATCCATTGTTTGCACAGGGTTACGAAACAGGTTAACACCGTCTTTGATTTCCAAAATGTCAAACTCTACACCTGCTGAAACCAATCGGTCTCTTGTGGTTTGGATGCTGTTGATGCCAACATCCACATGAATAAAGTTACGCCTCAAATCATGGGCTACTTTAGCCGTTACACCACTGCCACCAAAGAAATCAGCTATAATCATTCTTTCCTTGGTTCGTTCATCTCTAAACTCCTTGCTATGCCCGTACACTATTCGTGTTAGCAAGGATTCTGGTTTTTGCGTTGAATAATCTAATCTTTCTTTAGCTACTGGATTAATTACGAAGATGTCCGTCCACAAATTGGAAATCGGCTGTCCTTTATATTCATCTAAATAGATTTTTCTATAAATCCTATTTCCCTTTTTAGGAAAGTACAATTTTCCCTCTTTGTCCCATTTTTTCATAACATCTATTTCTATTGACCATCCATTTGGGGGTGCGGTATATCCTTTGTAATCATAAACCAAGTTTTCCCGGTAATTGGGGCTAACTATTGGTGACGTCATATAAACCCTTCCATCCTTGTCTTTATTGGTAAATCGTTCTTTGATATATTTTTGGACTTCAGGGGTATCCTTCACATAGGTTTGATTAAAAACCATTTCCTCACCAATTGAATACCAAAAAATATGGTCGGTGGCTACGTCATACTGTTCTGAAGGATTAGAACTACCACCCTTCCTTTTCCAAATTATCTCATTATGAAAATTATCTTCCCCAAATACTTCATCCATAAGCACTTTAGCATAGTTCCCGATATGCCAATCCAAATGAACATATATACTTGCCGTTGGGGTCATTATACTTTTAATAGCGAAAAGGTTCTCATACAACCAATTCAAGTATGCCTCTTTATTCCAGATATCGCCATACATTTTTTCTTCAAATGCCTGTAGTTCATTTATATCCAGCGTTTCCTCCGATTTTTTAATGGCATCGGCTACTTTGGGGTTTCTGCGAATATAAATTTTTTTGGCATAGTCGGCTCCGCTGGCAAAGGGCGGGTCTATATAAACCAGATCCACATAAATGCCCTGTTCCTTGAGGTAGGCACAGGCGGAGATGCACTCGCCTCTTATGACCATGTTTTTCGGGTTGTCGCCAACGCTTTCCACCTTTTCCAATTCATAGTAGGGCATGCCCTTCTCTATCTTATAGTAAACCTTGTTGTTGTCCCAGTATTTCAGTGCCCGATGGGTGCGCACAAAGTTGTTGAGGATGGCTTGACCCTCAACGGTGTCCGGGTAATAGGGTATGTATTTTACCGGCATATTATTTCTCTTTTAATCGTTTTACTACTCTGTCAAAATCTGAAATAAATGTTTTGTCCTGTTTGATTCTGAAATCTGTCTTTGTCAATTGCAAAACCTTTAAGGATATAATTTTTTAACTTATCCGTAGCCCAGGTTCTGAACTGTGTGCCTCTAACGGTGTTCACACGGTAGCCAACGGCAATAATTGCTTCGAGAGAGTAATGCTTTGTTGTGTATTTATTTCCATCCGAAGCAGTTATTAAGAAAACCTTAATAACTGAATTTTCATCAATTTCCTTTGTCAGAAATATATTCCGCAGGTGCATATTTACGTTTGCAACGGTAGTTTCAAAGAGTTTCGCCATCAGTTTTTGGGTAAGCCAGAACTTTTCATCCGAAAACAAAACACCGATTTTTATTTTCCCGTCTTCAGTCTGGTATATTGTGATTTGATTATTAATTTCCATTATTGAAAAATCTCGTTATTGGTGTTGAAAAAGTTCCTTATTTTTTGTTTCAGTTTGGTCAGGTTTTTCGGCACCCCATCGCTATCTTGCAAATAAAGGAAATCGAACCGTTCGTATCCGAATTTTTCATTGTTGAGTTTCACTACTGTCCCGCTTAGCGGATTGAGGAGTTCTGTAACTTCAAATATATAGTGATTTAAGTATGATTAATAGATTTTTCGATTTGAACTTACTAATCCCTTTACAGTATGATCTCTCATATCA
>SCKK01000072.1 GCA_004124475.1 Fidelibacterota bacterium
GAATGATCAAAGAAATTCTGATGGAACGGACAAATTTAATCGATATTTTGTCCTTAAACGTGAAAACAGTCAAGAAGGCAAGGGAACCTGTGCCTCAATTAGCGCTATTTTAACCGGACAGTAGTGGTATTTCATTTCACACCCCTCAGCTTTTTAGGAAAGGATTCCTATAACTGGGGAAATAACTATAGCAATGAAATTTACAACTCACTCCACTAAATGCAACAAAAAAGGGGGCTGATACTCGAATCCTTGCCCTTTCCAACATTGTAGTTTATACTTAATGTCCGAGTAGTGCCTCCCATAAAATTAAGGGGGCAACCACATACGCCACCACCACCACCACCACCACCACCAAACACAAACAAACAAACGGCCACACCGGAGGAGGCGGACCTACTTTAATGGGAATGGGTTGGCGCTTTAATTCACGGAAATATATTTCACCATCAGGATTCTGTTTAGCCAATACAATTGTATCGCCATCATAATTTTCTATTTTAAGGAAATCTTCGGGATTAAAGTCGATAGGAGTGTTGGTGTCAGCAAAAATAAAGATTGGGCGTCCGTCAACAATACCTTCATATCTGCCTTCATACACCACCCAATTCTTATCTGACGAATCCCAGAGATAGAGTTTGTCCCCCAGTGCAAATGATGTGATTAGAAAAATGATAATGATTAGTTTTAACTGTTTCATCCTATCCCTTCGGGTAGGGGGTTTTTCCTGTCTGATTGGTATTGGGAATTTTTTTCTTAACTGGTGAACATGAATAGAACTTGAAAAATCTGTGATTGGAAAGACTATTTCGTAGGAGGGGTCATTTCACTTGTGCTACCTCCTCGGGCACCACCTGTGATTTGACAAAGAACGGTCTGTTGTAAGGTTTTACCAATCATTATCAAAAGTAAAAACGGAGGAATAAAAGAGCTCTCGTTGATGTGGTTGATGAAGTCCCCTCCTCATCGATCCCATCCTCCTTAGTGAAAGAAGCATACCTTAGTTGAGCTTCTCCCCCAAGGGTAAAACTGCTGTTTAGGAAATATTCGCCGCCAACGGTGGGGGCGATGAAAAAACCTCCTGCAGACATTTCTTCACTATCACTTCCATTAAAGCTATACTCAGATGAGGTGCGGATTAACCCTAAGCGGGCGCCATAATAAAGATTAATGCCGTCTTTCAAGGTCATCGGGAAAATCCCTAACCCAATCGAAAAACTCTTGGAAGATGATTTGAAGTCTCCATTTCCCGATGACGATTGAAAAAACGCTATTCCTGGTTCAAGTCTGAGCTTTGGTGATACGTTTATAGTTATGAAGATTTCGGGAGCAGAGATCGCTTCATCAATATACTGGAAAACTTCTTTTATGTCCGTGATTGCAACTGCCACTCCGACTTGGGTCTTTTTCTCAGCAGTTACCTCTTGAGTAAACACGTTACCCAATGTCACAAGTATGGTTGCAGAAATTGTTATCATGATCCTCAGTGTTTTCATTTTAACGCTCCTTTTTAGTTGGTTCTGTAGGATTCCTATTGATACCGAATGCTCATCTTACTTTACAAATCCCCTCAACTAATGGCAACAAAAAAAGGACAGCTCTAATGAACCTTCCCCTTCTTTGTATGCAAAAAGTCAGTGTTATGACTTCAATTAAATCTAAATTCTTATTACTCAAATTGCAATGCTAATTTTGTATGCGTATTTTCAGGTACTTTTAATGGAAAAGGTCTTAATGCCCATGTCCAGACAAGAATGTTCAATTAAAGGAGCGGATCATTTTAACAATACCATCTTCCATGTCTGCATAACGAAAAAACTCACCGGCGGTTTACCGTCCGGTGGAGTATGGGTAAGAAGGCGTAAGGTTGAGAATATACACATCCTTGCTTCCGATCGCTGCTCCTATTGGGAGTCCAAGGATAACTTCAGGTATAGTCCCCACTACAATCCCGGTCCAGAATTTCTCCTCAGCAGTAAATAAAATACAGGACGTATAAAGTGAACAAGGTGGATCATCTCCTTTTATGAGACCTTCGAACCAGTGGAAGCAAAACGGATTCTTGACCGTTTTGAATTTGTGTATACTCCAAAACATGGCAGTTGGTTGAATGTAGCGGAAATTGAATTAAATGTTTTGTTTGGTCAGTGCTTGAATCGAAGGATTGATAACATAGAAACAATGAAAAAAGAAGTTGAAGCTTGGCAAAAAGATCGTAATGGTAAAGAAGCAAATATTGATTGGCAGTTTACCTTAGATGATGCCCGAATCAAACTGAAGCGGTTATACCCGAACCTTAACTATTGACATGACACTAGGGCTTGAACAGGTGCCGAACCTAAGCGTCCGAATACCTCCGGAATCACTGTCCGAAGTCTCCGGAATATCCAAAATAGCAAAGACTGATAAATGCTCTGTCTTCGCCTCTCCAGTAAACTGATTTAAAATGGTAATGTTTTTTATTTTGCAACAACCTCTTCTTTATGCTGAATAATCTTGAACTGGAATTCTGTCTTCTTAGTAGGTCTACCCGCTGCATCAACCTCAGTAGTTACATCAAAAAATGAGAGGGTGCCATCCAGGGCTTGATCAGGTGGCACACCGAAAAACATAAATCCCTTGGCAGATTGTCTGGGCATGACCTCCATTCTTAGGTCGTTCATAAGTTTAACCTTGGATTTTCTGATCACCTTTTCTCCCACTACACCCCATTCATTTGTGGCAAGGTTTTCTATAATCTCATCCTTGTTTAAAGCAGGATAATTCTCTTCATCGATCACTAAGTATATCCTGGCATCTCCCATTCTCAAGATATGGTTTGTGTTATTAGTAACCTTGGCAAAGAAAGGGGTCAATCCATGCATCTGATGAGATGGATCGAACCAGACCTTACCATCTATTTCGGCACTGATGACGGACCATTTACTTCTAACGTCTTCTGGCAACCTATTTCTGGAAATATTTAGTTGTGAGAAATCCCGATCAGTTAAGAGCTTATCGTTTTCAATATATTTTATCTCAATGGTTATATCGTCCTTGCTCTGTGGGGAAGGTGTTGAGGGATCAAGCTTGTAATAGATCCTATACATTGGACCACGTGCAGCACAGCTAAGTAGGGTCTCCTTAAAAAGTTATAATTTATTGATAACATTAGTAAATATAGATATTTATTCGTAAATTATATGCAAGAAATAAGCTATTATTCAACCAAAACCCTTGCAGATAAAAAACTATGATTAA
>SCKK01000060.1 GCA_004124475.1 Fidelibacterota bacterium
AAACCATGTTTTTCAGCCCAAGCTTCATCCATATAGGGATCGGTTATCATTTTTAAATAAGCTTCAGGCATTTTCAGGATATTCTCAGCATGAAGTTTGCCGATTCTCCCGGCGCCGATTACTCCTAAAGTTACTGTATTCATGTTACTCTCATCGGTTTGTTCAGGTTCAAGGATTGTTGGGCAGAGATGGCAATTTTAACAGCGGCTAAGGCGTCTTCCCCACCGACTGACGGTTGTTTATTCGTACGTACACAAGAAAAAAATGCTCGTAATTCTGCAATATAGGCTTCCTGATAGCGCTCAACGAAGGAATAATAAGGTTTATCTGTAAAAACTCCCTCACTTGTACTGAGTACTGTATTAGTTGGAGCTGTATTACACGCCTTAATACTGCCTTTTGTACCGAAAACCTCAATCTGCTGGTCGTATCCATAATTTGTTTCGCGACATACATCAATAATCCCTAGTGATCCATCAGCCATTTTTAGCGTGATAATGGCCGTATCAATGTCCCCCAGTTTTTCGATTTCAGGATCAACCAGGACAGCCCCCGCAACGTAGAGTTCTTCAACTTCACTGCCACTCAGAAAACGTAAAGTGTCAAAATCATGTACACAAAAATCCATGAAAAGTCCGCCGGAGTCAGGAATATAATCTAGATCGGGTATGAAAGGATCACGGTTAGTAATTTTAAAAATATGCGGAGTTCCGATGTCTCCACCCTTAACAATTTTGTACACACGACTGAAATCGGGATCAAATCGTCGATTGAATCCTACCTGAAATATGACTCCCGCTTTATCAACCGCAGCAATCGCTTTAAGTATATTGTCAGGATTGAAAGCAATCGGTTTTTCACAGAAAATATGTTTCCCGGCTTGAGCTACGGCACAAATGATATCTACATGTGTGGATGAAGGCGTCGTAATAATGACGGCTTCAATCTCTGGATCTGAGAGAATTGCATGCATATCACTGGCTCGAATTTCAACACCTAATTTTTCTACCCAATCTTCATCCAACTCGATGTCAGCTACCGTTTTAAGATATACATCAGGAAAACGGGAAATAATATTTTCAGCATGCATTTTTCCGATACGCCCTGCTCCTATAAGTCCCGCAATGACTTTTTTTCTCATAATGATTTTATCATTTTTACATCAAACTGAAAGATTTTGAATGTGAGTTTTAATTTTTCTCCTGAAACTTTTTTTTGAATTGAACCTTAATCTAAGTTTTTCTTAGTGATCAGTTCTATTTTAACCGGAATATATTCAGTGATGTTTTCTCCGTTAACTAATCGATAGGCGTATTCAACTGAGAGCTTTCCCATCTCGTAGGGGTGTTGGGCAATAGATGCCTGCATTTCACCATTACGGATTGATTCACGCGCATCACTTACAGCATCAAAACCAACTACGGTAATCTGCCCACTTTTCCCCGCTGCTGCGATTGCCTCCATAGCTCCTAATGCCATCATATCATTACAGGCAAATAACGCCTGCACTCCCGGATGGGATTGAAGGATATTTTGAAACACGTTAAATCCTTGGTCTCTCTCCCAATTTGCTGTTTGCGATGCAACAATTTCAATACCAGGGTTAGAATCCATAATCTGATGAAATCCCTTGAGTCGGGCATCGCCTGTTTCATGTCCCGGGATGCCTTCAAGAATGACAACCTTTCCCTGTCCCCCTAATTTCTTAATAATATATTCACCGGCTATTCTTCCACCTTCAACATTATCCGAACCGATAAATGTGGCTATCTCAGCGCCCGCCTCATTTAAAGTCGCTGCATCGACACGAGTATCGACAACCAGTACCGGTATACCAGCTCGGTTAGCTTTTACAATAGCTGGAACAATCTCCTTAGAACCGCTCGGTGTGACACAAATTGCCGCTACTTTTCTTTGTATCAGGTTTTCAATAATCTGCATCTGTTTTTCTACATCTACCTCTCGTTCGGCTGCTTGTACAATTAGATTAATTCCCAATTGCTTTGCAGCGTCTTCGGCCCCTCTCTGCATATCGATGAAAAAAGGATTATTCAAGGTTTTTAAAACGAGCGCCACAACCGGACTGGATGCAGACGACTTTTCACCACGTTGACAACCGGCGTAAAAGAAAAACAGTCCGAGAATTAAGATGACGATAATATAAAAGGTTTTTTTCATCAATAAAGTGCCATTTAGTTCAATCATATTCTTTGTCGCTTTAAAGTCATATCAATAAGTACCGCGATGATAATTACCGAACCGATCACGGTCTGCTGAACAAAGGAAGAAACACCCAACAGATTGAGTCCGTTTCTAATAACGCCCATGATCAAAGCCCCGATTAGCGTACCTGTTACTCGCCCTTCTCCACCCATTAGGCTGGTACCACCAATCACCGTGGCGGCAATTGCATCCAATTCGTACATAAACCCGGCAATCGGTTGTGCAGAATTTAATCGGGCTGTTAAAATAATTGCCGCCAATCCGCTGAGCAGGCCGCAAAGTCCGTAGACCATTGTCTTGTAAAATTTTACATTAACTCCCGAAAGGGTAGCGGCTTCCTCATTGCCACCGATGGCATAAGTATAGCGACCAAAGATTGTACGCGTTAGTACAAAGTGTGCGAATAGGTAAACAATAACCATGATTATCACCGGCATCGGAATATGGAGAATCTCACCGGTCGCCAGATATCGGAAACTATTAGTGAATCCGGAGATCGGTCGACCATGAGTGTATAATAGAGCTGCCCCCCGGGCGACACTCATCAAACCTAAAGTAGAGATGAAAGGAGGAAGACGCCCATAAGAAATCAACAGGCCATTAACTATTCCGCAAAGGAGTCCAACTCCCAAACCAGTCAACATTGCGATTGGAACTGGCATACCGGCATTTAACACACTAGCCAACACCACTCCGGAAAAGGCTAATATGGATCCGACTGATAAATCAATCCCAGCCGTAATTATGACGAAAGTCAATCCAACAGCGATTATCGCATTGATAGACGTTTGCTGTACCACATTTAATAGATTTGAGATAGTCATGAAATGAGGTGTTAAAATCCAAAGAATAATGACTAAAAAAACCAAACCTATCAACGTTCCGAATTGGCGACCATAGTGATGTAAAAAATCTTTACGCAACAGCTGAAACTCCTAAAGCAGATTGCAGGATTTTTTCCTGCGTTGTTTCTTCTGCCAAAAACTCGCTGATAATCTCTCCCTGGCGCATGACCAGAATACGATTGCACATGCCCAGAATTTCAGACAATTCCGAAGAAATCATAATGATCGCAACACCTTCTGCCGTAAGGCGATTCATCAATTGATAGATTTCCACCCTTGATGCTACATCGATGCCGCGCGTCGGTTCATCGAAAATAAAAATATCTGCTTTACTGCAAAGCCACTTACTTAGCACAACTTTTTGTTGATTGCCGCCACTTAAAAACATCACCTTTTGATTCAAATCAGGGGTTTTGATGCGTAACTCTTTGACATATCGTTTTGCCGCCTGATCTTCCGCTCCGTTATTTATAATCCCAAAGCTCGAAAATCTCTCTACACTAGGCAGAGATATGTTATTCTTCAAAGAAAGTTGCATTATCAATCCTTGTGTTTTTCGATCCTCGGTCAGAAACCCGATTCCTAAATTTATCGCATTGCGTGGAGAACGTATCTTATGCCGTTTCCCTTTAATAATAATTCGTCCTGAATTGATTTTGTCAATACCGAAAATCGCACGGGCTAATTCAGTTCGACCAGAACCTAAAAGGCCGGCAATTCCCAATATTTCACCGCGGTGTACAGAAAAATTAATATCTTTCAACACTTCACTCCGATTCAGGTGCTCTACACGCAATATCTCTTCGCCAATGGTTGATTTTTGTTTAGGGAATTGCGCCTTCAATTCGCGATTTACCATCATGCGGATTAATTCCGGCTTGGAAATATCACAAATATTTTGAGTTCCAAGGTATTTTCCGTCACGCAACACAGTAACCCGGTCCCCAATTTCAAACAACTCTTCTAAACGATGAGATATATAAATGATGGCGACACCTTTGTTTTTCAAGCTTCGGATAGTTGTAAAAAGTTCTGTGATTTCACGATCTGTTAGAGCTGATGTCGGCTCATCCATAATTAGAATTTTCGCATCCAATGATAGAGCTTTCGCTACCTCGACAATTTGTTGTTGGGCAACTCCCAAATCTTTTACTAAATGGCGGGCATTAACATCAACACCTAAATCACTTAAAATTTTTTGTGCCCCGGTAAGTATTTTCTTTTGATCAATTACACCAAAGTGATTCGTTTGTTCTCGACCAAGGAAAATGTTCTCGCCCACAGACAACTTCGGAATCAGATTAAATTCTTGATAAATAATACCGATCCCAAGTTCCTGTGCTTGTTTAGGGTTATGTATATCAATTTCCTGACCAAAAATGGTCATCTGCCCGCTGGTTTTTTGATACGTTCCACTTAAGATTTTGACCAGGGTTGACTTTCCTGCGCCATTTTCTCCGAGCAGGACATGCACTTCTTCCCTCCTCAATTCAAAATGTACATCGTCTAAGGCGACTACGCCGGGGAACGTTTTAAAGATATGCTCCATTTTCAGGATGATATTGTTTTCCATGAAAATATCTATCCTTGAGGAGTATTCTTATGCTTAATTAATTCCCAATTCACTTTTAATCCAAGTAGGAATATATGGTGAGTGTTATTTAAAATCCGAATGGGTACCTCCGCGCTTTAAGTACAGGTATATCTTTTTCAGAGATTTTAATGCGGGAATTTTGCCACACCTTGCTTCTCAAATAAGTCAATTTTCCCTCAATATCTTTTTGTCACAATTTGAAGTCTGGTTTTGGATCACAATCTGCATTTAGAACGACTGCTTTCATTTTATCCTTCCACTATTTGGTTGGCTACACAATATTATTTTTTATGAATTCATTAATTAATAACTATTGTTTCGGTAAGGTAAAACAGATGACCGTTCTACAAAATAAGATTTTAACACGATTTGTTGGGGATTACCGCTTTCTCCGCGAATCCGGCGAAGCATCAAGCGCATGCTTTCCTGCCCCATTTCGTAAAAAGGTTGATGTGTGGTTGTGAGTTTTATTGTCATGAGTGGTAGATCATCATAACCTACGATTGATATATCATCAGGAATTGATATGCCCATTTTTTTGGCTGCAGAATAGAATAACAATGCGATTCGATCATGGCCGGCAAAAATAGCCGTCATTTTGTCTCTCTGTTTAAGCAGATCAGTGACATAATGCATGTATCTTTCCTCATTATAGGGAACCGAATCAGTAATGATAATCGAACCATTCACAGATATATTATAATCAGCCAGAGCTTTTTTATATCCCTCCAATCGAAGTCTTTCAGTGTTAAACGAGGTACTTATAACAATTCCTATTCTAGTATGTCCTTTTTTAATCAAATATTCGGTTTGTCTATAAGCACCTTCGAAATTATCTGTCGTCACATAATCAATATCGATTTGAGGGAGGCTACGATCTGCTAATACAACTAGGATATTATGACGCATAAATTTTTCAATAATCTGATAATTTTTATCATCTGATGCGGCGGTTGGAACAAAAATCACACCACTAATTGAACTGTTTATTAGACGATTCGCGTGAAAATCAGCTTTTACATAAAGATCATCGGTGCTGCATAAAATCAAGCTGTGCTGTGTCCGTGCTGCCTCATCCTCCACACCTCTGGCGAGTTCAGGCGCATTCCCCATACGGATATCGGGTATCATTAACCCGATATTTGTCTGTAGTTTCTCCCTTCGTTGATCAATAACAAAGGTACCTAATCTACGTTTTCGCAGAAGATAACCCATGCTTACCAAATTCTGAACAGCTTGGCGAATCGTAGCGCGAGCCAAGCCCGTTAAATTTTTAAATTCCTGTTCAGTCGGAATCTTATCATTGGCCTTAAACACACCCATTTCGATCTGTTCAATAAGCCAGGTCTGCAATTGAAAATATTTCGGTATTGGACTATTTCGATCAATGATCATTAGTAATTATATGTATTTATTGTATAATTGTCTATACAATTTATAATTTGCTCAATCATACAATCAAGACAAAATAATATTCTTATAAACTATTTATTGTTTTAATGTAATGGGAAAACTGTATGATATAAAAGACTTGATATTAATATTTCCCATTCTTACAATTGTCTGTACAATTAAACCCTATCTTAAGGAAAATGGAGGTTGCACATGAAAAAAATACCCAAGGGGATTAATCATTCCACAATATTATTTCTAACAGTATTTTGCCTGGTTCGTGTTCAATTCCTAAGCGCCGGTAGTTATCACAGGTCGAATTACAGATGCCGCCACAGGAGACTATCTGCCCGGTGCTAATGTGATATTAGCTGGTACTGCTTATGGAACTGCTAGTGGTCGAGCTGGGGAGTATCGAATTGCGAATGTACCCCCCGGATCTTACACCTTTACTGTGAATTATATCGGGTATGAAGATTATTCAATCGAAATCACGCTTGCTGAAGACGAATCAATTATCCATGATGCTGCATTAAATGTTAGTTACATTACGATGGATGAAATAATCGTTCAGGGATTGGCTCAAGGACAAGCGAAGGCACTGAGTCAACAAAAATCAGCAGTTAATATAACTAATATCGTTTCTTCTGATCAGATCGAACGTTTCCCGGATCCGAATATAGCCGAAGCGCTACAAAGAATACCAGCAATTTCGATTCAGAGAGACCACGGTGAAGGACGATATGTGTTAATCCGTGGTACAGAAGCCAGATTGAACTCGACTATGATCAATGGTGTGCGGATTCCCTCTCCAGAAGATGACAATCGAAATGTTTCCCTGGACGTTATCCCATCAAACCTTATGCAGATGGTAGAGGTAAGTAAGGCTCTCACTCCAGATATGGATGGTGATGCCATTGGTGGCTCCGTCAATTTGGTAACTAAAAACGCCTTCGATTACGACGGACAGATTCTGAATCTTAACCTTAATGGCGGATATAGGAATCTGCGGGGCGATGCCGGCGGTCAGGCAGCAGTCACTTATGCTAATCAGTTTATGGATGGTAAATTAGGGTTTTTAGTTAGCGGTAGTTACCATTCTGCTGATATGGCGACAGATAACATTGAACTCGAGTGGGATGAAGATGAATTCAATGGCTCTGATGAGACAATCCTAGACGATATGCAACTTCGTCATTATAACCTGAACCGTACTCGTATTGGTCTCACCACTTCTCTGAATTTCAAACCGAATGATCAATCGTCATATTATCTAACCGGATTATATAACAACTACACGGATATGGAAGATAGAAATCGATTACGCTTCCGTTTTGGAAAGGGAGATTACGACTCCCCGACGGAGGTTAGTGGTGCGCGAATGACAAGAGACCTGAAACACCGAAAATCGGTTTCAATCATCCAGCATATTGCGGCAGGAGGTAAACATTTATTCCCGAAATTTGAACTGGATTACACCCTATCGACTTCTTTTGCAGATGAAAAAAGAGATCCGAGCAAAGATATTTCATTCGTACAGAAAAAATATGACTTTAAGTATGACATTTCAGATCCGGATAATCCAACGGTAGAGGTCACGAATGACCTCGATTACAATGATCTATCCGGATTCAAATTTGATGACATGGAGCAGAAAGATGGTGAGTATACATTTGATAGAGATCGTACTTTCGCAATAAATCTTAAAGCCCCCCTATAGCTTGGGATCATTTATTGGGTCTTTTAAGTTAGGCGCGAAATATCTTAGTAAAGAGAAGGAATCGGATAAAAAGAAAGAATTGCTTTGGGAATGGGATGGCGATGATGATTTAATTCTTACTCCATTCAAAGATGAACTTGATGGCGATAATTTTATGGATGATAAATACACCCATAGCATTGGGATCGATCCAGACGAATTTGATGATTATTGGAAATCCAATAAAGCCTCATTTGCATCAGAACCTGGTATTGAAGCCATTTATTTTGAGACTTGGGACGCTACCGAAAAAGTAACTGCCTTTTATGGTATGACTAACTTACGCTATGATAAATTTACGGTTCTGGCTAGTGCCCGAATGGAAATGACCAGTACTACCTATAATGGCTGGAAGGGTGATTTGGAAGACGATCCGGATACATAGAGAAAATATCTGGCGATAATAAATACTCCAACATACTACCGATGTTACATCTACGGTATGACCTGGATAGAAAAACTGTCTTACGGGCAGCCTTCACGTCCTCATTAGCTCGGCCGAATTATTATGATCTGGTACCTTACATTATGTTTGATGATGGAGAACTATTCTTAGGGAATTCAGAGCTTGATCCAACAGTATCCAATAATCTTGACCTAATGGCAGAATTCTACATCGGATCTTTAGGATTAATCTCAGGTGGTTTTTTTCAAAAAACACTCAAAGATTACATCTATATCGAAGTCAAGAAAGATGTTTCAGAGGACATTGAAGAACAATACCAACCAGTAAACGGTAAGGATGCTACGCTTAGCGGATTCGAATTCAGCTGGCAACAACAACTGACCTTCCTCCCAGGAGCACTCAATGGATTGGGAATTTACCTGAATTACACTGGTGTCATGTCAACACTGTAGTGTCGGGTAGAGACGTTTTAGCTTAACCCTGGCATCTTCTGTTGTAAACTGCCAGTTGATTTTTGCATTCATATTATTTCTCACCTCCTGCCACATCTTGCATTCGGTTGATACAGTGGTGATATTATCTATTCTTCTATTCAGACATTGTCCATTCAAGACATTCAATTCTATCTCTGCCATATTCAACCAACTGCCATGTTTCGGCGTATAGACAAATTCAAATCTCACCCAGAGGGCTTTTGCCTTTTCAGGTTGAAATATTTCATAAAGTGAACCCGGCTTATGCGTATTCAGATTGTCCATAACCAAAGTTATTTTTTCTGCATCCGGATATATCTCTGATAGCTCTTCAATGAATTTGGCCCAGTCTTTTTTTGTTCTTCTCTCAGATACTTTAACATATCGCCTGCCATTCAGTGGTTCGCTTGCTAAAAATATTGTGCACACTCCACAGCGGGCATATTCGTAATCGTATTTTGCCAAACTACCTGGACGAGCTTTGACTGGTGAGCGAGTTTCCTTAATCAACTGTTTTGGAGTCTCATCCATGCAAATTACCGGCCTCATTGAATCATAAGGTCGTTTAAACACATCAAGTACCAGCTCCATCTGTACCACAAAATTACTGTTCTGGTCCGGAGGAATTACCCACCCCTGCTTGCGCCGAGGCTTAATTTTGTTTTTTTTAACACCCGACGAATGGTCTCGTGGGATATTTTTTCAACATATTGTAATTCGACAACTTTATCTGCCAGTAGCCTGAGACTCCATCTGGCAAATCCTGCAGGAGGTTCACTGCAGCTTAATGCAATGAGATGAGCCTCAAAATCACCATCTGCTACTCGTTTATACTCCCTTTGACCTCTCGTACCATTCAGGGTTACTTCTAAACCATTTTTAACGAAAGTCTTTTTAACTCTGTCAATCTTTCTCATGCTGATTTGTAAAATACGAGCAATATCTTCATTTTTTGACCTGGTTTGTTGGAAATTACCTTCGTCGCAATTTAGTAGAATCAGAGCATTGAGTACTTTTTGAGATTTATGTTTTCCTTTCCGGGTAATACCGTTTAACTCTTCACGTTCCGATTCTGTTAATGTAACTATGTATATTTTCATGTTTACCCCACTTTTTCATGTGGAGTAATTTACAACCTATCATACGACAATACAAAGATGACATGACACTAGTCTCATTATGTTGAATAAACCGAACCTTAGGATTGTTACTGATTCCAAATTAAGTATTGTCACAGGAAGAACTATAAAGGACATAAACGCAGTACATTCGTAGCGGTGGGCGGAATAGCACTTGACTGTAAAAAATATGATAGAAGTCTTTATTTTATACGTACTTACATAATAAAATCTAAAGTAAAAAGTAGAAAAATATCGTTAAAATAGCTGTTTTCTCACCCCTCTATCGGGATGGGATCAGCCATTAACATTAAAACCCCACTGGTCATTTGATTTGTGGAGTTTTAACCAGCAAAGAACCGTCAAATTAAGCGTATAACAGCGTTTCTTTAGTTTAGAGGTACCAGGGGGGTATCGGGTAGTCTGAGAAGTGTCTGTCTAATAGCAAAGAAGCGGTAAAATCAGCTAAGTGTATATCAAATTGATATAGGTGATTTGTGACTTGTGGACTTGACCCCCCCCCTATGTCCCCCCGGGGTACCCCCTTGTTATATATGTATTATCCATGCCGCATATTTTTTCAGCTAAAAGGGATTGCCTGTCCTACCGACAGGCGGGCCTTCATCAATCTGACATGAGTTTATAAGCAGAATTTACAAATAAGTGATAAGGAGATAAGGTTGGTGTATATTACTTAAACAAAAAAGGGAATAGACTCCCAAGCCATTCAATTTCTATTTGGGAGGGTGAGAGTTATCTCAATCCAAAGTCCACAGGGATAGATATCCATACCCCAACGGGCTTACCCTCTTTTATGGCGGGTTCCCAAGAGGTCTGTGTAATGGCTTCTATCGCTGCTTCATCCAGTCCAGAATTGCGAATCCCCTGTTGGACAACGGTTTCTGTCACGGTTCCTGTTGCGTCTACGAAGGCTTTGATAACTACCCTACCTTCAATTCCAGCCTCCCGCGCTGACTCTGGATAGACAAGGTTCTTTATAATAGCGGCATATCCACCGATGGGTTGTGGAGTCCTTTGATAACCCGGAGGCGGTGAAGGCTCAGGCGGGGGGGAAGGAGGTGAAAGAGCGAGCTGTCCGGTAAATGTAAGACTAATATTGACACCGCCTAAGGACAATTCATTTTTTTGAGGTCTCCAAGTTACGTCCGTGTATTTGAAAGTTGGAACGGTGAGTACATTTTCCCATAGAGAGTAGAAAGCGCCAACGCTAAGATTCAAATTCTTTGTAATCGGATAGGCCGCATCAACAATTGCGGTAAACACTCGAACCATCGTCTTATCGTTATCACTGTACGATGAGCTTCCGTCCATTTTCAAGCTAAGATCAATGCTTGCAGTAATCGGATCAATCCATTTCATATCATCAATATCTCTAAAATCACCTCCTAGATCAACCTTCACAGGTACCCATGCTTGGGATAAATTCCCTTGGAAAGACCACTTATTGCGTTTGAATCCTACGTTGATTCCAATTCGCGGTCCGAGAGAAGGGCCCAGATTAGACTCATTGTCCGTATTCAATGATATATCGTTCTGAAATTCCTCAATCCTGCCGTCCCCATCAACATCACCAAAAAAAATATGCCCTCATCCACAGTGGGGGTATACACATATGACTGGCCTTTTATAGAGCGTTCCAAGGATTGTTTCATGGAGATAATTTTCAGTCCAAAGTTAAGCTTAACACTCCGATGTATTTCTGTGAGCAAAGCAAAAGACGCGTATAGGTCTGCAGAAGTGATCCCAAGATCTGTTTCGCCTGACCATTCAATAGGTGAAAAACCAGAGGGGTCTTTATCGTTTCGAAGCAAAAAGAGGTTTTCCCACAGGCGCACTCCACTAAGATATTGAAAATAGGGTGAAGAAGGTGCTTTGGTGATTCCCCATTCCTTCGCATGAGTGGAAAACCGGTAAATCTCTCCAGATATGCTCCATCTGTTCCCAACATTGAAATTCACACCCAAAAATGGCGACCAGCGCCTGTCATATTCCAAGTCTACTTTGTGACTTCCAATTCTATAAAGTAGTGTACCAGAAGGAGATAATGAGTATTTCTGAAAGAACGCATCTATTAAATGTATGTCAGCTCCACTTAAACCCATGTACGTTGGCTTTACCCATACGCTCAAACCTTTTCCCAAACCCAATGAGCCCCCTTTTTGTGGGACTGCCGATTTCTTTACTGGTTTATCCTCTGATTTCTGTTTTGATTGGGCTACAATTTCCTCTCCTTTCATGATAATATTCCCTTCATCGTCTATTACCTTAAGGATATCATTGGGATTAAAACGGATACGACTATTTGTAACAGCATAAATGAATATCAACTTGCCTTGAACCATGCCCTCATAATTTCCATCATATACCAGTCCATTCTTAAGATACAGTTTGTCTCCCGATGTCACAGAAGTTATTAGAAAAATGATGGCGATTGATTTTAGGTATTTCATCAGTAGTGTCCGGTTAAAATAAGTATAAGGTCTGGTAATCCTCATAAAGGAGAGTAATTTCTCCTTATGAAATCATAGAATAACAGAGGAGAACCAGACCATGAGGCAAGTTAACACGATTATGT
>SCKK01000026.1 GCA_004124475.1 Fidelibacterota bacterium
TCTCAAGGCGTTTGACTTTTTTCTCCGACAAGACTCCGTGCCATGGTGGAGTAACATCAAATGTTAACTGATTTCGACTTTTTATGTACTGCATTTTAAAATTCTGTATCTCCCTGTATTATAATAACTTAAGTTAACCATAATACAGAAATAATCCAAGAAAAATATCACTCATATACAATATTATCAGCTAATTATCATAATTAAACTTTTTGCGAGGTCATCAACCATGATAAGGAATATTAACGATGAAGATTATTGGTATTAGCGAGCAGAAAAAAACAACTATCGCTGAGCTTCTTGATAAAAATGTTTACTATGGAGTTCCTGTATTTCAGAGAGAATTTTCTTGGAAGAAAGATGAATGGAGCGATCTATACGAAGATGTCGAGAGAGCTATCAAGAATGATTCTCAACACTTTTTTGGATTTATGATGCTTAAGCCAGAAGGAGACCACAATGTAAGTATCATCGAAGGACAGCAGAGGTTAGCCACTGTTACCATTATTGTTTGTGTTATAATAGACTTACTTTTTGAAATGGAATATGAAGGATACGTAGATTTTGAAAAGCAATATGTTAAGACTATAAATCTGTTTTCACCAGAATCACCTCCTAGCCATAAAGTTTCTCTCTCAAGAGTCAATAGTGAGTTCTTCAGAAGGCATATTCAAACAATTGGAAGGCCAAAAGAAAAACTTGAAGTAATGAAACAATTGAAGAAACTGCATCCTTCAAATAAGTTAATCATGAACTGCTACAAATATTTCTACGAAATGCTAGATAGCAAAATAGAAGGCTTAAGAGATATCGAGAAGTTGAAGCAGCTTCTTAAGTTCTTGGAAACCACGCTGACTAATTTCTTGGTAATTACCACAGAAGTTACAGACAACAAGACAGCATATAACATATTCCAGACATTGAATGATAGAGGACTGGACTTAGCCCTGGCTGATTTATTGAAAGTCCATTTATTCGAGCTCGCTGGTGATGATGTTTCGACAGCAAAGGATAGATGGGATGAGATCACAAACATTCTTGGAAATATAAACCTAAATCTGTTCCTTCGGCATTTCTGGGTATCCAAGTATGAGGTTGTCAGTCAGAAGTACCTAATGGATGAATTCGAGAAGAAGATCTCCACAAAGAGAGATGTGTTCGAATTCCTAGATGAATTAAAACTAGAGGCTGAATTTTATGAGGCAATATTTAACAAGAGCAGGGACTTTTGGAAACCCGAGATAGTGGAATTGATTGAAGAGCTATTTATACTTTCCAAGAATATGGTACTGCCGCTATTGCTTGCTGCAATGCTAAACTTGAATGAGAAGTACTATAAAGCTTTCTTGAAAACATGCATTGCATTTATCTTCCGCTACATAACAATTGCCGAACGTGAGAACAAAGAAATCGAAAGTCGTTTTAGCAAAATGGCAATTGACATGAGAAATGGTAAACTGAGGAATATGGATGATATCAAAAAGAGATTACAGAGGATATATGTTGATGATTCTACGTTCAAATCCATCTTTTTGAACAAAGAAATAAAAACCGCCAAAGTTGCCAAATACATATTACGAAAGATAGAAGTGAGCTTAGATCCACTTAAGGAAAAATTTTCTAAAAAGATTACCTTAGAGCACATACTACCCAAAAATCCGAATCAAGAATGGCTGGAATATTTGAAGAAAAACGGTCTAGAAAAGGACGATATTGTTGATAAGATTGGTAATATGACACTGATATTGGGTGGGCCAAACAAGAAAGCCCAAAACAAGTTTTTCACAGAAAAACGGGATGAAATTTATGGCAAAATGACGGAATTAAAGATTAATGAAAAATTAGCCAGCATTACTTCTTGGACAGAAAAAGATATTCTGAAAAGACAGGCTTTTTTTGCACGTAAAGCTGAAAGGATTTGGAGTTTATGATTCACAATAGATCTCTAGTTATAATTTAATAAGATTTCACGAGTCGATATTCTTATGATTGTGCTTTCCAACCGCTGCTTGAGCTGACGTGAAAAGCTTTGCCCTAATTTTCATGATTTAGGATTTTACAGACGTGAATTTGAAAAAGTAGCGTTAAGTGGTAATAATTTTCACGCACCTCAACTTTTCCTAGTTGCTATGAATACAAGGAAAAAATAAAAGGTTTTTAAGGTATTCAAAATAAATTCCTCAAAAAGAGCCTAATTCGGGTTCATTATTAATATTTTTTTACCTGTTTCAGGCACAATTCTCCCACATAAGTTCATCAAAGTTTTGCAGGAAAATATCTTACTAATTCCGGACTTCCGGAATGTGACCTCTCAAGCTATTCTTACTTTCGTCGATTTCTTTATCGAACTAATATTCCCCCATAGGGCTGATACAGACGTTCTTCGTTAGTTAATGATATGATTAATTGTAATACCTGGGGATGTACAGGCTATAGTATTCTTCAGGTAATTACGTCGCTTCAATTGTCCGCCAGCTGGCGGATATTTAATCCTTACCTCAGGGACATACTTCGCTGTTTCTTTGGCCATTATAAACAATGCCCATCGTAACCTGCCCTTAACTCATCTATTTCGACTTCTCTGGCTGTTGCCCCGCTCCCTACCAGACAGAAGAGATATATATTCCTCCGTCCTCTGATGAACTTTACTTCGAGGAGGGTGCAGCCATCATGGAATATGACCTTGGGATTTCCCGAGCATAGGGTGAAAGGAAAGCAAGCAGTCCTTCACAGACCTAAAATTTACTTGCTAAATGTTTAACAACGTTATACATTACAACCATGGAAACCAAAGATGAATTTATCGCTCTTCGTGTATCCCCATCTCTCAAGAAGTCCTTAGAAGTGCTTGCTGAAGCCGATCGCCGCAGCTTATCGGATTACCTCCGCATTGTGTTAGAAGACCACATATCACACAAGGGCAAGAAAAAAAGACGGAGGAAGTAAGATTGTACACATATTCTCAAAGAGGCCTCCTATCCTCCTGAGGTATTAAGGCAGGGAGTGCTGAAAAATCGGGTGCAGTTGTGCCCAACTGGATTCTGATCGGTGCTTCGCGCCGCCCATCCCCCATTCGAGCTGGCAGAACCGACGCATATAAACCATCCGGTGATTATACGTAGAACCCGTAGTTCAACTTCGCAATTATCTTCAAAACGTAGCAAGAATAATACTTGACCAATATGCATAAAAGCGCATAATTATGCATATAAAAAGACATATAATGGAGAATAGATCATGAGAACAACACTGAATATTGAGGATAAACTTATTAAGAAAGCATCCCAGTTGACCGGTATTAAAGAGAAGACATCCTTAGTCAGACTTGGTCTAGAGACATTGATAGCCCTGGAGGCCAGCAAACGCCTGGCTAAATTGGGTGGAACAGAGAAAAAGCTTCGTATAATTGCACGCAGACGAACAGGAGACCACTAGTATGGTTCTTGTTGATACGTCTGTTTGGGTTTCTCATCTTCGCGATGGCAATGCTCAGCTAGAGACTTTGTTGAATAAAGGTATCGATGTCTGCCATCCTTTCGTTATTGGTGAACTTGCATGCGGTAATTTGAGAAACAGGATTGATATCCTCTCTTTGTTACAATATCTTCCAGTGGCTGAAAAAGCAGAGCAGGATGAAGTCTTACAGTTCATCGAGAGCTATCGATTGATGGGAAAAGGTCTAGGCTTCATTGATATGCATCTACTTGCCTCAGCATTATTGACAGGTATCCCTCTATGGACTCTTGACAAAAGGTTAAACCAGATATCAGCCAAATTGAGAGTGGGGTATGAGCTCTAGAAGATAACCCACCGCTGCACCAGACGGGAGACAGTGGCGAGTTTAAACCGATTTCTTGTTATTTAACGAAAGTTTTCAGTTATTCTAACGTTCGTCTTTAAAAGTGTTTCCCACAGGTTAGCTTCAACTAGAAAGCGGCAATATCAGTATTGATTTCTTGCATTGATACAAAGAAAACCATGAAAAAATATAAAATGGGATTAATCGGATACGGTGGCTTCGGTCAATTCCTCCATGCAGCTTGGGTCCAAAATAAAGCGGTGGAATTCACCGCAATCGCCGATGTTCAGCCTAAACAAAAAATTCCAAATGGAATCACTTTTTATCATAACTGGGAAAAACTTATTAATAACCCTTCCATTGAAATCGTTTCTATTGCTACTCCGCCTGTGACTCATGCCGAGATCGCCTGTGTAGCTCTTGAAATGGGAAAGCACGTATTGCTTGAGAAACCAATGGCAACGTCACTATCCGATGCACAGAAAATAATCGACGTAACTAAAAATTCAAATCGCGTCCTGATGATAGACTATATGCTCAGATTTCATCCGCTGATTGAAATCCTTAAGGACTGGACGCAATCTGCCTCCTTCGGGCGACTGCGGAGGATCAGTGTAGAAAATTATGCTCAAGATGAATCATTACCGAAAAACCACTGGTTTTGGGATCAAACCCAATCCGGAGGAATCATAGTGGAACATGCCGTGCATTTTATCGATCTTGTTAATTATATTTCCGGATCCAACCCGAAACATGTAAGCGGAACCAGTCACTGGCGCAATGAAAAACAAGAAGACCAAGCGCTGGTGACTGTACGATATGAAAACGGTCTCATTGCAACCCACTACCATGATTTTTCACGCCCGGGATTTTTCGAACAGACTTCCCTGCTGTTTGTCTTTGATCTCGCTCAGATAACACTTAACGGATGGATTCCACTATCCGGCCATTTCACTGCTCTTGTTAACCAACAGACGAAGAAAGAACTGGACTGTTTACCGCAATTAGAAATCAATCAAAATGTACCCATCAACGAGGTTGATAATCTCTCAAGACCCGCGGGTTGGGGTGGCATTACCAGCTTAACGCCAAATAGCTCCGGTGAAGTTCATTCAGGTGGTAAGTATTATCAGGTAGATAAATTGGTTTCAGGCCGGTTCGCTCTGAGTAAAACAAAGGGGGAAATTTATGGGGGGATTTTAAATTCTCTATTGACAGATTTTATAACCGCCATTGAAAATCCAGGGTATCAACCGCGCATTACTCCTTTGGATGGATATAACAGCCTCCGTATAGCACTGCAAGGAAAAAATAAAAGGTTTTAAGGTGTTCAAGATAAATTCATCAAAAAGAGCCTAATTCGGGTTCATTATTACTATTTTTTAGCCTTTTGAAAGAGGGCTTCCTTTTTCTGAAAAGTTTCCATTCGACATTAATCCAACTTGCCTGCCTGTCGCCTGCCTGCCCGCCCTCCGGCGGACGGGCCGTCAGGCAGGGCAGACAGGACGTTTCCCCCGACAAGTCGGGACGATTCTCCCGATGGGTTGGGATGCCGTCCTGCCCATATGTTCAGCTATATTATTCTTTCATTCGTTGAATACAGCGAAATTATGTTTATTTTAAAAATTCAAACTGTCAACATCCTGACATTTTGTTCTTTCCTGTTTTGATGAATCAAATTCTCAACTTATATTTTTACACTTGTTTTAAATAAATTAAAGACTATTGGGAGGTTTTATAGTGAAAAATACAATTGAATTTAATGACAGTAATTTCGATAAAGAAGTAATAGAGTCGGATATTCCCGTACTTGTTGATTTTTGGGCTGAATGGTGTGGTCCTTGTAAGATTATTGGACCTGTTGTCGAAGAAATTGCTGGAGAATATTCGGGAAAGGTGAAAGTAGGGAAGGTGGATGTAGATCACAACCCAAATACAGCCATGAAATTTGGAATCAGGAGTATTCCAAGTTTGTTGGTATTTGATAGAGGTTCTGTTGCGGAACAAGTAGTTGGTGCAGTTCCTAAAAAGAATATCACAGATGTTTTGGACAGAGTATTAAACAGTAAGTGATTAGCAAGGTTATTATCATCGGTTCGGGACCCGCAGGTTTAACGGCCGCACTATATGCAGGTCGTGCAAATCTGAATCCAATTGTTTTTGAAGGAGATCAACCAGGAGGTCAGTTGACCATTACTACGGATGTTGAGAATTATCCTGGATTTCCTGAAGGGGTTCTTGGACCGGAATTAATGGATCTATTTAGAAAACAAGCTGTACGATTTGGTGCGGAATGTTACTTCAAATATGTATCCAAAGTTGAAATACACGAAAAACCTTTTAAGGTTTGGGTGGGTGACAAACAGTATGAAACTGATACAATCATCATTTCAACTGGAGCGTCAGCCCGTCTGCTTGGATTGGAATCTGAAAATAAATTGATGGGACATGGTGTATCTACCTGTGCCACCTGTGACGGTTTTTTCTACAAAGAGAAACATGTTATCATCGTTGGAGGTGGTGATTCTGCCATGGAAGAGGCAATTTTTCTGACAAAATTTGCCAAAAGAGTGTCCGTTATCCATAGACGTGATGAACTGAGAGCGTCTAAAATTATGCAGGAACGGGTATTTAATAATCCAAAGATTGATATTGTCTGGAATGCCGTAATGGTAGACATTGAAGGGACACAGGTAGATGGTGTAAAAGCCGTTATTTTGCGAGATACACTTTCTTTGGAAACACGTAAATTCGCTTGCGATGGTGTGTTTCTTGCTATTGGTCATAACCCCAACACATCTGTTTTTCGTGGAATGCTTGAAATGGATAAACAGGGATATATCATCATAAAGAATGGTTCGACAAAAACCTCAGTTGAAGGAGTATTCGCTGCAGGTGATGTCGCTGACCACGTGTACCGTCAGGCAATTACGGCAGCTGGCTCCGGATGTATGGCTGCCATTGACGTCGAGCACTATCTCCAATCCTAAAAGTAAACAACCTATAATCCCAACCGATGAATCCTTGCTAAGTGATGTGGGATAAGTCCATCGTTTATTAATCATTTTATCGGGAGGATTACGAATTATGAATAGAATACAAGTACCAATTTATGAACTTGAAAATATTCGAGTTGAAAGAGACGGAAGAAATAATCTTAAAATTGGGAAGTTTCAATTTCACCGCGGAACTATTTATGGAATTGTCGGACCTATCGGGTCGGGGAAGACAACCCTGTTGGAAATATTAGCGGGTAGGCTTTCTCCTACTTCAGGGACATTGTTGTTTGAAAGTGAGGAATTCAGGAAAACTTGGACGGGAAAAATTAAAACACCCGAAGATATCAGGTTCATAAACGGTTCTCTGGACGAATACAAAGGAACAGTGGCGGAATTCACAAGAAAGGTTACACCTGAGGCACAAGACAGGATTAAACAGCGCTATTTTTCTTCCCAGAAGGATGTAACTTTTTGGGATATGTCCGTTGAGAAATTATCGAGGGGACAACGAGCTCGCCTTAATTTAATTGCAGGTTTAGAAGCAGATCCCAAAGTCCTGATTATTGACGATTATGGCGTCAATTTAGATGGATATAGTCGTAGGGACTTCAGTCAGAAAATCAAATCGAATACTCGCTTTAGAGGAACGACCATCATTTTATCAACGACAGAATTGAGCGTGATTAGAAGTCTGGCATCCGTGACACTATTTCTGGATAACGGACATATCGCTAAGGTAAGATCAGCGAAAAAGGTATAATACTTTTTCCCTGTTGGATATTCCGGTGACCGGTTTTGTGTACAGTGAGAGCTATTTGAATCATATAACCGGTACAGGTCACCCGGAATCGCCGGATCGACTAAAAGCTATCGCCGATCATGTTAGGAATTCTGAATATTGGAATTCCCTGAAAAGTATCAAACCTAACGTTATAAGCACGAATATCATCCAGTTAATACATTCCGGCTCTTATATTAACTCTGTATCTGAAGCGTGTGAAAATGGTTTTCCATTTCTTGACTTCGGAGATACGGCTATTTGCCGGGAATCCTATTCGGTGGCTAAATTAGCTGTGGGTGGTGTCGTTCAAGCTGTTGATGAGATATTTAATGGGAATTTGGATAATGCTTTTTGTGCCGTAAGACCTCCGGGTCACCATGCTGAAGCAGAATCTGCTATGGGCTTTTGCCTGTTTAATAATGTTGCAATCGCAGCGAAATATGCTCAAAAAAAATATAATATTGAAAAGGTGCTTATCTTGGATTGGGATGTTCATCATGGTAACGGAACTCAACATATTTTTGATTCCGACCCTACAGTATTTTATCTAAGTTTGCATCAATATCCTTTTTATCCCGGGACAGGTTCCAAAAATGAAACGGGTACGGGAGATGGATTGGGTGCAACGAAGAATTTTCCCCTTAGTGCGGGAAGTGGAGATAAAGAATACATGGATATATTTGAGAATATTCTACCTGAAATCGTGATTCAATATTCTCCATCCCTGATAATCCTATCTGCAGGATTTGATGCCCATTATCGGGACCCCATTGCAAATATGAATGTATCCGAAGAAAGTTTTTCACGAATGACAAAAATTGTGGTTAAACTCTCCCGTGAAGTTTGTGAAGGTAAACTGATCTCCGTGTTAGAAGGTGGATATGATTTGAACGCTCTGGTGAGTAGCGTTGAACACCACCTTAAAGCATTACAAGGAAATTAACGTAGTCATGATACGATTGTACAAATCCAGGGAAGATAAAGTTTTGGCAGGTATATGCGGAGGAGTAGCCGAATATTTTCAAGTTGATCCTACGCTTATTCGGATTATCTGGCTTTTTTTTACACTATTCGGGGGATCGGGAGTCCTGGCGTATGTCATTGGAATGATCATCATTCCCCAATTACCCGATCATTTGGTGACACGGACTAAGAAAGAAACCAGCCAGGTTCATTGGGGAATAGCGCTTGTCATAGTTGGCGTAATTCTTTTCGCTGCAAATCTCCCCATTCTGCATACTGTATGGAACAGATTTTGGGGATCCCTTGGAAATGGTTTTTTGGCGATTGTACTTCTTATTTTAATTGTATGGTTTTTTAACTCGAGAAAGAGTGACATTTTTCGTAAAAAGAGTAGTACTGACTTTTCATCCTTGCATTTATCGTTAATTGATCGAAAAGTGGCAGGAGTTTGTGGCGGGATCGGTGAAGCTCTTGATATAGATTCGACTCTAGTTCGTTTTTTTTGGATATTCGGAACTATCATGACCTCCGGATTGGGTATTTTACTGTATGGAATTCTTGCTTTGATATTGCCAACATTTACCACGGAAGAGTAGAACACGACTTTGAAGTTTATTTTAATCATTTTGGATGGATTTGGTCTTCGGGATGAAACCGATTCAAATGCTTTCTATCTTGCAAAAACACCCGTATTGGATGAGTTGTTCAATTCCAATCCCTGGGCTACACTGAGAGCTTCCGGCATTGCAGTGGGTTTACCTGAAAATGTTATCGGAAATTCGGAAGTGGGTCATATGACTATCGGAACGGGAAGAATCGCTGAACAGGATTTGGTGAGAATTAACCATGCAATTCACAAGGGTAAGTTGAAAGAAAATGAAGTTCTTACTCAATTATTCCACCATGTTCGCAAGAAAAATTGTAGTTTACATCTTATTGGTTTGGTATCCGATGGCGGAGTACATAGCCATATAAACCACATTGAATCACTGCTCGAAATTGCAAAGAAAAGGGACATCAAAAACTTGTACCTCCACGCTATTACAGATGGCAGGGATACATCACCTAAATCCGGAATAAAGTTCATTCAACAAATTAATGAAAGGATGGCTGAACTGAGAGTCGGACGTATTGCCACAGTCATGGGAAGATATTATGCCATGGATCGTGACAAGCGGTGGGAACGAACTGAAATAGCATACAGAGCGATAACTTTGGGTGAAGGTATAAAAATTGACAATCCGGTGGATGCTGTAAAATCTTCTTATGACGATGGGATTACCGATGAATTTATAAGACCAATAATTATTACTGAAAATGGTGGGAAAGAATGTTTAATCGGTGAAAATGACGCA
Organism: Fidelibacterota bacterium; assembly: GCA_004124475.1. Taxonomy (GTDB): domain Bacteria; phylum Fidelibacterota; class Marinisomatia; order Marinisomatales; family SCKK01; genus SCKK01. The sequence continues at coordinate 9,898 of SCKK01000026.1, forward strand.
CTTCTGTTTTTTAATTTTCGTTCGGATAGAATGAGGCAAATTTGTCGTGCCCTTGGTAAAAAAGATTTTAAGGAATTTCCAAGAAACAAAGGTCCATTTCTTATTACAACCATGACGTCATATAATGAGACGTTTACCTACCCATTCTTATTTAAGCGAAAACCAGTTGAAAATACTTTCGCAGAAATCCTTGAAAAAAACGGATACTCTCAATATCGTCTTGCAGAAACAGAAAAATACGCACATGTCACCTACTTTTTTAACGGAGGTGAGGAAAAACCTTTTCCACATGAATACAGAAAGATGATTCCGTCACCTAAAATTGCCACCTATGATTTACAGCCGGAAATGAGTGCGTATACCATCAAAGAAGTGGCGATGGATATAATCGATACCGATAAATATGATTGCCTGATTATGAACCTGGCAAATATGGATATGGTGGGTCATACGGGAGACATAAACGCAACCATTTCCGCAGTCGAAACGGTCGATAATGTGATAGGAGATATCATAACTTCCGCAAAGGATAAAAGAATACCCGTGTTTATCACTTCAGATCATGGTAATCAGGAAATGATGAAGGATAACAAAACCGGTGAAATACACACTGCCCACACAACAAATCCTGTTCCTTTTTTTCTGGTAAATCCAAACGGAAATTTTCGTCTTAAATCCGAAGGGGGACTATCCGATATAGCTCCTACAATCCTTGACTATCTTGGGATAAAAATTCCAGAAGAGATGACAGGTAGAAGTCTGTTAATACGAGAATGAATATCAATCGATATAAAGAATTAGAGTCAAAATATTCTGACAATACCGTCATGGTCATTGGTGATCTCATGCTGGATAATTATTTGTGGGGACAAGCCACCAGGATTTCGCCGGAAGCGCCGGTTCCGATAATAAAAGTGGAGTCAACCAGCAGTAATCCGGGAGGCGCCGCAAATGTTGTCAATAATTTAGCAGCTTTGGGAAGCCACGTGATTGCTTGTGGTGTAGTAGGGGATGATCAAAATGGAGCGCTGCTGAAATCAATCATTGAGGGTTTCGGCTCGGATGTGACTGAGATTATTGTCGATCCTAATCGACCTACTACCGTAAAAACACGAGTGATTGCTCATAATCAACAGGTCATCAGAACCGATTGGGAAGATACATCGCAATTGAATAAAGACATCAGTGATACATTATTACAGAAAATTTTAGATAGAATGGATGATTGTAATGCAGTTATCCTGGAGGATTATAACAAAGGATTATTTTATAAAGATTTTATTCAGACCATTGTATCAGAATGCAAACAAAGATCAATTCCAGTATATGCTGATCCCAAAATTGACCATTTTTTTGATTACAGGGGAGTATCCCTATTTAAACCAAATTTGGAAGAAGCTTTCGCCGCCTTAGACAAAATAATAACGACAGAAAATGATATTTTTGAAGCTGGTAGGGGAATAATGGATAAGTTGGGTTGCGAAATGGTGCTTTTGACACGAGGAGAAAAAGGAATGGTTTTATTCGATAACGATGGTCATCATAATATTTCTACAAAAGCGAGGAATGTGCACGATGTATCGGGTGCGGGAGATACTGTGATTTCTGTATTTTGTTTGACCCATATTTCAGGAGCAACCCCTATAGAATCTGCGACAGTTGCGAATTATGCAGCGGGCAGGGTTTGCGAGGATGTAGGTGTCGTCCCTATCACTAAGGAGAATCTTTACGAGATTATTACACACCACAATTCATAACCAGTGTCTGTCCGAAAAATGGATCCTGTATGGTCTCCTGACCGTGCAGTTAGTTCCATGATTGTCGAGGTCCGTCCAAAGGATACTGCGGAAAGACCCCGACTGATCTTCTTCCAAAAATTCACTAATTTTCGGACATACACTAACTATTCTTTATACTGGTTTTCCTATAAATATTCGTTTGCATTGCTCTTGAGTACTCTCGTAATCCATGGGTTAATTTTTTCTCAAACCGATATCCGGTATGATCCATGGGATTGGATAACCTATAAAAATGTCAGCCAGGTTTACTCAATCACCGAGGGTAGGGAATATATCTATTTTGCGACAAATGGGGGAATCATTCGGTATCATCTTTATGGCAAGTATTGGGGTGATCCCATCACTCGATCTCAAGGATTACCCAGTGATGATGTGAGATCCATTTATTTTGATTTTAATACCAACATTTTGTGGGCTGCTGATAAGAATCATCTAAGTTATTCAACGAACGATGGTGGAAGTTGGGATACGGTCGATCCGGTTGTTTTAGGATTGAGACCCTTAGAATATATTGTTAGAATTGGGTCAACTCCTGGAAACCTGTGGTGTATAACCACCAGTCAGGTACTTCAATTGAATTCCATGTCAGGATTTGTTATCAATCCTTATGCAACGATTCCTGAGGATAATGTAAACTGGGGAAGTAGTTTGATTACATATCCCAATTCCAAAGAATCTACGGAAATATTAGTTAAATTTACTTTAACCAATGGATGGATTAAATCGTCTAATATTTTGTTAGGACCTCATTTTGAAGAAGTTACGTTATCCACTATATTTCTTGATCGCTTTGGTGATGTATGGGTTGGAACATGGGGTGGTCCTGTTTTTTACGGGAGTTATCAGATGCGTATTTTAGAGCCACTTTACTTTGGGCCTGCCCAGACCAGTGCTGAAGTTGTTTTGCCAGGTGGTGGATATTTGTGGATTGGCGGAATTACTCATGAAAGCCAATTTTCAGGACTTACAAGATTGGATATAGTCAGAGGTTATTGGGATAAGTTCAGGTCAGGATATGAAATATTTTTTGGGGGAGACAATATTTTTTGTGGTGTTCAACTAAGTGGGGAATGGTGGTTCGGAACCCCTGAAGGTATACAGATATATGATGAAAAGCAGGACTCATGGTTTTTGTTAACTGAAGCAAAAGGATTTCCAGATCAAAGAGTAACTTCCATGGCGAGTGATGGAGAATATTTATATGCAGGTACTCCTTTTGGGATTATCCGATTTTCGGCAAAAGATAAAATTCGAGTTCCCTGGGATCTTTCTGATCAATTACTGGGTCAGATGATCTACGATATGCATTGGGATGGGAAAGACCTCTGGATTTCCACCGAACTGGGATTGTGGCTATGGGAATCAATTTCTGATTCTTATCGATATTATTCTTGGGTTGTACAAAAAGGTTCGGAGGATTTTAAAAACAAAGATAATAGCTCTGTCGGGTTAATATCACCTTTGAAGGCTATTGCTTCTACTGATCAAAAGGTTTATTTTGGCGATAAATTTGGTATCCTAATATTCAATAAAAAAGATGAAAATTGGGAAAGAATTACAGGAGCATCTCAATTAATTGGTTTGCAGATTCTTGACCTTCATATATCTAATGACCTAGAGGAGAAAAATAAAATTCTTTGGGTTGGTAGCACACAGGGTGTGATAAAAATAAATTTAGAAAGTGGAATAGTTCGTAAATTCACCAGAAGGGATGGTCTGCCCAGCAATTTTATTCAAAAGATATTTGTGGATATGGAAAATGCGTGGTTTGGAACACCTGAAGGGCTTGTGTGGTTTAATTGGACAAAATATGAGTGATGAGTAAAATTTTTAACAATTTTATTATTTTTATTTTTCTAATCAATATTTCGGAAGCTCAATGGTTTCAGCGTTCTAAAATTGATATAGGTTTTCCTTTCTTTTACTTAGCTACCCCAGCCTATTTTTCTGAAAATACCGATCAGGTAAAATTGGAGATGTATGTGAAGATATCCCACGATGCCATTCAGTTTCTGAAATATGGTAGTGGATTTAAAGCTGAGTATGAAATGACAGTGAGTATTTTAGATTCTGCAGATTCCCAAATATTGGAAGACATTTTTAAAGGGACAGTAATTGCAGAGAAATATAGTGAAACAACGTCAAAAAAGTTGCATATCATGGAGACACGGACATTTTATCTTGACCCTGGAAAATATAAAATAAATGTAAAGTTGATGGATTTGGACACTCGGAAAACAGGAAGAAAGACTCACAATATAGATCTGAATCGCTTTAAAAAAGACGTCGTCATTAGTGACTTATTAATGATAAATCCACACAAAAAAGATGGTGAAGGTTTTCCTGATGGATATCCCATTCTTCCTCCTGTACTGACAGATAGAGATTCGATTGTTTATTTGTATAGTGAGTTGAAAGTTTCTGAGGGACCCTATACTTTAAAAACGAAGGTGACTTCATCTAAGCAAAAAGTAATTTCCGAAGAAATTGTAAAAGAAGAATCACATGGAGAAATCATACAACGCATTATCGAATATAAGCCCCTCGATATTGGTACGAAGAGTTTTAAAGTGGAAATCGAATTGGAGCAGGGTGGGGATATTTCTAAAACAGATATATTGGTTAAAGTGCGCTGGCGGGGTTTGACTTCACAAATTTCTAATTTGGACGAGGCTGTCCGTCAACTTCGTTATATTGCCCCTTCTAAGGAAATTAGAGCTATGAAAAAAGCAATCATCTCAAAAAAGAAGGAACAATTATTTAAGGAGTTTTGGAAAAAACGAGATCCAACACCCAAAACAACTGAGAATGAACTCATGGATGAATATTACCGGCGTGTGAACTTTGCGAATGAGCGATATGGATCTTTCAGAAAAGGGTGGGAAACAGCGAGGGGTATGATATTTATTCTATTTGGACCTCCGGATGATATTGAAACAAATCTTTTTTCTCCCGATGGAAAAGCTTATCTGAAGTGGAGTTATTACGTCATTAACCGGACATTTATTTTTGTGGATAGGAACGGATTTGGGGATTATGAATTAACAAAACCCTATTACCCGACCATAGGCTCAGGAATTAATTAAAAAGGCTCTGCTCTGATAATTGGTTGATTTATGCCAGATTTCTATATCGCACCTTTTTCAAGAACTCATCTCCTGACTCTTTCTCATAATAAGGAAAAGGGATAACTCCTCCTTTCCCCCGACCCCGACTTGTCGGGGGGGTCGGGATAAGAGAGGGGGCTGCCCGCCTGAATGACAAAGTCGGGCAGGGAGAGTGAGTTACATAATAGGCTTGAAATACCTGTATTATTCCAGCACTATAGTAGAACATAACCATTAAAAACTAAACTCACGAAATTTCATTGCCTTCCTATAGTCTATCTCGTCCATTTTCTTACTCCAGCCTGACAGTATTCGAACAATGTCCAGCTAAGTATAAATTTTACTATTTAGACGGAATTTTGAAACCACAAGAAAGTATTGAGGCTTTTTTAGGCAGAAGAGTACATGAAACGATGGAGTTTCTTTACAAACAAGTGAACACCAACGGTCCCCCACTGTTTGATACCGTGTTAGAAGATTTTCATTATCGATGGGAAAATGAGTGGCATAGTGATCTTATCTTTGTCAACCAATTTCTCTCTGTGCGGGACTATTACGATTTAGGAATAAAATGTTTAGCCTGGTACTACAGAAAATACCATCCGTTTAACGAACCGGTCGTTGAATTGGAAGCTGAGATGTTATTTACTATCGGGAATGATGATAAATATAAATTTAAAGGAATTGCAGACCGACTTGAGGATCACGGCGATGGAGTTTGGGAGATTCATGATTATAAAACGTCCAAAAGAGCATTGACTCAAAGAGCAGCAGATAAAGACAGACAATTATCTCTATACCACATGGGACTGTTACAAAATAAAGAAAATGTAAAAGAAGTTCGATTAGTATGGCATTTTATGAGAGTGGGAATCACCGTTCGATCGAGGCGCGATAATGATCAATTACATTACATGACAATTTCCATTCAGAAAAAGATCAACAAGATTACGGAAACTATAAAAAATGGGGGTCCATTTCCAGCGGTGCAAACCCCACTTTGTAATTGGTGTTATTATTGGGTTGAATGCCCTGCTAAAACAAGGAACAATCCCTTTGTGAAAAGCTGACAGAGAGTTAATTTCGCTCTCGTTATGTACGGATTTTCTGAGAAAGAGAGAGAATTGCTTCACCAACTATTTTCTCCCAAAACGATAAATAAACTGCTCCAACTTTTTCCCCAATCATCGGAATCCCAGTGGTTATCCATATACAGGAAAATATTGAAAATTCAATCTTCGGAACTTCCATCCCGAACCTTCGAGACTGTGCAGAAGTCAGAGAGTGACGTGAATTTGATATTATATGTGGACGGTGCATCAGATTTAGAAAATGGTAGGGCGGGAATTGGGGGTATATTCTATCTATCTGAAAAATCAAATTATGATAAAAAGGAACTATATTCGTTTTCGGAATACATTGGAAAAGCCACAAACAATGAAGCTGAATACCGTGCTTTTATCAGAGGTTTGGAATATGGGAAGCAGCTAAATGGTCGAGATATATCCATTTTTAGCGATAGTGAATTATTAGTTAAGCAGATGAATTTGGAATATAAAGTAAAAAATAAGCGGCTTCAGAAACTATATAGAGAAGCGAAAGAACTTCTAACAATGTTTCACTCCTGGAAGATAAACTATATTCCCAGAGAGCAAAATAAAATCGCGGATAATTTAAGTAAGCAAGGATTAAATAATATTTGATGAAAGCACTCATTACTGCAGGGGGGCATGGGACACGATTAAGACCCATTACGCATACAAAAAATAAACATCTTATCCCGATTGCAAATAAACCTATGCTTAATTATGCACTGGAATATGTGCGTGATGCAGGAATCAGTGAAGTTGGAATTGTTGTGAATGTAGCTGACACGGAAATTGAAAAAGTTTTTGGGAACGGGGCTGACTTTGATCTGAACATTTCATATATCCCTCAGGAAGGTCCATTGGGATTGGCGCATGTAGTAAAGATAGCGGAATCATTTATTGGTGATGAGACATTCATTTTTTACCTGGGTGACAATATTCTTGTGGGAGGCATAAAAAAATTCATTGACAAATTTGAAAAGGATGGATCAAACTGTCATTTGGTTTTAAGTCGAGTAACAGATCCTCAGAGATTTGGTGTACCGGAAATTGTTAATGGGAGAATTGTAAGTGTTGAAGAAAAACCTCAAAATCCCAAAAGTCAGTTTGCCGTCACCGGAATTTATATATACGACAACAGTATTTTCGAGGCTGTTAACAATATACAACCTTCCGCAAGAGGAGAATTGGAAATATCGGATGCCCACCAATATTTATTGGAAAAAAGGTATCAAATTTCTTTTTCTGAAATTACGGGGTGGTGGAAAGATACGGGGAAAGTCATCGATCTGCTTGAGGCGAATAGACTAATTCTGGAAAACTTAAAAGCTACTGTTTCGGGTGATGTTGATAATCAGTCCACGGTCACAGGGAATGTTACCATTGGAAAGGGAAGTACCATTACAAATTCAGTTCTCAGGGGTCCTATAATAGTGGGGAATAATGTAAAAATATATGATGCTTATATTGGTCCTAATACATCCATTGCGGACGGCTGCCGGATAATCGCTTCGGAAGTGGAATATTCAATACTTATGGATAATTCAAAGATCGAGGATCTTCATGTCCGTATGGAATCGTCCTTATTGGGTCATGGCGTTGAAATTATTCAATCAAGTACCAGACCAAAAACTCACCGTTTTATGATCGGGGATCAGAGTCGGATTAGATTATCCTGACGTATCAAATAAATATAGATGTTACTTAATGTACGGGATTTGAAAACGTACTTTCCGGGGAGGAAGCAGTATCTTTTCTCTAAACCTGAACAGATCAAAGCAATTGATGGTGTAACCATCTCCATTGAAGAGGGGGAAACACTTGGGCTGGTCGGTGAGTCCGGTAGCGGAAAATCCACCTTAGGAAAAGCAATCGTAAATCTGGTTACAAAAACAGGTGGAACAGTGACGTTTAAAGATTTTACTGATGAAAAACGCTGGTCAAATTCTGGAAAAATTCAGATGATCTTTCAAGATCCCTTGGCATCCTTAAATCCCAGAATGACGGTAGGGAATGCAATTTCTGAAGTTCTCAAGTATCATCGAATTGTGCCAAAGTATAAGATAATGCTGAGAGTTAAAGCGCTTTTCAGGATGGTTGAGTTATCCCCTGATTTGATTTTTAATTATCCTCACCAGTTTTCAGGGGGTCAGCGGCAAAGGATTGGCATCGCCCGTGCATTAGCCGTAAATCCGGAACTTATCATTTGTGATGAAGTTGTTTCAGCTCTCGATGTATCGGTTCAGGCACAGATCATCAACCTGTTAAAAAGGCTTCAGGTTGATCAGGGGATTGCCTACCTGTTCATCTCTCACGATCTGGCTGTCGTAAGACAGATTGCTCACCGGATTGCTGTCTTGTACTGTGGCAGGATTGTAGAAATTGGAAGAACGGATGAAATAATATCATCGCCAATGCATCCCTATACACAAGCTCTGTTTTCTGTTGCATCGGAATCAAATTCAGGAAGTATGTCAATGATCTCCACCGAAGTAGCCAACCCTGCAAATCCTCCCGACGGTTGCCATTTTCATCCTCGATGCCCTATCGCAAATAATAGTGGGAATTTTATTGAGGCGTGTGCATCCATTGACCCTGATTTGAATGAGAAATCCGGTGGTCGAATGGTTGCTTGCCATCAAATATGACTCTGAAATCGCATGATAAAAAAGTTGCGTTCTACACATTGGGATGCAAACTAAATTTTGCAGAAACCTCTACCATAGCCAGAGACCTGTACAACAATGGCTTTAAAAGAGTTGATTTCTCAGAACCTGCAGATCTTTATGTTATTAACACATGTTCAGTTACTGGACAGGCTGACAGTAAATGCAGGAAAATAATTCGCCAGGCTATCGGTTTTTCACCCGGTGCATTTATTGCAGTTATTGGATGTTACGCCCAATTAAAACCAGGTGAGATTGCCCAGATTCCTGGTGTGGATCTTGTGCTGGGGGCTGGAGAAAAATTCAATCTAACCAATTATTTTAACTCCCCAAAAAAAAGAGTAAAAAGTGTTATTTACAGCTGTGAAATAGAAAGCCTGAATACTTTTATTCCCTCGTACTCAATAGATGAACGCACCCGAACATTTTTAAAAATACAGGATGGATGTAATTATACCTGTTCATTTTGTACTATTCCTTTGGCAAGGGGAAAAAGTAGAAGTGATTCAATTTCTCATATTCTGAATACTGCAATGGAAATAGCAACCAATGGAACCAAGGAAATTGTCCTTACCGGAGTGAATATCGGTGACTTTGGAGCAGGAAGGAGTGAAAGTTTTTTCGATTTAATTCAAGAATTGGATCGAATAGAAGGGATTAGGCGATTTAGAATATCCTCAATTGAACCTAATTTACTCTCTGAGGAGATCATCACATTCGTAGCAAATTCTCAGAAATTTGTTCCTCATTTTCATATCCCACTGCAATCAGGCTCAAACAAAATATTAAAGTTGATGCGGCGACGATATCAAAAAGAGCTCTTTGCTAAAAGGGTAAATAAAATCAATTCACTTATTCCCAACTGTTGCATTGGAGTGGATGTTATTGTAGGATTCCCCAGCGAAACAGATGAAGATTTTATGGAGACCTATAATTTTATTGAGGGATTGGATATATCATACCTCCATGTTTTCACATATTCAGAGCGTCCCAATACCATTGCTTTAGAGATTCCTGGTATGGTTCCAAACATAGAAAAAAATAAACGAAGTAGAATTCTTCATATCCTTTCTGATAATAAGAGAAGGCTTTTCTACGATAATTATATTGGCAATACATTGTCAGTTTTATTTGAATCAAGTGAAGAGGGCTTGTTAAACGGTTTCACGAAGAATTACATTAAAGTACGTGTACCCGGTCCGGAATCTCTACTCAATGAAATCAGGGATGTAAAATTATTGGAAAACCAGAGAATTTATATCATAGGAGAATTGTCAAATTGAGACAGATGAATTTACCAGCGGATATATTCAATATTAGAATTTTGGGACTTTTCTAATGTTTGACTTAGAATTTGAAGTGTTGTACTTTTCCTCACGCGCGAGTAGGTAACTATGTACCATATTGCAATAACGGTCTTAATTATTATTAATCTAATCATTTTACATGCTCATGGTAATTTTCAAACAAAAGCATTTTTTTCCGAAACATCACTGACATTAGAGCAGGATGGAACTGTCTATCTAATCATAGATTCTCCGGAGCAAATCGGGGGAATTCAATTTTCGTTGGAATATGACACTAATAAGTTGTCTCTTGGGAAACCAGTGATATCTAAAAGCAATCAACATTTTACTATCTATTCAGGAATGGATTCTAATTTGGTAAATGTCGTTGCTTTTTCGTTAGAAGGAGGGGAATTGGACTTAAGTTCGCCAGTATTGATGATTCCCCTTTCAGCTAAGGGTGAATATTTGGGATCAACGGAATTAATGGTGAAGGATTTTATATTGTCCTCTCCCGGAGGGAATAAAATAAACCTGAAAATAACTGCCGGGAAGATATTTATTTTACCGGAACTTCCGAAAAAATTTAAGTTAATTCAAAACTATCCGAATCCGTTTAATTCGGGCACGGTCATCAGGTACGATCTACCTGAAGATGCAATCATAAAATTATCCATATATAATGTTTTAGGTCAGAAAATACGTGTCTTAGAAAATGGTATTATGTCAGCTGGTTTTCATGCCGCAGTATGGGATGGAAAAGATGAAAACGGCAAACCGATTTCGTCCGGAGAGTATATCCTCTCTCTTAAAGTGGGTGTAAATGCACACTCTATGAAAATGTTGCTTCTCAGGTGACCATCATTACCTTCTTTTGATTATCATTACCATTAAAATATTCACTAATAATCCAGTCCTTTTAAAATGGAGAAAACATAACCCATGAAAGTTGTAATCATCGGCGCCGGTGAGGTTGGGTTTCACTTAGCTAAAGGGTTGAGTGAAGAGAATTTTGATATCACCTGTATTGATATCTCAGCAGCAAAGTGTAAAAGAGCATCCGAAAACCTGGATGTTATCGTTGTACAGGGAGATGGAGCCAGTCCGCAGGTTTTAAAAGAGGCGCTGGTTCAGGATGCGGATATCACTATTGCGGTTACCCGCGTGGATGAAGTAAACCTTATTGCTTCTCAAATTGCTCATGAATTGGGTGCAAGAAAGATCGTTGCCCGCCTGAGAAATACGGAGTATTCACGGAAAGACACGATCATTCATCCGGAGAAATTTGGTATTGATAAGATCATCCATCCTGAAATGGCGGCGAGACGTGAAATAATTCGTCTGGTGATGCGAACGGCTGCTTCGAGCGTAGTGGATTTTGAAGGGGGGAGACTTCAACTGATTGGTGTACGTATCGAAAATGGATGTTCTTTGATTGGGATGAATTTGATAGAGGTTCGCCAGACCAAAGCCAGTTTTGCCTTTAGCGGCGTCGCCATTCTTAGGGGACAAAATACCGTCATTCCGCACGGTGATTTTATTTTTGAGCAGGGGGATATCTGCTATTTTCTTGTAAGAAGAGAACGAGTGAATGATTTATTTAAAATGATGGGAAAGCGGGTATTGGCTACAAAAAATATTATGATATTGGGTGGCGGTAAGATAGGACGGGATGTTGCACGGTCATTAGAAAATGAGATTGACGTCAGGCTTGTAGAACAGGATAAGGAAAAGGCTCAATATTTAGCGGTACAATTAGAAAAAACATTGATCTTGAATGGTGACGGCACTGACATAGAGTTTTTGAAATCCGAAAGAGTTGATGAGGTAGACAGTTTTGTTGCTGTCACGGAAAATGAACAAACCAATTTACTTTCAGCTTTACTTGCCAAACATCTTGGCGCCAGACAGACAATAATTCATGTATCAAAAACAGAATATATCCGTGTGATGAAGGTTATCGGACTTGACGCCGTTGTCAGTAAAAATATGTCTACAGTGAATGCGATTCTCGAGTACATGAAAAGCGGTCAACGGCTTTCCATCATCAATTTTGAGGATATTGCTGTTGAAGCTTTGGAGTTAAGTCCTGCTCCAAATAGCAAAATCACTAAACATGAATTGAAAGATATCAAGTTCCCGGGGGCGTCTGTTGTTGGTGCGGTAAATCATCATGGTCATATTTCAATTCCATCCGGCGATACTCAAATCACAGAGGAAGACACTGTTTTGGTCTTCGCTTTTCCTCGATTTATACACAAAGTGGAAAAATTATTTAACTGACTGTTGGAATTACACTAATAGAAAACTATAAGCATCCCCTTCAATAATTATTAAAAAATATAGTAATGCACGTCCGTAGTATTCTCAATGTTTTAAGTGCAATTGTTACCCTTTTAGGGCTAAGCATGCTTTTAGCAGCGGCTTGGTCTTTTTATTACCAGGATAACGACTTGGAAGGAATTCTGATTTCCACTCTCGTTTGTGTCACTCTTGGATTACCTGTTTGGTTTCTAACCCGAGGAAGGGTGAGATTGAATATCAAAGACGGATTTGCACTGGTCACATTTGTATGGCTTGCTGTTGCAGCCTTTGGATCACTACCTTTTATGATCACAGGAGTTATCCCGAATCTTACGGATGCTTTTTTTGAATCTATGTCAGGTGTTACAACCACGGGCGCAACCATCATTGGTAATCCGTTGACTCTCCCACATCTGACCAATGGGATAGAAAGTCTTCCACATGGTATTCTTTTTTGGAGAAGCTTTATCCAATGGATTGGAGGGATGGGTATCATTGTTTTCAGTATAGCTATACTTCCTCTTTTGGGTGTGGGAGGTGTTCAACTTTTTAGGGCCGAAGTTCCAGGTCTGGTGCCTGATAAAATAAAACCAAGAGTCCAGGAAACAGCAAAAGTGTTGTGGCTTGTCTATTTTGGAATCAGTTTAGTAGAGATGCTTCTACTTTATTTTGGTGGGTTGTCGTTTTTTGATTCAATGTGTCACACATTCACAACCATGGCGACCGGAGGATTCTCTACCAAAAATGCAAGTATTGGCGCTTTTTCCAGCGCGTATATTGAATATATTATCATTATTTTTATGTTTCTTGCAGGCGTCAATTTCAGTCTTCACTGGAGAGCCATTAGCGGAAATATGAAAGGATATTTCAAGAATGGCGAATTTAAATTTTATGGGGGCGCTGTCATTTTTTTTACTATCCTGATTTGGAGTAGTATTTTGCTAAATGGTGATGGATTCAACCATAAATCATTCCGGGATTCTCTTTTCCAAACAGTTTCAATTCTTACCACGACGGGATTTGGAACCGCAGATTATGCATTGTGGGTTCCTTTTGCACAGTTACTGCTCTTAATTATGATGTTTTTTGGAGGAAGTGCCGGTTCAACAAGTGGGGGAATGAAAATTGCGAGAGTCATGGTCATAATCAAATATAGTATTTCCGAAACAAAACGATTGCTACATCCGAGAGCCATTATTCCCATGCGAATTGGTAAGCAGTTAATTAATGATGATGTGATTCGAAACACTCTCGGCTTTGTTTTATTCTACATTTCTATTTTTGTGACGGTATCGATCATATTGACGGCTATGGGTCTGGATCTTGTTTCAGCTTTTGGAGCAACGGCTGCTTCCATCGGGAATATTGGACCTGGGTTGGGTTCCGTAGGTCCCATGGAAAATTATGCTCATCTTCCTGCCCTGGCGAAATGGTTACTCAGTTTCTGTATGCTGCTTGGACGACTTGAAATTTTTACTGTGATTGTATTATTAAGTCGCACATTTTGGAAAAAGTGACACAATTGAATTTTGAAAAGTGTGTTACATATAACTTAATCTCCTAACTTATTTAAAGAACATAGCTACGTCCCTATGCATCGGGAATTGAAAAAGAAGTGCATGCAAAGTCCGCAAAGCAAACGCAGAGTCCGTAGAGAAAGAGAAACCCTCTGCGTGCTTTGCGTTATTCTTGGTCCCGAATTTTTCGGGATAAAATTGATGGTCGACAAACATTGTTCCGTAGGAACCCCCACGGAGAAATTCCAGTAAGAATAAATAGACCGATGTCCAAAATATTGCTTCTGTAATGCCTCGATACTCTATTTTAGCAGATAAAAAATTCGACTATATCCTGTCCAAAACAGGGAATGCCATTCTTCGATACCGTCCGGAGGAAGCTGTCTGTGTTATCGATTCCGTTACGGCAGGGAAGACGGCTCAAGAAGTTCTCGGATACGGTGGAAATGTGCCTGTTGTGGATTCATTGGAGGCGTCTTTAAAGTATTCTCCCGACACCCTTCTGATTGCCATCGCACCCCCTGGAGGCCGGCTTCCGGATTCATTGCGGGATATTATATGCTGCTCCATGTCTGAGGGGCTGAATATTATTTCGGGTCTTCACACATTTCTATCCGACGATGAAGAATTCTCATGTCTGGCAAAAAAAAATCAAGTTACTATTACAGATTTACGACGACCTCCCAGTCCATTACCGTTTTCAAAAGGATCATGGCGGTGGCGGAAGACTCCGGTTTTATTAACGGTTGGATCAGATTGTGACACAGGAAAAATGACAACTGCATGGGAGATTAAACAATCGTTAGAAGAGAAGGGGAAAAAAGTTGCATTTATCGGGACAGGTCAGACAGGAATACTCCTCGGGGGACGAGGTGTAGCAGTAGATGCTGTGGTAAGTGACTTTGTAGCAGGGTGCATCGAATATGAAATCGACAAGGTCGGAAATGAGTTTGATCTGATTATCGTTGAGGGACAGGGAAGTCTTAATCACATGGCATATTCCGGTGTAACACTTGGACTTATTCATGGAACTATGCCTGATATGTTAATTATGTGCCATGAACCTGATAGAGAATTGGATACCATCGACCATCCTATACCGTCGCTTGGTGAAATCTTGGATATTCACCTAAAATTGCTTGCTCCCTTCAAAAAAACCGTCTATGCAGGAATCAGCCTTCTGACAGGTCAAGTGAATGCTCAAGAAGCTCAACTTTCGGTTGAGAGAATTGAAAAAAACGAAGGAATTCCAACCACAGATGTTATAAGGTTTGGGGGAGATAAAATTGTAAGCCAGGTTTTCTCGTATTTAAAGAGTCACGAGATATAAGCACACTGGACTTTTAATAAGTACATTCATTACATTCGATCTATGGATTTCCAATATTCCACATATAGGATAAAGCTACGTCATCCTTTCACAATTTCACGTAGTTCGAAGAATTTTTATGACATTATTTTTGTCTATTTAACTGATAAAGGTGTTACAGGAGTTGGAGAAGCCACACCTTCAGACCGGTACAACGAGAAATTTAATCAAATTTTGCGCACACTTCAGTCCATATCTATGGACGACATTGATGATTCTTACCCATTAGAGAAGCAATTAGATAGAATATTTGAAAGATGTCAAGGATACCGCTCCCTTATGGCGGCATTTGATATGGCACTTCACGACTTGCGGGGAAAACAAGATTCTACACCATTATATGATTACTTTGGAACCAGTCCAGATCAGACACCTGTGACTTCATTTACGATTGGTATCGACAAATTAGAAGTAATTCAAGAAAAGGTCGAAGAAGCCGCCGAATTTCCCATTCTGAAAATTAAGTTGGGGACTCAGGATGACAAAGCCATCATTAATACGATTCGAAACGTTACGGATAAGAAAATTCGTGTAGATGCAAACGAGGGGTGGAATTTGGATGATGCTTTAAGAATGTGTGAATGGTTGGAAAAGAAAAACGTGGAATTTGTGGAACAACCATTACCTGCCAGTAATATAGAAGACTCGGAAAAGTTAAAAGAACAATCTCCCTTAAAACTCATCGCTGATGAAAATTGTATGGATTCAACCGATATTCCTAAGATCAGAAATGCTTTTGATGGGATAAATATAAAATTGATGAAATGCGGGGGTCTTTTTGAGGCGTTAAATATGATCAGATTGGCAAGGGAGAATGATCTCGAGATCATGCTTGGATGCATGGTTGAATCTTCTGTAGCAATTACTGCAGCCGCTCACCTGTCGCCACTCGTTGATTATGCTGATTTGGATGGTAATGTATTAATTAAAAATGATCCATATATAGGCGTGAGACTAAAAGAAGGGAAATTGTTATTACCAATAGAACCGGGACTCGGAGTACAAATTCGAACAAAAAATAAGGAGTTATAGAGTTTATCAATGAAAATTTTAGGAATAGAACACATCGCCATTGCAACAAAAGACTTGGAACAAGATTCTTCATTCTGGAGTGATATTTTGGGCATTAACTATTTAGGAAAGGAGATTGTGGAAAATGAGGGGGTGGTAACGGATATATACAACACAGATCAGGGTAAAGTGGAATTGTTAGCAGAATATGGAGAAGAATCACCTATCACAAAATTCTTAGAAAAACGTGGTTCAGGGCTTCATCATGTCTGTTTAGAAGTTGAGGATATACACAAAGCAGTAAAAGAATTAAAATCGAAGGGCATACAACTCATCTCAGATAAACCAACTATAGGGGCTGAAGGTTATCAAATTGTATTTATTCATCCAAAAAGTGCAGGAGGGGTTCTGGTTGAATTATGTCAGAAACAGAAACAAAATAAGTGATGATAACTATTTCTAAGAATCTTACAACCAAACTCAAGGGTATACCTGATTTACCAGGCGTTTACCTATTTTTAGATAAAGCGGGAAAGATCCTTTATATAGGGAAATCAAAAAATTTGAGGAATCGTGTAAAGTCCTATTTCCATAAAAGCAGTCAACAGTCTGCCAAAATTATTTCTTTAATGACAAAGGTTACTGACTTTGATTGGATTGTTTCAGAATCCGAAGTAGAAGCACTACTAACAGAAGCCAACCTGATAAAAGAACACAAGCCTAAATACAATGTTGATCTAAAGGATGATAAGTCATTTCCGTATATTCAAATCACAAAGGAACCTTACCCACAAGTTCTGTTGACCAGAAATGTCACAAAAGATGGATCAAAATATTTTGGTCCGTACACAGATATCAAATCACTCAGAGAAACACTTAAAGTTATACACAAGGTGTTCCCAGTAAGAAGTTGCAGTTACTATTTAGATGAGAAAAAAATAACTAATAATGTTATTTCAATTTGCCTCGATTACCACATCAATAAATGTGAAGGTCCCTGCGAAGGACGGATATCAGAAGATAATTACAACCTGATGATTCGTGGGATTATTCGGTTTCTACATGGCAGAACCAGTCAAGTCATTAAAGATCTCAAAAAGAAAATGATTCAGGCTTCTCAAGAAATGCGGTATGAGGAGGCTACTGCATTTCGAGATCAAATGAAAGCAGTAGAGAATTTTACTCGACGGCAGAGAAAAGTAACTGCATCTTTTGAAGATAAAGATATCATTGCGTTTGCCATCGATGGCAATAATTCGTGTGTGGTGATATTGAGACTTAGAAATGGGAAATTAATCGGTCGTGAAAAAGTATTTTTATCAGGAGCAGATATTGAAAATATGGGATCAACAATATCAGAATTCATACAACAATTTTATCTTGAAACCGATTTTATTCCCGATGAAATAATCGTGCAGGAAGACCCTGATCCAATAGAACCACTCATTTTATGGCTGAGTGAGAAAAGAAACAAAAAAGTCAGGATCAATGTTCCTCAAAAAGGGGAAAAAGTCAGACTGTTGAGGATAAGTCAAAAAAATGCAGAATTGCTGTTGGGGGAATACCTGCGAAAGAAAGTGAGAATGAGAGAGTTAATCCCTGCATCGGTTGAAAGACTCAAATCAGATTTGGGATTGTCTGTTCCGCCAAGAAGAATTGAAGCATTTGATATTTCCAACATACAGGGGTCAAATCCGGTAGGTTCGATGGTCTGTTTTGTTGATGGAAAACCTAAAAAAAGAGGGTATAGAAAGTTTAAGATAAAATCAGTTAAAGGCATTGATGATTTTGCCATGATGCGTGAAGTCGTATACCGAAGATATAATCGATTAAAAAGTGAAAATGCGCAGTTCCCTGATTTAATTCTTGTCGATGGGGGCAAAGGTCAGTTGGGAATGGGCGTATCGGCATTACAATCATTGGGATTATCCTATATCCCTGTGGTAGGTCTTGCCAAAAGACTTGAGGAGGTATTTCTACAGGGATTTCCTGAACCACAATCTATTCCCAAAGGATCGCCAGGGCTTCTACTTCTCCGTCGGATCAGAGACGAAGCTCACAGGTTTGCAATTTCATTTCACCGAAACATGCGAAGCAAGGAAATGACTTCATCAATTTTTATTGAAATTGACGGTGTGGGACCTGTAATACATAGAAAGTTGTTTGATAGATATAAAACTATCGACGAAATTGCAAGCTGTTTACCACCAATTTTATCAATCCAAGTACATATTAATGAAAAGCTAGCAAAGAAAATTATTATTAAGGCAAAAGAATACCAGTCTTCCATCAAACCGGCAAGTCGAATGGGTGTTTAAAGTTCTATTACGATTACCTGGTTAAATTTAATAATATAATCAACATCACTTAATGGATAAGAAAACCACATGATACAGCAGAAGACAAAAAAAGACCTCCTGTTTACCGGTGACCAGAAACATCAAATCGTACGTGAACTTGGGAGAAATCCTAATAAGTTGGAATGGGTGATATTGTCAAGCTATTGGAATCATAAGTTTGTTAGAGACATTACAAAACGGCTCATTGATAATCTTCCTAAAGTGAGTCATGCGGGTAATAAATCTACTTCTTCTGAGGAATCCCCATTTTATTATATCTCTGGAAATATCAGTGTTGGATTTGAATTATTCACTTGTTCGGGATTTAATAAAGAAGAAGTTAATCAAAAAGTCTTTGAGAGAATTTATCATCTGAATAACAAATTATCTTCGAAGGGAGCTGTGTTAGCGGGAGCCTATTGCTGGATGGGTCTCGGTAAAAAAAATAAGGTGAAAAATCGCTTAATTAAACAGCTGGTTACAAACATACAAAATCTTTTTAAAGGGTTGAAATTAAAGAAATCTAAGTTTGATTTTTCATATGATCGGATATTTAATGACCAGTCGATTATATCGATGATGACAATTGGTATTAGACAGGATGGAGAAGATAAAAATGAATCAAATTGGCCTGAGGGGAATCTCGTATTTTTAATTTCTCCGAATGGTGGATTTACTAATTGGGAAAATAACTTTAACATGGGGATCTTAGCTAGGTGTATGGTAGACAGGCAATATGTTGTGAATTTTGCAACGGTTGATGAATCGGGATTGATTGAGACTGTAATTCATGCAGCTTTAAAAGGGAAGACGGGAATTTCTGTAGACACCGATCAAATTCCATCTTTTGACCGTAGAAAAAGAATTGAACATATTGTCTCTTTACAACATTCCGGGGGATTGCTTGTAATTGTTAGTAAGGGATTTCAGAAAGAGATAAAAATCCTCTGTAAGGACAACGGTGTATATTGCCATGAAATTGGTTATACAGATGGCAGTGAGAATTTCCATCTTGTTAACAACGAAAAGAAGCTTGTCTCTATACCGTTATCCTTATTTGAGTCGAAAATGGAGCATCAACCAGTAAATTTTGCTGCAAAAAAGAGAGATGTAGTACAAAATTTGGATTTATCATCGTTGCTGATTCCAAAAGATTTGAGCTCGGTATTGCTGGAAATGTTGAAGTCTGAGAATGTTGTAAAACAGGAGAATGACTTTATATCAGTGAATGATATCACAGAGTTAATTTCTGGAAGTCATTCATTAGGGGAATTGATTGTAGTAATAGAGAATCATACCAGGTATATGAAACTTGATCCGAGAGTAGGCACTTCAAGCACTATTTTAGGAGCAATAAGGCGAATAGTGTCACGAGGTGCTAACCCAATTGGGATAATTTTTACCATGATGATTCAAGATTTATCCGATAAAAATAATTATTATTTATTCAAGGAATCTATGTATGGAGTAACAGATGTTTGTAATTCTATGGGTATCCCATATTTCAATAGTGATATAAGTTTCAGTAATTCCTCATTTAACAGTTTTGTATTTACAGGTGGAGCAGTAGGGTTATTAGAAAATTCAGAATTTGATATTACATCAGATTTTAAATCGGTGGGTGATTTTATTTTGATGCTTGGAAGTCACAGAGGGGAATTAGGGGGAACGGAATATTTAGAGCAAGTTCATAGTCGAATTGACGGAACACCACCTACTATTGATTTTGCGGGGGAAAAGAGAGTTATTGAGATCCTTTCTGTAGCCAATCGGGGTAGACTAATAAAATCAGCTTCACCGGTGGCTGCAGGTGGTCTGGCAGTAGTTCTAGGAAAATCTGTCATCCGTTCGGACCGGGAATTAGGTGTAAGAGTTCATATGAGCAGTAAAATCAGGGATGATGAACTTCTTTTTGGCGAAACGCAGGGACTTTTTATCATTTCTGTTGATGAAGACGCATTAATCGAAATTGAGAGACTCTGTATGAGATTCGGAGTCTCATGTACTGCAATTGGTCGGGTAACCGATTCAGGTTTATTTACCATTAACAAATTGATTTCACTAGAAGTGAAAACGATGAAAAAAGCTTATCTTTCTTCAAAAAAGAAAATCTTTGGATCTTTACCCTGGGTTTAGTTTGATTCGATGCTTGTTTTCGATTTTTCATTTAATGTTGTTGCCCATTGAGAGGTGCATAAATTCTATCCTTTGAACAATCCTTCTCTCAACTATAAATTATTACAATGGTTAATTGGTTTTTGTGTATCTTAAGGCATCATTTATTATCAATGGGGCTGTAGCTCAGATGGGAGAGCGTCGCGTTCGCAATGCGAAGGTCAGGAGTTCGATCCTCCTCAGCTCCACGAACTGGAGTGGAAAATTGGAGAAATAGAGTGCTGGAGTAATGAGAAGTGATTAAACAATACTCCGCCGTACAGTCCCCGACATTCTCCCCGATACTGTCCTTGAAGCGTCGGGACAGGCTCTACCTCCTTACAGGACAGGCATTTCTTCATTACTATATAATGATTTTGGTCGTGCTAAGTGGGGAGCCAGCGGTGCCCTGTAACCTGCAATCCGCTACAGCAGGGCTGATTCTACAGAGCGGATTTTTCGAATTGGTCGACTGAATGTAAGCGGTGTTGAATTTTCAGACCATCGCAATAGCTGATTGTTGAACCCCGTCAGGCCCGGAAGGGAGCAGCGGCAGGCAATTTGGTCTATGTGCCGGTGGAGCACTGAAGAGGAGCTGGCTGCAGTAAAGTTAATCATTTCAGAATGTTCAATCTGTAGTGCACGGCCAATATTTATTTCATGACTTAAAATCTTTGTATTCAATATTGTTATCTGTGAAAATCTGTATTAATCTGTAGGGCGGAAAAAGATGAGTTATCAAGTATTAGCACGAAAATATCGCCCCGAAACTTTTCAAGATGTAGTGGGTCAGGAGCATGTGACTCAGACCCTACTTAATGCATTCGCAATTGATCGTATTGCACATGCCTATCTATTTGCCGGTCCCAGAGGTGTGGGGAAAACAACCACTGCCCGGATTCTTGCCAAAGCTTTGAATTGCCTTAAAAATGATAAGGGTAATCCTTGTAATTCCTGCCAGAATTGTGTGGAAATTAGTGCTTCGAGAAGTATGGATGTATTGGAAATCGACGGTGCATCGAACAGGGGAATTGATGAGATCCGAAATCTTCGTGACCAGGTAAAGTATACACCTATAAACTCCAAATTCAGGGTATTCATTATAGATGAAGTTCACATGCTGACTACCCAGGCTTTTAATGCTTTACTTAAAACATTAGAAGAACCTCCCCCACATGTGAAATTCATATTTGCCACGACGGAACCTAATAAAGTTCTGCCAACCATCATATCCCGATGCCAACGGTACGATTTCCATAGAATGTCTGAAGAAGATATTAGCACAGGGATGGAAGTAGTATTAAAAGAGGAGAAGATCGATATTGATGACCAGACAAAGAAATTCATCATCGGGTTGGCAGATGGCAGCATGCGGGATGCATTAAGTATTTTGGATCAGGTTATTGCATTTTGTGGTGAAATTATTGAATTTGGTAAAGCTTCTACTTTATTGGGTATTATACCTGAAGAACTATATTTTGATATCACAGATGCTATAAAATCAAAGAATCGTATTGAGTTAATTCGGACGCTACAAGATGTTTATTCCAGGGGATTTTCACTTCCTGAGTTTGTATCTGGCTTGAATAAACATATGATTAATATACTCACCTGTTCAATAGAATCGGGGGAAGAATTACTTGAGGTCTCTACAGAAATGACGGAAAGATACAAAGAAGAAGGTCAAAAATGGGATCCTAAGGATATTTTGCGGTATAGCGATATTTTAACAGAATTAGAAATGAAGCTTAAGATTGTTCAGCAACCCAGACTCTATACGGAAACGACGTTTTTAAAGTTATTAGAAATGGATTCTACTATTTCTATAACTGATCTTGTTAAAAAACTATCATACCAAATGCAAGATAAGATAGACATCCAGCCAGCTCTTTTCTCTAATCTTGAAGAGAAGGATTCAACTGTGTATGGTTCTGTTCCATCGGTTAAAGAAGCTAAACCTTCGCAAAGAACGGAATTTAAGCATAAGACAGAAAAACCTATCAGAATTTCAGATGCAGCGACGGGAACTCTATTTTCAAAGATAAAAAATAATTGGGACGATATTGTATCAAAAGTTTCTGAAAACGGTACTTCATTATCGACTTTTTTAAGTCATGGGTCGCCCAAAACTATTAATGGAAAAAGATTGACTATATCACTACCAAGAAAGTATAAATTTCAGATAGACTTTTTAAAGAAAAAAGCGAGTTTGATAGAGTCTACCTTTGAAAAAGAATTAAAGGAAAAAGTAAAAATAGACTTTGTATTACAACATGATAAGGAGGAGGAAATAATTAATAACATGAAAGAAATAAATCCAGTAACTCAGCGTATGTTGGAGTTATTTGGTGGGAAGGAAATAACATAGGTTCGTCCCGAAGTTTTAGGACTCTCCGTGGGAGTCTCCAGGAGAGTACATTGTGACCTTCGTGACCTAAGAAGAAATTCCCTACCTGAAAGCAGGCAGGCGATACAAGAACATATTTATCGAATGAAAGAAATAATAGAGGAGAAATAATGTTTACAAAAGGGAACTTATCCAATGTGTTAAAGCAGGCGAAAAAGGTACAGGAAAGATTAGAGTCTGCCCAGGCTGAATTAGAGAAACTGGAATTAGAAGGACAGGCGGGTGGTGGAATGGTAATTGCAAAAGTAAACGGAAAACAAGAGTTGTTGAGCATTAAAATTGAACCTGAGATTCTTCAAGAAGATGTGGAATTGGTAGAAGACTTAATTGTTGCAGCAGTGAATCAAGCGATGAAAGAGGCAGGTGAAGAGTCCCAAAGACGTTTGGGAGCCATTTCAGGGAGTTTATTAGGTCCAGGGGGTGCACTGAACATTCCTGGACTTTAGTCTAAATTATGAAAGCATTACCCGATTCATTAAACAGGTTAATTGAAGGATTATCTGCATTCCCGGGTATAGGGAAAAAAACTGCGCAAAGAATGGCGTTTTTCCTTCTTAAATCTGAGCGTGAGATGGCTGTTAACCTCGCGAAGTCTATTTTAGAGGTAAAGGACCAAATTCATGAATGTTCAATTTGCCACGCCATTTCAGAGACTTCCCTGTGTGGTATTTGCACGGATCAGAAACGTGATGACAGTCTCCTCTGTGTGGTTGAAGACTCAATCGATTTGCTTGTATTTGAGAAAACAAATGAGTATAATGGCAAATACCATGTGCTTGGAGGTGTGATATCTCCATTAGATGGAATTGGCCCGGATGAACTACACATCGATTCGCTGTTGGAAAGGCTTAATGGAACGGAAGAGGTAATCATTGCAACCAATCCAAATGCGGAAGGGGATACAACGGCTCTCTATCTTGCAAAAATACTCAAATCTCGTGACGTAAAAGTCTCACGTATTGCAAAAGGAATCCCCGTGGGTGGGGACCTTGAATATGCAGATGAAGCTACAATCGTTAGTGCGTTAGAAGGGAGGACTACGTTGTAATATGCTTCCAAATATTTTAACAATCGGACGAATTGTACTCACACCTGTCTTTATTCTTTGTCTATTCTATGAAGCACCCTGGGCGAAACCGATTGCTCTTTTTGTTTTTATTATTGCTGCAATTACCGATGCCGTCGATGGACATTTAGCCAGAAAACACGGACTTGTAACCAAAACAGGCGCTTTTCTTGATCCACTTGCAGATAAAATTCTTGTTTCCTCTGCTTTTATCTCCTTTGCTATCATGGGAAAAATCCCATTTTGGATGGCTGGATTGATAATTTTCAGAGATTTATTTATAACAGGGCTAAGGATGGTCTTCATGAATCGTGGGCTGACCTTGGTTACAAGTAGTATTTCGAAATTAAAAACAGGTATTCAGATCGGGGCAATCATTTTCATCCTTTTATATTTAAGTCTCAAAACCGTGATGGTCGTTGGTGCGGTAATAATTCAGATGGTAGAATCGTTTGATCTAATCTATTATGCTACCTTTATAACCACACTTTTTACAGTTTATACAGCTATTAATTATATCTATAAAAACCGGGTGGTTATTACTGAGTTTATCATGACTGATCGCTCGTGAAATTACCCGTCCAAGTATATTACTGGATAGCAACTGTATTTTTTATTGGTCATTTACCCCTGGCGCCAGGTACGTGGGGGTCTGCTGCATCACTTTTAACATGGTACTTTATCCCGGAAATGAATGTGATTGTTTTTTCCTCTATTATTATTATTTTATTCATTTTAGGACTTAATAGTGCTAAAAAAGTTGCAGAACATGAAAATAACCCTGATCCCTCAAAAGTTGTCATAGATGAATGGGTGGGCATGTGGATTGCCCTTCTCATTGTACCCAAAACCTTGTTATGGATGGCAGGAAGCTTTCTGCTCTTCCGTTTTTTTGATATTTCAAAATTGTTTCCCATGAGACAAATCGAGAAATTGAAAAAGGGTTGGGGAATTATGTTAGACGATGTTGTCGCGGGGATTTATTCGTTACTCATTCTTTTGATAATACGAAACATCAGATGAATGCAGCATTAATTATTATTGGTAATGAGCTCTTAAGTGGATTTACACTCGACTCAAATTCTACCTGGATGGGACGGAAACTCCTCGATATTGGTATCAAAACAATGATAAAACTGACGGTAGGAGATTCGGGAAATGCCATCATAGATTCCTTAAGAAGTGTTGATGAAAAGTATGACATTGTAATTTTATCAGGTGGGCTTGGACCTACTCATGATGATGTTACCAAAAAAGCTTTCTGTGAGTTTATCGGAGCTGAACTTGTATTTGATGAAAGTTATTTTTTAAAATTAAGTGAATCTTTTAAACGGAGGGGTATTGACATTCCGGAATCTAATCGTGATCAGGCATACATTCCCACGAAAGGAGAAATTATCCCAAATTCAAGGGGTTCAGCATTGGGGCTGAAATTTGTTAAGGACAAAACCAGATTTTACGTAGTTCCTGGCGTACCTTCAGAAATGATGACAATGATGGATGAATACATATTACCTGAGTTAAGTGAAATAGCTCCTCATGATCTCATTATCACTACAATTCGCACTACCGGCTTAATGGAATCTGCATTATTTGATACGCTAAAAGATATTATGAAATCAACAGAGGTTGATGTCTCTTTCTTACCCGGTTTTATGGGAGTAGATATTCGGCTCTCATCCAGAAACGAGAAGGTGGTGATGGAATTGTCCTCAAACATCTACGATTTGATAGGGAATTTTATATATTCGGAGGATTGGGAAACGCTGGAAGAAACTGTGGGGAGATTACTAAGGGAACAAGGTCTGACCATCGCTGTGGCAGAATCGTGCACGGGAGGACTTCTATCGGATAGGATTACTAATATTCCAGGGAGTTCAGACTATTTTTTAGGTGGGATGGTCACGTATGATAATCAGGCAAAACAAGATTTGTTAGGCGTTCAAACATATACTTTAGAGGAATTCGGAGCAGTAAGTGAGCAGACAGCAAAGGAAATGGCGCAGGGTGTTAGAAGGGTGTTTCAAGGGAATATTGGGGTGTCCATAACGGGAATTGCAGGTCCAGATGGAGGTACAGATGAAAAACCGGTTGGATTGGTGTTTATCGGTTTGGATTTCGAAGGAGATACAGAGGTGAGGTCTTTTACTTTCACAAAAGAAAGACGGTTTAATAAGGAATTGTCGGCCCAGGCGGCACTGAATATGCTAAGGCTTTCAATTGGGGGATAGATAACTTGGAAGTTAAAATAGTTCATTAAACAAAAAGATGATTACTACTTTGAATTCAGGTCTTCCTACAAAGATAAATTTTCAATTTACATAATTTATTTGCCAACTATACACAACCAATGAGCATTTCAGTATTTTAGTTTTTACATGACTTCCACAAAATTAATGCGAACCTTCATCGCAGTTGAATTACCCAATGCTGTAAAACAAATGGTGTTGAATCTACAAACAACAGTAACAGCCAAACCCAAAGCAGTCAAGTGGCTTAAAATGTCAAATATCCATCTAACTCTGAGATTCATTGGACCGACGCCTGAGGAAGAGATTCCCCGAATTAATGAGGCAATAAAGAAAGCGGTAGAGGGTCATAATGACCACATTTTAAAAGTGACAAAAACAGGTGTCTTTCCCAAAAAGGAACGTCCAAGAATCTTGTGGCTTGGGGTGGAAGGAGAAATTGATAAAATTCAAAATCTTGTTAGTGACTTAAACAGAGAATTGAAACAATTGGGTTATCCACCCGAAGAAAGAAAATATCACCCACATATCACCGTTGGACGGATTCGTTACCCACAAAAGATTACCCCTAATGTCTCTAATTTCTTAAATTCAGAGTACGAACCCATAGAGATAGAGGTTCAGAAAGTAAAATTTTTTCAAAGTGATCTTGTACCGGGTGGGCCTGTTTATTCCATTTTAGGTATTCACGAACTCACCCCGAATAGTTAGGAGAAAATTTCATGACAAAGACAAAAAATGCAACAACTGAAAGTAAAAAATCAAAAGCTTTGGAACTTGCGGTCACACAGATTGACCGTCAGTTTGGTAAAGGGTCTATCATGCGGTTGGGTGATAAAGATAAAATCGGAGGAATTGATGTTATCTCTACAGGGTCCATTTCGCTGGATGCTGCTCTTGGTATCGGGGGGATTCCCAGAGGAAGAATTACAGAAATCTATGGACCTGAAGGGTCGGGTAAAACAACTCTTGGTCTTCATTTATTGGCAGAGGCTCAAAAAAAGGACGGCTATGGTGTCTTTATTGATGCGGAACATGCCCTCGACCCAAACTATGCTCAGAGACTGGGAGTTAATACAGATGAATTGCTGGTTTCACAACCCGATACAGGCGAACAGGCACTTGAAATTTGCGATACACTGGTCAGGAGTGGCGCTGTTGATATAATTATTATTGATTCAGTGGCTGCTTTGGTGCCTCGAGTAGAATTAGAAGGTGAAATGGGCGATATTCATGTTGGACTTCAGGCAAGGTTGATGTCACAAGCACTACGGAAATTGACAGGGACTGTTTCCAAGTCAAATACATGTGTTATCTTCATCAACCAAATCCGCGAAAAAATTGGAGTCATGTTTGGGAATCCGGAGACAACACCTGGTGGAAGAGCGTTGAAATTTTATACCTCCATTCGTATGGAAATCAGACGCATCTCCATTATTCAAGAAGGAGATATAAAAATCGGAAGCAGGGTTCGTGTCAAAGTGGTGAAAAACAAATGCGCGCCTCCTTTCAGACAGACAGAATTTGATATCATTTTCGGAGAGGGGATATCCTATGAAGGTGATCTATTGGACATTGGTGTTACCGCTGGAATCGTGGAAAAGTCAGGGGCATGGTATTCTTATGGAGATGAAAAACTTGGTCATGGACGGGAAAACTCAAAAAAATTTCTGATGGAATATGATGATGTAAAATCATCAATCGAAAAGCAAGTGAAAGCTTTTCTCGGAATGGAAGTGGAAGAAAACGGTGATGCTGTAGTGTAAGGTGGACAAAAAGAATGAGATTACTGCTATCAAGGTCCCACTGAAACGCCCGGACAGGCGTTCGCTATACCTTGACGGGAAATTTGCCTTCAGTGTGTCTGAAGGCATTTTTTTTCTACATAATCTCAATGTGGGTGATTGCATTACTCAAAGACAAATGATTACTCTAAAAGCAGATGATGATCGGTATAAAATAAGTGAAGCAGCTTACCGGCTATTGGGATATCGCCAGAGAAGTGTCAGTGAACTTCGAACCCGTTTACTCCAAAAAGGATGGGAAAGTGATGAAATCGAACCCGTTATCAAGGAACTTTATGACAAGGGATATTTGGATGATCTCGAGTTTGCAAGAATGTATACCAGAGATAAAATAAAACTTAAATACCTGGGTCCTGTAGCCTTGAGAAATGAATTATTCAGAACAGGGGTAGATAAGGAAATCATCGAAAAGGTTATTGATGAAGCCTATTCTTCCAAGTCACCCCGAGAATTAATGTTAGAACTCCTCCTGAAAAAACGGATTTCATTGGATAAACCGATGGAGAATAAAGAAAAAATCCGTCTTGTTAATTTGTTAAAAAGGAAAGGCTACAGGTGGGAGGATATTGAACCGGTCATTTCCGTCATAAAAACCCGTTGAATATCCCTCGACCCGACGGTAAATTCGTTTCCATTTTAAACGAACCGCTATGAAAAAACAAATCCTCGGAATATTAGCGCTCATATTATTATCTTACTCTGTCTATGCACAGGAAGGCGGATCACAAACGACTCAAGGGAGTGTAGGAGCGGTGACCATTGATGGAAAGTTATGGAATCAGATCGCATTGAGACCCGTCATCCCATTCGGAAAATTCGGTGTTGCCCTTGATCTGGTCGTCTACATCGATGGTGAAGGGAATATTCATAAAGATGAGTGGGACTTTTCTTCGCTTGGGGCAACAAAGAACACGATCATAGATAAAATCTACTATATCAGGTATGGCTTACCTGGTGATCCTTTATATTTCAGGGTTGGCGCACTCGATTATGTATCTTTGGGATATGGTATTCTTGTGTCCGGTTATTCCAATACCATACAATATCCTCAGGTGAGAAAAGTGGGACTTTATTTGAGGCTGAAAAAGTGGAACCATTCGTTTGAGGGATTTATAAACGATTTCAAAGAAAATATAGGACTATTTGGGATGAGTGTGAGTCGTCCACTTCCTGGTGGATTCAAGGGAGGAATAACAGTAGTGACCGACCGGAATCAATATCTCGGTTTAAAAGATAGAGATGATGATGGTGTCCCTGATGTGTTGGATGATTTCCCTCGAAATGCCGGTATTTGGGCTGATACGGATGGGGATGGAATTGAAGACAGTGTCGACCCGGATGCTGATGGAGATAATATTATAGACGGAGGTCAAGATCGCGATGGAGATGGAATTATAGATGGAACTGAAACCGTAGATCTGGAAGGGGATGGAAACCTAGGGATACCCTATGATGACGAAATTGTCTTAAAAAAAGACTCACGACTTAAAAATGGGGATCCCATTGCAGGGGTGGCTTTCGATGTGAGTTATCCTTTGCTGAATCAAAAAAAACTGAGAGTGGATATTTATGTTCAAGCCGCTCAACTAATCGGCAAAACTGTGAATCCTGAAACAGATGAAAAAATTGCAACGGGTATGGGGCTTGTTCCGTTGGGAGTCGCATCCAAATTCGGACCGATGAGATTAAGCCTTGAGTACAGAATCATTCCAAGAGAGGGGAGATTTGATTTTGGTTACTGGGATCGATCCTATGATATGGAACGAGCAATCTTTCGTGAGGATGTTGATGGAAATATTCAGGTGAAGACCAAAGAAAGCCTCCTGGGTAGATACGGAAAACAGAAAGGTTTCTACGGAACGTTTGGAGTGGATTTAGGCTCTCTACTTGTATTGAAAACAGAATATCAAAATCTGAGAGGGAAAATTTGGAATGACGAAATCGACAAATTCGAAGACCAGCAAAATCGTAGTTTTAAGACCAGTTTAGCGCTTAGAAAAAAGGTTTTCCGGATTAAATATGCTACTTTCTTTTATCAACAGAGAAATGTCCAAAATCCTTTTGAATTTGAATTTACAGAAAGTACTGTGATGGGATATGGGGTTGGGTATGAGATATCTGCCGGCATTACATTAAATTATATTTTTCGTCGAACTTTTCGTGATTTGAACGGGGATGGGGACGTAAAAGACGATGGAGAAACCATTAATATCACAACTGTCGAAACAACATTCAACCTATGATGGATTCAAAAAATATCAGACAACAGTTCATCGACTTTTTTAAGGCAAAAGATCATTCCATTGTCCGGAGTGCATCCCTGGTTCCAAGAGACGATCCTACCCTCTTGTTTACCAATGCGGGGATGAACCAATTTAAAAATATTTTTCTTGGGAAGGAGATTGCAAAATCATCCCGTGTTGTGAATTCACAAAAGTGTATTCGAGTAAGTGGCAAGCATAATGATTTGGATGAAGTAGGTTATGATGCATTTCACCATACGTTTTTTGAAATGTTGGGAAATTGGTCCTTTGGCGACTACTACAAAGCAGAAGCGATCCAATGGGCGTGGGAATTAGTGACTGAAGTATGGGGAATGTCGAAAGACAGATTGTGGGCAACCGTTTATGAGGAGGATATTGAGGCGGAAACATTGTGGAAAGAGGTCACGGATATCGACCCTTCCCGGGTGCTTAAATTTGGTAAAAAAGATAATTTCTGGGAAATGGGGGAGACGGGTCCCTGCGGTCCTTGTTCTGAAATTCACTATTTTATCGGAGATGATCTATCAAAACAGAACAGGGAAGGAGTCAATGCTTCTCCACAGGCTCCTGCGGACAACAAGTTCTGGGAATTGTGGAATCTGGTTTTTATACAGAATAATCGTAATCCCGATGGTTCCATAGATGAATTACCGCAGAAACATGTAGATACAGGCGCCGGATTGGAACGGATTGTGGCTGTGTTACAAAACAAAACCAGCAACTATGATACCGACCTGTTTCAGCCCATTATCCGAACATTAGAGGAGGTAACAAAAACGAGATACCGGGATCATAAAATTGCTCATCGTGTGATTTCTGATCATGTGCGGATGCTCGTTTTCGCCATTTCAGACGGGGTTCTTCCCTCAAATGAAGGGAGAGGGTATGTCGCCAGACGGATTCTAAGGAGGGCTGCCAGGTTCGGTGGAGAATTGGGTTACCATGAACCATTCATTCACCGGTTGGTAAAGACGGTTGTAGACGAAATGGGAGATATCTATCCCGAACTTGTGGAGAAACAGAGGCATGTGGAGAAGATAATCGAGGCGGAAGAGATAAGTTTTAATGAAACTCTGGATCGGGGAATGGGACAATTTCATAAAATAGTAGCTGATCTTTCCGGAACAGTTATCCCAGGATTGGCGGCATTCCGTCTATATGATACCTTTGGCTTTCCCATAGATCTCACAGAGCAGATGGCTCGTGAACAGAATTTGACAGTTGATGTGGTGGGTTTTAAAGTTGAGATGGATGAACAACGTCAAAGAACTCGTGCCATGGCAAAGTTCAAGTTTGATACTGCAGATTCTGAGTGGATACACTTAACAAAAGGAGAGGACTCCAAATTTCTTGGCTATACGAAAGTATCGGCAGAGGGTACTATTCGGCGATACCAACAGAAAAACGGCAGTGTCCTGATAGTACTTGATCAAACTCCCTTTTATGCCGAACAGGGAGGACAGATTGGTGACACGGGATTTATCACAGGTGACGGTTTCAAAATTCGGATAACAAATACAGTGAAAGAGGGTACCAGTCATATACACGTCGGTGAATTTATATCGGGTGAAAAAATCATAACGAAAAACATTACTGCTGAAGTGGAAAGTGTGCGAAGGCAGAACATCCGGAAAAACCATACGGCTACTCATCTTCTTCACGAAGCGCTAAAAATGATACTTGGCGAACACGTGCACCAGGCGGGGTCCTTGGTTACACCGGATTATTTACGGTTTGACCTGACCCATTATCAGAAAATTACGGGGGAAGAAATTCAAAAAATAGAAAAAATTGTCAATGAGGAAATTCTGAAGAATACATTGGTGGATATTGCAGTAAAGGATTTTGATACAGCGAGAGAAGAGGGAGCAGTCGCCATCTTTGAAGAAAAATATGGTGATGAAGTGAGGGTAATATCCATTGGTAACTTCTCAAAAGAGTTATGTGGGGGAATTCATGTAGAAAGAACGGGAGACATAGGTTTCTTTAAAATCACTGAGGAATCTTCACTTGCAACAGGCGTGCGGAGATTGGTGGCGGTCACAGGACCCGGTGCTGTGGACTATGTCATTAAGGGATTAACGACGTTATCAGAGATCCAGGACTTGCTCAATTGCTCCTATGATGAGGTAACTCAAAGAGTGGGAAAGCTGACAGAACGGAAAAGGGAGTTAGAGAAAGAGTTAAAAAAGCGGCGAACGTCCGATGACGGCTTGGAGTTTGCCAAACTGATGAGTGATAGCATTCAAGTTGGTGAATCAAAGGTTGTTGCTTGTGTTGTGGAGGCTGATGACATGGACCATCTCAAAACTATCGGTGACCGTGTACTGAAACTTATGAAAAGTGGAATCGGTGTTCTGGGTTCTGAAATCAATTCAAAAGTGAGTATTGTTTGTGTTGTTTCAAAAGATTTGATCACAAAGGGAATTAAAGCCGGGGACATTGCAAAGGAAATCGGGAATAATTTAGGAGGGGGAGGGGGAGGAAAATCTCATCTTGCCACGGCAGGTGGAAAGGATCCATCAAACATGAAAATTGCCATAGATAGTTTTAAACAGGATTTGGTTAATAAGTTGAAAAACGTCAATGAGTGACCACCTGATTTTTCATAAGAGTCACCCAGGCAAAATCGGTTACTCATTGCCCTCATTGGATGTGCCGGAAGTCTCTCCTTCAGACGTTGTTGGATCCGAATTTCTTCGAAAAAAGGAACTGCACTTGCCGGAAGTAACTGAGCCGGAAGTAGTCCGGCACTACACCAATCTTTCCACCAAAAACCACCACGTGGATAAGGATGTATATCCACTTGGGTCTTGCACGATGAAATACAATCCTAAAGTGAATGATGCCATGGCAAACCTGACAGGATTTTCCCTGGTACACCCTAACCAGTTAATGAAAACCGTTCAGGGGGCGTTGGCTGTGATCTCAGGACTGGAGGAACAATTGAAAGCCATCACAGGTATGTCTCGTTTTACGTTGCAGCCCAGCGCCGGATCGCAGGGAGAGTTGGTGGGCATTCTCATCATGCACAAATATCATGAATTGCAGGGCAACCAGAAAAAAACTATTCTGATTCCTGATACTGCCCACGGAACTAACCCTGCCAGTGTAACCATGGCGGGGTACGAGGCAGTTCAGGTTCGTTCCAATAAAAAAGGACGAGTGGATATTGAGGACTTGAAAAATAAACTTACTGACAACGTGGCTGGAATGATGTTAACTCAGCCTAACACCCTCGGACTTTTTGAGAATGACATCCTGGAGATTACTCGAATGGTTCATGAAGCCGGTGGACTCATGTACATGGATGGTGCTAACCTGAATGCCATTTTGGGGTTGGTCCGGCCGATGGATATGGGATTTGATATTGTCCACATCAATCTGCACAAAACATTTTCTACTCCCCATGGCGGAGGCGGACCGGGTTCGGGACCCATCGGGGTTGTGGAGAATCTTGTGAAATTCCTCCCCATACCCCTGATTGATGAGAAGGATGGACAGTACTATATAAATGATGATCTCCCGAACTCCATTGGAAGAGTACACACATACTTTGGGAACTTCGGTATTCTCGTCCGGGCGTATACCTACATTTTGCTTTTGGGGATTGAGGGAATCCGTACTATTTCGAGACAGGCGATATTGAATGCCAACTATCTGAAGGCTCGTGTCAAAAATGCTTACGACTTATTTCAAGACGATCACTGCATGCATGAGTTTGTTCTGACTGCTGTGAAACAGAAAAAGGCTGGAGTAAAAGCCCTCGATATTGGGAAAAGATTATTAGATTATGGATTCCATGCCCCTACAGTTTATTTCCCCATAAATGTTCCCGAAGCGATGATGGTAGAACCGACAGAATCTGAATCCGTAGAAAGTCTTGACAGGTTTGCCGATGCCCTCATCAAAATCGATGATGAGGCAAAGAACAATCCCGATTTATTGAAAAATGCCCCCTATTCCACTCCGGTGAGGCGCTTGGATGAAGTCACGGCAAACCGTTCCCTGACACTCCGCTGGACACCTGATCTTGAAGGTTGATGGCCCGTGGAATACGTGACGAGTGATTCTGAGATAATTCTATATCTTCAACAGGGCGATTCACTGATCGAGAGTCTTACCCAATTAGCAGAGGAGAAAGGGTTGTCATCAGCTTTTTTTCAAGGAATTGGCGCCGTAACCGATGTAACTCTGGGATATTACAATCTTCAGGAAAAGCAGTATGAGACTAAAGAATTTAACGAGAATTATGAACTGATTTCATGTCTGGGTAATATCGCTCAGAAAGAGGGTGCTCTCTTTGTTCACGCCCATGTCACTATCGGCGACAGGAATTACAACGTTTTTGGGGGACATTTATTCCAAGCTACCATTTCTGTTGTAGGAGAGTTCATAGTGAATTCTATAAATATTAAAATTGAGAGGACGATGAACGAGAATGTAGGACTGGCGGTATGGGATTTGAAGAGGTGCAAATATGACCAAAAGAACAACCATTAAAACAGACAAAGCTCCCAAAGCAGTGGGACCCTACAGTCAGGCGATTGTTGTGGGGGATTTGATATTCACAGCAGGGCAGATTCCCCTCGATCCTGAAACTGGAAAGCTGATTGGAGGGACATTTCAGGACAGGGTAAAACGTGTATTGGACAACCTGGATGCAATCCTGATAGAAGCGGGGTGTAGTCTGAGTCAGGCGGTAAAGGTGACCGTATTCCTCACTGATCTGTCCCGGTTTGAGGAGTTGAATGACGTTTATGTTGAATATTTTTCCGATGAACCGCCTGCCAGGTCAACCCTGCAGGTATCTCAACTCCCGTTGGGTACAGATGTGGAGATTGAATGTGTGGCTCTCAGATCAAAATAATGCGAGTTATAATCATGATCCACTCATTTCCTGATCGGTAATAAAAACTGTCTCAAATGCTGAGGGACTTAACTACTGAATGAAACACTCATCTCGTAGTTTCGGGACAAAGAATGGTTCAAATATTTTGCACTACTTAAAAGAGGACCGGCAACTATTGGTAAAAAAGAGTGTTGAAAAGAAAAACGGGAAGCGAGCATAGTATATTCTGTTTCGAGCAAGAGATAAAAATCTATTTCAAATCCCAAAACTGTTATTTAGGCAAACAGGCAATTCAATTATTACTTGGCTTGATGAAGAAGTTAACTACTATGGGATTGATTCTGTTAACATCGCAATATTAAAGGATTCATTTATTGAACAGAGAAGTTTTTTTCTCGGTGTTCTAAATTCAAAATTAATTAACTTCATCTATAGAGATATTTCACAAGAAGGAGGTAGGGTGCTTGCGCAGGTGAAGCCACAAAGAATACGTGCCTTGCCCATTGCAATGACAGGGATTGAAAAACGGAAGCCAGTAGAAGAAATTGTTGACCATATTCTTTACATCACCAAAGATGAAGATTAACTGCAAAATTCAAATAAACAAGCCAAAGTAAAGGCCTTTGAAGCCGAAATCGACCAGCTTGTTTACAAACTCTACGATCTCACCCCGGAAGAAATACGGATTGTTCAGGGGTTGGATAAGGATTAATATCCAAGAATACACAAATTAAAATGCTTTTAATAAAGTAAAAGGTGAAAATATGTATTTAAAGAATTTTTGTATTAAAAACTTCAGAGCTATAAAAGAGACTTCTTTCACATTTGATAAAGGACTGAATATTATTATTGGTGAAAATAATTCAGGGAAAACTGCAATAATTGACGCACTGAGAATATGCTTTTCTTATGGTAACCAGTGGAGAGATATTTATATCAGCAAAGAAGACTTTTACATAGACGCAGAAAACGCTGAATCTGAGAATACACCGATTGAATTTGATCTTATTTTTGAAATTGAAAAAGAAGAAGAAGTCGGAATATTCTATGATTTACTTGTACAAAATGATGATAAGCAAGAATTACAAATGCACTTTTACTATTATTTACAAGAAATAAAAGGCACTGAAAAAGTGAAATATAAAATATGGGGTGGCGAGAATGAAGGACAACAGATAACACCTGATGTTCTCGATTTGATAAATTTTGTTTATCTAAGTCCTTTAAGAGATGCTGTGGATGCTCTAAGACCAGTCAGATGGAACCGTCTCGGAGAGTTATTTGCTAATATTGTTGTTGACAAAAAAGGAAAAACGATAGATAAAAAATATAGAGAGGAGTTGGCAGATAAAGTCACATCTTTTTATAAAGATTTTAAGGATATTGAAATTAAGGGAGATTTAAAAAAACTTGAATTCAACTATTAAGTGCAACTCAAACACTGTTTGTAAAGAAAGCGGAGCTGCTGTAGGCTCTCCTCTTTTCTTTAAGACAAAAATGAGGAGCACAAATGAGACACTACAGCCAGGTCACGCTGGAACAAAGATACGGAATATATTCTTTGCTTAAAACAGGTCATAATCAATCAGAAATTGCTGAAGTGATTGGCGTCCATAAATCGACAATTAGCCGAGAAGTGAAGCGGAACCGTGGTCAACGCGGCTATCGACATAAACAGGCTCATGCCAAGGCGCTAGATCA
>SCKK01000027.1 GCA_004124475.1 Fidelibacterota bacterium
TATCTGCATGGGTCACTACGCCAACCCTTATTAAATCTTTATCACCTGTTATCAATGACTTACGTTATATTGCTGTGTCAATGTATCTACTTTTATACCAAAAGTGCTCAGAAATGGCAAAGTTGGGATAACATTTTTTCAAAATGAATTCTTTCCTGTCTGCCCCGCCTGACCAATCTCGGCGGGCAGGCGACAGACAGGCAGTTTCTCAATAACCGTTGACATCTCCTAAAACAACCTCTTTTTACTTTTGTCTTGATACAAAAGTACCAAAAAATCAAGACCGGTTTAAAAATGTTGCTAAAATTCAACGAAAATGCCTAAAAAATAAAAACTCACTTCGTTCAAACAGTTTATTTTTCTTAACGGTCTTTTCGTAGAATTTCTTAACGCCATTTTTAAAATGGTCATTTTTCAGTTTAACCATATTTTAGCTTATTTTGAATTATCTATGTCGTTAGATGCATATTATATTACAGTTGTATTATTAATATGAAGTGAGAAATGTTAGTGAAATGTTGACAAGTCAAATCAGCCTTATACCTAAATTGAGCGATTTTATGCTAATTATTAAAGAACATGCGTATACTCATTGGGTTGTCCTCATAACTAAAGATTTTACGTCCCCGCCTGAACGATTTCAATCGGGCATGTCGTCAAGAGGACAAGTTAACAACTTATCCTACGCAAATCGCTTAAATCAGCCTTATATTTTAATCGTGAAACAACATTCCTTAGATATGTTTCAGACTCTATTCTATGGTCTATTTGTATTGATGTTCAATAGCTGTTCTGTGCCACAGCCAGTAGCGGTTGCGCTACCCACACTCTCCGGACTGGACTTGGATCAGCCCCTTCCCATAGATCCCAAGGTTAAGATAGGGACACTTGAGAATGGCATTCGCTACTATATCCGGGTAAACCAGAAGCCAGAAAAGAGAGCAGAATTACGTTTGGTGGTCAATGCCGGTTCCGTGTTAGAAGAAGATGACCAACAGGGATTAGCCCACTTTGTTGAACACATGGGTTTTAACGGAACGAAGCATTTTCCTAAACAAGATCTGGTGGATTATTTAGAGTCTATCGGGATGCGGTTTGGCCCCGATTTGAACGCCTATACGGGCTTTGATGAAACCGTCTATATGCTCAAAGTTCCCACAGATAGTGCGGCAATGGTGGAAAAGGGGTTTCAGGTTCTTGCGGATTGGGCTTATGGAATTAGTTTTGAGGATGGGGAGATTGAGAAGGAACGGGGTGTGGTTATTGAGGAGTGGAGACTGGGACAAGGGGCAGAAACACGAATGAGAGACATACAGTTTCCTATCCTGTTCAAAAATTCTCGCTACGCGGTGAGACTCCCCATCGGTAAGAAGGCGGTTCTCGATACGTTCCGATATGATAGGGTTAAGCAGTTTTATAAGGATTGGTATCGACCCGACCTCATGGCAGTAATTGCTGTGGGAGACTTTGATCCAGAATGGATTGAAAACCTTATACACATGAATTTTAATTCCATTTCGTCACCTGATAAAATTAAACCAAGAACTATTTTCCCTGTTCCTGATCATGAAGAGACACTCTTTGCCATTGCAACCGATCCGGAGGCGACCGGTACAAGGGTGGGGGTTTATTATAAGCAGGAATTACAGCCGGAGCAAACAGTTGAAGATTATAAGCGAGAAATGGTGGAAGGACTGTACAATAGCATGCTCAATGATAGGCTTGATGAATTGACAAAGAAACCAGATTCCCCTTTTCTATATGGATTCTCTTATCAAGGGCGGTTCATTCGATCAAAAAATGTTTATGTACTTGGTGCAGGCGTTCAAGAAAATGGCATTGAAAAAGGGTTAGAAGCATTACTGATTGAAGCAGAACGTGTCGCTAAATTTGGCTTTACTCCATCGGAACTGAATCGC
Organism: Fidelibacterota bacterium; assembly: GCA_004124475.1. Taxonomy (GTDB): domain Bacteria; phylum Fidelibacterota; class Marinisomatia; order Marinisomatales; family SCKK01; genus SCKK01. The sequence continues at coordinate 1,920 of SCKK01000027.1, forward strand.
AAGAAGAAGGAAACTTTAAGGCATCTTGAGCAGGCTTACGAAGAACGAGATAAAACCGTCTCTCGACGATTTGCAAGCGAATATGTTAGTCACTACCTATCTAACGAACCCATTCCTGGAATTGAATTTGAGATAGAATTATACAGAAAATATCTTCCGGGTGTTCAACTGACTGATGTCAACAGTTTGGCAAGGGAATGGGTCACAGATCAAAATAGGGTAATAATGGTAAACAGTCCTGACAAGACCGGGCTTAAAATTCCGAGTAAAGCTGATTTGCTGGTAGTGTTTGATACCATAGCGGGAAAAGAAATTACGCCGTATGAGGATTTTTTGCCTTCTGTACCCCTTGTTGAGAGGATTCCCAAGGTGGTACCGATTGTCTCAGAGAATCGAATCGATACGCTTAATGTTACACTATGGGAATTGGAGAATGGTGTTAGAGTCTTTCTAAAACCGACAGACTTCAAAAATGATGAAATTATTTTCTCTGCTCATAGTCCTGGTGGTCACTCATTGGCACCGGATTCGGATTATGTTTCAGCCATGACAGCCGCAAGATTGATTAATGAAAGTGGAGTTGGCGTATTCAACCTAATTGAATTGGAAAAATTATTGGCTGATAAAATTGTAAGAGTGTCACCGTGGATTGGGTCATTACAGGAAGGGTTTCATGGTTCCGCATCACCACAAGACATGGAAACAATGTTTCAGCTCATTTATCTCTATTTTACAGCGTCAAGAGAAGATAGTGCAGCCTATTTAGCCTACAAAAGTAGAATGGAAGGGTTTCTTGAAAATCGGAGCGCACGACCGGAAACTGCCTACCGAGATACCATTCAGGTTACAATGGCACGGTACCATCCACGGGAACGACCGTGGTCTGTCGAATTGTTGGCAGAATTAGATTTAGAAACATCCTTTGCCTTCTATCAAGATAGATTTTCAGATGCCAGTGATTTTACTTTCTTCTTCGTGGGGAATTTTGAATTGGAGGAGATTAAACCATGGGTACAAACTTATCTTGGTTCTCTCCCCTCTATTCATCGGCAGGAGACTGGGAACGATGTGGGAATCGAGCCGCCGGTGGGTGTTATTGAAAAATCGGTGATGAAGGGAATAGAGCCTAAAAGCCTGAGCAAAATTATTTTTACCGGATCTTTTGAGTGGGATCGTCAGAACAGATATGATCTAAGTTCCATGGTACACATTCTTCGAATTAAGCTCAGAGAAGTGATGCGTGAAGATTTGAGTGGGACGTATTTTGTTTCTGTCCGAGAAGCTACCTCGCATTTCCCAGATGAGGAATATCAGATTTCCGTATCGTTTGGTTGTGATCCAGGGCGAGTTAAGGAACTTACTGAAGTAGTATTTAGTCAGATCGATAGCTTAAAATCAGTCGGAACAACTGAAAAATATCTTGAGAAAGTAAAGGAAATACAGCGTCGGGAAAGAGAAGTCAATCTCAAGGAGAATCGCTTCTGGCTCAGTTCGCTAAGATTTCATGATTATCATGGAGAAGATATGGCGAATATTTTGACGTTTGATGGATTCGTGAATAACTTAACACTTGAAGCAATTCAGCTGGCTGCGCAGCGATATTTGAATACAAGTAATTATGTACAAGTATCGCTTTATCCGGAGGAGGATATCTCGCAATTTGAGTGATTCACAATCGATTTTCTTTCATTCGTTCTTTTGAAAACTTTGGACTAAGTTATAGAATCAAATCGGCGAGTCTTAAGGAATGAACACCATGGATAAATTATCCGAAGAAAAGATACAAACTGCTTTAAAAGAACTACTAAGTTGGGAGTTTACTAAAAACCTGATTCAAAAGGAATTCACCTTCGATACTTACATGGCAGGTATTGACTTCGTTAACCGCATCGCAGCCAAAGCAGAGGAACAAAACCATCACCCGGATTTAGAGGTTGGTTGGTGCAGGGTAAAAGTAGTGTTTACGAGCCACGATAGCGGAGGAGTAACTGAGCGAGATATTCGAATGGCAAAGATCGTGGATGGAATTGTTCAATGATAAAAGCTGTAATTATTCTCATGTTGATAATGGGTATTACGTTTGGTGGGTCAAGGCGATTAGAAAAAGGAGATATGGCTCCTGACTTTACTCTTCCTGATGAGAACGAAAGTTTACATACACTTTCAGATTATCGTGGCAACCGAGTAGTTGTTTACTTTTATCCCAAGGACGACACTCCGGGCTGCACCAAAGAAGCATGTAATTTTCGTGATCATCACGAAACTTTTGTGAAACAGAGTATACAAGTTTTCGGTATAAGCTACGACAGTCCGGAATCACACAAAAAGTTCAAAGAGAAATATGACCTTCCTTTTACGTTGCTCAGCGATACTGACAAAAAAGTGTCTAAAACCTATGGCGCCAAAGGGCTGTTTTTCCCGAATCGAGTAACATTTTTAATAGATGAGCAAGGAACAATTGTAAAAGTGTATGAGAAAGTCTCGGTCACAACACATGGCGAAGACATTTTACGATATTTTTCGTCATCTCAACCATAATTTATTGTATCGCCTGCCCCGATTAAATCGGGGTCAGGGTGGGTATTTCCCCACTACTCCTACGCAGGTCAAGAAGGTCACAATGGACTCTCCCAAAGGGCTCCGTCAGCTGACGGACGGGTCGAAGGAGCTCCTACGGAGCATCACTCTCTGTCTGCCGACAGGCAGGCACTTCCTTTTTAATTTCCCCCGACATGTCGGGACTATGTTCTTACGGACTTCTCTGATTAGATTTCTCATTATCATTGTTCTGTTTTTTTCGATAAGTACGGGCCAACCTCTCCCTTATGAGTCAGGGGCTGTTATTTCCGGTTATGTTTTGGACAAAGCTACAGGAGAGGGGTTACCAGGAGCAAATGTATATCTATCCGGAACCGATTTTGGCATGGCTACGAATTTTGACGGTTATTTTGTGCTGTCAGAAATTCCCCCCGATCAATATGAACTGAACATAACATATTTGGGATATCAATCTATCGTGGAGCCCATAAATCTAAGTTCAGGTGAGAATATAAGAAGAAACTTTGAGCTTCAGATCGGGACACTTCAAATGGCAGAAGTATTGGTATCCGGGGAACGGTTGGAACGAAGGATGAACCTTCAAACCAGCCGGGTCCGTCTGAATGTTCGTCAGATGAAAAATGTACCCCAACTCGGTGAAGCAGACCTGTTTCGTACTCTCCAAGGCCTCCCAGGCGTATTGACCGAAACAGAGTTCAGCACAGGTCTTGTTATTCGTGGCGGAAATACAGATCAAAATCTTATTCTGTTGGATGGGATTACAGTTTACAATCCCTCCCATTTAGGTGGGCTGTTTTCCAATTTTATTTTGGATGGAATAAAGGAAGTCGACTTAATAAAAGGTGGGTTTAACGTAGAATATGGTGGCCGTCTTTCTGCAGTACTCAACGTAAGGAGTCGCGAAGGAAACCAAAATGCATTCAAGGGTAAAGCCTCGATTTCACTTATATCCGCTCAAACCACTTTAGAGGGGCCTGTTGGGAAGGGAGCGTGGATTTTTTCTGCTCGTAGGACCTACTTCGATAAAGTATTCAAAGGAACAGATTTGTATTTCCCATATTATTTTTATGATTTTCAAGGCCACATATTTCAGGATATTACAGAGAACGATCGTCTTTCTTTCAGTTGGTATACAGGTATAGATGACTTGTCGTGGGACGAATTTCAACTGAACGGTTCATGGGGGAATAAGACATTTAGCCTTAACTATCGCAAATTAATTAATGAAAAACTGGTGTCTCACTGGTTGCTGGCGAAAAGCCGCTTTGATATTCTTTTTGGATTAGGCGGATCTTCAGGAATTAATGAAGCGGATTATATTGACGATACTACATTCCGATCAGATTGGACTTTCTTTAAGTCGAAGGATGTCCAATATCGATTTGGTCTGGAATTAAAGGACCTCTCATTTGTTTATTTTGCAACCTATCTTGATACTACTATTTTCGAAACTCGTGTTTCTCCTCTTGAGGGGGCTACGTATCTGAAAATGAAACAATGGATTTCCCCTCGATTTATGATAGAACCGGGCATTCGACTTGGGTATTATGAGATGCATCCTAAAAAGTGGTATTGGGACCCACGTGTCGGTATGAAATATCTTCTTACATTAGATCGGTACCTCAATTTTTCAGTGGGAATTTACCACCAATTCATGGGAACGGTTCAGGACGACTTTAATCCTAAAATCCTGGATGCGTGGTTTGCTGTGGATCCCTCAATAAAACCTGCATCTGCTATCCAGTATGTGGTTGGTTATGAAGAGTATTTTTCACCATCCTATCGTCTCCAGTTGGAGGGATACTATAAACCCATGAAAAACATGATGACCTTTGTAGAAAGACGTTCAACTGTAGATGAAACCGTACCAGATGAATCCCTTAGCGACTTAGTTGATTTGGGAGATGGCTATGCCTACGGACTCGAATTCTTTCTACAAAAGGAAACAGGTCGGTTAAACGGTTGGGTGGCTTATTCCTACTCTGTGGCAAGAAAGATTCTCCATGGGAATGAATACTATACAAACTGGGACCGGAGACACGCTTTTAATATCATAGGTAATTTTAGATTGAACAAAAAGTGGGACACCAACTTAAAATGGACGTACCAGACAGGCCAGCCTTATACGCCCATCCTGGGCTATTTTATCGAAAGAATGCCAGGTGAGACAAAGTTTTACTATCGTACGATACCGGGAGGTCGAAATTCTATTCGTTACCCAACTTTCCACAGGCTCGACATCGGTGCAGTGCGACACTATACTATTTGGGGAAAGAGAGTAGACCTGTTTATCCAAATTGTGAACACTTACTGGCGGAAGAACGTGGTTCGTTATTTTTATCACTTTGGCAACACACATAACGGTATTGACGATGATCATGATGGTAAAGTGGATGAACTTGATGAAGGCATCCCTCAAAAGATTCCGTTAAAAGGCTTCCCTATCATACCTACTATAGGAATAACCGTTGACTTTTGAAATTGTCGATTGAAAATGTTGAATAGACGATCGAATACTTTTGGTTCTTGGCTCTCCCGACACTTCGTATACCTGCACGTCCGGCAGGCGGGCGGGATCTTCCTGCCTGGTCGCTTGCCTGCCGGCAAGGCAGGGCAGACAGGCGCAACGCTCCGATTGATTCTTGCCTGTCCCGCCAGCCTGCTCCCGAAAGGCTGGCAGGTAAGAAGCTTGCTTCTGTTCTGGGGATTTTGGTTCTTCTTATCTTGTGAGCCTCCTGTGGATAATGAAATTTATGAGGAAAAGTTGGTTGTGTTCGGCAACCTGGTTGCCAATTCGCCTATTGTGGATACCCTGTTTGTTTCTATGTCCTACACAATTGACGATCCCCATGAAGTGGAAGAGAAGTGGGTGAAAGATGCCATCGTTACAATAATTTCTGAGGAGGATACCTTCGTTATACCACCAGTATCTGGGAGGGTTGGACGGTATTTAGATACGACTTATAGTTATATCATTCAACCCAATAGACGTTATGAACTTGATGTGACGTGGAATGATTACCATGTTACTTCTTCCACGTTTTTGCCGGACGAAATTCAAATAGAAAGTGTGGAATCAACCGTTTGGGAATGTGAAGGAGAATCTGTGGTGGTTTCACCTATTGACTTACACCTGGATGAGAACAACCTTTTTGATATAGAAATAGCCATGGATACAGGAATCTTTACCAACCTGGGGATGGATACGGTTATTTACCGAGAGGGTCCATGCTATACAACAAGTTTTGCATCTGTACCCATGTTTGTTGTTAAATGGGAAACAGAGGTCGAGCCAGGTATGATTCGAGCTATATCTTTTGCTATGGATAATAATGTTACCTCCTCAATTGTTGACACCTCCTTCTCTGCCAACACTTTTAAAGGACCCATGAATGTGAACGAGAATGGAGATTACTGGAGAATTAATCCTGTCGTGTGGAATCTGAGCCAGCCGGAAATTCACTTTGGGTGGCTGTTTTTTAATTATTACGGTCCTCATCTGATTCTTATCCAAGCCACAGATCATGCCTTCAGTGATTACTTTCAGGGAGACCCCTTCCGACAGAACCAATTCATTTTACCAAACAGTAATATCGAAGGGGGTTACGGTTTGTTTTCGTCAGTTTCTATGCAGTATTTTTTGGTTTACGTGGCTCAGGACGAGACTGAGGGTCAGTAATTACCATCTCGCCTGCCTGTCCACCTTCTTTGTGGTGGGAATGATCCCGAAGTTTCGGGAGGCAGGCAAAATCTTAACAATTTTCCATTTAAAGACTTACTTTCTCACTCATTTTAAATAGGATTAACCTTATGAATTACCAACGGATTTTTGGTTCAGGTCCCACAGGTATTATTGTGACTGTATTTATCTGGACAGTAGCCCTTCAGTTGGAGGGACTATTGGAAATACCCAAGATTCACATGGCGGTAACATTCCAGTGGATTATGTACGGTTTTTTTGCTATAGACGCAACCATCACAATTCTTTGGAGTTTTTGGGCGTTGCCACCGAAGAAGATGGGAACTTTCCTGGCTACCAAGGGTCCGTTCCATCTTGTGAGGCATCCCCTGTATTCAGCATTTATCTGGAATGGAACGGGGATGGTTGCCATGGGTTTTCGCTCTTGGGTGGTGTTATTTTCGGTTATCTTGGTAAATTTCTTTTGGACGTGGCATATCCGGAAAGAAGAGAATTATATGTTGGAATTATTTGGGAAGGAATACCAGAGATATATGGAAATAACAGGTCAGTTTTTCCCACGATTTGGGAAAAACGATCGAAAAGCCCTCTAAGGTAGAATTGCTTCATTAAAAAATTTATTCATCTTTCCCTTTCAAACATCAATTAATGTGAGAAATAGTTTAACCATCTGGCTGGTCATCTTTTTATTTAATGGGATAGCCTCCTTCACTCATATCGCTGGCAAGGAGGCGGTGATGAATTTATCTCCTTGGGTGGTAGGGTTTTTCAGATTTGTTTTAGGAGTGATAGCAGTTTGGGCACTGATGAAAATTCAGGGAAAAACAGTCACACTTGAGCCGGGAGATCAATGGCGGTTTTTTACATTGGCGATTCTGGCGGTGCCCATCAATCAACTTTCCTTTCTTATTGGTCTTCGCTTGACTCCTGCCTCTCATCCTGCAATTCTCTATGCAACCACCTCCGTTTGGGTGCTGTTGTTTGCTTTCTGGATGGGAATTGAACGGTTGCGCTGGTGGAAGTGGGCAGGCGTAGGACTCTCAATTGTTGGTGTATTGGTACTTATGGGTGGAGAACTGGTGAGTTTTCATAAGGGGACTGCGGTTGGAGATATAATTTTATTAGTGGCAGTACTTTCCTGGGCGCTTTACACGACTTTGGGTAAACCCCTTGTAGAAAGATATGGGGCGCTTGAAACCACATTTATTGTGATGATATTTGGAGCACTCATGTATTTCCCATTTGGATTGATTGCCGTCCTTACTACAGATATCTCCGGTGTTGGCATGTCTGCCTGGCTCGGTGTAATTTACATGGGATTAATTACCTCAGGAGTAGCGTATTATTTATGGTATTGGCTTTTGAAAAGGATCAGACCTTCTCAAGTGGCAGTGATTACGTGTGCTCAGCCTCCAACTGCGGCTCTCTTTGCCTGGATGATATTTGGGGATAAACCCGAAGGGAATTTGATATTGAGCGGAATAATGATTATGGCTGGTATATTTCTGATGGTGGCATACGGTGGACCCAAGCGGGAAATGCAATAGAGTATCGTTGAATTGATGTTGAATTAATTAAAGTAAAGGGATTGTAAACTAAAAATAACTTTATGAGATATATCCACGGATCACTTCTTACTTCATAAATAGTATGAAAAAACTCATTTGGATTACGATCTTTGCGGTTGCTTTTGGCTTGGTGGAAGCAGTGGTGGTTATCTATCTTCGTATTCATTTTTATCCGGAAGGGTTTTACCTCCCACTGAATATTATTCCTACGAGAATCCTTTATATTGAGGTTATTCGTGAGGTCGCTACGTTAGTGATGTTAGTGGCTATAGGAATAATGGCCGGAAGGACAAGACTTGCCAAATTTGGTGCCTTTATGGTGTCGTTTGGAGTGTGGGACATTTTTTATTATTTCTGGCTTTATGTATTAATCGATTGGCCGAAATCACTCCTTGACTGGGATGTCCTTTTCCTCATCCCTATGCCATGGATAGGACCGGTTTTAGCGCCCGTATTGGTAAGCTTGGGATTAACAGGCTGCGGCATGTGGATTTTTCTCCAGGAAGAAAGGGGCGTACAATTTAGGACAACACCGTTAGACTGGATTGTTGAATTTTCTGCCACAGCACTTATGATTTCCACATTCTTTATGAATCGAGGAATGGAAACGCCGGTATTTTCTTGGTGGCTATTTCTTATTGGACTGATAGGAGGAATCGGGTATTTCCTGTGGCGTATTTTTCACTTATAAAAAAATCCTCAAGATTATCCTTTAATGTGAAGAAAAATTTCTTCTCCTCGAAGATTTAATGATATTTCATCCCAAATATTTAATCTTTCCCATAGACAGAAAGATATTCAAAAATGTCCTGACCCTTGCTCTTCCGGTTATTCTTGGGAACTTGAGCCGGGTGCTAATGAACATCACAGATGTGGCAATGGTAGGGAGGCTGGGCAAAAACGCCCTGGCAGCGGTAGGAATGGGAAGTTTTCTTATTCGGACGGTTATGTCCCGAAGGTTCGGGATGGTATTGCAGCCCGGACTGGTGTACAAACAGTGACATCAAGACGATTGGGAGAAAAGAAATTTGAGGAATGTGGGGTTGTTCTTTCTACTCTTCCCTACAACAATTCTATCCTTTTTTACTAACGATCGTGAAGTTATTCGACTTGGTATATTTGTCTTGAGAATTTTAGGGGTGGTTCAATTTGCAGATGCCATTGGGATGACGCTCTGGTTTGCTTTGAGTGGCGCTGGGAACACTCGATATCCTGCCATTGCCGAAATGATTATTGCGTGGGGATTTTTCTTGCCGGCATGTTATATCACTGTAGTAAGAATGGGAGTCGGAATCGAATGTCCATAGATCTGTTTTTTCTTCTATCTTTTGTTTTATGCCGTGGCGGTTCTGTGGAAAGTGCTACAAGGGGATTGGAAGGAGATAAAAGTTTAATTGGAGTAAATATTGTTAATCCCAATCCGGGGGTTCTCCGGTGGAAATGTGTGTGATTTATTCCGGATGTGACCTCAGTCATAATTTATGGACTACTTCTTGACAAGTAGGTGATTGGTAAATTATATTAAAAATAATTCAAGGTGAGAAAATCACTTTAGAGCATAGCAAACAGAGTAGGGGAATAACCATTTCCCCTTTAGGGAGGGTGTTGTACAACCAATATATTTCTGACATTATCATACATTCAAATCATAAATAATAAAAGATAGTTATGTGGCATAGAATGCTAACACTGTTTATAGTTTTTGCCGGGTTGGTATATGGTCAGCAAAGCCGCATTGAAGCGGGAGCACAACAAACCGCTCAGTTTTCACCAGTAACTATTACACTGCCAGACGGTACAATAAAGGAATTGATACGTTGTGGAACCATTGATGAGGCATTGCCGGATATTCCTAGAGCGCCTGAGGATATTGAGCAATGGAAAACGGAAAACTTACACCTTCTAGAGAGGACTCTTGATATTCCTGTAGCATTTCACGTGATCACAGCAGCTGATGGAACCACTGGTGATGTATCCGACCAACAAATCTATAATCAGATAGACACACTCACTACTGCCTATGCAGCTAATGGGCTATCATTTTCACTGCTAAGCATTGATCGCACGGCAAATGATGACTGGTTTTACAGCGACAATGAGTCTGCATATAAAGCGGCTCTTGCTGTCGACCCTGAACATACATTGAATATTTATACAACTACAGCCAGCGGTTATTTAGGCTATGCTTATTTCCCGTGGTCTTGGTCTGAAGACAATTATATGCATGGGGTTGTCCTGAACTACATTTCTCTTCCCGGTGGTATTTATCCTTACGATGAGGGGGATACAGGCACACACGAGGTGGGTCACTATTTAGGGCTTTATCATACCTTCGATGGAGGATGCACAACGCCCGGAGACTATGTGGATGATACCCCTCAGCAGCATGACGGTAATAATATTTTTAACTGTAATGAAACTTTGGATACATGCCCAAGCGATCCTGGAAACGATCCGGTTCATAATTACATGAACTACACAGATGATCCCTGCTTATTCGAATTCACTTTAGGCCAGTTTGATAGAGTAAATTGGGCACTGTCCACTTATAAGCCGAGCCTTGGAAGTGGAGCGGTACTTACTATTGTTATTAATGAAGTTGATGCTGATCAAACTGGCACAGATAGTGCAGAATTCATCGAATTATATGATGGCGGGACAGGCAATACATCATTAGATGGATATGTTCTGGTACTCTTTAATGGGTCAGATGATGCTTCATATGGTGGTGCAATTGATCTTGATGGTTATTCCACAGACGCTGACGGCTATTTTGTAGTGGGAAGCGCTAATGTTGCCAATGTAGACTTGATAGCATTTACAACCAATGGAATCCAGAATGGTGCTGATGCGGTAGCTTTATATTCTGGATATAACGATACAGACTTTCCTGGGGATACTCCAGTGACACTAACAAATTTAATAGACGCACTTGTTTACGATACCGATGACTCTGACGATTCTGGTTTACTTGTACTACTAAATAGCGGAGAACCGCAAATTAATGAAAATGGTAATGGCAATAAAGTTACTGAATCAAACCAAAGAAGGCCTGATGGTAGTGGAGGAGCAAGAAATACTAGTACATATATACAAGCAAGTCCTACCCCAGGAGCCACCAATAACATTCCATTTTCAATAGTCAATATTTTTTCTTTAAGCGATACCGAAACTGATGTTAAATACTCTGATAACCTGGTTTCTGTTGATGCAGCTGATTTTACAGTATTGGGAACTACTGGTATCTCCGTATTAACTGCAGCAATAGATGTTACTGATGCATCTTTAGTCCATTTAACTACTTCAGGAATCACTGCAGATATAGTTCTCGATACATTAATCGATGCGTCCCTTCCGGATACTATTGAATTTTATGCAGGAATTACTTCGATAGCTCTCACAAACACCAATAATCCTGGTGGTACAATTGATAATGTACATACGGCAACTTACCGGGGAATTGTTTCTGCAAATGACAATTATAACAATGTTTGGGTAAGTGATAGTACCGGTGAATATAATGGTGTTTTGATATTTGATTACAGTTTTGACGGCTTGGTTGCTGTGGGTGATGAAATTCTTATTACAGCCGTAAGAAACGTCAATAATAATCTTACCGAGCTAAAGAACCCCTCGCTGATTAGCACGGTATCAACGGGCAATGAGCCTTATGCAGCTACTGTAATACCCGGCTCCGATATCGCCGAAACCCTTAGTGCCGACACTAATCCCGGTGAAAAGTGGGAAGGGCAGCTTGTAAAAATTGATAGTGCCTTTGTTGATAGTTCCGGCGATTATTTTTATCGATGCACGGATGATGGAGGTGCTACCTATTTTTATGTAGGCGACAATGTCGATTTCCAATTTGGTAGTATCTCTATGACTATTGGTTCTACCTATAATATAGTGGGTGTGGTTGATTTTGATAATGGTAAATACAGGATTAACCCCCGGGATGCGAATGATGTTGACACGGCGCTTTTGGGTAAGAGTGTATTGATTAATGAAGTTGATGCTGATCAAACTGGCACAGATAGTGAAGAATTCATCGAATTGTATGATGGCGGGATAGGCAATACATCATTAGATGGATATGTTCTGGTACTCTTTAATGGGTCAGATGATGCTTCATATGGTGGTGCAATTGATCTTGATGGTTATTCCACAGACGCTGATGGCTATTTTGTAGTGGGGAGCGCTAATGTTGCCAATGTAGACTTGGTAGCATTTACAACCAATCCTATCCAGAATGGTGCTGATGCGGTAGCTTTATATTCTGGATATAACGATACAGACTTTCCTGGGGATACTCCAGTGACACTAACAAATTTAATAGACGCACTTGTTTACGATACCGATGACTCTGACGATTCTGGTTTACTTGTACTACTAAATAGCGGAGAACCGCAAATTAATGAAAATGGTAATGGCAATAAAGTTACTGAATCAAACCAAAGAAGGCCTGATGGTAGTGGAGGAGCAAGAAATACTAGTACATATATACAAGCAAGTCCTACCCCAGGAGCCACCAATAACATTCCATTTTCAATAGTCAATATTTTTTCTTTAAGCGATACCGAAACTGATGTTAAATACTCTGATAACCTGGTTTCTGTTGATGCAGCTGATTTTACAGTATTGGGAACTACTGGTATCTCCGTATTAACTGCAGAAATAGATGTTACTGATGCATCTTTAGTCCATTTAACTACTTCAGGAATCACTGCAGATATAGTTCTCGATACATTAATCGATGCATCCCTTCCGGATACTATTGAATTTTATGCAGGAATTACTTCGATAGCTCTCACAAACACCAATAATCCTGGCGGTACAATTGATAATGTACATACGGCAACTTACCGGGGAATTGTTTCTGCAAACGACAATTATAACAATGTTTGGGTAAGTGATAGTACTGGTGAATATAATGGTGTTTTGATATTTGATTACAGTTTTGACGGCTTGGTTGCTGTGGGTGATGAAATTCTTATTACAGCCGTAAGAAACGTCAATAATAATCTTACCGAGCTAAAAAATCCTTCGCTGATCAGTACGATATCAACGGGCAATGAGCCTTATGCAGCTACTGTAATACCCGGTTCCGATATTGATGAAACCCTTAGTGCCGACACTAATCCCGGTGAAAAGTGGGAAGGGCAGCTTGTAAAAATTGATAGTGCCTTTGTTGATAGTTCCGGTGATTATTTTTATCGATGCACGGATGATGGAGGTACCACCTATTTTTATGTAGGTGACAATGTCGATTTCCAATTTGGTAGTATCTCTATGACTATTGGTTCTACCTATAATATAGTGGGTGTGGTTGATTTCGATAATGGTAAATACAGGATTAACCCCCGGGATGCGAATGATGTTGATGGCTTAATTACAGTAGTGAATCCACTCTCGGATATATCGGTTGATGAAGATTCCCCTGATACAACTCTTGGAGATCTGAATACAGTATTTTATTACCCTGGTGGTACATTAACTTTTAGCCACACAAACTCAGATACCACGCTGGTAGAAGTTATAGTTATAGGTGATACGGTATCTTTGAGTTTTTACCCCGATGCAAACGGGGATGCTGAACTGGTCTTTACCGCGACAAGCACCTCAGGAGACTCAATTTCAGATACGGTTATTGTCACTGTTTTACCAGTAAACGATGCACCCCAATCTTTTGACTTGGTAGGTCCTGTTAATGACACGTACATTGAAATTACACCCGATAATTTAAACGAAGTTCTCACATTTTCCTGGGGAGTCTCTATTGACATAGATGGGGATTCTATTGTTTACAGTCTGTTAGGGACAGACGGTCTTACTTTCCTCTCAGTAGATACTGTAACGGAAACATCTATTGTGTGGTTTTATGAAGACCTTGAAGCTGCCATCGATTCCATCGATGTGGCAACAGGTACTTGGATGATAATCGCCAGTGATGATGAGTTGAACACAGAAGCTGGTAATGGTCCGTTTACATTAACAATTGACGCCGCGGCTTTGAGTGTAGACAAAGTTGAACTTATGCCAGATTTTTTTGCTCTACACCCGAACTACCCGAACCCTTTCAACCCGGTGACGACCATTGCTTACGATATTCCTGAAGCAGCGGATGTCAGGATAGATATCTATGACATCTTAGGTCAAAAGGTACGGACATTGGTGAATAGTATGCACGAGGCAGCTTTCCATAAGGTAGTTTGGAATAGCAGGGATGACTACGGTAAGTCTGTACCGAGCGGGATGTACATTTACCGTATCACCGCAACAGACCCATCCTCAGGTAAAACGAATTTCACTAAGGCTCGTAAGCTTGTCATGATTAAATAGGAGTGGGTAATCATTCAGGAACTGAAACTGTTCTTTGAGATAAAAAATAGGGGCACAATTAATGGCCCCTATTTTTTACAACCATGACACGGAAGGGACATGGTACCCACCCAATAGAGTTAAAGAAGCCTTTTGGAATATGAATGGAAAGATGGAGGAGAATGAAGAGATTGTCCCATATTGGAGTCAAGCAGTCTGCCAGAACAATACAAAAGATCTGTCGTGAAGAAGGGTTAGGACGCAAGAAAAAGAGTAAACGTATCAAGCAACGTGATTTGCGTGCTATGGAAGGAAGCGAACTTTAAACTGCTTCGATATTGGGTTGTGGATACGAAGGACTTTATAGATGTACCTTATTACGTTGAACGTATTTATAACGGTGGCTTTCCCCGTTATTTATATTAAGCCAGAGATGTTCGTACCAATGTACTTTTCAGCGCCTATGCTTTTGAACAGTCTAATGTGAACAGTACCTTGTTTATCCGGCGTTTATTTACCCATTTAGCATCATTGGGTATTCTTCTGAATGAGGTATCAATCCAGTCCGGTAACGGATCAGAGTTTCCACGAAACGGACTGGATTTAACTCAGCCAAGCGCATTTGAAAAAGCCATTATGGATGTTAAGGTAAATTATATTCGAATCCCGCCAGGGGCGAAGAACCATCAGAGTGATATAGAGCGGGCAAATGGTCTTATTGAATATGAACTGTTAGAGATTGAACGATGGAGAACAAAAAGCTAACTGGTTGGGCTTTCTATCCCGACGTGTCAGCAATTTTATTAGGACATATTATTATACTTTTCATCATGCATGTTTGAAATTATTCGAGAGGGGAACAAAGGGATTTAATGAAAAAAACCATAACCTATTATGACGGTTACAAGTATTGAAAAGTTCATATTTTTATCTCAAAACACATTTTCTGCCACAAATCGTGGGACGTAACCGCCATAATAAAATATACTATTAATCAGATATTCACGACGTGATAGTTCATTATTATGGTCGATTTAGTATAATAAACCATGCTTAGAAAATCCCTGACGTGTCGGGAGGAGTATTATTTTAATCGGTTAAGACCAACTCTTACCAGAAAAACAGAACACCTTACCAACGCATGAAACATGCGGGCATTCAATCCCAAACCGCTGAAAACGCCTGCCTCTGGACGGTAACTATTTTGGATGATCCTAAGCTGAAAAGAATTAACTTCAATTTACCCTGGCTGCCTGCCCGCAGGAGGCGGGGATACCATGTCTGTAAAGACGTCAATCCGCGCGATTATTTCACTTGACAACTCTTTATGTAGGAGTCTATATTAATTGATAATGTCAGTCATTAATAACTAACAATAGGATATCACTATGAATAAAATGTTACTATTATTCGCAGCAATAGCCTGCGTTGCAATCCCTAATGTCGTTCTCGGGCAGTCTGGGGTGGCACACTTCGGAGCCCAGCTTACAGGCGGCCAGGAAAATCCGGCTGTAACTACTGCTGCCACAGGCACCGGTACCTTTTCACTTACCGACGCGGGCCTTGCTTATGACATCACATTTGAGGGAATAACACTAACCGCCTCTCACTTCCACTTAGGTGCAACTGGAGTTAACGGCGGCGTAGTTAGAGCCATAGACTTCGCAGGCGCCAACACCGTCTCGGGCGTCTGGGCATCCGGTGACTCTCAGCCTCTTACGGATGGTCTCGTAGCGGAACTCATTGCGGGAAACATCTATGTCAACCTGCACACGAGTGCCAATCCCGGCGGGGAAATACGAGGGCAAGTAACGCTATCAGGAGGCATAGGCCTCTCTGCAAACCTTACAGGTGCCCAGGAAAATCCAGCTGTAACTACTGCTGCCACAGGCACCGGTACCTTTTCACTTACCGACGCGGGCCTTGCTTATAACATCACATTTGAGGGAATAACACTAACCGCCTCTCACTTCCACTTAGGTGCAATTGGAGTTAACGGCGGCGTAGTTAGAGCCATAGACTTCGCAGGCGCCAACACCGTCTCGGGCGTCTGGGCATCCGGTGACTCTCAGCCTCTTACGGATAGTCTCGTAGCGGAACTCATTGCGGGAAACATCTACGTCAACCTGCACACGGCTGCCTATGGCGGCGGGGAAATACGAGGACAGCTCCTACCGGGAATCATAGAAGTTCCTATAATCAATGCTCCAAAAATTTCCAATATTGAAGATGTTCCTGATGATCAGGGCGGGTGGATTTATCTTAGATGGCTTGCAAGTGAACAAGATGCGCTTGGTAATATTACTCAATATGGAATATCGGAACTAAATCTGGCTAATGAGTGGGTTTCATTAGGTAGTGTACCTTCCACACAATTCGGTGAGTATATTTTTCCTGCACATACATTTCAAGATTCTTCTGATCAAGGGATTTATTGGAGTAAATTCCAAGTCTCTGCCCATACAATTGATCCTGAAGTATTTTTTTCATCAGAAATTGACTCTGGCTTTTCAGTTGATAACTTGTCACCGGCCGTACCTTCTGGATTATTGGCTTTAATAACCGAGCAGGATGCCGTACAATTAACTTGGGATGCGCCTGTTGATGCTGATTTTGAATATTTCAGGATATACAGGAGTAATGAGTCAGGGTTTGATCCATCAGGAATAGAGCCTTATTCTGAAAGCATCGGCACTTTGTTTATCGATACTGAAGTTAGTATTGACCAGATTTATTATTACATACTTTCAGCAGTCGATTCTCACGGAAATGAGAGTGGGTTCTCCGAAGAGGTTAGTGCGACAATAGTAGGAATAGAGGGAGGAGAAATAATTCCTTCTGATTACGTTCTTTATGACGCATATCCTAACCCCTTCAACCCGAGTACGACTATCAAATATGGCCTTCCATATCAATCAGATGCAACATTGATAATTTACAACCTCATGGGTCAGGAAATAGTTAGGTGGGACGAGTATAATCTCACAGCGGGATATTACGAAAAAACGTGGAATGGCACTAACAAATTCGGTGTTCCTGTTGTGAGTGGAGTATACTTGTACAAGTTTATTACTGGTGATTTTGTGGTTACGAGGAAGATGCTTTTATTGAAGTAACTACTCCCTCAACTTTACTTCGAAATAGCGCGCTAAGATAAGGATGGGTATACTGTTATCAGGATAATTATATCTATCCCTTTGTTACTGCTTGCTTTAAATAGCAACATCAATGCACAAACTGAAGTAGTAATACAAGCAAACAAGGATAACACTTTATATGAAAGCAATACAGGCGCGTTGAGCAATGGTAAAGGCGCTCATTTCTTTGTAGGTAAAACCGCCGTCGGTTCGATTAGACGCGGGCTTCTTGCGTTTGATATCGCAGGAAATATTGAGAGCGGAGTATTGATAGACAGTGTCGTATTAATATTAAGTATGTCTAAAACGCGCACAGCAACTTCAAGAATAATTGCCCTTCACAAAATATTATCAAGTTGGGGTGAAGGCGAATCCAATGCACCCGGAAATGAAGGCGCCGGAACGGCAGCTGAGATTGGAGATGCCACATGGATACACACTTTTTATGATTCCCTCTTTTGGACAAACAACGGAGGCGATTTTTCAGATGTCATAAATGCTACAGCATCGGTAGGAGATACGAATTCTTATAGGTGGAACTCTACTTCGGAGTTGGTTGCCGATGTTCAATCCTGGTTAGACTCACCTTCAACCAATTTTGGCTGGATTCTTGTAGGAGACGAAAATGAAAGCGCAACTGCAAAACGGTTTGATTCCAAAGAAAACAGTACTGAGTCCAATAGGCCTATACTCAGAGTATTTTATATGCCTGTTGTTGCTGTAGCCACACTGAGTAATGAACTTCCCATTCGATACGATCTTGAACAGAACTACCCGAACCCTTTCAACCCGGTGACGACCATTGCTTACGATATTCCTGAAGCAGCGGATGTCAGGATAGATATCTATGACATCTTAGGTCAAAAGGTACGGACATTGGTGAATAGTATGCACGAGGCAGCTTTCCATAAGGTAGTTTGGAATAGCAGGGATGACTACGGTAAGTCTGTACCGAGCGGGATGTACATTTACCGTATCACCGCAACAGACCCATCCTCAGGTAAAACGAATTTCACTAAGGCTCGTAAGCTTGTCATGATTAAATAGGAGTGGGTAATCATTCAGGAACTGAAACTGTTCTTTGAGATAAAAAATAGGGGCACAATTAATGGCCCCTATTTTTTACAAATTACTTGATTTATGTTTGTTCTATCTTCATATTCAGATAATAACGTGATAATAATCTGCACCTTTGGAGGGATAAACTATGCATAAAGGTAGTGTTAATAAAGTAATATTAGTTGGACATCTTGGAGGCGACCCGGAGAGTCGTTATATGCCATCCGGTGACGCTGTGGTTAATTTTACTCTTGCCACAAATGAGAGTTGGCGCGATAGTGATGGAGAGATTAAAGAACGTACAGAATGGCATCGTTGTGTGATGTTTGGTAAGAGAGCAGAAACAGCCAGTAAATTGCTAAAGAAAGGAACGTTGATCTATTTTGAGGGAAAACTTAGAACACGCTCCTGGGATGACAAAGACGGAGTCAAACGGTACACCACGGAAATTGTTGGAGATGCATTTACTATGCTTGGACGGAAAAGCGGTAGTGAAGAGACAAGCGAAGATACCGGAGAAACAGAGGATGATCTTCCCTTCTAAACGAATATAATTTTCAGCTGATATATCCCCCTTTATTCTTGTAGTATAAGTCAGGTATTAGTGTCCCAATATCACTGTCTGTCGATAGACAGAAACGCAGCGGTTATCGGAGTATTATATTGAGGAATCATTTATAACATTAATAGTTTTAAGTATATTTAACAAAACACCTAAATATATATTGGATTTATATAATTTTATTTATAATATCAACTATTATGTTAGATAGCAAAGACAATATAATTCTTGATCTTCTTCAAAAAAATGGTCGAATGACGGCAAAGGATATAGCAGAGCGAGTAGAATTATCCGTTCCAGCAGTGGCGGAGAGAATTAAAAAATTAGTAGAAGAAAAAATCATCAGGGAATTTCGAGCGATAGTTGATTCCAAGAAGTTAGGATACGATGTAACAGCTTTTATTCTTTTGGTTATGGCATCGTCGGAACGTTATGAAGCAATGATAAATCATGTTAAAAAATCCGACGAGATTTTAGAGTGTCATTCCATTACGGGAGAAGGGTCGCATATGTTGAAAGTCAGAATAAAAAACACTTCTTCATTGGAAATATTACTTCGGAAAATACAGTCATGGGAAGATGTGATTCGAACTCAAACCATGATCGTCATGTCGACGTTTAAAGAAGAGACTTTCCTCCTCCTTCGGAAGAAAAAACAGTTGTAAAGAGTTATTATAGTTGGTTGCAGGTAGAAAATAAACAAGTATCAAGTGACAAGTAAACAAGTGACTCCCATTTATATAGTGGTTGTTATATCCTCAGATTAATGCATAGACACTGAGTCTTGGATTTTGTCCCGAAACTTCGGGGTGAAACTTAATTTCTTCCCGAAAAATTCTGTTGAGAATGTAAAAACAAATTAGAGAAAGTATTTGATGAAAGTTGATTACAAAGTTGTCATTATAGGCGCAGGTGTAATTGGATTAGGTGTTGCCCGTGCTCTTGCAGAAAACAACATAACATCTGTTTTGATCATAGAAAAGGAGAAAGGATTCGGACGCGGTATTTCAAGCAGAAACAGTGAGGTTATCCACTCCGGGGTTTATTATCCTAAGGACTCTCTTAAAGCAATGTATTGCCGGATGGGACGAGAGAAATTATATCCGTTTTGTCAGAAATATGATGTGTGGCACAACCAATGTGGGAAGCTGATTGTTGCCCAGGAAGGTCAGGAGTTGTTATTAGATGAATTGTTCCAAAAGGCTCAAATCAATGAGGTTCCCCACATCCGTATGTTAAATCAAAAGGAACTTGGTTCAATGGCGCCGGATGTTTCAGCCCATTCAGCGTTGTTCTTGGGGTGTACCGGGATTCTGTCTGCCCACGAGTTGATGTCTGCCTTCCTGCGAATTTCTGCAGAGGCTGATCATGACCTTTTGATTGGAGCTACTGTTGTCGGTGGTGAACAAAAGGGCGATTTATATCAACTGTCAGTATCGAACCCAAGTGAAGGCATCTACACAGTGGTGACTACGTGGGTTGTGAATGCAGCAGGATTGAATAGTGACATTATTGCTGGTCTTATATGGAGAAAGGATAAAACAGAGGTTCCTCAATTAAAGTACTCCAAGGGATCCTATTTTAAACTATCTTCCAAATGGCGGAATAAATTTCAACACCTTATCTATCCGATTCCGGATAAAGAATATGATTCTCTTGGTATTCACTTAGGTTTTGATAAAGGAGGGGATGTAAAGCTCGGGCCCAGTGCAGAATGGTTGGCTGGGAGAGAAGAAGATTATTCTGTGAGAGTGGAAGATCAGGAATTATTCTACAATGATGTAAAAGCGTATCTACCGGATTTACAATATGACGATCTCAGTCCGGATTTTTCCGGAATCAGACCAAAATTGATGATGGACAGTCATGAACCCTCAGATTTTTATATTCACCATGAGGAAGAAAAAGGATTTCATGGTTGGATCAACCTGGTTGGGATTGACTCACCAGGACTCACTGCAGCCATTGCTATTGGCGATGATGTGGCAAGATGGATTGCCGAAGGTTAGGAATAACATAAATACAAAGGAGAATGTAAATGACACCTCAGGAGTTTTTTGAATATTGTAAAAAGAATGAAGTAGAGATGATGGATCTCAAATTTGTGGACATGTTGGGCACTTGGCAGCACTGTTCCTTTCCAATAGATGTATTGGATGAAAATACCTTCGAAGAAGGTTTGGGCTTTGATGGTTCATCTATTCGGGGCTGGCAAGGCATCCACATGTCGGACATGCTTGCAGTTCCGGATCTTGACACTGTTTGTCTTGATCCATTCTTTATGGAACCGACCGTCAGTGTGACAGCCAATATTGTGGACCCCATTACGAAGGAGGAATATACAAGAGACCCTCGACACGTAGCGAGAAAGGGGGAAGAATATCTTAAATCGACGGGTATAGCGGATACATGTTCTATCGGTCCGGAGCCGGAGTTTTTTATTTTTGATGAGGTGCGGTATTCACAGAGCCAAAATCAGGGGATGTATCATATCGATTCCATAGAAGGGGCATGGAATACTGCCCGTTTTGAGGAGCCGAATTTAGGCTACAAACCGAGCTTTAAAGGGGGTTACTTCCCGGTTAGTCCTACGGATACCTTCCATGATTTACGGGGTGAGATGGTCAAAGAGATGCGCAAAATCGGAATTATTGTAGAAGCCCATCATCATGAAGTAGGAACAGCTGGACAGAGTGAAATAGATATGAGATTCCAGCCTTTGTTGAAAATGTCAGACCAGTTCATGTGGTTTAAATATATTGTCAAGAATGTGGCAAAGCGGAAGGGAAAAACCGTCACTTTTATGCCCAAACCCATCTTTGAGGATAACGGTAGTGGAATGCACACTCACCTGTCTTTGTGGAAAAACGGCACCCCCCTCTTTGCCGGTGATGGTTATGCGGGATTAAGTAAATTGGCTCTGAATGCAATTGGTGGAATTCTCCGTCATGCACCGGCGATATTGGCATTTGCAGCACCCACGACCAATTCGTATTGCCGATTAGTTCCAGGATTCGAAGCGCCCGTGAATCTCTGTCTGTCTGCAAGAAACCGTTCTGCAGCTGTTCGGATCCCCATGTATTCTGACAATCCAAAAGCAAAGCGGTTTGAATTTCGCTGCCCGGATCCTACGTGCAATGGATACCTGACATGGACAGCCATGCTCATGGCGGTGATAGATGGAATTAAGAACGAAATCGATCCCGGGAAACCGCTTGACCGTGATATATACGAGATGAGTCATGAAGAATTAGAGGGATATCGCCATACGCCAGGGTCACTGAGTGAAGCTTTGACCGCATTAGAAAATGATCATGACTTTCTGAAGGCAGGAAATGTTTTCACTGAAGACCTGATTGAAACCTGGATCAGTTGGAAAAGGGATGAAGAGTTAGCTCCGCTGGCTCAAAGACCCCATCCTTTCGAGTTTCATCTCTATTACGACGCCTGACCTTTCAAGTAGCAGAGAGTCTCGTTTTCCGGAACTTTCATTATTAGGTTCCCCACAGTATAATCCCTCAGAGACAGGTATATAATGGCGCTAACGTCAAGGAGAAATGCCTGTTTGCCGCCTGTCTGTCGTAACGATAGAGCAGACAGGTAGCAACAGCACAGGCAGGGAGTATTGTCCCGAAGAGGGACTCTCCCCTGGAGAAGTGATGCTCTGTAGGAGCCTCCTTTGGAGGAGAAATGAATATGTTGACGATAAACACAACTAAAATTCCACCACTCCTCCACAGGTCACGAAGGTCATAATGGACCCTCCCAAAGGGATCCGCCAGCTGACGGACGGGACATCACTCCATATTTTTCTATTCCCAACCGTGACTGAGACATTACCACGCAGTATACTTTCTGCTTGCCTGTTTCATAATCTTCCTGCAATATTTCCAATCCTAATGAGGTATTCCAAGCCCAGTTAATATTCCCTACATAGGAGGTGCTATGAAAAAATATTACAAGTTATTCACCCTGGAAATGATGCTAACCTTCGTAGCCTTGAATATGACCATCTGGCCTACAAGTCTCATATCACAAATAACACCTGCAGAACCGTTGATCGTGTCAAAATACCGGGAAACTGCCAATCAGCTAATCACCACTGCCCTATCAGATAGCTTTGCTTTTGATCGTCTTGCAGAATTAACCGATACATTTGGTCCCCGCTTCAGTGGCACGCAGAATCTGGAAGATGCTATAGATTGGATTCTGGAAGAAATGAAGAAGGATGGTTTTGAAAATGTACATGGGGAAGAAGTGATGGTTCCCAAGTGGGTACGAGGGGAAGAATGGGTTGAGTTAGTGGAACCGAGGTTCAAAAAACTGGAGATGCTTGGGTTAGGTGGAAGCATCAGCACACCTACAGAAGGTATCGAGGCTGAAGTTTTGGTAGTGGGAAGTTTTGATGAGCTTGAGACTCGAAAGGAAGAAGCTCAAGGGAAGATTGTACTATTCAATGTTCCCTTTACAACTTATGGAGAAACGGTAAGATACCGTTATGCAGGCGCCACTGCGGCAGCCAAGGTGGGTGCGGTAGCAAGTTTAATAAGATCTATTAGTCCCTATTCCATGAATACACCTCATACAGGTGGGATGGGTTATGAGGAAGATGTGCCTAAGATTCCCCATGCGGCGATTACGATAGAAGATGCCATGATGCTCCAACGGATGGCTGACAGAGGAGAACGCGTGGTAGTAAGGATATACATGGAAGGACATTTTGAGCCGGATGTTCTATCTCGGAATGTAGTAGCCGAACTGGTTGGTCGGGAATTTCCTGAAGAGGTAATTGTGCTCGGTGGGCACATAGATTCTTGGGACGTTGGTGAGGGGGCTATGGATGATGCGGGTGGCTGTGTGGCTGCCTGGGAAGCGGTTCGGCTGATGAAGGAGCTTGATCTTCGCCCGCGGAGAACCATAAGAGTTGTGCTGTGGACCAATGAAGAAAATGGTGGACGTGGAGGGAAAGGATATCGGGATGCCCACAAAGATGAACTACATAATCATATTCTTGCCATTGAATCGGATAATGGTGTGTTCAAACCACGAGGACTTGGCTTTACGGGATCTGAAGAAGCACGGATAGTGGTGAATGAGATTGCTCAACTTCTCGTTTCCATCGAATCAGATGAAGTTCCTACTGATGGAAGGGCTGCCGATATTGGTCCGCTGATCGATGAAGGAGTTCCCGGGATGTCTTTAAAGGTTGATGGATCCCGTTATTTCTGGTACCATCACACAAACGCCGACACCATGGACAAACTCAATCCCCATGAACTGAACCTTTGCATCGCCACGTTGGCTGTAATGGCGTATGTAGTGGCGGATATGCCGGAGAGATTACCTCGATAAAATGTGATGGAAAGCGCCCAGCATTTTTGACCTGTGCATGGCGCCTTGAAGGTGTTCCCCGCAAACGCGGGGATGAACCGAGGCATCCACAAATACTCAAAGACGAAACAATGTATTCCCCGCAGACGTGGGGATAATAAGTTACTGCTACTGAAGTTAGTGAAGGTTGCTCCAACCAATAAAGGAAGGAGAGGATTGAAACTTTACTTGCGAAATGTTTAATAACGTTATACAATAGTCTAAATGGTAAATCCCTGCCTGCCGCCAGGCAGGCACTAGAACAAGGATTGTCGAAGCGGAGCGAAGATCCCGCTACTGCGGGAAAACATCCACCCCGCCTGATCCCGAACCTTCGAGGTAGAATAAACAGCTTGTTTGTCCTCGTTATTACCCTGAAATTTCATAATAATATCGATAACCCATTCCAAAGGATCCTTTGGATAAGTAAACATATAATCGTCAATCGCATGAATAGAATCGCTCAATTTAGGTAAGAATTATGCTTACTCGTCTTCGCGTTAAAAATTACGCTCTCATTGAAGATTTGGATGTATCATTCCAGAGTGGGCTGAATGTGCTCACAGGTATTACAGGCGCTGGGAAATCTATTCTTACTGACTCCATGAATCTGATATTGGGTGAGAAAGCAGATTTAGAGATGGTTCGCAGTGGAGCAAAAGAAGCGTTCGTGGAAGCCACATTTGAATTGATGCCCCCGGTACCGGAACCTATCCATCGATTTCTTGCCGATGATGAGATTCTTCTCCTTAGGCGTCAGGTAATTACAACGGGTTCTCGCTGGAAAGAGGGGCGGAGTTTTGCCTTTATCAATGACCGGCAAGTAACACTCGCTACGTTGAAGGAAGTCGGCGACGTGCTGGCAGACTTGCTTGGGCAGCATCACCACCAATCTCTTCTCAATCCCAACATTCACATGGCACACCTGGATCGGTTTTGTCTTGAGTTGTCTCTTGTGGAAAACTATCAGCAAACGTTCTTACTTCTACTGAAGACTCAGGAAGAACTGAAAGAAGCATTGGCTCAGGAACAGCTTGGCAAAGAACGGCGGGAATTGTATCGATTCCAACTCGATGAGATAGATAGGGCAGGGCTGAAACCGGGGGAGGAGACAGAACTCCGGGAGGAAAAGAAAGTCCTGCAAAACATTCAGACGATTCTCTCTACGGCACAGCGGGTCATTTATGGTCTATCCGGAGATGAGGAATCTGTGCTGAACCGATTAAAAGTTTTGCTGAAGGAAGTTGAATCGCTGGCTGTTCTGGATGCAAGTCTTCATGATGCAACTATCAGGTGGCGGGATGTAGTCTATTCCTTAGAGGGCTTGACGTTTGAGTTGGATCGGTATAGTGATTCCCTTGAGGCTGATCCGACCAGGCTGGAGATAGTGGAGGAACGGTTGAGGCTTTATGTCGATTTTGCTAGAAAATATGGTCGTGATTACGAGTCTATTATGGCATACAGAAAAAAGATAGAACAGGAGCTTCATACCATTGAGAACCGAGAGGAAAGAATCCACAAGTTGCGGGAGGAGATTGACAGTCTAAAATGGCAAGTCCATGAACAGGGGAAAAAAGTATCGAAAGAGCGATCAGTCGGCGCAGTCATTTTGAAGGAGAAGATTGAGAAAGAATTACAGGAATTGGGAATGAAGGGAACAAAGTTTGACATCCGGTTTACTCCTGTCTCTGAGTCTGGCTCAGCCGTCGATGTATCCGGAAACGATTCTTCGATCTTAGCCGGTGAAAATGGTCTGGAAGAAGTGGAATTCCTGATTTCTCCCAATCCCGGAGAGCCCTTGAAACCGCTGGCAAGGATCGCCTCCGGCGGAGAGATTTCCCGCATAATGTTAGCTCTGAAGACAGTGTTAGGTAAGGTGGATAACATCCCTCTTTTGATTTTTGATGAGATTGATGTTGGAATCGGTGGAGATATTGCAGGGTTAGTGGGAAAGAAGTTGAAAAAACTGTCCCGGGACCATCAGCTTATCTGTATTACGCATCTTCATCAGATTGCTTCCTATGCGAACGCTCATTTTTTAGTCTGGAAAGCGGAAAAGGGTGGTCGAACAGTGACTGAAGTGAAAGAGTTGTCTCAGGAAGAACGGGTGGCGGAAATAGCCCGCATGATCGCTGGAGAGGAGATCACAGAGCTTTCCCTCGAACATGCTCGGGAGTTCCTGCGCGGCTCGGCAGAGGCGTAATTGTAGGACAAGCTTCTTAGCTTGTCTAGGGACAACCAAGATGGTTGTCTTACTTTTCCATCTCCAGAATCTGCTCGAGCTGTTTCAGATCCCACTAATTGTCGCTATAGGGAGTCATACCAAATGGCATTAAGTTGGCTGTGAGAGCATTTTGATGTAGCACAAACAAAAAGCTTGTGCTACAGTAGCCCCTTATGTTACTATACGACGAGCAAACGGAAGGTAAGGTGGATTATACCAGAGAAAGTTCCTATATTTGATTGTTATACAAAATATCTTCGCATAATAGTGTTAGAGTCCAAAGACAAGCAGAAAGATTTATTATGGATATAATATATCAAGCGATTTTCAAATATGATAAGAAGAATAAACTTTCGCTCACCCGAATATTGCCGGATGGTGATCGAGATACGAGCCCGGTTAATTTGGCTGATATTCACCGGATTGAAAAAAAATGCCGGGATTTTCGATGGAATAAATCAACGGATTTATCCTGTAAAATCGGTAAGGAACTGTATGACCTTCTCAACGGTGATCGGCAAACATTAACGCGGGCACTGAAAGAAGCAGGTGACCACGGTGAAAATCTTCACCTCTATGTTAGACCCGAAGGTCCCATATCCGATCTACCCTTTGAGTTACTTTACCAAACAGATTTCCTTGTTCCTTCCGATATACATCTTGTTCGCCGGGTTTCGGATTGGGGACACAAAAGAAGTCTTCAGCCTGAGAAACGTTCTCTTAGGGTCTTGTTCATTGCCTGCTCTCCGGAAGGTTTATCCCCTATTTTGCAATTTGAAAAAGAAGAGGACACAATCTACAAAATCACTAAGGATCTTCCGGTTGAGATAGATGTGGAAGATACGGGTTCGCTGGAAGGGCTTGGTGAGTGTCTTGCACAAGATGTATATGATGTCGTTCATCTTTCAGGTCACGCCGATATTAACAATGGAAAACCATTTTTCTGGATGGAAGATGAAGAAGGTTCACCGGTACAGGTTACGCCCTCTGAGCTTTGGGAAAAACTTAATTTAAACCTGCCGCGTCTTCTGTTTCTTTCAGGTTGCAAGACTGGACAGACTCCCCGGCACGCCGCCGCAGTATCTTTTGCACATCAACTCGTAGCCAATCATAGCTCCACCGTGCTGGGTTGGGGATTGCCCGTGTCCGACAGCGGGGCAACCCTCGCAACAAAGCATATATATTTTGATCTAAGCCGAGGGGAAGATATTCTCTCCGCTGTGCTCTCGGCTCGCAGGAAACTTTTCAGGTATCACCGGGAAGATTGGTCGCTACTGCGCCTGTTTTCTGACGGCACGCCATTGACCATACCCCTTGTGGAAAGAGGGCAAAGAAGGAGACCGAAGCCGAGAGATCTTCAACATACCTATTTACACAATAGCCAGGTAAAAATACTCAAGGAAGGTTTTGTCGGCAGGCGAAAGCAAATCCAGCGTGGACTCAGATATTTGAAGAAGGATGAGGAAAAAATTGGTCTGCTTTTGCACGGAACCGGTGGGCTGGGCAAGAGTTGTCTGGCGGGAAAACTGTGCGAAAGGTTAAAAGACCATACCTTAATCATTGTACACGGTGAGCTTAACGCAGTCACTTTTGGTGAAGCTCTAAAAGATGGTTTTGTGCGAGGGCGGGACGAACAAGGCTTGAAGATATTGAAGGAAACCGTTGAGTTGCCCGATAAGATTCAACGTCTTTGCTCATCGTCATTTCAGGAAAGAAACTACCTCATCCTGCTTGATGATTTTGAGCGGAATTTGTCAGGGGTGGAGGAAGGGAAGCCGGAAATTTCTCCCGAAGCAGTAGACATTCTTGAACCACTACTCAGGTATTTGCCTTACAGCGGAAATATGAGCCAGCTTATTATTACCAGCCGTTACTCTTTTCCCCTTACACTTGGAGGAGTAAATCTTGTTGAGCGCAACATGGAGTCCATTTGTTTGACAAGCTTCCGGGGTGCTGACGAGTGGAAAAAGGTTAATGAACTTAACGAGATTGCCAACTATCCAGAACCCGCTATCAGGTTACAGCTTATCGATGCCGGTCGAGGAAATCCCCGACTTATGGAGGCACTAAATACCCTGTTAAAAGAAGCGAAGGAACTTGACCTGAAATCCCTCCTGGTAACGGTTAAAGACAAGCAGGAAGAATTTGTCCAGGACCTGATTCTAAGAAAGATCTTAGAAAGCCAGCCGGAATCGTTTCAAATGGTCATGAGACATTCTGCCGTTTTCCGCCTGCCCGTTCTTAAGGAAGGGATAAAATTGGTTTGCAAGGACATAAGGAATTGGGAACAGCACATAAACCAAGCGGTTCGCCTGAGCCTGATGGAGCAGGGCCGTACCAGCAAGAAGGAGGCTCTTTATTGGGTGACTCCCCTAATAAGTAAGGGTATTTTCGAAGAATTGGAAAAAGAGGATAGAAAAAGTTGCCACCAGTCTTCTGTCTCATATTATCAGAGAGTTCTTTCTGAAGTTTCGGACTATTCACCTATTATAGCCATCGAGTTGATCGAACACGCTTTGAAAGCAGGGATGGATGGGGATGCAATTGAAGAAGGAGGTAAGGTGCTACCCTATTTGCGACACTCTCTCGCATACAAAGAAGCCCTATCATGCGGGGAATCTATCCTCGGGCAGATTTCTCAACGAAAAAGGGAAGAGAAATTTGCAAAATTTTTATTCGAACTTGGGTGGATAAATTACGACCTTGGAGATGCCAGGAAGGCGATCGAGTATTATGAGCAAGCGCTCTCAATCGGTAAGGAGGTCTATGGAGAAAGACATCCCAGTGTGGCAAGAATGCTCAACAACCTGGGATCAGCCTGGAGCGACATTGGAGAAACAAAGAAGGCGATCAAGTATTATGAGCAGGCGCTCTCAATTGGTAAGGAGGTCTATGGAGAAAGACATCCTGATGTGGCAGCAAGGCTCAACAACCTGGGATTGGCCTGGAACGACCTAGGAAAAGCCAAGAAAGCGATAGAGTATTATGAGCAGGCGCTCTCAATTGATAAGGAGGTCTATGGAGGAAGACATCCTGATGTGGCAACAATGCTCAACAACCTGGGATCAGCCTGGAGCGAACTTGGAGAAACAAAGAAAGCGATCAAGTATTATGAGCAGGCGCTCTCAATCGATAGGGAGGTTTATGGAGAAAGACATCCCACTGTGGCAACAAGGCTCAACAACCTGGGATTGGGCTGGAACGACCTTGGAGAAACAAAGAAGGCGATCGAGTATTTTGAGCAGGCTCTCTCAATCGTCAGTGAAGTATATGGTGAAAAGCATCCATATGTAGCAGGTACCATAAACAACCTGGGAGGAGCCTGGAGCGACCTTGGAGAAACAAAGAAGGCGATCGAGTATTTTGAGCAGGCGCTCTCAATCGATAGGGAGGTTTATGGAGAAAGACATCCCACTGTGGCAACAATGCTCAACAACCTGGGATTGGCCTGGAACGACCTTGGAGAAACAAAGAAGGCGATCGAGTATTATGAGCAGGCGCTCTCAATTGGTAAGGAGGTTTATGGAGAAAGACATCCCACTGTGGCAACAATGCTCAACAACCTGGGATGGGCCTGGAGCGACCTTGGAGAAACAAAGAAGGCGATCGAGTATTATGAGCAGGCACTCTCAATTCATAAGGAGGTCTATGGAGAAAGACATCCTGATGTGGCAACAGACCTCAACAACCTGGGAGGGGCCTGGAGCGACCTTGGAGATGTCAGGAAAGCGATAGAACATCTACAGAGAGCGTATGAAATATTTCGGGAGTTTTATGGAGACGAACATCCGCATACAAAGAATGCAAAAGCCTGGCTCGATAGTTTGAAAAATACGGGTGAGTGAAAAGATCAAGGACTCATACGGTATGTTTATGCCACACTTATAAATCTCACCTCCTCCTTTCAATCTCTTTTATCCGTTCAATCTGATTCAAATTCCAATCGTCGTTGCTGAATGGCGTTTCAAACCAGGCATCGAGGATTTCTTTGAGAAGAGCTTCGGAGGTGGTGCGCAGACTCAAGGCTAACACATTGGCGTGGTTCCAGATGCGGGCTCCTTTGGCGGTTTCGGCATCGTGGCAGAGGGCGGCTCGGACACCGGGGACTTTATTGGCAGCAATGGAGGAACCTGTTCCTGTCCAGCACATGACAATTCCTTCATCTGCTGTTCCATCTGCTACACACTGAGCTGCTTGTCGTGTCACATCCGGCCAGTCTGCTGATTCATCCGTAACTGGACCGAAATATGTTATTTTGTGTCCTCGCTTTTCTAATTCTTCTAACAGGACATCGACAAGGTGAGTCCGTTCGTCGGTACTTACTGCAATTTTAATGGTTTGTCCTCTGGTGTTTTAGAGTTTGTCAAAAGGAGCCTGCGGATGCCTAATTGAAAATCTGCAATGGCAAGTATTCTGGAATTCGATCAAAGTCACGATTCCTGTGAAGTAGAGCAAGATTGTTTTCCATAACAATCGTAGCTATCAGGATGTCAAAGTTTTTTACAGTAATCCCTTTCCGCCGGAGCTTGTAAGCGTGATATGCGGCAACATACCAGTCACCACTTCGCACATTGATCTGTTTTACTCCTTGCAATCGTGTTTCCCAAAACTTTCGCTCATGAGGTTTAACTCCTGCGAGAATTTCAAACGCAATGGGTTCCGTGATAACGGCTCTGTTATTTTTTAGTAGATAAGCAACTTTGTCCCTGAACCACGGGTCTCCACGTCGATTGCTGGCTTGGATCCAGGCAGATGTATCAATCAAAACATCAGCCATTTTTTCGCATTTCAGCCAGCTCTTCCAGAGTCAGATTAAAGTCTCCTTCGCCCAACCGTTCGACGAGCTCTTCACGGTACCGTGCCCTAATGAATTCTTCCAGAGCATCATGAATGAGTGCTTTTTTAGTCTTTCTTTTTGATACGCTCATGGCCTGTACCAACAGCTCATCATCAATATCGATCAATGTTCTCATGACAACCTCCAATTTATATATAAAGATAAGCGAAATTATATATATTATTAAACTTTCATTTTTCAACCTGATTAATTCTCTTGAGTCATGCTTTGAGGTCACATGCACGGGTACAATAACCGCAGGTTCCCGACAGAACATTATAACGGTGGCTGGATGAGGAAAATGCTTAGATTGTCATAAGACATTTATGTTGGAAATGTTTTTTACTATCTGTCCACACCGCAAAGGTTATCGAATAGACATCACTCAGAGTAAAGAATTGATAGTTAAGTCAATTGAGGTAGAATGAGAATATATGGAATAGATCTATAGAAGAAAAATGGAAAGGGGAAATATGTATTCTGGCAAGACGGGGATATGTAGCTTGGATATTTATTAAGAGCTAAGTGAAAGAAGGATTCCTTGTATTCGCAAAGTTACCGAACTTGCGTGAAAAGAAGAGATTTAATAAAGGAATTGGATAGGATGGGATGTGTATTAATACGTCATTGGTAACAAAAACGATTGGTGCCAGGCCCCAAAGACGATAATATCTCAGCAAACCACATCCCTACCTCTTTCATTGCCACTTGAACCTCAGTTTTACTATATTCTTTCACTTTGTTAGAGCTTATTAAGGAAATCCTGTCAGAACTTGTATCGCTTCCTCACCGGGGGTCTACCACACAAAAAGAAAGGGAAGCAGCGGAAATCATCGAAAGGCGACTCAGGGAATTCGGCTATACCACTCGAGTCGAACCCTTCCTTTCCCCCCGAACTTATTCATGGGAGGTGATCGCCTTTGCAATGCTCGTTTCCGGCGGGCTCCTTCTTTCATTAACCCGTCCTGCAATGGGAGCCATTCTATCTGTGTTAGGTCTGTGGTCTTTTGTCAGGCATTTCGATGGCCGGGATACCATTCTTGGCAAGCTTATCAGAAAGAAAACTTCCCAGAACATTGTTGGGGAGCCAAAAAACGGAGACAAACAGAAGATAGTCTATTTGATGGCTCATTACGATACAACTCGAGCGTCACATTTATTTCATCCTTTGATGGTGAAAAATTTTCGTCAATCTTTTTTAATAAGTGCGACTATTATTTTTATCTCACCATTGGTTGCTTTTTCCGGTTTGTGGTTTGGCAAGATCTTTATCTATAAAACAGTCGTTTGGGGAATGGCAATTTATGTCTCTGTTCAGATTTTATTTCTAATTCATCGGGAGTTGTTTCATAAATATGTCAACGGAGCGAATGATAATGGAAGTGGTGTCACGGCAATGCTCGCACTGGCACAATATTTTTCAGATCATGTGCTTGAAAATACCGTGGTAAAAATTGTAGCTACAGGATGTGAGGAAGTGGGATTGTATGGCGCACGTACTTTTGTAAGACGGTTCGGGGATGACCTGGCTTCCGAAAATACTTACGTGTTGAATTTTGATAATGTGGGCAAAGGGGATCTCTATTATTGTGTGGGCGAAGGTATGCTTGGGTTCCATCACTATGATTCACAATTGGTAACCATGGCGGAATATCTCTCTTTTGGAGAATTTTCAGACGTTAAACCTCTCCGTTACACTCTGGCGCAATTTGACTCGCTGATACTGACTCATGAAAATATCAAGACAATAACTTTTATTTCGCTGGACGATCAAAAAAGAATTCCAAACTGGCACTGGTATTCAGACACCATTGAGAATATTGAATGGTCTTCTATCCGGAAAGCGGTAGATTTCGGAATTGCTATGATTCAACAAATTGATAGGAGTGGATAATATGAAATTGTGGGCAAAAATTGGATTGGGTTTGGTAATCATTGTATTCATTATATTGTCATTTGGGTGGATTTACCTCGATTATAATTTACCTGTTTATGAGGGGGAACTTTCAATTACAGGATTGAAACAGCCTGTAGAAATTTATTTTGATGACTATGCTGTTCCACACATTTTTGCAGAGAATGAGCACGACCTGTTTTTTACCGGTGGATATATCTCTGCCCGTGAGAGGCTGTTTCAGATGACAGTTTCCGCTGCCGCATCGGAAGGGAGCCTGTCAGAGTTGTTTGGAGAAAGCGCACTCGAGGACGACATTTATCTCCGTACCTGGGGCATACCGAAAGTGGCACGTAGAATGGTGGATAAAATGAGTCAAGATGCCAGGGTGATTGTGGAAAGTTTCTGCGAAGGCATCAACGCCTGCATCGATGGGTTGGGAAGTCAACTTCCCATTGAATTTAAACTTTTAGGGATTAAGCCCATACGGTGGGAGCCCAAACATGTGACCGGTTTTGTAAGAATGATGGGACACAATCTAACATTTTCTTGGAAACCGGAAATAGTCCTCGGGCAGGTAGCCTATATGTTTGGGGAAGAAAAACTAAAAGAACTCCTTCCGTATTATCCGGAGGATCAACCCCTGATCGTGCCACCTGACAAAACTATTTTAAGCAGTTTGTGGCAGGTAATGTCTGAGCGGAACACACATCTAAGAGAAATCATTCAGATGGAAGGTATTCACCTTGGATCCAACAGTTGGGTTGTCTCAGGAGATCATACGGTAACCGGGAAACCTATTCTATCAAACGATCCCCATCTACCTTTTTCTCAGCCGGCGAAATGGTACGAAATGCACCTTGTGGGGGGACGGTTCAATGTCAGTGGAATGTGCTTAACGGGTATTCCAGTACCTGTGTTAGGCCATAACGAGGTATGTGCTTGGGGGTTCACAAATCTAATGGTGGATGATCTCGATTTTTACATGGAAACTGTAAATCCGGAAAATCATAATCAATATCTGTATGATGGGCAATATCTCAACATGGATATTCGTGAAGAAGTTATTCATGTTAAAGGTGGAAAGGATACCACTGTTATTATTCGGGAGACCGTACATGGTCCGATTATCTCTGATATTCACTCCCTTCTGAGGAATGGGGAACATGTAATCTCCATGCGGTGGGGAGGGCACGATGTCAGTGATGAGGTTGGGTCTATCCTGAAATTGAGTTTAATGAAGAATTGGGATGACTTTAATGACGCAGCACGCGGTTATGGCGTACCTCCCCAGAATGTGATTTATGCAGACACGATGGGAAACATCGGCTGGCGTCCCTTTGGTCAAGTCCCCATTCGGAAAGGAGGTGAATTGATGGTTCCCGTCCCCGGAGAATCTTCTGAATGGGACTGGCAGGGATATATTCCCTTTGATGAAATGCCTACCCAGTATAATCCCCCAAGTGGTGTTATCATTACCGCAAACAATAAAGTGGTGGATGACTCGTATCCGTACTACATATCGGGTTTCTGGGAAGACCCATCCCGTTCAAAGCGTATATGGGAATTAGTGGCAGGCAAAAACGGCATGGAGGTAGCGGATATGAAAATGGCTCAGTTTGACGTATTGTCTCCTTTTGCAAGGGAGATTTCAAAATATTTCGTTATGGCCCTGGAAAATGAAGACTTGAGTTCTAATCAAAATTATGAAAGGGCATTAAAAGTACTAAAAGTTTGGGATGGGAATCATACGGTAGAATCTGCCGCTGCTGCCATTTTTAATACTTCTCTACTCCGGTTGTTTGAAAATATCTATGCAGACGAAATGAACTTAATCGGAAAGGATTTTTACCGTGGATGGATTAGACTGGGTAGTATGCCGTTGAAAAACCTTCGACTTATTTTAAAAAACGGATATTCCTCATGGTGTGATAATGTGAATACGGATGAAGTGGAAGAAACCATTCACGATTTATTGGTCCTTTCCTTTAAGCAAGGCGTCAAAGATTTGGAGGATCGATTGGGCCCCGAATTCACCAATTGGCATTGGGGGAAACTCCATACATTAACTCATCCCCATACTATCGGGAAGGCGAAACCTCTGCTGAATGCGCTGTTTGGATTCAATGTGGGTCCATTTCCAACGGGTGGGGCAGCCACCACGGTGAATAACGGCGAGTATGCTCTTTTTGCACCTTTTGATCAGATTAACGGTCCATCATTCCGCCGTATCATGGATTTATCCGATTTGAATCATACTCAGTCTGTTATCCCAACCGGTCAGTCAGGACTGCCAAAAAGTCCTCACTATAGAGATCAAGTAGATTTGTACAACAGTGGAAGATACCGAACGGTTCCTTTTAATCCTGCAACCATTAAAAATTCAAACTATCGCCTGCTTACCCTAAATCCTTCGCACGATTAGTATCAATGGGTTCATTCCTTGTTAATAGGATACTGCTGTTAACAGCGTAAAAAGGCCCTATACATCTATATTTAACTATGAAAACTCAAGTTTCACACATAGTAAGTGTTTTATATTTCAGAAGATGTTCATGAATAAAGTCATTAACTATCGTCATAAAAAAACGAATTTTTTCTTGCCGTTATTCTCTGTACTTTTCTTACGCTAAGAAAAGTACCAAAAGAAACCGTCGTCCCGACATAACAATGTCGGGATAATTCATTGTAATCCTCCCTGCCTGTCGCCTGCCTGCCGTCAGGCAGGGCAGACAGGCACGATGGATTGACGTCAATGATAATCCCGATGCATCGGGACTAATGCGACATAATCACACATTCTATAAACGTCAAGTACATAAATGACCGTAAAAAGGTACGAAACATGAAAACTAATCTTATCATTTTCATTGTTTCAATCGTTACTATGTCATGTAACATATTTTCGCCGGATAATTCAGATAACGATTCTGACAGCACGAAAAACTATACAGAAATGAAACTGGTCTTTACTCGTGACAACGAAATATGGCTTTATAATATGATGAACGAAGAGCTTGAAAAACTGATAGCCATAGGTGATACAATCTACACCAACGACATGGGGTTTTCGTTTACACGGATATGGGCTGACGAGGATAAGTGGAGCCCGGATGGAAAGAAAATAGTTTTTATAGAAGCAGTGGTCACTGATGGTGGAAATCTCAAAATTCTTAATCTTGAGATAGGACAACAGCAATTTTTTCAGGACTACGTGTATAGACAAGATGCTAACCCTGAATAGAGTCCAGACGGTTTTAAGATTGTCTTTGCAAAATCGATAAGGACGCTTGGCTTGAACTATGAAATCTTCATTGTGGATGCCGATGGTTCGGATCAAAGAATGATAGTTGAAAAAGGTTCGAGTCCCGATATTTGGGGGAAAAAATAGAAAGGAGAATAAACCTTGAAATTATTCGAGAAATCTAGAGCTATGTTTGTCATTATAGTTTTGACCACTGTTGCCCTCCACACAAAGAAATCCCATACGCCAGCATTTGATAAACCCGACCATTTCGTTAAAAACACGGTAAATCCAGTTCGGCAGCCATCAGGAAAACAGTCGGTAGAGCTGATAGGTGCGCCCGAGCCACACTTTTTAATTATTTCCACTTTTCTCATTATCTGTTTTTTATTTCTTTTTCTTTTAACTTACCACAAGTCACCCTTAACTTTACAGAAATGAACGCAAAACGATCTATGAATAAAAAGGATTTCATGAGAGGAGCTATTCAACTCTCCAAAGAGAAGATGCTGGAAAACAATGGCGGTCCCTTCGGCGCTGTGATTGTAAAGGACGGGAGGATCATTGCCGAAGGGTATAATCAGGTGACTTCCCGGAATGACCCCACTGCTCACGCGGAGATCGTTGCTATCCGGAAAGCGTGCGATGAACTGAACACATTCCATCTGACTGGCTCGGAGATTTACTGCAGCTGTGAACCGTGTCTCATGTGTTTAAGCGCCATCTACTGGGCGAGAATCGAAAAAATTTATTATGCCAACAGCCGGGAGGATGCCCGGCTCATCGGCTTCGACGACGATTTAATCTATGAAGAACTTTCTAGGGAGAGGCAATACAGAAAAATTCCTGCTGTTCAACTTCTGCCTGAGGAAGGAAAAGAAGCATTTAAGGCGTGGGAAGAAAAAGTTGATAAAACACTTTACTAAACAGTTAAATTCACCATAACAGGCTTCTGAATTCAGTGTCTATATCCACACAATTCATACTTAACGATCAAGATATTCAGACAAATTTCCATCCGGGTATTCTCATACTGGATTTCCTTCGGCAGAACGAGAAACTGATGGGGACCAAAGAAGGGTGCCGGGAGGGAGACTGTGGCGCCTGTACGGTGATCATCGGCGAACTTGCCAATGGAAAAGTCACGTATAAACCTGTCACCTCCTGCCTGATGCCTTTGGGTGAACTCCACGGAAAACACCTCGTCACTATCGAGGGGCTCAACCTTCCTGAACTCTCCCCCGTTCAGGAAGCCATCGTGGAAGAAGGAGCAACCCAATGCGGTTTTTGCACCCCGGGCATTGTGGTCTCCCTGACCGCCAGTCTTATGGAGAAAGGTTCAGAAATTTCTCGGGATTCCGTCATGCGAGCTTTAAGCGGTCACCTATGCCGCTGCACCGGCTACCGCTCTCTGATAGCCAGTGAAACTCATTTGCTGAATGCAGTGGATAATGCAACGGGCACAGATGCCCTTTTGGAAAAAGGCTTCCTACCTGGCTATTTCAGGAAGATTGCCGAAAGGCTGAACAAAATTCCTTCCTCCAGCAAACCCGATGGCGTCGTGGAGGATTTTCTCATCGCAGGCGGGACCGACCTCTACATACAGGAAAATAAAGCTATCCCAGACTCTCCTGTCACCATCCTGAACCTTCGCCAGGAATTAAAAGAAATCACTCGGAAGAATGGTTATATCAGTGTGGGAGCGCTCACATCTTTTGAAGAATTTGCTTCTCATTCTGATATATTAGAAATCATACCCGAAATTGAGGAATACATGTTCCTGATTGCCTCCTGGCAGATCCGGAACCGGGCAACTATCGGGGGTAATATAATCAACGCTTCTCCAATCGGGGATATGACGATCCTCCTTCTGGCAATGAACGCGCATCTGGTCCTTCAGAATGGAATAGGAACACGAACCGTTCCCCTCACTTCATTTTATAAAGGCTATAAACAGCTGGACAAAACCAATTCTGAAGTCTTAACGGAAATTTTGATCCCTGTGCCCGCAAAAAAAACCAGAATCCATTTCGATAAAGTTTCTAAACGAAAGTGTCTCGACATCGCATCTGTAAACTTGGCGGTAAGGGTGGAGGAAGAGGACGGCTTTATTGAAGAGGTCGGTCTGGCTGCCGGTGGCATAGCGCCTATTCCCCTGCACCTAAAAAAGACCTGCTCCTTTTTAAAAGGGCAGATCGTCTCCAGAGAGATCATGGAAGATGCCATAGCGGTGATGCAGGAGGAAATCTCCCCCATCACGGACATCCGCGGGAGCAGGGAGTACAAGCGATTATTGGCGCGCCAGTTGGTTATCAAATCCTTTATCAGGCTTTTTCCGAAAAGACTGTCTGCAGAGGAATTTTATGAAAAATATTGACGCAGCCCTCCACACCCGCGGAGAATCTGAGTATGCAGACGATCTCCCCCAGCCGGCGGAAATGCTCTATGCGGCCGTTTACGGCTCTCCCGAAGCCCACGGCAAAGTTCTAAAGCTTGATTTCTCCGAGGCCAATAAAGTACCAGGCGTGGCAGCAGTGTTGACAGCCAAGGATATCCCAGGCGAAAACCAGATCGGACCCATCATCCAGGACGAACCCCTGCTGGCAAAAGAAGAGGTCCATTTTGCCGGTCAGCCCTTGGCGGTGGTGATCGCTTCCAGCCCTCAGACCGCCCGGAAAGGGGTCGGGTTCATTACCGCTGAATTCGAGGAACTGCCCATCATCACAGATCCAAAGGTGGCTTACGCAAAGGGCGAGATTATCGGCACTCCACGCACCCTGGCCATCGGGGATGTGGATGCTGCCTGGGATAAGTGCGATCTCGTAGTTGAGGGGACATGCGACATGGGAGGACAGGAGCACGTCTACCTTGAAACCCATAGAGCCCGGGCCATTCCTTTGGAGGGAAACGTCATCCGAATTCATGCCTCCACCCAGAGTCCCTATGCCTGCCAACGGGCCGCCGCCAAAATTCTGGGGGTCCGTCACCACAGGATCGAAGTAGATGTCAAGCGGATTGGTGGGGGATTTGGAGGCAAAGAAGACCAAGCTACGCCAATAGCGTGCATGGCAGCCTTGGGTGCGTGGTACACAGGAAAGCCTGTGGAACTGGTGCTGAACCGATCGGAAGATATGCGGATGACTGGAAAAAGACACCCCTACATTTCCGATTTCAAGATTGGTGCTACAAAGGATGGTAAAATCTTAGCCTTTGAGGTAAACCATTATCAGAATTCAGGGGCAACCGCTGACCTGTCTACCGCCGTACTGGAAAGAACACTTTACCACAGCACCAACAGTTATTTCATCCCCAACGCCCGGATATCCGGCGCCTGCTGCCGTACGAATCTCCCGTCCAACACAGCCTTCCGGGGTTTCGGCGGTCCACAGGGGATGTTTGTGATTGAGTGTGCCCTGGAAAAAATAGCGGAGGCCCTCAATAAACCGAAAGAGGAAATACAGCAGAAAAACCTTCTTAAGAAAGGAGACCTCTTCCCTTTCGGCCAACGGTTTCAGAATAACCATGTGCAAAGAGCGTGGAAGAACACTTTAAGCAGTTACGATATCGAAGGAATCCGAAATAGGATCGATAGGTTCAACTCGGAACACTTCGGCACGAAAAAGGGGTACGCCGTCATGCCCGTCTGCTTCGGCATCTCATTTACCACCACATTCATGAACCAGGCCAGCGCCCTGGTGCACGTCTACACAGACGGCAGTGTAAGCGTGACCACCGGAGGGATCGAGATGGGCCAGGGACTCAGCACCAATATCGTTAAAATTGCGACAAAAGCCTTTGGTATAAGTTCAGAACGGATCAAGCTGGAGAGTACCAACACCACCCGCATCGCTAACATGTCCCCCAGCGCCGCCAGCTCCACCACCCTATTGAACGGAAATGCAACCGTATTGGCTATTAAGCAGATCCTGTCCCGGTTAAAATCGTTTGCTGTAGAAGAACTGAATCTTCCCGACAAGGACAGCTTCACAATCTCAGAGGAGAAAATTCTCCATAATGGCAAAGACACCGGCATGACCTGGAATGATTTGGTGCATAAGGCTTATCTCTCGCGTATAGGTCTTTCCGCTCACGCCTTTTTCGCCACGCCGGACATCTGGTTCGACAAAAAGAAAGAGAGAGGTGAGCCCTTTGCCTACCATGTGGTGGGCACGGCCATTGTTGAAGTCACACTGGACTGTTTGAGCGGAACCTACGACATCGACTCCGTTAAGATTGTTCACGATCTGGGACGGCCGCTAAACAGGAGGATCGACATGGGACAGATTGAAGGGGGGCTTGCCCAGGGGCTTGGATGGGTGACCTTGGAAGATCTTCAGTATGATGAAAAGGGTCAGCTTCTCTCAAATGCTTTGGCCAACTACAAAGTCCCTGATGTCTATTTCATGCCGGATGACATTCAGGTAAAGTTTCTTACAAACGCAGACAGCGAGCTTGGACCGTATGGCTCCAAGGCGGTAGGAGAACCGCCTCTGATGTACGGCATCGGAGCCTTCTTCGCCCTCAGGCATGCTATGAAAGCCTTCAGGCCAGACTTGGAATTTCCTCCGACCTCTCCTCTAACTCCCGAACGGGTTCTGATGTCTCTGCACCCTGAATTTCTCGAAGAAATCAAAGAACTCGAATTCCCGTCTCACACACTCACTGAGGAAACTGTCTGAGTTGACTCCCGAACCGGTGAATTCCTTTTGGCAGACAGTCGCCTCTCTGCTGGAAATGGGCCAAACCGTTTTTCTGGCCCTGGTGGTAGAACATACACAGCACTCACCTGGCACCACAGGCGCCAAACTGCTAGTGGCGCAAAATAGAGATCCTGAAGGAACCATCGGTGGCGGAATCATGGAGTACAACCTCGTGAAACGAGCGAGAGGTATCCTGAAACGGGGAAACTTCATGCCTGAAGTCCAGACGCTTATTCACAGAAAATCTGGGCCGGGAGAAAAATCGGGCATGATTTGTGCCGGAACTCAAACCAATCTTTATTACCTGTGCCGTCCCGAAAAAGATGGTGATACTGCCGAGAGAATCGTACACCTGTTAGAGTATGATCGATCGGCAACACTTACCATCGATCCGTCAGGCATGCACATTATAGAGCATCAACCGGATGTCCACCAGCCTCAATTCAAATTATCAGATGGAGAAAACGGTTGGTTGTACGAAGAACAGCTCCTGAATTTCAAGAGAATCGCCATTATCGGCGGCGGACACTGCTCCCTTGCCCTTTCACGGGTCATGAAGCACCTTGGGTATGAAGTGTTCGTTTTCGACACCCGGGAGAATGTATTTACAGTCCGGAAAAATAGCTACGCCCGTACGGTCTGTATTGTAAAGGATTTTCATGAGGCAGGCCCTATCATCCAACATCCTGAATTGACCCATGTGGTAGTGATGACCACCAACGTGGATACTGATGTACAG
Organism: Fidelibacterota bacterium; assembly: GCA_004124475.1. GTDB lineage: Bacteria > Fidelibacterota > Marinisomatia > Marinisomatales > SCKK01 > SCKK01. Next base: position 43,831 of record SCKK01000027.1, read on the forward strand.
GGACTTCTCGGAGTCATCAATTTCCCCTTTCCCTTTATCGGAGTGATGGGAAGTCAAGCGAAAATAGTCGAAATATTCAGACGACTGAAAAGTGAGGAAATTTCTAAAGATCAACTGTCATGCCTGACGGCGCCCGTGGGCATCCCCATGGGGAGCAACACGCCAGAGGAAATTGCCATCAGCGTGGCGGCACAGATTCTCCAAAACAGAGTTAAAACCACCCACTAGATGCAGCACTCCCCTGACTTTGCTGTTACCAGCCAAAGAGTCGTCACTCCGGAGGGCGAAAGAGCGGCAGCAGTCCTGATCAAGGGTGAAAAAATTCTGGATGTTGTCTCGATACAAAACATCCCTGAAGGTTGCCCCACCGAAGACATGGGGAATGATGTGGTCATGCCGGGACTGGTGGACACCCACGTACATATAAACGAACCGGGCAGAGCCGACTGGGAAGGATTCGAAACAGCAACCAGAGCAGCGGGGGCTGGGGGCATCACCACCCTTGTGGACATGCCCTTAAACTGCATCCCTGTGACCACCACCGTTGATGCACTACACAGGAAAATTGCTTCCACTCAAAACAAACTTTGGATCGATTGCGGATTTTATGGTGGTCTGATTCCGGACAACCTGGACGAAGTTGAATCGTTGGCAGAAGCGGGCGTCATCGGATTCAAAGCATTTATGAGTCATTCCGGTATTGATGAGTTCCCAAAGGTGACAGAAAAATATCTCAGGAAAGCCTTGCCGATCCTTGCCCAACAAGGGATTCCGCTGTTGGTTCACGCTGAGCTTGAGGACGGTGCCGAAATAACAGAAGTCTCCCAAACCTATGAGAGCTACTTGGCATCCAGGCCAAAATCGTGGGAAAATAAGGCTATTAAGCTGTTGATCCAACTGTGCAGGGAGTTTCAAACACCCATACACATCGTTCATTTATCCTCATCAGAGGTCCTGACCGAAATTGCCCAAGCCCGGGAAGAAGGATTGCCCCTTTCCGTAGAAACTTGTCCCCATTACCTGCATTTCACCGCAGAAGGTATATCGGATGGTGACACTCGTTTCAAATGCGCTCCTCCGATTCGTGAAGCTGACAACCGGGAAAGATTGTGGGGAGGACTGGAAAGTGGCGCCATCGACTTTATTGCGTCAGATCATTCTCCCTGTTCTCCGGAATTGAAAAAACTGGAAACAGGAGATTTTGGAAATGCTTGGGGAGGCATTTCCTCACTCCAGTTTACTCTTTCTGTAATCTGGACCGAATGTAAAAAGCGAAATTATTCATTGGTACAACTTGCTGATTGGCTTTGTAAAGAGCCTGCAAAGTTATTGTGGGAAAACAATTTTAAGGGAGAAATTTCACCCGGCTTTTTCGCCGATCTGGTTATTTGGGACCCGGATGCGACTTTTGTTGTAGAACCATCAGTCATTCATCACAAAAACAAACTGACGCCGTATGAGGGTGAGAAGCTATTCGGTGTTGTGAAAAAGACGTTTCTTCGAGGGAGAAAAATATTTGAAAATGGGGAGTTTCTAACCGGTCCTTCAGGAAAAACCCTGCTCAGAAATCATAATGTATCTAGAAAAGCTTAACGCCCCGACTTCCCGGGGTCCGCTGTAGGGATTGAGGTGGTGTGGTTATGCATACATTAATCGATGACCTTTTGGTTCCGGAACCGAATCACCATACTCTTTTGCAGTATCAATCCATAATTGAATAGCATCCTTAACATTTGCCAATGCATCATCATAGGTTTTACCATGGGCAGAACAACCCGGTAATTCCGGAACATCTGCTATGTAAATTTGGTCATCGTTGTCCCAAAAGATTATGATTTCGTATTTATGCATTTAATTCGTCTCCAAGATTGTATTTAAGGATGATATTTCTCACCTGGCGTACTTGGTAAGCTTTTGCTTTATTGCTATCACGTTGAAGGTTAATTTTTTCTATAATTCCTGCTTTTCTAAAAATATGGTGACTTCCACGAATGTGTTCCTCGAATCCCATCCGTTTTAATAAGTTGCATAAGTCACTGAAATCAATATTCCGGTCAGATGTACCATGTAAGATTTTAAGCAAAAGTTTTTCATGTTTTCCCACATGGGTAATTTAGACTAAGAATTAGTTTTACGCCACACTCCCTATCAAATTAAAAAACCTGCTCCGTATACGGAGTGCCGGGGTCAGGTTGATTAGAGATTAGGCAGTTTGGTATTCATGCATATATCAATCTTCCTTTTGGTTCATGAATTGGGCGGTTTAATCCTTTTGCAGTCTCAATCCACTCACTGATTATGGTTTCAACATTCTGGAGTGCCTCAAAATATGTTTTACCATTTGACATACAGCCCGGCAATTCGGGAACTTCAGCAATATATGCCTCATCATCTTGACTCCAGTAAATAATTATTTCGTATTTACTCATTTTCAAACTCTCCCAGTTTGTAGTTGAGAATTATATTTCTTACCTGAGGAAAGACCCTGCTCAGAAATCATAATGTCTCTAGAAAAGCTTAACAATTGAGTACAGCAGCGGCGAGGATAACACCACCGAACTTTATAAGCAGAACAAGATTTTGATGAACCTCAAACTTTGAGAAGCGATCCACCCCCCGCCGTCCACTGCAACGATTGGTTGAACTAAGCCCCGCACCGCGGGAGCAGTTTTTCTGGTAGTTTTCCACCCAACATTTCATCAATAAAATTCCATTCCTATTTTATAGTCATCCTGTATCTTTTCCAATAACAAATAACAGAAGGA
>SCKK01000073.1 GCA_004124475.1 Fidelibacterota bacterium
GTTGAATATAATCTCAGAGAGACTGTTAAAAATAATATTCCTGGTAGTCATTTTTGCTAAAGTGTATACGATGTCATGACACAGTTAGTGCTACTAAGAAGTGTGTACGATCTCATGGAACTTGCCAAATAGGTGGTAATCACGGTCCCGTCAAAGTCAGGTGACAAACCACTATTTCAAGATAAACCGGGTAGCTGAAAGTCCCGTTGAATGCGAAGCTATTCAATCGAGGTGCTTTCAGCTATCCTTCTCCCTGCCCGATCTGGCGCCCAGTCAGGCGGGGACCATTGAGTTTTGGATCGATTTCCGCAAACACACTAAATCACTATTCCAATTAAGATTCTAGATTTATAATTTAAGATTTATGATTTATTAAGCGTTTTTAATGCCGAAGTAAAGATCTCATCCGACTCCTTAATCAGGAATTCAAGTTCCGTATCTGATCTAATAAAGTCAATATCTTGATTGTACCTGCTTGGTCGGCAGACAGGCGAAGTGTTCCTAATAAAACGATATTTATTGATCGCAGATTCCTGTGGAAAAGTCATAAGTGTCTGTGACGGTTAACTTGACCTTGACAGAACTCTGAGTATTACATACTTCCGAAATGCGTCGCACTTTTGAGGTGGTAATTAGAAGGGAGCAGGAATCCGAGTATCCTACTCTCCCATCTCATTTGTAAGGGATTGTAAGTTACAGTTTATCGCCGTGCTCGCTCAGATACGTAGCCACGCCTTCAGTAGTATCAGCCATTCCTTCATCTCCTTCTTGCCAACCTGCAGGGCAAACTTCCCCATGTTCTTGGTGAAAAGAAAGGGCGTCTACCATTCTGAGCATCTCATCAATATTTCGACCTAAAGGTAGATCATTGATGACTGCATGACGCACAATACCTTCCTCATCGATCAGGAAAGATCCCCGAAGAGCAACTGTTCCTCTCACGCTTGTCAATTCTTCAGTATCTTCCGTAATAATAGTAACTTCTTCCGACTCTATAAGGACATCAAAGGAACGGGCAATTGATTTGTCCAAATCTGCGATTATGGGATATTGGACGTTTCCAATTCCGCCACTTTTAATTTCGGTATTCTTCCAAGCTAAGTGGCTGAATTCTGAATCAATGGAGCAACCCAATACCTGTACCCCACGTTTCTCAAACTCTTTTAAACGGTGATCAAAGGCAAGTAATTCTGTTGGACAAACGAAAGTAAAGTCCAGAGGATAAAAGAATAGGACTACCTTCTTTCCTTTGTAATCTGAGAGACTGATTTCTTTAATTGAATTATCCGGCATCACTGCAGTTGCGGTAAAACCCGGTGCTTGTTTTGTTACTATCATCTTTATTCTTCCCCTTTTTTCATTATTGTTCTTGTTGGCACGAATTGCAAATTCCATTAAACTGAAGATCACATTCATGAATAACATGTCCTAAATTTTCTGTAATTTCTGAGACAAAATCTTCCAGTGAGAGATCCAGGTCATAAAGAATACCGCAATCGGTGCAATAAAAATGCTGATGATCCCCAAGATTTCCATCGTAATGAACCATGCCGTTAACCGTTCGGGCATGTATTAAATCATTGTCTACGAGCTGGCGTAAATTCCGATAAACAGTGCCAAGACTGATATTAGGTATTTGCGTTCTCACCCTTTCATAAATCCAATCTGCTGTAGGATGAGAATTTGTTGTTTTGATTATTTCTAATATTTCTTTTCTCTGTTTACTGTATCGCATTACGAAGCCAAATATATTACAAGATTCTCAGATAAACAAGATAATAGTAATGATTACTATTATTTATATTGGGTCTTTTTAATCAACACAATCGTGAAAAATTTATTTAAACCTAAGTTGAGCCCCGAAGTCTCGGGGTAGGATAATCCCGAAACTTCGGGATTGGGGCAAGATGGAATTCCACCACTCTCGGGGTTTTTCCCGTAGGGATCCGCCCACTGGCGGAAACCCCATAAGAACTACCTGCTCACCCTCATTCTTTAGGGCAGGTTGGAAGTCCGATCATCTCGACAAGCAAATATTGTCCATCCCACATCTTGCGCAGTGGCAACATATGTGATAACAGTAACAAGTTCACTGAACATTTACTTATAATCCAATACTATAGTTTAATCAGCAGGTTGACATTCATGGTAGTAGTTCTGAAATTCTGACTAAGAAATGAAGAAGAAAATCCTTTTCATCTGTACCGGTAATGCATGCCGCTCTCAAATGGCTGAGGGTCTTCTCCGCCACATGGCGGGAGATAAGTTTGAAGTATACAGCGCGCTGGTACTCATCCAAGTATAGTCCATCCTATTAGTATCAGAATCATCGAGGAGCTTGGTATCGACAAATCTTTTTTCACTCATTATTATTTTCTCACCTCCATGTCCAATATTTCAAAATATCCGTTATTCACATTAGCATGAATTAAAACTCAAACATGAAGTTTAATTTAAATAATGTTGTTTTGTCTCCATCTTCTGGCATTATCAACCGCAGATTGGGAACAATGACCAATCCCTTACCAGGCTTATACCCAACTCCAACAATAGCGTAATTCTCTCCGTCCTTTTCTGTGTCAGTATCAGGATCATATATATCAAACCGACCAAATACCTCTAATTTCTCATTGAGGTTAAAATTTCCATACACCACAATCATTTGTTGATATATATTAGGCCCCGCAGTATTAAAACGTTCCAATTCGCCTCCTACTCGAATCCCATTCTTGGCATAAACACCAAACACACCATACAGCGTCTTTACTTTTTCTTCGGTAGTAACCGAGTCCACTTCATAGTCATATGGCTCAAAAGTAAAAACGCTACCTACATTGAAACCATCTTTCTTTGTTACTTTTTTTTCACCGAAATAAACTTGAGCCGACAATTTTTTATAGGTATCGTTTTCACCTTTTTTATATCCAGAACCATTGGTATAAATAACGCTGGTATGTAGATTGTCGGCGAATACTTTTGAATACCCGATACCAAGATCAGCCGAGCTAGTGCTTAGTGTCATAAGTTAGCGTAATGTTTCGATAGCCCCTTAGGGTAGACTTTTCTTTTCGTCCACTCAAATGGAGCGGCATCTTGGTTGTACACCTCTACAAAGTCGTCAATAGCTTGTCT
>SCKK01000028.1 GCA_004124475.1 Fidelibacterota bacterium
CGGTTTCACCAGATGATCGCCAGGAGCTTGAACATCGATCCCAAACCCCTGGGTGTCGTGAATATTGGGTTGTGAAAATACGTAGTGACCATAAAAATGAAATCGTGTAGTTATTATTGGGCTTATGCAACCCATATGACAAAGTTGGGTTATGTAACGCCTATCCATGCATTAAGCTGACGTAAGAGCTTTGGCGTAAATTTGACGTAGTTACTGTAAATCATCTCTTCCCACGATACTACTTCTCGCTTTTCAACTCACTTTGGAACATACTCTTTCGTAATGTACTTACCAACAAATAGTTGGTTTATAAGCAAAATAACAATAGGTGACTCATGTTTCGCAGATACATTCATTACGATTTCCCCGCCTGACTGGGCGCCAGATCGGGCAGGTATGTTGAAAGGTATAAGGTATTAAGGGTATGAGAGACAATTAGTTCTAATTGAAACAGTTATACTTAACCCTCAATCTCTCAGACAAATAATACGAATATTTCGGAAATAGGATGTCTCAATCGTCCGAGAATGAGTACCTACAAGATACCATATACCTTATACCATATACCCTACACGTCATTCTGGTATACTACCTCATTAATCATATAAATAATCAACTACTTAGCGTTTGCGAAACATGAGTTATTTACTGTTCGTTTGTCCGGAATATTAAAAAGTATTGATAGGGGAGCAATTCCACTTCTTGTGAAAGTTTGTAACCTGCCTCTGATAGTTCCGAAATGACTACCTGTTCGGATAATTTCATGTTGTCCGGAGGTCCGACAGGTATATCTCCTTTAACAAAATCTACAATTACCAATCGCCCATCAGGTTTAAAATCGTTCTTTAACCTCGAAAAATATTCGACCCTATTTTCGATATGATGATAAGTGTCACAAATGAAAATGATATCAGCATCTTCAGGAATCAGAGGATTGTCCGGTTTTCCTAAAATACTCTTCAGATTGAGGATGCCTTCCTGTTTGGCTCTGTCATTTAGATAATCCACCATGGTTTCTTCGATGTCTATTCCGTAAACCTTCCCATCTGTAACCATTTTCGCAAAACGAATTGGAAAATATCCGGTTGCTGATCCAATATCAACAACAATTTCATTACCTTTAAGGCTTAATGCAGCAATAACTGAATCCGGTTTCTGCCATTTATCCCTTTCCGGGTTTTCAAACCGTTTTGCCCACTTTTCAGCATCGACAAACCTATGTTGTCCTTTTTGTTGGGAATGGTTATGGGTTTCTCCTTGTTGATTCTGGTAAAATCCGTATTGACCTGGTACCTTAAAGAGACAACTTGAAAGAAAAATAACCAATGAGACTGGGATTAATCTTATTAATAATTTTGTGGTAGCATTTAGTTTAGTTGACATTTGGGTATGTGGAAGCATAGTCGATACTCCAATTAATAGCATTATTATTACGTGATTACCAAAGGAAATTATATAAATTCGGATTCAATTCCTCTATGAATTTCAGCTTCAGCAAATTCTCAACTTCTGATCCCGAAACTCCGGGATACAGCGTCTTTTCTAGTGCTCGGTTTGACTTCTCTCATTTGTCCGTCAGCTGACGGATGCTCATTCTTTTAGATTTCAGAGATTGGTCCAGTGAGAAGTAAGCAAATACATGAGGTTTTGCTTTCAGGAGATAATGGGTGGAAAGATCGTAATTCAACTGACTCAGTTGGTTATGAAAGGTGTCGTATTGGTCTAACCTTTTTTCAATCTCAAGTTCCTTTGAAAAAAGGATATCGGAAAATCTCATGGATCGGTATGAACTTAAATTGAACACTGAACGTTTTGTAGAAATCAACTATAAATATAAGGTAATATATTAAAGGAAATGGGTGATGGTACGTTATCCTATTTCCACAGTTCGATAGACGATGTAAACTGTTAACTAAATATTTAAAAAATATTGAAAGATGATCCCGAGCTTTCTCTTTGTATCGGTATTCATATTAGGGATGTTATATTTGAGGATGGAGATATTTTGGGGGATGGCGTCAATGTTGCCTCTAGAATTGAACAATTGGCAGAACCTGGAGGAATATATATTTCAGAACGAGTCTACTATAATATTCGAAATAAACCGGATATACAAATTATTTTTCTGGGTGAAAAGCTGATGAAAAATTTCATCTTTAAGCTAACAGTTTATTTCCCAGCCACGTCAGAATGAAATGATAACACCAAGAATTCTTGGAGTTTGTAGTATTTTGAGATCTCAATGTCGGATACCATAATGGTGAAATACGCAAATAAAAGAAGGTTTAAATTATTCGTGTTTATGTACACTAATACTTGACATTAATATGTCATTTATTAAAATTCGCATGACTTGGCAATAGATCTGTTGAGCATTAGTTATAAATACAGGAAAAAGATCGCATTTCAGGGATAACTTTATGTTTAACAAGGAATTAATGATTAATTCTCGAGTATTGGAATTGTATGGATTTAAAACTTTGTAGAATATCTATTCAAAATTATAAAAGTATCAAATCAATAGATTTGACCGATTTGCCTAATTTGGTCGTATTTGTGGGAAGGAATGATGCGGGCAAATCGAATATTCTTGATTGCATTAATTTTCTTTATCAAGCTGAAAGAAATTTAAATGAGGCACTTCAGTTACGTGGGGGCAGCTTTAAACATATTCTTCGTAATAGGAATGTCGCTAATGAAATCAAAATAGAAATAGTATTTGAAGTTATAAAAGAAAAACGAACATATTTTATTCAACATTTGTTTAAAAAAAATCATACTTTGGGACCTGTTAATGTACTTAAAAGTCCATTTCTTAAAAATATTACATACTCTTTACAAATCGACGATAAAAATTTTTCTGAAGAAATCTTAACAGAAGATGTTGTTAATGGTGATCAATCAGTGTGTCTTATACGAGCTGAAGGTGATGCTGATGGAGGTCATTCCAAATTTACATCAAATCTTGAGGAGGTATGTGAAGTAACTATGTTAGGAGATCCCTTGGAAGTGAGTCTTGATAAGACGGGAAGTGGCAGTGGAAGTCCCTCGCGCATTCTTTTTAATCGTTTGGGACAACCAACTCCTCCTACAATTTGGTATCAACTTATGGATTTAGTGCGCGTTGAATTGATCAATTTCCTGTGGATTAGTCCAATCCGTAAAAGTATTTCAAAAGTTCGGATACAGAGTAGTGATCAATTAGACTCTGAGTCGGCCAATTTAGTAGATGTAACCCATACCATAAATACACGTTATCCAGAAAAATTCAGAGAAATCGAAGGTGAGATACGGAAGTTGGTTCCCAGAATTGGAATGTTTTTAACCCCTACAACTGGGGGTGATGCAACTCTTGGTGTGCAAGATAATAATTTACCTCCTGATGAATATTACGAGTTAGATCCGATTAGTTTTGGCACACGAACTGCTATTGCAATTATAACAGGTGTGATGCATGCAAAACCTGGAACGTGGATATGCATCGAGGAACCTGAAACAAATCTCCATCCAAAAGCACAGGCTCAACTTTTTAACTTCCTTCAATTTCACGCTATAAATAAGCGGATTTTTGTCACCACGCACTCATCAGTATTTGCAAGTCTTGCTCCTGCTGATTCAGTCTTTCTAATTACCCGGGATAAGGATGATGGGACAGTTGCCGAACGTATTGAGGAATCAAATGTGGACGACGTGATTTTGGAATTGGGAATAAGAGCTTCCTATAATTTTGAAGCTGATGCAATTGTTTTCGTTGAAGGGCCTTTTGACTTACCAATATATAAAATATGGACTAACCGCTATGGGTTTAATGACGATATCCAATTAATTGATTCTGGTTCGTGGAATAATATGTCGTATTACGCAAACGCAAAAATATTACAAAATAGGCGAATCAAGGTTCAAGTCTTTGTAATTTTTGATGGGGATACTGAATGTACTAAAAAGATTCGCAAACTCAAGAATCGGTTAATAGCAGAATTAAAGATACCTAAAGATCATATATTAACATTAAACCAAAGTGAAGTAGAAGGGTATCTACTGGATTCGCGAGCAATTACTGATGCTTTTCCAGAAATACACCTTTCTCAAGAAGAACTTGACAAACGTATTGGTCCATATCGAGGCAGGCGAAATCAAAAAGCTGTCCTCGATGAACTATTTAGGGAATTTGGAATAGGCCGATATGATGGGGAATTAGGTGCTCGGATTGTCCAGAAGATGGAAAAAATTCCTCCTCAGATTGAGAAATTCTTTTCTAAAATTAAATCTACAGTTGATGGCTAATAATTTAACAAACACTGATAACAAACCGTCTTAAAGTACACTCCAAGCAAAATATTCAACAGCTCAGTTGGGTTTTATGCATTATGATTCCTTTACTTGGCTAATAGGGTGAATTTTAATTGCTGGGCGTTATGCCGAGACACGAATTGAGGAAAAGGATAAATCAAGTCTATTCTGCGAAATAACCTCTATTTAAACTAAAAATTTTATTTTCTTAATGAAGCCTTCGAAAAAATATACTCCGGGATATCCACATCAAACTCAATCGATTCGATGATAAACTCCGTTCCTTTCCCCTTTTGCAGCATATCCTTAAATATAAGTACTTTCGGATACCATCGACCATCAACTTGAAATACTTCTTTGATAACGGTGGTTTTTAGAAGTTTTCCGCTTTTCGCAAAAAGATCTTCCTTCAGGATAATCATCCGCTCTCTGTCTACCCAGATTTTCCTGGAATGGTAGGTAACATCATCCTTTCTGGCGATTAATTTCACAACCCAGCAGTTGCGATCGTTCACTAACTCTTCTCCAATTACAGTAGCAGTATAAAGATCTGCCAAGTGGGGACTTTCCATCATGTCTTCGTAAGAAAGATCCGAACCCATGAGGGATTGTCGTAGCATATGTCCGGCGATCTTAATAGTTCGGTCCGTTTGGGGGGAGTAGACCCAGAGTCGATCTTCAAGTTTGAGCATCTTGGTTCCTTTTTCCCGTGGCGGCGCAAGATATTCTGAAAAGGACTTATCCCTACCCTGTATCCACGATTTTGCGGTAACGGATCGACTACCCCGCCGACCATGAATCACCATTGTAGACATAATAATCTCAGTGTCCGATGTCATGTTTTCATCCACTTTTTTTAATATATCTTCCCCGGATGGGTATTGAGCCGGAATGACATCTGTCAAGAGATAAATAACTATTAGGAGGTATTTAATCATAAACAATCCTTTCATTTCGGAATACGTGAATTTCGTTTAACGTCTAACATTTAACGTTTTTCTCCATAGGATCGTTTTATGAAAACACTTCATATCTACATTACTCCCTATCTGCTGACTGGCAAGCATCATTTCATTATTCCATTACTCCAACACTCCAATCTTTTATCAAACTTCCAACTCCCTGAACAGTTGCGCTGTTTGCCTCTTATAAATACCGATCCCAGATAGAGCCGTCCCAAGTACCGTGGAAAACAGACCCGGAAAAAAACCGATATAATAGGTCTCCGTGGTAACCGATGCGCGGAAAACGGTCGGTAACATCATAGTGACGTTTTTCATCATAGAGCTTATATCCAATCCCTTTACCTGTAACCAATATGCCGCTCCTAATCCGAATCCGGTACCGATTACCGATCCGATGAAACCGATAATGATTGATTCGTAAATCAGCGACCGGTAGATATGTCCTTTGTGCTCGCCAATTGCTAACCGGAGACCGACTTCACCATAGCGTCGCAGACCACCTAACAAGCCGGCATTCCACAATACAATTGACATTACCAGCACAAAAACGGTAATGATAATACCGGAAAAATACGAGGCATAATCCAAATATTCACCCAGGTTGCTTAAATCCTTCAAATTACCCATTATGGGCACAAACTCATCATCGCTTTCCCGGAAAGCAGCGTTGTAACGCTCCGCAATAGCAGCCGCTTTCGAGTCATCGTATACATTGTTCTCAAAATATCCCAACACCTCGCCGGCAGCGTCGATCATATCCAGAGCTAACTGAATATCCGTAATATCCGCTATCAGGGCGCCCCGATCCATGACAGCGACTCCAAATCTGACTGTGCCAACGATTGTAAAATTGTGCATTGCCATGCTGCCGTACATGGTTGAGCTCAACAACGTGGCTGTCTCGCCTAAAGATACTTCCAATTTCCCAGCTAATTCGTCGCTTATTAATACTTCACCTGAGCGTTGCGGCATCCGGCCTTTTACCAGGGAATTTTCTATGTTCAGTGTGAGAATTTCTGTACTCTCAGGTGACAACAGATCCACACCCATGCCCATAACCGGTCCCTGAGACCGGGTTTCGCCGTGCTCATCAGGTACATCCAGGAGACCACCGAACTGAATCCGTTTTACCCAAGTCATTTCAGGATATTCCTGTTGGAGTTGCGTCATTATCTCATCAACACCTAGGAGAGCAAGATCATTGGGAATTTGATCGGCATTTTCGGCATACGCCCAGGTCATCACCTTTACATGGCCTGTTGAAAATCGAGCATTATAATCGATCATATCGGTAAAAACCCCGGTGATCCATGCTTGTAAAAATACCGTTATCCAGACGCCTATGGTGACAATCATGACAGGAAATAAACTCCGGTGCCAGTCACGGAGCAAACCTTTAATTAGAAATCTGATCATTGGATCTTCCCCCTGATAGCATCGGTCGGTTTCATTTTGGATATCCGGCGAGCCGGTAAATAACTAACAATAGTGGTGGTAATCAGCACTATCAGAGTGGTACCAATAACCAGCCCCAGGCTGTAAGCCGGATAGATTATTTCCGCGATGGTCAAACCATAATCATCAGTCCCTGCGGGCATGGTCCATCCTTTAGACGCCTGATACATCAACATCGGTATTCCATAAATTGCCGCCAGGATTGCAGCTAAAACAGCGTGCATTGCGCCTTCTACGGTAAATAACGTAACAACCTGCCCCCGGGTCATCCCCAGAGCAATGTGAGTACCAATCTCTTTTTGACGGCGGAAGATGGATAAGACCTGGGTATCGAAAATTGCCAACATGGCTAAAGATAAGAGTATAATAAAAAAAACCGATCCGCTAACTGACTTCATTTCAATCATTTCGCGAATCTCGGTCAATAGAAAATAGTGGTCCTTAAAATCCCAGCCAATAATCGACCCGATAAAACCTTTTTCTTTGCCGGTTACCAGAATTGTCGCTTCATCCGGCATCTGCATCATCTCCCGGTGCCGCTCCAAGGGAATCCACAGGATACCGTTATCTAAAGTAGGGACATTGGTTTTAAAAATGTGAACTATCTGCATCTCGGCAGCATCGAAGGTTCCGTTTACGTCACGCCAGCGTACCGTCACATAATCACTTATGTTCAGTTTGCTGCTCCGGGCTACCCGCTTTCCGATGATAGCAGGAATTTCATCAATATCAGTATCCAAATAAGCTGTGGGTAAATCAATCAACGTTTGTCCGGAGTCTACACCCTTTAACAAAACATTCTGGATTCGCCCTTCCGGGTACATCGTCGCTTGCGATATCAAGATTGGTGTAAGTGTACTCTGTTCAACCGCCATTTGCATCATTTCCGACAATTTACCGTGACTGTCTTCAATTGTGAACGGATCATACGGATCATATTTTTCATGCCAATATTGACCTCCGCCAATTTCCCAATTAATCGTATCCCGCCGGGCTTGTTGGTTCCAGCCTTCCAGTAATCCTTTGTTCCAAATAATCACGATAAAAGAAAAAGACAGCACAATTACATTCAGCCATGTCCTGAGTCGAGCTCCCATAAGGTTTCGATAGGCTAATTTTAAAGCTAACATCGCATTCTCCCCCTTAGCGGTTATTTTCAATCAACTCATCAGCTACTACGCGACCGTCCTCCAGGCTGATCTTGCGGTGCAGGTACTGGATTACTTTTTCATCGTGGGTAGCAAAAATAAAGGTGGTACTCAACTCCGAATTCAGTTTTTCCATTGTCTGTAAAATATTATGGGAATTTTTCGCATCCAGATTGGCGGTTGGTTCGTCCGCCAAGACGATCTTCGGCTCTTTCACCATCGCCCGGGCGATTGATACCCGCTGGCACTCACCACCGGATAACTGGGCCGGACGTGATTTAATCTTATCCAACAAACCAACCCATTCGATTGCCCCCAGCACTGCTTTTTTCCTTTCTATTGCAGACATCTTCAATAGCAACAGTGGCAATTCCACATTCTCATATACCGTGTAAACAGGTAATAAATTATAAGTCTGAAAGATGAACCCTAAGTACCGATTGCGAAGGTCCGCTGCCTGCCTCTGAGAAAGTTCATTTACAGCCTTTCCCATAACAACCACTTGTCCTTTTGTTGCCACATCAAGAGAGCCTATGATGTTTAATAAAGTCGTTTTGCCGGAGCCGCTGGGACCTACGATACCTGCGAATTCACCTGCAGCAAAGGTAAGGTTCACATCCTTCAGAGCCGTAAATTCGCTTTTCCCCATGGGAAAGGTCTTCACCAAGTCTTTTACTGTGATTAAGACAGAGTTTTTCATGTTTTTTTCCCTGTATTACTAATAATCTCAGTGATTAAAAATCACCATCAGTTGAATTCCTTTTTGACCAAAACTTGTTAGAGATTGGCTTGCTTCAGTTAAACCGTGTTTTCCTCTACTCCAGAAAACACTTACATGAAATATCCAATGATCGTAATTCCGTTGCCAACTTACGTAATGGTAAGGTAAATTTTCACTCCAGTTATAAAAACTGAAATAGGTTAATTGGTCTATCAGTCCAATCGAATAGAGCATCATCAGTCCTGAAATGTCTTTTTTTGTCGCAGTTCCAAAGGGAGTATCATCCACAGTAAAGAGAAGATGTTCGCCCAGTATGGTCAGTCCATTCCCAATTCCTAAAGTATAGTCCATCCCAAGAGTTAGCAACGATTGCCAATTCTGATTGGAATCTTCCATATCTGTTTTTATCAAAGCCGATTCAAAAAAGACTCCAACTCCAATATCCCACACTCCATCCAGGGCTATTCGGTTTTCCGCTATGGATTCACCTGAAATATCAATCACCCGATTGTGAGTTGTAATGGCCATTTCGCCGTTCCCAATGGGATATTGAAATCTAACTCCGTACTCAGGCGATTTATCCCTTGTTGGTATAACTTCCATTCCTTTGAGATCTTTATTTCCATATAGTCCCCATATCCAGATGTTGGCATTGTTCTGAAAATCATATCGCAATCTGAGACTATATACGCCCTCTGCCAATTGAAGTGGATCCTGTGGATCCAGACTATCAAACCATCTTAGAGCTCGGAGAAGCTTGGCAGGACCAAAATTGATTTTTTGTAATCCCAGCCGGGACTCGAATCGATTAGTTGAATAACGCAGCCAAAAACGATATGCTTTAAAATTTGATGCATCTGTAGAACTATCAGCAGAAACGATTTGATGCGAACCTGAGAGATTCCCCGCAATTTCAAAATCGATGTGATTCTTTTCGGTAGATGAAAATTCCAAATAAAACGTTGGGATGTAGCGGAGGCCAAAAGTGACTGGATTTGAGGTAGATCCATTGTCAACAGCACGTGTCAATCCGGAAAGCTCACCATTGAACTCTTGGGGTATAACTTCCGTAATAGGAAATAAAAGTGAGCCAGCCACCATCACACATTTCAGAGCGTTACCCATTCCCCTGTTCATCTTGCGCCATGACACCATAAAAAAAGAGGTTCAACCAGTCACGCGTGAGCTCATACATATTCGGAAAAATCGACAGGAGACGAGGGTCTTCTCTCAATTCCAATAAGTGATCAATCATGAACGACAGGAATTCCAGGTTAAGGTCCTTTTTTAATTCTCCTTTTTGCTGGGCTTCACGGAATAAGTCCTTCATCTGTTGTATTCCCTGTTGAGATCGCTCTAAAACTAAGTCGTGAATCTCCGGTGTGTAACCGATAATATCCTGATAGAATTCTTTGCTGAACCGCTTTCCGTAATCCAGTTTAAGCTGAATGAATTGACTTATCTTTTCAGCAAAGGGTATGTTCTGGGACATGATATCGTCAAATGCGACTTGTCCCTCATCCAACATATTTATTATTAACCGCAATGCCAGATCATTCTTATTCCTAAAGAATTTATAGAAAGTCATCTTGCTGACATTAGCAGTCTTGCAAATCTCTTCAATAGAAACTCGTCTGATCCCATATTGCATGAAGAGATCTTCTGCGGTTTTCATTAACTGGTTAAATTTAGGGGATTGGATTTTTTGAGTGCTCAGAGTCATTGACGTTCCTATTTCAAATTTACGTTATCCGTTTTACTTTACGATTCCAGTAACAAAAATAAGTTAACGTAAACTATATTGTCAAGGGTTTTTACAATCCTGGATTCAAATTGTTTTCCTATGTAGAAAAATCGGAGGAATTTTTGATATAGTCATTAAACTCAATTCCTTCGAATAATGTACCTTTAACAGCACAATTAGAAATTCACTATTTTCAATTTTAGTTGAGTGATTTTTATTTAATTTGGGTATATTTAATATATTCGTATTTTGATAAAACGATGAATAACCATACAGAAATTCTTAATAAATTAATCAGGCGGATTGAAGTCTTTTTTCAAAGTCTTGGTGATGTGGAAGAAGATCTCTGGCCACCGGCAAGAGAAGTGATTCTTGAATTGAAACATATAATCGATTCTGCTGAACCACCCATTTGATTATATATACAACTTTCTCTTGAGTGGCCCATTAAATAAACCCAAATTACCCCGTAGATCAAAGCAATTAAAATTTGCATGCATCGTAGCTACAATTTGGTTAGCTACTATAATTTATTTGTTTTATACAGATCTGGCGGTAGCAGGATATATGTCTGGGGGAGTTCTATTTTCTATTGCATTTTTAGTAAGTACAACCGATTTTTGTATACCTTCTTTGGTTTACAATTTTCTTTTTAAGTATAAAGTAAAATAGTAACGATTTGCCAACACTAAATATACGGTATTAAAACACCGCATATTATTAACGTTGAAAATAAAAATGAAAAGAACACATAACAAATCGTTCTACCTAACATTTTTCCTTCCCGCTCCAAAATGCAGGCGAACTCAACCGTTGTGCAGTCAAGGAAGATTGTATTGTTTAAATTATCCGCTCCTTTAATTAAAGATTTGGGCATTAAGACCTCTTCCATTAAAAGAACCTGGAAATACGCATACAGAATTAGCATTGCAATTTGATTAATGAGAAGTTAGATTTAATTTAAGTCATAACACTGACTTTCTGCGGCTAAAGAAGGGGAGGGTTCATTAGAGCTGTCCCCTTTTTTGTTGCTTTTTATTGTTGGTGTAGTAAATTCGGTTTGTGAGAGATTTAATTAACCTCCGCCAGAAGGGATCGGATGAAGATATTATTACTAATACCTCCACTTCTGATTCTATTCACAACTTGTGTAGATCCGACTGAAGAAGGTGAAACTATCTCTTACGGGAATGGTGGGAAGGATGTCTGATTAATCAAGACAGAATTCCAGGGCTATTTATAGGCCAAAACTCAAACCGTACTCCGAACAAATGCGGTCCTCTTACCAAAAATTAACTAAAAAAGAAATTAACGATCTGCCGCTTCATCAGTATGATGGACCGATTCACGTCGTTGCATCTTTAAATGATGCCGATCGGGCTAGTGACGCTCTGCTTAAAGAAAATGTCATTGGTTTTGACACTGAGACGCGGCCTTCGTTCCGTAAAGGCGAGGTTCATTTACCGTCCATTCTACAGTTGGCGGGAAATGATGCTATTTATATTTTTCAGTTAAATAAGGTTGGACTCTGCGAATGTATATTGTATATCCTGTCAAATCCAGATATTATCAAATGCGGCGTTGCACTTGATCGCGATCTGGCAGATTTGATGCAACTATCCCCGTTTGACCCTAAAGCAGTCATAGATCTGGGTGTAATTGCCCAACGGGCTGATGTACCACACCACGGCCTTCGAGGGTTAACAGCACTCTTTTTGGGTTTTAGGATATCGAAACAGGCACGCACGGCAAATTGGAACGCAAAGGAACTGTCCATTAAGCAGATAAACTATGCTGCCACCGATGCCTGGGTTGGGCGCGAATTATATTTCAAATTCAAGGATGAACAGCTGCTCTAGGAAAATGGGACCTAATTGCTGTGATACCAAACGAAGATTCTATCCGGATGCCTTATACAAATTCGTAGCATATGTGTGCCTTAAGCTATGAATTAAATATCGATCCTGGAGTCCTGCTTTCCTTAAAAATCTTGTTTGTGAAACCCACAAATCGACGTTTATTTTAAAGGAAGATGGGTTACAACCGTGTATAGCGTTTATTAATTGATTAGTACTTGAATCTACAGATAGATACCAGAATTATGTAACCTAATTTAAGAAATTTACGGGTCAATATGAAGGTAAAACCAAAACGGGATATTCGGTAACTCGCATAATATTAAAGAGATAGACAATAATAGCAAATTCCTTAAAATCCCTCAGATGTTGAGGCCGTGCCGGTTCCCTGCCCGCCGGTCAGGCGGGGAGTTCGGCCCCGGGTTCTATAGTGAACGTTGATTTGGTATTGCATATTTTTGATTGTAAAATGTCTCACACAAATGAGCTTAGTTGTTTTTTTAATTTTCTCATTAATCCCAAATCAATCTTAATAAATTGTAGATTATAGACACATCTATTCTTATTTTGCCTTGTCACGATAGACAATAATCAATCCTCATCCGGTTGTGATAGGCAAAATATTCATACCAAAATAAACTTGAATTCCAATCGTAATGTTTGAACTAAACTTGTTGAAAAATAAAACGATCATTGTCACGGGAGGCGGGACAGGTCTTGGAAAGTCGATGGCTCACCGGTTTGGGGAGTTGGGCGCAAACTTGGTTATTGCAAGCAGAAAAATGGATATACTGGAAAAAGCGGCAGATAAAATTAGAAAAACCGGGACACAAGTCCTACCTATTCAATGTGACGTTAGAGATTATGATCAAGTGAGTAAAATGGTTGAAAAGACAATAGCAGGATTTGGTTCCGTCGATGTACTTGTGAATAATGCAGCAGGGAATTTTATCAGTCCAACGGAGCGACTCACCGCCGGAGGATTTAAGGTGATTGTTGATATAGTATTACATGGGACATTTAATTGTACTTTGGCTGTAGGAAAGGAAATGATCAAAAATAAGGGTGGCACAGTTTTAAACATTGTCACCACCTATGCATGGACGGGGTCTGGCTATGTTGTTCCTTCTGCAGCAGCGAAAGCAGGCGTCCTTGCCATGACACGATCTTTAGCAGTTGAGTGGGCAAAGTATGGCATTCGAACCAATGCTATTGCTCCAGGTCCCTTTCCAACTAAAGGTGCGTGGAAACGGCTCGTTCCTCCCGGATTTGGGTTGGAAAATAGAATGAAAAAACGGATTCCTCTCGGTCGTTTTGGGGAACATGAAGAATTGGCGAATCTGGCTACCTTTTTGGTTAGTGATGGTTCATCTTATATTAATGGTGAAGTTGTTACGATTGATGGGGGAGAGTGGCTAAAAGGGGCAGGACAGTTCAATGAACTCGACCGTCTGCCGAAATTGGCGTGGAAAACCATGGCTGCCTTGAGAAAAAAATCTTACAAAAAAAAATAGGGAGGAGGTAATTTTGAAAAGGGGAAAATCGTTCCTCATACTAATCGTTCTAATGGGTAGTATCATGAATTCATGTAATAACAATAATCCGAATGTCATTTATACAAATGGAAATATTTGGACTGGAATCCCTGATACACCAAGAGCAGAGGCAATTGCTGTTAGTGGGGAAACCATCCTTGTGGTTGGGACAACAAAGGATTTGATGTTGCTGAAAGTTACAAACACTCATATCATCGACTTGGAAGGGAAATTTGTGGTCCCCGGGTTTATCGATAGTCATACGCACTTTATAAGTGGGGGATATCAACTCTCAAATGTGGATTTACGACATGCAAAAACACCCAAAGACTTTATCCGAATAATTAAGGAATTTTCTGCAACGATCCCTGAAGGGCGTTGGATATTGGGAGGTGACTGGGATCATGAGAATTGGGGAGGTGAATTACCGGAACGCTCATGGATTGACTCGATTACTTCTAATATTCCGGTTTTTGTGGACCGATTAGATGGGCACATGGGTCTTGCCAATTCCGCAGCCTTGAAATTAGCTGGAATTACTTCTAAGACACTGGATCCTCCGGGAGGGCTAATTATCCGTGATAAAGAAGGAACTCCAACCGGAATTCTTAAAGATGAAGGCATTGATCTTATTACTGCTGTCATCCCAGAACGGTCTGAAGAGGAGCAGGATGAAGCTCTTGAACGAGCAACGGAATTTGCATTATCCAAAGGGGTTACCCAGGTCCATGATATGTGTACGTGGTCCCATTTACAAACATTCCAACGCTCAAATAAACGAGGGAAATTGAAAATAAGGATTAAAGCGTTTGTCTGGAATGACAATTGGGAAAAGTTAATCGATTACGGAAAGACAAACGGTTGGGGAAATGATTGGCTTGGATGGAAGGGAATCAAAGCGATGGTAGATGGGTCTTTAGGCTCCCGGACTGCCTGGATGTATCAACCTTATATAGATGATCCTTCCACATCCGGACTATTGGTTGCTGCGGATTCCTCGGAATTAAAATCACTTCTTTTGGCGTCTGATAAAGCCGGTCTTCAATTGGTAATTCATGCAATAGGAGACAAGGCAAACGATTGGGTTTTGGATGTATTTGAGTACATTGCACATCAGAACCCTTTCCGAGAACGCCGTCATAGAATTGAACACGCTCAACATCTTTCGTCAGATGCTATCCCTAGATTTGCCTCTCTTGGTGTGATTGCCTCCATGCAGCCTTACCACATTATCGACGATGGACGATGGGCAGGGAAGAGGGTAAGTACAGATGTTTTAAAAACCAGTTATGCAAACAAGTCACTTTTAGATGCTGGAGCAACGTTATCATTCGGATCGGATTGGACCGTAGCGCCCATCTCCCCGATTTTAGGTATTTATGCAGCTGTTACTCGTCAAACTTTGGATGGAGATAATCCTGATGGATGGTATCCAGAGCAAATAATTAATGTGGAAGATGCTTTAAAAGCATATACCTATAATGCTGCCTATTCCGTATTTATGGAGGATAAATTAGGAACATTGGAGGAGGGGAAGTTGGCAGACTTTGTTGTATTATCTGAAGACTTGTTTATGGTTGATCCTGTAGACATTAAGAATGTTAGGGTTCTGCGTACGGTGATCAGCGGGAAAGATCGGTACCTGGCAGATTGATCTTGCAAAAAACAGTCCAAAATAACGGAGGTTCGAAATGAAGTATCTTATATGTATAGGTTTAGCTTTTACCTTATTCTGTTCCCAAGGATTAGCTGACGATGTAACAGTAACCATATCTGAGAAGACTGTAAATGAATTCATTGCGGCGATAGGGCCGGTTAAGGGAAAAGGTAAAAAGCAGGGAATCAAATATAATTGGAAGGTGAAGAAAGCCGAGTTCGACTTCGAGCCCGGGTCTGCGCAGTTCATTGCTTCGGTTGATCTGAATGCTGGAATCTTTAAGACCAGCAACATAGTGAAAAGCAAGGTGAAGGTGACGTACGATGGTGAAACAAATAAAATAAGGATGACTGTTGAAAAGGCTATCTACAAAATTTATATCAAGGTTTTTGGAAAGAAAATAAAGGTGGGAGAGGTTGATATTGCGAAATATTACAAGCCGAAGTTCGAGTTCAATGGACCGGAGCCGGTTCAAAAAGTAGTAGAAGTGGAGACTGGCAAGAATAAAGTCCGCATTATTAAGGTAACTCCTACGAATAGACAACTTACCATCGAAAAGGACAAGATTCGAATCACAGTAGACTTGATATATAGTGGCTCGGACAAACCCTGACTTCTAGTACTGCGTATCACAAAAATGTTTACAGAAAATCAGGCTAAGTGTTCATGTGTTTGAGTATTAAAGTGTTTATGTTGTCCCGTCTTGAATTTACCTCAACACATGAATACTTTAACACTTAAGCACTATCATATAGTGTTGCAAAGATTTTAGTGAAACGATCCACTAGTATTTAAAATACCTCGATTGTGCGCGAGACGGTCCGGAACTATCTCACTAATTACGAACCGTTCCAGACGTTTGATATCTATCACACGATTTCTCTTGTTATTTTCATGGGACTTGCGACTTTGTTACCATTGTACGCAAAGCGGAACTTCTCAGAGAAATGGCAGCAACGTGTGGGAAGCGCTCTGGGATGGCTAGTTGCTGCGAGTTATTTAAGCTGGCCCACCCTCGAAATTATCGCAGGGACATTTGATCCTAAACTTCACTTACCATTTCATTTATGCCGATTCGCCAATCTTGCTTTACCCCTGGTTATGTGGAAACGAAATTATCTTGTGTATGAGGTACTTTACTTTTGGGGATTATCCGCCATGTTCCAATCGATATTCACTCCTGATATTCCCCAGGCTTTTCCTCATTACCATTTTTTTCGATTCTGGATTTCCCACGAGTTAATGATTGTTGCACTTGTGTATGCCACAGTCATTTACAAGATAAGACCAACACTGAAAAGCCTCCGGAGGTCATTTGTGGCGTTACTCCTGTTTTTTATTATTACTATCCCAGTGAACCTGATTCTTGATGCAAACTATTTTTGGATTTGCGGAAAACCCCCGATGCCGACAATCCTCGACTACATGGGGCCCTGGCCTTGGTATATCGTGACAGGAACTGCCGCAGCATTAATCCACTTTTATGCGGTGTATCTGCCATTTGTTATCATAGATTGGAGAAAGAAGAATAGGATAAGATAGTGGAACAATTATTGTAACTATTCAGGCTAAGGCACAGGCACCCCGACACTGCGCGTACCTGCCCGTCTGGCAGACAGGCGCTGCGCTCCGAAAGGGAAAGAGAGATGGGTGATCCGCCAGACTTCGGCGTGAGCTCAGTCGAACGCTTGCGGACTGAGGGATTACAACTGATTATAGAATTTGATTGGAGGTAATAAACCTTACAATTAAATTTGTATCAAATTTTAAACAGCGCATGATGGCAACTGGAAAAAGAATACTCATATTTTTCATCACAGTTTTATTAGCAACGCCTGTATTTGCTAACTTTAAGTATTTTAAAATGGTACAACGATCAGCAGAGGTCTATAGGGTGGAATGCAAAGTAGATCAGATGAAATTGGTTGATGCGGATGAAGATAAACAGGCTTTCTACATCAATCTAAAAAGTAATAGAAATAATTTTGAGATGGTGATGCTTGTCGGTTTCATAGCAGCAGGTGAAGCTATGAAGATTGGAATTGAACCTGATGTGTTCTTTGTCAGGGTACAAATACCACTTGGTGAAGGCTTCGAGCTACTCGCTACAGCAAGTAAAGAAGATTTAAAACGGCTAATGAGTGGGGAGATAAATACAGCTCAATTTGCCAGACTTATTCAATATCTTTAAAAAATAAGGAGGAGATATGGATCCATTTGGACTTGAAGCAACCCTGATCAGTTATTTACGAGCAATCGGGTGGTCGATCGTAGCTGCCATCGGATTTTCTCTCGGTATTGGTCTCGCAATCAAAGTCTTTGACTGGTTGTCCAGCGACATAGACGAGTGGGAGGAAATCAAAAAAGGGAATATAGGTGTGGCTTTGATTTTTGTGTCACTTATTCTCACCGTCGGAGCATTGGTTTATAAAGTAATCTAAGATCGATCTTTTAAACCCTTTTTAAATTGTTAGAGTGGGGACTATTCTCCACTCTTTTTTAAATTCATCGGTTAGGAATTTTCGATTTTCGTAATGGAAACAGCTGGGAATAGTGCGAGGTACTTCCTCCGAAGGAGTCCCTACGGGACAAGTACGTCGCACTTAATTTGTTTGCTAAGAATAGTTCACCCAGATAGGGTTAGTATAACAATAGTGATCTCTTTCATCGATGGTTGAAACCAATTTTCCCCTAATGTACCCTGATATTCCATTAAAATTGTATGAAAAATCAAGCGTTTCCGAGTATGTATTCAAATCAAATCGGTGAGCAAAAACTACTGTCTCTTTAGCCGTTCGAAAATTACCAAGATAAAGAGTAACTTCTTTTAATTCTCCGAATTCTACAGTTGAATCATTTCCAATTTTTATCCTTATATTACTTCCATTAATCGTATCACCTAAAGTTACACTTTCAGTATCATTCTCAGCAATTAGTGATAATAAAGGTCCATCGGAAATCACACATTTACCTTGTTTTAGTGATTGGATTATGGAATCGATATTAGGGGATCCATCCAGTAAAATTCCTGTCCTGCATTTTCCGAATAGATGATTTAGATTATCCCAAGTAGTTACCATCGGTATTTTTATTTGGCGGAACCGGTTAAAATTCCCGTGGGCATCATTTCCTGCATAAATAAAGCTTTTCTGCTTTTTTAACAAAATATCTATCCAGTAATCTAATCCTTTGTAAAAACCATCGTTAAAATGTCCATTTAATATTTCAAATCCATTAAGACCATTCAATTCTAAATCTGTCTGGTGCCATGTGTCCCTATTCAAAAAAAGTCTCTCTAAAATTGAAAATGGTTCGCGAGGGTGGCTTGCAATTATTAGTGTATTTTCTTTTTTAATCTTGATGATATTTTTAATGGATAATTCTGTTTTCGTATGAAACCATTTTTCCGCACTATCTCCTGAACCGGGGAGAAATTCAGGGTGATTCAATACCAGAGCATGTACATTTTTATTGTCTGAGTTGGAGGTAGTCAATTCTTCTCCTGGTAACAAGACAGGTTTCTCTGGTTTATTAAGCTCATTAACTTCCTTTAGAAAATCCTTCCATTTAGTGAGATTAATGTCTTTGCTCCACCAGGAACCGGGTAGATTATCAATATCGTAAGAGTGATCAGTAATGCAAACAAAGGATAAGCCCAAAGCTTTGGCAGACAATTGTGTTGCTTCCAATGGCGCTCCGAACTCAACAAAATCCTCTGTGTACGAGCTGTGGTAATGAAGGTCACCCCAGTGCCAACCTTTATCAACTCCAGGCAGAGGATCGTTAGAAATGAATACTGATAATGGTTTTTCAGGAGAGGTTTTAAGATTGTGATTTATACAGGATTTTATTTTCCCATTTATTTCATAAGTGAATACCACATTTATTTTACACAAACCGGAATGTACATCGACATCTAAAAATATGGTCTCGTACCACCATCGATCATTGATTTCCACATCTTTCTTGTATTTAAAATTTTTACGATTTCCTTTTTTACTAATTAATTCGATATCGATTGAGGAAAGAATAATTGGATATTTATCAGCATCTTTAACTAAAATGAGGACAGGTAGTGGCTTTCCGGGATCGAGGCGAAAGGGTGTATCAGCAAGGATTTCCGGTTCACGTCGGAAATAACGGCTGAAAGGGAAATACTTGAAGCGATAATGCATTTCCGCATATAGAAAAATGCCTAACCCTAAGGTGATAAAATCAAATTGAACTGGAAGTAACATCTTAATGAAACTTGTGAGATTAATCTAAAATTCCAAACTAAAATCGGGAATACAATTAATAGCAACAGAGATTATTGAGTTTATTTCATCAGGATAATTTAATCGTATGCACAGCATCCTGCGGATACTCTACCGTCACAGACACTCTTATTTGTTAAGAATTCATACGAAGTGTTCCTAATAAAACGATATTTGTTGAAAGTCATAAGTGTCTGTGACGGTTAACTTGAATTGATATTATTCATAACCAAATTGAGCCCCGAAGGTTCGGGAGGCATTTTACTTTGTGTTTATTTTATTGGGTAGCTTAAAGTTTGTGTTCGCCTTGTTGTGTGTTGTTTTATTCATGTACATAGGCCCAATCTTTGACATGAACAAGATACCCTCCATATCCATATTTTGGATAATTGCCATTTGGATAATAAAGAAATTCATCCCAATTCACGAGCCATTTGAATCTGCGCATGAGTCAAGTGATATTTCTTCCTTGCTTCTATCCATGGCTTCAACTTGTTTGGGATAAAGCCTTTATCTGGCATATTTTTTCTCTTTTCTTCATCACGTAACGGCTTAACTATAAGCTGTAGCAGCAGCAGGCGATCATCTGCTGATCGTGTTGTTGGGCGGCCTCTTCAGGATTGCGCCCATTACTTTGGGATCATCGTTGCGCGGAAGAACACATTCGGATGGGCTTCGCCTTTGCTGTTCTTTTTGCGAATATTGTCGCACGTCCGATCGCCATCGTCAGCCTCGTAGTCCACACGCTTTATCTTGCCGTCGTCGCTCAAGATCAACCAGTGGCTGCCCAAATCTAATATGCCTTCAGCGTTCAAGCCCTCCAAACTCATAGTCTGTTTCTGGGGGTCAGCCCCGTTCCAAGCATAGAGCGCGAACTTCCCTCCCGAACCTACGGGTCCTGCTACAATCATGTATCCGGTGCCGTCGTTGACGATGTCACGGACACCGCGGTTGCCCAGATCCAGCAGGCTTACGCTCTGCACTTCGAACGTATCACCCTTTGGCAAAAGGTTGACAACTAGCGCCTTTCCAGTCACGCCGTTTGCTCCCGATAGTGGCGATCTAAATCCCACAAGGAGGCCCCCGTCGGCACTTTCAGCGAGGCCTTCAATACTAACTCCACCTTTTTTCGGAGGTTGCTGGCGAGCACTGACCGTCAAAACCTTTGCCACTTCGGTTGAGGTCAACAGTACGTAGGTCAAATCCAGAGGTCCAGCAACGATCTTCATATCACTGAGATCAGGAGATGGGACATTGGTTGCGAAGAGCATGCGGCGGTTCGGTGCATCCTTACCATCCTTGTCAAGACTATGAGAGCCGATCCACCAGATGCGCTCGCCGGAAACTGTGGCTGCTTCGATGTCGATCTCATCAGAAGTCTTAAGATTCAACATCTTTGTGAGGTCAAATCGATAAGTCGGCATTCCCCCGGATGTAGCGAAAGCGAATAGGGTGTTTAGCTCGTCGTACGCCACTAGGATCGTCTCGTCCTCGAGCTTAACTGCAGCAGATCCGTCACAGATTCCCTTGAAGGTGATTAAATCCTCACTACTTTGATTGTCGGTGGCTTTGACCTCGGTTTCAGCCATCGATTGTACTGCGCCTTTTTCCTGAGAGGCGTCGTTTGACACCTTGGGTTCCGGCGAGCTCGCGTACGCCCATATACTCACCAACATGATGAAAATCGCGAATACCGTTGTCTTGGTCATGCAAGGTCGATAATTCATATTTACTCCTTAAATTAAAAAACTTTTTTATTTTTATAGTACCTAAAATACGAAATAATTTAATTTCACTATTTGTAAATTTCACCTTTAGCTTCTTATGGATTTCGATTGTGAAAAATCATCTTTGTTACCTCCTTTCAAATTTTAATTATTGATTTTTATTTAATTAATTGTTGCTCGTTAACGATTTGAATAACTTGCCCCCAACAATAGTGGGTAGACTTGAATGATAAAGAAGTTGTAAAAAAAAAGGTAAATGAAAAAAGCTGGTTGTTGGGGGTTAAGTTTATTCTTTTGTTAGGATTTTTATCGATACATCCCCTACTTCACCTTTTAATTAAATTTGCCATCAAAAACATCAGTCTTTCAAAAATTGTGGTAATACCTCTTTTCTAAAAGCCGTATTTTTTAGATATAAGCCACCATCATGTTCGTCCAGATCTTTGAATTCAACTCTTACAAATAGATTGGGGAAATCTTTGTCTAATTTCTTGAATACGTCAGGATCACATCCAACTGCTGTTGATCCTAATTTATACCCTAGCTTCAGTTTTTTCAACATAGGTATAAATTCTTTCTTTAATATTTTATCATTTTCATTCAATCCAATAATTATTTTATTAATTGGGGAGCCATTTTTTGGTAAACTATCGAAAGCATATGTTCCAATTGCTGGCGCAATTAGCGCCATACGTACATTTGTAAATTTATTGATTTTAGAATTAAGTATAGATTCGAAATCGTAATCATAAAATTTTTTGATCATACTTCTTGAGTCTTCTGAAATCTCTTGGTTTGCAAATGCACTAATAGCAACAGCAGCTCCCCTACTCGTTGTCAGAATTCTAATTGGTGTGGTCGGTTCAAATCGGTTTAATAATTTTCTAAAACCATTCATTCCAACCAATTTGGAGTATATTACTGCTTTCCACCATAATGAAATAAGTTCTTTAGGTCTCCCTTTTGGATGATATAGTCCATCCCAATGAACTTGTAAAAACACATAGTCTATATTTTCTTTATAGTATTCAGTTATAAACTTTCTTGCTATTGCGTAGGTTCCTCTTGCATCAGGTATGCTATTACTAAAACCGTGAATAAGAATGATTAGCTTTGTATCAGGACCAAGAGATTCCTTTATTCTTTTTGCTAATGTATCTAGCTCTTTCTCGTCATCATAATGATTTATTTTAAGGCTATCCTTCATATATTTCCGTACTGTGAAAGCATAATTTCCTATCTCATCTGGGGCCTGTAGTACTCTAAGTGTATCAGACAAAGGGTATATAACCCCACTTTGGTCAAACACAACTTGAAATACAGTATTTGATGAAATTACGCCCGGATTCATCTTATATGAATCGTCCATTGGGATCACATGATACGCACAACCAGATTTCAGCAACACAATAAGTAGTAAAATGTTGAAATAGATTTTCATAATATTGCCCCCTTTGTTGGAGGGGAGTTTAAGAGAACAGTCTATGGAAAACAAGAAAAAAACCTCACCAAAATTCTCTCCGGTCCCTGACCTGGAGCTAATGGATCAGGTACGTCAAGTGTTAAGGTATCATCATTACTCTTATCGAACAGAACAGGCTTACTGCGGCTGGATAGTAAGATTTATTTAGTACCACGGGAGCAAAACTCAGCCAGTGTTCTTGTCCCTCTTTGAGAATATGTGTACAATCTTACTTCCTCCGTCTTTTTTTCTTGCCGTTGTGTGATATGTGGTCTTCTAACACAATGTGGAGGTAGTCCGATAAGCTGCGTCGATCGGCTTCAGCAAGCGCTTCTAAGGATTTCTTGAGAGATGGGGATACACGAAGAGCGATAAATTCATCTTTGGTTTCCATGGTTGTATTGTATAACGTTGTTAAACATTTTGCAAGCACATTGTGGTGAGAGATGGAAAAGGTTTTTGGAACGATCCTTCCCGCCTGCCATCAGCCGGGCAGGGAGGGAACCCTATTCCACAGGGCAAGATGAAAAAGGAATGTTCTAAAGCCTAGTGATATAGAAGAAAATTTATACTACCGAAGGTTTAATTCAACCGTCGGCTGGAGTGATTTGTTATGTATCATACCCGAAATTAAAGTAGTTATAAAACACTCAATCATAATAATGAAGGGTCTGCTAGACTAGATTGTTTCACCGGTTTATCTAGGTTATATTTTTTTACAACGGCACCAACTAGGTCCATAAACCACTGAGGGGCTGTAGGAGATACAAGTATATTTTTAATGAGAATATTTAGATCGACAGGAATATATATACCGCTATCATGCGGTTTAATTGTCCAATCTATTTGACCTAATTTATTAATCGGTAATTGTTGTATAACTGCCCTTATTTCTTGCTCATGTGCAAAACTTTTTCTTTTATGAAAAAATGGAGCTATGAGGTCGCCTTCGGGCATTGAAAAGGACTCGAAATCAATATACTTTACATCATGTATATTCATTACGCCTTGTACTTCGTTCTTTCCAAGTTCTTTTATAAGAGAATCAAAGGTCGATTGGATTGCGATTCCTGCATCAGATTTAATGTATAATTCCCACATCGCAGCAGATTCATACTCATTCCAATGCCAACAGTTTACAATAGTGTATTTTCTAATTTTTCTTAGAAAATCTAGAATTTTCTCTCCTCCTTTGACATAATCTTTAAAAGAAGCGGAGAGTCGTTCCAGGTTGGCTTTTGTCCAAGAACCTTCAAATTGATCTAGTAGCTTATCTGCTCTGGTAAAAAATAGTGCCTGTTTATCTAATAGCGATATAAATTTTGTAAAATCAAGATATCTCCATATCATAACCTTTTCATTCACCGTTTGTTGACTGCTCGAAACTGATTTATTCATAATACCTTATTATATGATACCTAACGATATCTATGTTCCCCATTGCTGGGAAGAGTAATTTATGATGAAAAACCTGATGGGTTATCAGGTTTAAACCTTGAACCAACAAAGGGGAACTATGATGAATAAACCTTCCTTTGGTATCATATGATATTATTTCAATAATACCATCTTCCTTGTCTGCACAAAGTCACCAGCCCTGATATAATACAGATATACTCCTGCACTTACATGTTCGTCAAGATCATTTCTACCATTCCATAAAACTGACTTGAATCCTGGTTCTTGAACGTCTTGTACTATTATCTTCACTTGTCTACCTAAGATATCATAAATGGACAGCACGACATCTGATCGTTCAGGGAGATCATATCGCAAGGTAGTGATTGGGTTGAAGGGGTTGGGGTAGTTCTGATGAAGCGCATAAACCTCAGGAAGTATACCTTCTTCACTTGCAATACCAACCTCAGGTTCAACATGGATTGTAAAACTATCGCTCCAAAAGAAATATCCTTCACTAGCAATAGAAAGCTGAATAGGAATATACGTTTCCTCCGGACAATCATCTGTTATTTCAATTTTGTAGTAATCATATGTCATAAGTACAGTTTCACCAGCATCAATATCATCAACTGGATATACAATAAAATGTTTGAGAACCAATACACAAATGTCATCGCTACTTAACTCAATACTTACATCGGGTGCCGTACCCGTTGAACCATTATTTCTCAAAACTAGTCTGAACAGAAGAATGTCACCAGGATTGGGGAGAGTGTCATTACTAATATAGACCAAATTCTCATAAACAACCGGGCCGATGGTGGTGAAGCGGGTGGCATTGTTTAGTATAAAGCTGACCGCTTTTTCTACTAAAGTGACTTGAAGATCCACAAAGTAGTGTCGTTCTTCAACAGCAGGTACAGGCCAAATGTTGCCAAAGAGACTGTCCCCCACTCCGCCGTCGTTATGGGCACCATCGTCGAAGAGCTGCACCGTATCTATCGGACTTCCATTGAGTGAGTCGATCTCCGCGAAAAGAGTCAGTCCGGAGGTAATGCCCTCCAGCTGGACAGTCACGACTATTGAATCAACTCCGGGGTCCGCATACGAGGGTGAGACATTAGCCTCTATAACGTAGAAAGGAGGTACAGCAACTGCTTGAGTCGCATAAAACCAGGTACCCCACCTATTGCCTGTCTCGGCATACTCGGTAAACATCCAGAAGGTCGTGCTATCCACGGGATCCAGCGCTATGCCGTTATAATCCCCCCAGCGGTTGCGTCCATTCCTAATTCTTTGATAATATGCCTTGCCTTTCTGCATGGTTACCGAAGGTTGAAGCCCAGGTGGATCGGAGGCCAGACGCCAGGTAAAATAGGCCCCAACGTACTCGGTCAAGCCGGACCGGCTGAACGTGATGGCAACGTTCCCATCCCGGTCTACGACAATGGCTGGATAAAAATACCAGAACCCTTCAGCCCCGAATGAAACATCTTCCAGCAACGTCCCAGTGAAGGTGTTGATGCGAACGTAGCGGACACTGGAGTACTGGTTTCCGGGGCCGCTGGCCACCGAATGGACCAACCAGAGCGAGCTGTCGCGATAAACCGGTTCGTTTGTAAGCCACCATCCTCCTCCTTCGATCGCAGCATCGCCGCCGAGCTGCCCCGCATTCGGCGCTAGACTCCATTCCGTTACTGGGATGTGAACGGCGGAAAGAGCAGGTGAAGTCAGAGGATCGGAGAGGGTGTAGAGGACGAAATACGTTCCGGGTGTGATACCCGGTTTTCCCACGAGATAATACTCACCAGGTGTCCCATGAATGATTGCTGGTCGAGTCGAGTACATGTCGTAGCCATTCAGGTCTCGCAAATCCCAGAAGTCCGTCCAGGTTATGGGGCCGGCGTCGTTGGCATAGAATTGAGCCTTGGCCATGATCCGGACCTTTACATAAGCGTAATACCCGGAGTGCGTGAATTGATTAGAGGTAATATAAAACGCCTGGTCATCGAACCCCACCCCCTCATAATCTACCCATTGCCCAACAAGGTCACTCCCGTTAACGTTCCCCGGAAGAGCCCAGTTATACCATGTGCCCAGCGGGTTATCATCATCTGAGACTGAGACGAGATAATACGAGACACTCGGGCTGCGACCCAGCCATACCATAATCCAGCGATTGGCAAAATGGTCGTAATGAACCTTTGGGTCAAACGGTCGGGAAAGCCCTGGATAGACGCTCAGTAACCAGTCTTTTGCATCGATAGTTTTCAGTGTATTTCCTGATTTATCAGATATGCGGAACCGGGAGTTCACCACCGCCATCAAGTGGTTTGGACCGACCGCAACATACGGATCTGGTGGAAACCTGGTTCCTAAGTCCGGTATGCCCGGGAAACTGATGGAATTGTTTGAGCTGGATAGGGTAACGGAACGCGAGCCCTGGAAGGTGCGCGCTACGGAGGGGTCTTCCATGTAGTTCGATCCCTCCGGGGCTGCCGCTGGTGGAAAGTCTGCGGGTGCGGGGAGCGGCTCTACGACAGGGTTGATATCCCACCCATGGCTGACAGAGGGACCCTTGGCAAGAGCGTCAAACTGGGCCGACACACCCGGATAGGAATCGGTGGAAACGATCACACCCCCCGGGATCGATCCGCTGGCGGGTCCCTGAGCCAGTTGACCGAATGCCGTGGTGGTGCCCAACAGGGCGGAAATCAGGACAGTGTATAGGTTTTTCGTGCTTGCGTCCTTCCTTGACCATGTGTGAGTATTATCTGCCACTACGCAGGGGCACGATGCGTTGTGCCCTATCCCTACCGCAGCAGCCCTACCCTTCGGCAGGCCTTCGATCCACCAGCGTTCGACTGAGCTCACGCCGAAGTCTGGCGGATCGGGCAGGATAGACTGGAAATAATAACCATCTACTGATATATTGTGATCGGAATATGCCTGCCTGCCGGCAGGCAGGGAATAATAATTGGTGTTTGTCTATGTATAATTGCTTTAATATGGTTAGCATAGAATTTTAACATAATTAACGGGTAAGATTATGAAATTACCATACAATTTTCAACCTAAATTTGTTCCTGACCCAGACCTGAAACTCATGGATCAGATACGTCAAGTATTAAGGTATCATCATTACGCTTATCGAACAGAACAAGCTTACCGTGGCTGGATAGTAAGATTTATTTAGTACCACGGGACCAAACTCAGTCAGTGTTCTTGATTCAAATTCACCCTCATGATAATACCCCAGGGGCCTTAGCTTCTTGGATCGCCAGACTGTCAGCCGTGGATGACTTAGCCCCGAGGGAAACACGAAGCTCATCCTTATCCTCACCTGGATCTTTCAACACCCGTCGTTTGTGATGGACACTGCTAAGAGCTACGGATGTGTCAGCAAGAAAGCGGTGAGTTCCCCAATCCCCACGAGCGTACCACCAGACGCGCTTTTTGTCCCTCTTTGTGAATATGTGGGCAAATCTTACTTCTTCCGTCTTTTTTTCTTGCCCTTGTGTGATATGTGGTCTTCTAACACAATGCGGAGGTAGTCCGATAAGATGCGGCGATCGGCTTCAGTAAGCACTTCTAAGGATTTCTTGAGAGATGGGGATACACGAAGAGTGATAAATTCATCTTTGGTTTCCATGGTTGTATTGTATAACGTTGTTAAACATTACGCAAGCACCTTGTGGTGAGAGATGGAAAAGGTTTTTCGGAACTATCCTTCTTGCCTGCCATCATTCGGACAGGTGGAAAAGTTAAGTGATTAACGGCGAAAATAAGCTACCTGGGACTGAGCGCGGCAAAGCCGCGCAGAGAACCAACTAAGCTTCATTCTCTTGTTATCTGCCCATTTGCTTTTGAATGCTCACGGTTGCGTATAATCATCCCGATCTTGCTTGAAAACCCAAGTTGCTGATAAAAGCCCTTTAGAGTTTCATCGCATTGTAGATCAATCGCGTACATGCTTGAAAGACTATCGATCATACGTTTGACGAGTTCTCGACCAATACCTTTCCCTCGATACGCGGGTAGGACTTCCAAGAGAGGAATGTACGCATAGAAGACACCATCCGAAATGGCGTTGATTCGGCCAACGCATTGCTGACCATCCATGGCCAGCCATACCTTGTAGCTGCCGGCAAGGATGCGAAGATGCGCCTCGGCATCAGGATACGTTAGCCAGTCGACGAAGAAACCTTGTAATTGGTCGGCAGTGAAGCCTTCGAGATTATCCGTATAGCTTACATCCATCTTCTTCACGCAGATAACGCTGAGGTTAACCGTTTTTTTTGGAGCACAGCGGAAAAAAATCCGGTTGAACCGTTTGTTAGGTCTTTAGTAGATTTTTTTCAATATCTAACAGAAGATAAATGGCGTCCCCTGGCCCTAAAAATCCACGCTTCTGGTTATCCCAAAAAAGAAGTGTTCCATGAAGGGATTTGTCGATTTTTAATGAGCGCCATTGAGCGAGCCTTCGAGGTTCATTTCTCATCAAATTAAAGTGACCTTTATGTGCAGCGGCATTCCTACAATGGCGTAGAAATTCCCAAAGTGGCTCGTGATTATGATCAGCACCTGTTAACTCCCAAGCCATTATTAATAAGGCTCCCGCTGACAAACTACCAAAAAAGTTCATGGAAACTTTAGGATCTGAAATAATAGCACTTGCAAGAAGTGATGTATTTACTTTTGGCCCTTTATCAAAAACACTGCCAAGCCTTTGGACACCTACAATTGGAGACGATTTAGACTGCAAAACGGCTTGGACATGCTCCTTATAACCATCATTAATCCCTTCACAGAACTCTTTAATTTTCTCATTAGCTTCTTCAACATCCTGCTGAAGGTTACTTTCTGCTTTAATGAATAGATTTCGCATTCCCCTAGCAGATAGATCCAATAGACCGTGTACTTGAGCAGCATATGCTACAACAATTGAATAAAATGGTTTCTTTGTATCAAATTCTATATGAGGTTCAATAAAATTCATTATTATTTTGACCTAACTCGTCAATCAATGGAAAAGTTTCCACGATATAACCCTTCCCGCCCTGTCTGACTGTATATGCGTGGGCAGGCTGACTGGACGTTAGTTTGGGCAGGATAGCTTGGAAATTATTCCGCATATTCTTATCCATCACTTAAAAAAGCGGAAAATATCCTGTATGTCATCCACATATTGAAACAACCTTTTTGTTACAGGGGAGTTTAAGAGAACAGCCTATTGAAAACAAGAACTAAACCTCACCCCTGCCCGTCCGGCAGGCGGGAAAATTCTCCCTAAACCCCGACCTGTGGTGAAATATGATCATATTCCGGTCGTGATGACACAAGATGAAGTGAAGTCGGTTTTCAACCCGATGCACGGGTATCATTTGATCATGGCGAAGCTGCTGTACGGAGGTGGTCTTCGGTTGATGGAGTGTATGCGGTTACGGGTTTACGCCAAACTTAGGTTTGTTTCTCCATAGGTGACATTGTAAATTCGTCCCTATTAACAGTAGCTTCTCCAAAGGATCCTGTGGAAAGACATAATGGCGACGACAGCAGATATCAGAAACGGGTTGGTGATCGAGTATAAAGGTCACCGGTTGAAAATCATAAAATTCCTTCATGTCAAACCTGGGAAGGGGGGGGCATTCGTTCGAACCAAACTCAAGAATATCGTGACGGGTCAGGTAATTGACGTGACATTTCGAGGGGGTCAAAAGATAATTCCTGTCAGAGTGGACACAAACGAAATGCAATACCTGTATTCCGATAGCGATTCTGCTATATTTATGAACAATGAGACTTTTGATCAGGTATCTATTCCCCTGGATAATGTTACAGATGAGAGCAATCTTCTAAAAGAGGGGATGAATGTAGAAGTATCCTTTGTGGGGGAGGAAGTCATTGGGATTAAACTTCCTGTATTTGTTGAATTGGAAGTCAAAAAGACCGATCCCGGTGTAAAAGGAAATACAGCCGCAGGGGGTTCAAAACCAGCAGTTCTTGAGACCGGATACACTCTTTCCGTACCCCTATTTATCAATGTGGGAGATAAATTGAAAATTGACACAAGAACGGGGAAATACTCCGAACGTGTGAGGTAATATGTGGCAGGATAAACTAAAAGAGATCATAAAGATATTAGAAGAAAGTAACGTCAACGAGATCGAGGTAAATTTCTGGGGGCGAAAATTTCGTGTGTCTAAAAATCCGGGAATTGTAGGAAATCCAACTCATGTTGACTCGTCCATCCCGGTGGAAGTGAAATCCCCTGTTCCCGGACAAGGCGTCGAAGTCGTTTCTGCCACTACGCCGGAAGATGGTATGATTGAAGTTACAGCGCCTATGGTGGGCACTTTCTACAGCGCCTCTTCTCCGGAAACCTCTCCATTTGTGAAGGTTGGAGATCAAGTGACTGTGGGACAGCCGCTCTGTATCATTGAGGCAATGAAAATCATGAACGAAATTGAGGCTGAAGTTGCGGGTGAAATCATGAAAATATTAACAGAAGATTCCCAACCTGTGGAATATGGTCAGCCTCTGTTTCTTGTTAAACCTGTCTGAATTTTTACCAATTTTCATTCCAGCACTTTAGTTACGAGTAATTTCACCAATTTGACTAAAAGTTCATTATCACTCTATGTTTAAAAAAATATTAGTCGCCAATCGAGGGGAGATAGCTCTCAGGGTAATCCGGGCATGCCATGAATTAGGTATTTCCACCGTAGCTGTCTATTCTACGGCTGATGAACTGTCACTACACGTCCGGTTTGCGGACGAAGCCGTCTGCATTGGACCACCGGACAGTCAGAGTAGTTACCTGAATATTCCCAGTATCATGAGCGCTGCAGAGATAACGGATAGCGATGCCATCCATCCCGGGTACGGGTTTTTAGCCGAAAATCCCGAATTTGCTCAGGTCTGTGAAGATAATGAGTTTACATTCATCGGACCTACAGCAGAGATTATTCAGGCAATGGGGAAAAAGGCTGAAGCAAAGAAGACCATGAAAAAAGCAGGTGTCCCCGTAATCCCAGGTAGCGATGGAATTGTAAAAGATGCTACCACGGCAAGAAAGCTCTCAGAAACAATAGGATACCCCGTTATGTTAAAAGCATCTGCTGGGGGGGGTGGAAAAGGTATGAGGATTGTCCATAAACCAATGGAGATGGAACACGCTTTTAATATGGCAAGTACCGAGTCTTTAAAAGCATTTAACAATGGTGACCTCTATCTTGAGAAATTCATGGAGAATCCCCACCATATTGAAATCCAGGTGGTGGCTGACAAGTATGGCAATATTATTCAGTTGGGTGAAAGAGACTGTTCAATTCAGCGCCGTCATCAAAAATTAATCGAGGAATCTCCATCACCCGTTTTGAACGATGAACTAAGAGAAAAAATGGGGAGGATGGCAATTCTGGGTGCGGAATATATTCAATATCGGGGAGTGGGAACCGTGGAGTTTTTACTCGGGGATGATGGGCAATTTTTTTTCATGGAAATGAATACAAGAATTCAGGTTGAACACCCGGTCACTGAGATGGTTATCGGGATAGATCTGTTGAAAATGCAGATCAATATGGCAGCAGGTGAGAAATGCCCTGATTACTTGAAATCGATAAAACTTCGAGGACATGCAATAGAATGTAGAATAAATGCGGAGGATCCCGAAAAAAACTTTATGCCCTCCCCAAAATTGATTGAAAGCTTTCATGCGCCCGGTGGAACGGGAGTGCGTGTGGATACGCATGTCTATGCCGGATACCAAATTCCACCCTATTACGACAGTCTGATTATGAAGATTATAGTTCACGCAGACGATCGACCAAGCGCTATTAACAGAATGCAACGTACCCTCGAAGAGACAATTATTGAAGGACCTGAAACAACCATACCGTTTCATCAGGCAATTATGAGAGATAAAAACTTCCGGGAAGGTAAATTTAGTACCGCTTTTCTCGATACGTTTGAATTTCCAGTAAGAAAGTAGCTACGATCCAGAGGATCTCTTTTGGAGCAAATTAATTAAAAATGTTTTTTAATCGATATAAGATTTGTGATTTAAGATTTTAGATTTAAATGGACAAACAAGGATTACTCAGAAGAACCCGACAGTTTGCAATTGGAGTTTTTAAGGTAGTTGAAAAGTTTCCTAGATCGAAAACAGCAGATGTGCCTGTCTGCCGACAGGCAGGGTGGCATATCAACTTTTGAAAGCGTCGTCTTCAGTGGCTGCCAATTACAGGGCTGTTAACAGAGCAAAATCAATCCCGACACTCGTGTCGGGACAAAAACAAAATAAAAATTGTATTAGAAGAATCAGACGAAAGTAATTTTTGGCTTACATTTATTCAAGATATTGACTTGATTAGACCAGATACGGAACTTGAATTCCTGATTAAGGAGTCGGATGAGTTCGTTGCAATCTTAACTTCGGCATTAAAAACGCTTAATAAATCATAAATCTAAAATTTTACCGGAAACATTGAAATTCCCTGCCTGTCGGCAGACAGGCGATATAGGAACATAGCTGTGGTCCCGTCCGCCGCCTGCAGGGAGGCTGGGCAAGCAGGGTAATACATCAAATTAGACAAAGTTTACACGGAGGGATAATGAACATACCTGAACACCTTTTTTATACGGATTCTCATGAATGGATATCGTTGGATGGAGAAATTGCAACGGTGGGTATCACCGATTTTGCTCAGAGTGAGTTGGGTGATATTATCTTCTTGGAATTTCCTGAAATCAATATGAATATTGAGTATGGAGAACCATTTGGAACGATTGAAGCGATCAAAACGGTTGCCGATCTCAATGCGCCTGTATCGGGAAAAATATTGGAAGTGAACACTACCCTGGAAGATTCACCGGAAAAAGTCAACGAAGACCCGTACGGTGAGGGTTGGCTGGTGAAAATAAAATGTTCAAAACTGGAAGAGATTAAAAAGTTATTAAGTAAAGATGACTACGAGAAAATCATTGCCTGAACCCACCCATTTCGTTCCGTACACTCAAGAAATTGAACGGGAAATGCTGGATGTCATTGGGGTATCCACATTCGATGAACTGCTTGAAGGCATACCGACCAATCTTAAAAATGGATCTTTTTCCCTTGATTCTTCAAAATCAGAGCTTCAGGTTACAAGGGACCTTACCAATTTGTCGAAGAAAAATCTTACGGGCGAGGAGTTGATTTCGTTTGTGGGGGGAGGCGCTTATGATCATTTCATTCCTGAAGCTGTTTCGGCGCTAACTTCCAGGTCTGAGTTTGCAACTTCCTACACACCCTATCAAGCGGAAGTAAGTCAAGGAACCCTTCAGTCGATTTTTGAATTTCAGACCATGATTTGTGATATTACAGGAATGGAAGTAACCAATGCCTCTCTTTATGATGGCGCTTCAGCCGTGGCAGAAGCCTGTCTTTTGGCAAACCGTGTCAACAATGCGTCGGTAGTCCTCCTTTCGGAAGGTCTTTTTGATGATTATATTCGTGTGACAAATACTTATTTACAAAATTCTCATATCGATGTTGAAATAATACCCGCAAAAAATGGATTTCTTGACTTTAATTGGTTAAAGGACCGGTTAAATGATAATGTTTCTGCTGTCGTTATCCAGTCCCCCAACAGGTTCGGGTTGATCGAATCCGGGCACGAAGTTGGTAAGTTGATTTCAGAATACCCCACTCTTTTTGTTGTATCCGGGAATCCATTATCATATGGGTTATTCGCTTCTCCCGGTGAGTGGGATGCCGATATTTATGCAGGAGAAGGACAAGTTTTTGGAACCCCTGTTTCTTTTGGAGGTCCGTATCTTGGATTATTTTCCGGAAAAATGAAATATGTCAGGAAAATGCCCGGAAGATTGGTTGCCTCTGCGAAGGATGTGGATGGAAAACCGGGTTTTGTCTTGGCGTTGCAGACAAGGGAGCAGCATATCCGTCGTGAAAAAGCCACCTCTAACATTTGCACCAATCAGGGATTGGTTGCCCTTGCAGCGGCTATTTATTTATCGCTTATGGGAAAAGAAGGATTTAAGAAAGTGGCAAACCTCTGTTTTAATAAAGCTCACTATCTCGCCAACGAAATCAGTAATCTTTCAGGATTTCATCTACAATTTGGGGAAAGATTTTTTAACGAATTTGTTGTAAAATGTCCGGTGGATGCTCAAAAGATTCTTGAGGATGGATTAAAACAGGGTATCCTTGCAGGCACTATCCTAAAGGATGACCCCAAATTTCTCAGAATTGCAGTAACGGAAAAAAGTGTAAAGGAAGATATGGATCAATTTATTACCTTTTTGAAAGGATATTCAAGATAATGTATGTCTTTGAAAACCTATTAAAGATTAAAGAAGAAAAAGGGGCAGGATACATAGTCCTAGTGGATCCGGATCGGAAAAATGATGGGATTATAGACGAATTAGTTGCAGCTGTCCATGAAAGTGGTGCAGATGCAATACTTGTTGGAGGAAGCCTTTTCATGGATGGGAAGTACCATGAACGTGCCGCTAAAATAAAAGAACTCTCCAGTTTACCTGTGATTTTATTTCCGGGTGCTGTAAACCAATTGGGTCCACATTTCGATGCGATTTTGTTTATGTCGGTGATTAGTGGTAGAAATCCTAATTACCTGATTGGGGAACAGGTGATCGCAGCACCAATTGTAAAGGATCTCGGGTTGGAGTCAATTGCAACAGCGTATCTGTTATTTGATGGAGGCGGGAATTCTACGGTTGAATTTATGAGTAGTACCCGACCCCTTCCCTTGAATCGGACAGATTTGGCGGTTGCTCACGGGTTGGCAGCAAAATATTTGGGCATGAAACTTCTTTATCTGGAAGCGGGAAGTGGCGCCAAAAGGACTGTCCCAAACGAAATTATTACTGCGATGAAAAGAGAAGTTGATTTGCCATTGTTCGTAGGGGGTGGAATTCGATCCCCAGATATAGCGAGGGAAAAAGTTGAAGCTGGTGCAGGTTTCATTGTGACAGGTACGGCAGTAGAAAATGTGAACAATTTTCATTTATTAGCTGAAATTGCACAGGCGGTTCATGGTGAGTAGTTTGGGAATTTTTTTAACTATAACTTATCTCAGTGATTCAGAAGAAACCACTTACCATCAGATATAAAGTATAACCGTAAAATAATGGAGACTTATCTTCCTGAATATCTCATGTCGCTCAGAATCGAACGAAATCTTTCCCCCCACACCCTCGAAGCTTACAAGCACGATATTTCCAGATATCTCAAATTCATTTCAGATTTCAACATGGTTTCTACTCTGGACGATATAAAACCCATGCATGTTCGGGCGTTTATTCGCATGTTAGCAGATTTACATCTGCAGTCATCCTCTATTCGAAGGAATTTTTCTGTGATTCGATCATATCATACTTTTATTTTAGACGAAAAATATTCCACCATTGATCCATCCGAGCAGTTGGAAGCCCCCAAGCTACCCCAAAAATTACCGACCGTATTGACAGTAAACGAGATTGAAAAGATGCTGGCTGTTATTGATACATCAACATCAACCGGAATACGTGACAAAGCAATGATAGAACTGCTTTATTCTTCAGGATTGCGAGTATCTGAACTGGTAAACTTGAGACTGGTAAATTTACTTGCAAATCAGGGAGTGATAAAAGTATTGGGCAAGGGGATGAAAGAACGTCTTGTTCCCATGGGTGGGAAAGCTGCCTATTGTCTGGAAAAATATATAAATGATTCCCGCCATAAACTTGTTAAAAAAGGGAAAAGAACCGAGTTTCTTTTTCTCAACGTTCGGGGCGGTAAAATTACACGAAAAGGTGTTTGGCCTCTGGTTAAGGCGTATGCAACTAAGGCGGGTATAGAAAAAAATGTAAGTCCTCATACATTACGACATTCTTTTGCTACCCATCTGTTGGAAGGTGGTGCAAATTTAAGAGCTGTCCAGGAGATGTTGGGTCACGCCGATATCAGTACGACACAGATTTATACTCATTTGGATAAAAGTTATTTAAAGGAAGTTCACAAAACTTTCCATCCGAGGTGGTAATGGTTAATTTATTTATATTAATACCTCCTATTCTTGTGGCAATCACTTTTCATGAATATGCTCACGCATTTGTGGCTGCAAGATTTGGGGATCCCACAGCAAGAATGCAGGGAAGGTTGACCCTGAATCCGTTAGCCCATTTAGACCCGGTTGGGACATTGATGCTGTTTCTGGTTCATTTTGGGTGGGCGAAACCGGTGCCGGTAAATCCCGCATATTTTTCCGATCCTAAACGAGGGATGCTCTGGGTTGCTCTTGCAGGCCCTGCTTCGAACATGGCAATTGCTTTATTATCCGGGATGTTATTGACGACCATGGTTTCATCAGGATTCGGACATAGTCTGTTATCAGCAAAAATAATAAATATGGTACTCATGAGCCTCAAAATAAACCTTGCCCTTGCTGTGTTTAATCTTTTACCCATTCCTCCTTTGGATGGTTCAAAAGTTTTGTGGGGATTGTTACCACCGGAATATGACCATATCACCTACAAGTTGGAACGTCATGGACCGTGGATTTTGATGGGGTTAATTTTATTTGGTATGCTGACAGGAAGGTCAATTCTTTGGGCATTTATTGGACCCTTTGTGAAATTCTTTTCCGCCATTTTTACCTTTGGACTGGTGTCGTGAAACATGAAATCAGGTTTAAGAGAATTCTTGATAGAAAAATGCCTAAAAGATCACTCGTGTGGTTTCTGATACTCTTAGGTTTGGTCATATTTATTTTTAAATATTTAAGAATGTTAGCGGAAAGATAACTATTCAATCATAGAATCTTGCTTTGAATAGCAGGAATAGATCATGAAGAACCAAGAGCCAAGAACCAAGAAAAAAATACGAAGGGGGTTGAATGGTAATGAATGGTGAAAAGACTATGAAAAGGAAGGAGAAAATGAAAATATACATTGTGAAGGATACAAGCCCTCTAAATTATCAGGTATCTGAAGAACAATCAGGGTATGCTATTAACCTCTCAGAAAGAACGTTTGAATTCGCAGTAAATATAATACTTCTATTGAAGACTGTTTCTTATGTGAAGGAGAATGATGTAGTTCGGTACCAACTTGCAAAATCAGGAACTTCTGTCGGTGCAAACTATGAAGAATCTCAAGCAACCAACTCCCGTGCTGATTACAGATATAAAATTGGTATTTCTCTGAAAGAGGCTCTGGAATCAAATTACTGGCTACGGATTATGGGACGAACCAAGATGGGAAATCAACAGGCAGTAAAAAGATTGGTGAAGGAGTCCGGTGAGATTAAGGCAATCCTTGCTACCATCTTCAACAAGGTGTCCGATTAGTAATCCAGAAAGGGGACTCACCTTGAGCCTTTCTTTTACAAATCTAAAATGACAGTCATTCCCCAATTACCCGTGAATTGTTCCTTGTACTATGTTCTGGGTCTTGGCTCTTGGTTCTTTCAGGTCCGCAAGTAGTCAACACAAACTGAATAGTTAAATAGAAAGATAATATGGAAAAGATTGTAGAGTGTGTCCCAAACTTTAGCGAGGGGAGGGACAAGAATATAATTGATGCCATATCGCAATCGATAGAGAGTGTTGAGGATGTGGTGCTCTTGGATGTGGATCCGGGTGACGCCACGAATAGAACGGTGGTCACATTTATTGGTAGTCCTGAAGGCGTGAAGGATGCTGCCTTCTTAGCTGTTAA
Source organism: Fidelibacterota bacterium (assembly GCA_004124475.1). Lineage (GTDB taxonomy): Bacteria > Fidelibacterota > Marinisomatia > Marinisomatales > SCKK01 > SCKK01. The sequence goes on from SCKK01000028.1 coordinate 37,940, forward strand.
AACTGCCTCCGAGTTGATCGATATGCGTCATCATTCCGGGGCACATGCGAGAATGGGGGCAACAGATGTCTGTCCCTTCGTACCGGTTCGTGGCGTATCCATGGATGATTGTGTCACAATCGCTAAGGAAGTAGGGGAGAGAATCGCTCGTGAACTCCGGATTCCTGTCTATCTTTATGAGGATGCCGCCACGCGACCTGAAAGAAAAAACTTGGCTACCGTGCGTCAGGGGGAATATGAAGGGTTGGAAGAAAAATTAAAAGATCCCGAGTGGGTCCCTGATTTTGGGGAAGTAGAGTTCAATTCCAAAAGTGGAGCTATTGCCGTGGGTGCTAGGGAATTTTTAATTGCCTATAATGTCAACCTGAACACTACGGACAGAAAAATAGCTCATGATATTGCTCTGGGTATCAGGGAGAAAGGGAGAGCAAAACGGGATAAAGAGGGGAAAATCATTCGGGATGAAGATGGGAAAATTGTAAAAGTTCTTGGATTGTTGAAAGAGTGCAAAGCAGTCGGCTGGGTCATTGATGAATACCAGAAGGCACAAGTTTCCATAAACCTGACTAATTATCATGTAACACCTCCCCATGTTGTTTTTGAAACGATCAGGGAAGCGGCAAGAAAGAGGGGGCTCAGGGTAACGGGAAGTGAAATTGTCGGTCTCATTCCCCTTGAAGCGATGTTGATGGCAGGTCGGTATTATCTGAACAAGCAGGGAAAAACAACGGGTGTAACCGAAAAAGAATTGGTTAGAATAGCCGTCGACTCTCTCGGACTGAACGATGTGTCGGAATTTGATCCAAACGAAAAAATTGTGGAAAACAGGGTGATGGAGGGGAATTCACTGGCGAGTATGTCTTTAAACAATTTTATTGATGAAGTATCAACAGACAGTCCGGCGCCAGGAGGTGGTTCGGTTGCGGCTATGATCGGGAGTTTGGGTAGCGCTCTCATCAGCATGGTTGCTTCCCTGACTCACAGTAAAAAAGGGATGGAAACGTATAAATCGGAAATGGAGGAAATTGGAGTTAAATCCCAAGAATTAAAGAATAGGTTAGCCACACTTGTGGATGAAGATACGAGGGCTTTTGATGCAGTGATGTCTGTTTTTCGAATGAAAAAGAAAACCGGTGAAGAAAAGCTGGTACGGAATAAAGCAATTCAAGAAGCAACAAAAAATGCCACACAAGTTCCGTTGGAAGTGTGCGAATTGTGTCTGGAAACGTTGGAGCTTGCAAAAGTGGTGGCAACGAGAGGTAACCCCAATTCCGTCAGCGATGCAGGTGTTGCAGCGGAAGCATCTTTGGCAGGTTTGAGGGGGGCAGCATTAAATGTATTAATCAATTTGCAGGGAATTGAGGATAAGTCATTTTGTGATAAGATGACTCATCATGTCAAGGATTTGAAATCCTCCGCCACAGAATTAAGGGATGAAATGGCAGAGATAGTCGAAAAAGTGATTAAAAGTTTATGATGATTCTAACATCAGCCACAAAGGAAGAAAAATTATTAGGATTAAATCTCTGCTTCTTGGATCAACTTGTATGGCTTATTTTTTATTGAATATTTTGGTGTCTTTGCGCCTTGATGGCAGATAATCCAAGCCAGGTGTTTAATGGAATGATATGGGAAATATACACGTTTTAGCAAAAGATCTTAGGAATAAAATTGCTGCCGGTGAGGTTGTTGAACGACCTGCATCGGTGGTAAAAGAATTAATTGAAAATAGCATCGATGCGGGAGCCACAGAAATATCAGTTATCATTTCAGGGGGTGGAAATGCTTCGATTCAAGTTGTTGACAACGGAGATGGACTCGACTCTGAAGATCTTGAACTTGCCTTTCACAGGCACACTACTTCAAAAATCAGCAAAACGGACGATCTGCAAAGCATTGGAACGTTGGGATTCCGGGGAGAAGCGTTAGCAAGCATAGCCTCAGTGGCAAAAATAAGAGCAGTATCCACGATTAATGGAGTGGAAGGAGGGAATGAGATTATCATTTCCGATGGAGTACTTTCTGATGTAACTCCTTCGGCAATTGCCAGAGGAACTTCTGTAACCGTGAGTGATCTCTTCTTTTCAATTCCAGCCCGCCGAAAATTCCTGAAAAGTCCCAGAATAGAGTTAAGGCATATTTTACAGACGGTTCAGAGATTTGCATTATGCTATCCTGATATTGGTTTTAAATTTCAGTCTGATAAAAAGGAAATCCTTGTTCTTCAACCGGAATCACTTTCAAACAGGGTTAAACATATATTTGATCCCACTTATGAGCCAAATCTCTTGCCAGTACAGTTTGAAAAAGACGAATTCCATGTATCGGGATTTGTAGGCAATCTTAACCTGGTAAGAAAGAGGAGAGGGGGACAATATTTATTTCTCAACAAGCGGTATATTGTGAACAATCTTTTGAATTCCGGAATTTATTCGGCGTACCAATCGCTGCTATCACGAGGGGAATTTCCATTTTTTGTTCTCAATCTGGATATGCCTAAAGATCAGGTGGATGTGAATGTCCATCCGACAAAGATTGAAGTCCGTTTCCGGGACGAATGGCGTGTCTACCATGTATTAAAATCAGCGGTTACAAATGCTATCAGCGATATTTTGAGTACAATTCCTGATTTATCACCAAACATAAAAATGGATACCCAATCCAAGTATATTTCTACTAGTATGCCGGATTTTAGTAGTCAACCAAGGTCAGACGCTCAAACAACACTAACAACCAGAAATGTGGAGAGAGCAAAAGATTATGTGAAACATTTTACTTCTCGTGAGGGTACTCGACAGCTTCCTGATTTGGGGAAAATATGGCAGGTACACAACAAGTATATCATTTCAGAGATCAAAAGTGGATTGGTTATTATTGATCAACATGTAGCCCACGAACGGGTTCTTTTTGAACAGGCTCTCAATGCGATGGAAGGACAAACTGTCCCAAGCCAGACTCTATTATTTCCGCAGGTGTTAGAATTTTCTGCAGACGACTTTTCCGTATTAATTGAACTGTTTCCTTATATAGAAAAAATCGGATTTAGAATGAAAGAATTTGGAAAGACTACCTTATTGATTGAAGGGGTTCCATCAGAAATAGATTGGGGTAATGAAAAAAAAGTTTTGCAGGATATAATTGATTATTACCGGAATCATAACAGAGAACACTCTTCACATCAGGAAGCTATTGCCGCTTCGTTTTCCTGTCGTGCTGCTGTGAAAGCCGGTGATGAATTAACCTCAGAAGAAATGCAGACATTGATCGATCGGTTGTTTGCCACGAAACATCCCTACTATTGTCCCCACGGGCGTCCAATTATCATCAATCTTTCTCTGGATGAGTTGGATCGGCGGTTTGAGCGGAGTTAGTATAGTAGATTGTACCTGCCCGCCATTGTTAGGATCAATTTCCAGAGCTTTTTCAAAACGGGTTTTTCCGCTTGTTTATCCCCTAATTCCAATTCCATCTGCCTGAGCCAGCTATAGGCTTCACTGTGTCCCCAGTCGGGCATCAGAGGATCCGCCTTTTCATGGGTAAACAGATCCACAGACTTTTTCATAGCCTCTCTCGCTTTTCCTTTACCTCTACCCCATATCTCTGGGTTGAAATAGAAAGATATCCCTTGAATAAGATGAACACGAGGATTCTGCGCAAGATACTTTAGACTTTGGATCCGACACGGAGTCATCCATCCAAAGGTAAGAGCTACTATGGATAGTCATTGCTGAGGGAGTCTTTGAGCTTTGGAAAACTACCACAGTCTACATACGACATAAATGAAAGAAATAGTCCTTGTTATTCACGATCAGGCTTGCATCTTTCTGATGTAGAAATTAAATTGATTCTGCGAAACAAACGATGAATAAACCCGACAATAGAAAAAGTCAATACCCGAACTTGAAGCCCGAGTGGCACTCAGGGGAAGTTTCCCCTGGAAGCGACCCGCAAGGGCTGTTCGGGTTATCGTTTGTTTCGCAACAACAATACCTGAGTGTGGCTTTCAGGGGATTTTTGTTGGCTGATACGATCGCAAATTTTATGTATATTCCTGACCCACTATCCTACAGTCTCGTTAAGATCATGACAAAAACAATTCTGTTATCTCTATGACAGCGTATGTGAACTCAAAACCGGGTAAGAGACCCAACCAATTCTTTGGGGAGCGGCTGTTTGACAAGCCTCTTAAGAAGAGGGTGCTGATTGGGAAAGTGAGGGGGTTGGTTGAGAGCACGAGTGGCAGGGTTAAAAAAGCATCTAAATGAAATGCGGTTATGCAGATGTTAGGCGTCATTTTGCCTATCAATTAAAAGGGGTAGAATCTATGAACAAATTGATAGTTTTAAGAAAATACTCTTTGAAGAAACCATCAACTGGTTTTATTAAGCCTGGACCTTTTGAAGGTATAATTAAATTTGAAGTAGATGGACGGGTAACCTTAAAGCAAGGGGCCTATTTCACTACAAACATGTTCAATACTGCAGGTGAAGCTCAAAAACATCTGGCTATTACTTATTCTCCTAAATATGAATGTAAATTTGAATTAAATAAAGATCTGGATTCAAGTAGTAAGTGCAACACGTGATGTTTCGCCGAAAAATACTTGGTGGATTAGGTGTTGTTCTTAGTTGGATAGGACTTCCTTCGTCCAATCTTTATGCAATTTCTTGCGCCTATAAGAAAATGCACAATTCTACAGATTTAAGATTCTGAGGATATATTTGGGATGACAAAAACGATGATAGATTTTTATCTAAACCTGTTACCAGAGATCATTGCTTCCCCTACAGGATAGAAGAAATAAAGCGAAGGATTACCCAATATAAAGATCCTTTAAGTACTATTGAAAATACCTTAACGGAGATACATAATTGTCTGATACCAGTGGCTCAGAATTTTGATAGGGCTGCTAAGGATACCATTAAATTACCTCCTTATGAATCCTTATAAGTTTGCTATGACTCCTCCTAAACAAAATGGCCGGTTAACAAAGTATAAAAGGTTAATTCATATCGGCACTCGCCCCAATTTTTGCTTCTTAAAAACTTCTTTTATGTTGAGGTCGTTATTTTTAAGTGTGAAATTGTTATAATATAAGGCCAGATAACCGTCACAATGCAAAAGAAAAAGGAGAAGAATCTAGAAAAATTGAGAAGATTAGAACACGTGGAAGGAATATTGCGACATGGCAATTCCGGATTGGTTCTTTAGGGTTAGTAGGATTTTTCATTTACGGTTTTATTACGTATTTGATAAACTAATTATCTTTTGAATGAAAGGAGGAAAAATGTTATATAGAAATTCTTTATTGATAACAAGCTCATCTATCATTTTGATAGCTATGGTCCAGAAAGCACAGGCAATAGACTGGACAACAGAAACGATTGAGTCGTCGGGAGGGGTAGGTCAGTACACTTCCCTTGCTTTAGATAAAGATGGTTGGGCACGTTTAAGTTATTACGATAATGGTGATGGTGACAACGATTTGAAATACGCTTATGAGGATAGTTTGGGTTGGCATCTAACTGTTGTCGATGAAGGAGCATGGGTGGGCAAATGGACCTCTATCGCAATAGATAGTCTCGGTTATCCGCACATCAGTTACAAGGATGATGGCAATGGTAATTTGAAACATGCATATAAGGATGAGGTTGCCTGGTACATTGAGACAGTGGATGAATACGGTAACGTAGGAGAACAATCGAGGCTTGCACTCGATAGTGATTCCAAACCCCATATTGTGTATCTGGGAGATTATGATGGTCATAAACGCTTAAAATACGCTAAAAAGGAAGAGTCAGGATGGAATATTCAAGAAGTGGAGACAGATGTGGTCTGGGGCCACAGCAACATTTCCATGGATTTAGACAGGTATGATTTACCTCACATAACGTATTATAAGGAAGGTGATCTTTGGTATGCGTACAAAATGGGGCAGAATTGGAACTTCGAAATGATCGAGGATGCTGCAAATTTTCCCGGGATATCTGCTCTTGCCCTGGATCAGAGCGGGTACGCTCATGTAGTGTACGTAACATATCACGATCTTAAGTATGCATTTAAGGATGCCCAAGGATGGCACTACTCAACTTTGTCCACTGGGGACGTGTGGGATGGCTATTCATACTTATCAATTGCAATCGATCTACGTGGTTACGTCCATGTCGCATTTTATACTTATCCGGGGCATTATCAGTCTAAAAGCGAATATAATCTGAAGTACGCATATAAGGATGAAAGTGGTTGGGATGTGCAGTATGCGCACTATAGTTACTACAATGTCGTTGGTCAGTGGTGTTCAATTGCCGTGAACAAAGTTGGTGAGCCACATATAAGCTATTACGATGGCACTAATGGCGATCTCAGATTTGCCAGACCACAGAGTTACAGCCCGGAGCCATTCACTCTTCTCTCGCCGTCGAATGGTTCTTGGGCAAATGTAGAGCCCATGTTTAGCTGGGAAGCTAGCAGCTATCAGGGAGAAGGTCTTTCTCACTATGAACTTTGGATTGATGGTGTTTGGAATAAGAATGTGCCCAAGACTCAACCTTTTTCGAAGCCTGCATCTTCACTGTCCAGCGGCATGCCCACCTGGAACGTCAAGGCTATCAAAGCAGACGGTACTTCAATAACGTCCAACGAAACATGGTCTGTAAGAATAGATGCTACATCTCCAACCGGGTTCAACTTGACTTCGCCAGACGACCGTCTATGGACCAGTGACAGAACCCCAACTCTTGCCTGGCAGGCCTCAAGTGATGCAGAATCAGGACTTAAAGAGTATAAACTTTACATAGATGGTTCACTTGCTAGAGCAGGTATTTCCAGTGATTCCATATCGAGCACACCATTGTGGGATTTGAGTAGTGGCGACCACACATGGGATGTTGTTTCACTTGATAATGCCGATAACACTACTCGATCAAGCCAGACAAGGACGATAAGAATTGATTACACCGGACCGAGTGCCCCTCTGCTCTCTTCCCCTGCTTCAGGCATATATACTGCGGACTCCACCGTTACGTTTGCCTGGGAGCCGAGCACAGACGCAGGTGTGGGTCTGTCTCACTACCAGTTGTGGGTTGTCCTTAGTTATTTGACTTGGACCTATGCTACGGTCAAAGACTCTCTCACGGATACGTCCTATACGCTGCTGCCGGATCAATCACTAATTGATGGAAGAGCATACATCTGGAAAGTTCATGCTGTCGATAGCCTGGGCAACGTTAGTTCGGCGTATTCCAAGAGTTTTCATGTTGATCTTAAACCACCATTAGGGTTCTCTCTTGTTTCACCGACGGATAGCAGCGTGGCAACGCTTCCGACCCCCACCTTCTCCTGGGAGGAAACCTCCGATTCTGACTACTGGTTCGGCGACTACGGCTCCGGACTTTCCCATTACCAGTTATGGATTGATGATACCCTAAATGTGGACAATATACCCCCCGCTACTACCTCCTCTGCCCCATCTTCACCCCTTACCGAAAACCCCCATGAATGGTTTGTCAAAGCAATTGATAATGTGGGGAACGCTCGCAGTTCCAGCGATACGTTTACCGTTATTCTGGACTGGAATCCGCCCAGTGCTTTTGATCTAGCATCGCCAGCAGACGGTGATACAATCCTGCTCAGTTCCCCGGTGTTATCATGGCATCCGTCTTCCGATGCTGGAGGAATTGAGAAATACCAACTATGGATCAATAATAGCCTAAATCGCGATAACATATTGAACACAGATACTTCTTCAACGCCTGTAAGCTCCCTTGATAATGGATTATATAATTGGTTTGTAAAAGCATTAGACTATGCCGTGAATTCAAAATCTTCCGCTTCCACCTGGAGCTTTATCGTAGATGCAGACATTATCCCACCAGTTTCTCACATAACCTCCGCGCGATTTTTTAACTGTGTCGTATAATAGAAAGTTTAATAAGCTCTAACTCTGGAATTGTAGTGTGAAGAGAGCATTACAATTGCCAATAAGAACCACTTCATAAACATGGAGTCAATACATG
>SCKK01000074.1 GCA_004124475.1 Fidelibacterota bacterium
GTTGTATCTGAAAGAGATTGAATGGAGATTCAACAATCGGGATACAAACCTCGTTCCTCTGCTAAGAAATCTGCTGAAAAAACCGTTCATCGAAACCATTTAGTGCAATTCTGATGGGGAATTACCTTTCCCTTTAAGAGCCTTGATCTTATCTCCGTAGTGCTCGCCTTTGACTTTTTCCCTTACAAATAACTCATATATTGCCTTCCGCATGCATGCTGAAGCACCGGTTAGGAAATTCATTTTTAGTGAACCTTCAGCCTCGCTAATTAGCTCCCTGATGATCTTGGGAATCCGTTTATCCAGCACAAAAAACGATGTCGGAACCGAATAGAAAATGTGCTCATCAATATCTATGTCTTGATTGAACGACCAATAGTCGATTGCACTATATGCCCCATGATGCTTCGCGATGCAATCATAACTAAGGTGCATAGACGATTTATCGCAGGAAGAACAGATTACAAAGTGAACATAGCATTTCTTGTCATTATTCCAGTCGAAGTCGATTACTTCGTCCAATTCATAACTAAGATTTCTGCGGTTACAGAATGGACAATTGTATACATAAGGATTTATGAAATACTTCTTGTCGAGATAGGACTTATCTGGAGATACGTCTTTTTCTGTTGGTACGCTCATTATGACTCAAACTATTTGTTCAGGATGCGCTCACTCAAACTCGGATCTCCTCGATGTCAATGAAGAGCAAGGAAATCGTGCAGGACAAGCCATTGCTTTGATTCTTGTAATATTTGGAAGTTATAAGCAGCCACCGTTTTAATTTCCTTTTCCAATTGTTCTGTTAACGATTCTCACGTTCATAAAATTTTGCTATCATTTTGGCTCGAATTTTGCCGCGTCAATAACTGACCAGAGATGAATAATCCATCCGAACAGCACAATCCATAAACCAACAGCAAGGATGAATTGAACAATTGCAATTCCGAGTCTTGCTTGCAACAATTGTCCCAATCCCGGAACGAAAAAACTTGCAAGTGCAGCTAAAACATTACCTCCTGTTCCTTGGCCTGCCATTGTTTTATACCCTCCACAACCTCTCTACAATCCTAATAATGCTAAATGCATCTATTACATTTGCAAGATATGAAGGTAAACTATTGCTATCTAAAATTTCCTGTATTTCATCTGCTAGATTTCTACGTTTGACACCTGCTATATTTGGGATAGTGTTTCCCATGAACAATTACCATATTAATTAACTTAACTTCTTCTGTCTCCAGTTTTTTACACAACATAAATATCTATTAAGATGGACTATTCATTTTCCCTATTGGCTATTCCTCAAAGACTTTTCATCTTCAGGTTTCTTTGAATCAACAATCAACTCCCCGATCTTTTTCACCATGGCATTAAATTCTACCTGATCAAAAAGTCTTGTAAGAAATACAATTTTTCCTTCTCGATCTAAGATGATATTTCGAGTTACCCCACTTTCTTTTCCTGCATATAAACCAAAAATTTTGGCTCCCGGATCGAGTACAAGGGGGTAGGTGATATTCATCTCTTCAGAAAATTTTTCTACCACATCCTTGGGTTCATCCCTGTCAATACCAATAACGACCAAACCTTTATCCTTAAAGGCTTGTCATATCTCATTTTCAATATGTGGCATTTCCTTTCTGCAGACGGAACACCACGAGGCTGTAAATTGTAACATCACAATTTGACCTCGATAATCGGAAAGATTTTTAATACTACCATCTAAGTACTCCATACTAAAATCAGGGGAAGTGTCCCCAATCTTAACGATAAAACCTCGTTCATCCATAACTTTAATTAAACTGTCTAAACCGCTTGGAATTACCAAGGATCTAAAAAAGAATAAGGCGATAAGAGCGTATTTAATTGGTTCAGCTTTCACCAATTTGACCAAAATCTTCAAAGGGTAGGTTCAGTTTGATAGATGGAAGATAATTATTTATAAGCAATACAACATTGTCAAATTCATTTTCATTCACATCAATGTAATGAGTAGCGTTGTCTTTATCGGTAATTTCTGACAGATCTAACTGATCCACACCAATAATTTTCAAATATATTCTCTTCATAACGTTTTATTACACCTTCAAAATAATGCTACCGCCGATTAATGTCAACTTTTTGAATGGTTATATTAAATTGTATACATTTTGAAATACACTTAAATTTTCAATGTGGATTGTGCTGTTAATCTGCAAATCATAAAGAGCTTCCCATAGAATAAACAGGTGGAGAAGAAGCCTGAAGGGATCTATACCGATTTAGAAGACTACGATTCATCAATTAACTGGATAATTATCCTGGTGTTTTTTGAGAAATGAAACTTTGGCGTCGTACCCAAGTGGTTTAAGGGAGCGGTCTGCAAAACCGCGATTCATCGGTTCGAATCCGATCGACGCCTCATATTTTGAATTCTAAAGATTACCATCTTTATCCATGCCCGGGTGGTGGAATAGGTAGACACAAGGGACTTAAAATCCCTCGGCTGGTGAGGCCATGCCGGTTCGATTCCGGCCCCGGGTACTATTGTAAGTGAATATATATAGGTACTTACAGGAATAAAGTGGGGGCATAATATCTCCATATATTTTTTATCCTGGATAAACTGCATTCCCTTCAACTCTTGGGCGTGAATTTTCCGGTGTTATTATGGAGGTAGGTAAAAACGCGATCAATAAGGCGACCGGTAAGCGCTTTGTAAAAGGTGAAGCAATCTGTACAGAAGGAATGATCTGGTGTTCAATGTGTAAGCTGTATGCCGCTGTTAAAATTGCCATCTCTGCCCAACAATCCTTGAACCTGAACAAACCGATGAGAGTAACATGATTACAGTAACACTAGGAGTAATCGGCGCCGGGAGAATCGGCAAACTTCATGCTGAGAATATCCTGAAAATGCCTGAAGCTTATTTAAAAATGATAACCGATCCCTATATGGATGAAGCTTGGGCTGAAAAACATGGTTT
>SCKK01000029.1 GCA_004124475.1 Fidelibacterota bacterium
GAGACTTTAGAACCATCACAGATGATGAAATAATCAGAGTTATTAAAAAGCTAAATAACCGTCCGAGAAAATGTCTTGGGTTCAAAACCCCCAATCAGGTATTTTTCGGGGAACTTTCAAATGTTGCACTTACTACTTGAATCCAGCCAATAAGTATACACAAGTTCTTTAATAATTGGCATAAAATCACTCAACTTAGATAAGAGTTTTTTTTATTTAATAATTTGTGAGATTGCCTTAAAGGTTTCCCCTTTTGCTCTTTGCTGTAATTCGAACAAAGCCATTTCCACGGATGTTAATTGGGCGCCAAGGTCTCTTAATTTGTTCAGCGCAAGATGATAGTTTGATTCTTTCCGGGACATCACGGCATCCGTCACAATGTGAACATCATAATCATCCCTCAAAAGATCTCTCGCTGTTTGGTAAACACATACGTGAGTTTCAATTCCGCATAACAAAGCTTGGTTTCTTTTTAAAATACCTATGCTTTCTTTAATTGTTTCATCTCCGAAACAGCTGAAGAATAATTTCTCCTGATGATCAAATCCCTCAAGATTTTCACGCACACTCGATATGGTTGGTCCCAAACCTTTTGGATACTGTTCCGTCCAAACGATAGGCAAACCAAGAACTTTTGCACCTTCAATAATTCGATTAATGTTTTGTTCTGTATCAACTTGTTCGTGCATCGTAGCAAATATTTTTTCTTGAACATCTATGACCATTAAAAATGAATTGTCTGTTATTAATTTCACAAATGTTCTGGTTTATCCGTGCAGGTTCATTATCTGAAAAATCTCGTCCTGGTGCTTTTTGGGAGAAACTTTTTTAAAAACATGTAACACTATATTGTCTTTATCTAAAATAAAAGTGCTTCTGATAATTCCTATATACTCTTTCCCATACAGCTTCTTTTTACCAAAAGCTCCAAATCGTTTGATGACTCTTTTTTCTTCATCACATATCAGTGGATAAGTTATCCCAAGACGGTCTGCAAATTTCCTTTGTGCAGTAGGAGTATCAGCTGATATACCTATTACCTCAATGTTGGCTTCTTTGTAGATATAAATATTAGACTGGAACCCAGCCGCTTCTGTTATTCAGCCGGGCGTATTTGCTTTAGGAAAGAAAAAAACGATTTTCTTCTTTTTTCCCCCAACAGCAATATCTTGCCCATTATAATCCTTGAGAATTATTGTTTCTATTCTTTCTCCCAATTCAACCATTGTATCCTTAACACCTCCTTAAAATTCCAACAATTACACCTTGCACTACTACAGATTCTGCGTTGAACAAATCACACTGTTTCTTGTCATTTACAGATCGTAGCTCTATACTCCCATTTTTCTTATAGAATTTCTTTATAGTAACATTTTTGCTGGCTTAAAAGCGTTTTCCTTAGACACTGAGCCTAAAACTAGCAGAACTGTCAACTTCTTCTCTAAAGGATCTAATTCTATTGCCCGGGTTCGATTCCATTTATGTTTAATTAACCCTTTTTCCTTAAGTGTTTTAATGTGTTTATATACCGTTCCTTTTGATTTAAAACTAAAATGGTCGGCGATCTCCTTAAATGTGGGAGCATACCCCTTTTGAGAGAGATATGTTATTAAATATGTTAGTATTTCTTTTTGCCTTTTAGTTACGTACATAAGAACACCAGGCGCATTCAATTTATATCATTCAATTGGTGGTAAAAAGAAATTATTTATGTGGGTATCTTCTAATTAGTAGTCCGTTTCGCAAATAACATTAAAATGAAGGATGATGGTATTAATTTGTTTATGTATTAACGTGTTATGGTACCCATCTCGACAGGAGAACGTGAACATTTTAACACAAGAACACTTATAAGCATTATACTATTATATAATTTTTTAGATTCTTTACTTTCCTTGAAAATTCAGGGTTCTCCTTCATTTTCTTTTTAACTGTTTTACAAGCATGAATGACCGTGGTGTGATCTCTACCCCCAAAATGAAGACCAATATTTACCAAAGAAGCTCCAACCATGTCCCTACTAAGATACATTGCAACCTGCCTGGCTATTACGATTTCCATTTTTCTTCCTTTGCCAATTAATTTCCCTTCGGGCACGTTTAGTGTTGCACTAACCCTTTTGATTATATCATCAATTGTCAGGTTGTTAAAAGCCGAATTTCCAAGAGTTTCTTTGAGAGCTTTTTGAGCCAATTCCATGGTAATGTCGGATCGATATAAGGATGAATAAGCCAGAATTTTGATCAGAGCCCCTTCCATTTCACGTATATTACTTTTGATGTTTATTGCTATAATTTCAAGTATCTCATACGGAATTTCCAAGTCGTCCATATCCGCTTTTTTCTGTAGAATTGCAATCCTTGTTTCAAGGTTAGGTGCTTGGACATCAACAATTAACCCTGATTGAAAACGAGACAACAACCTGTCTTTTAGTCCATACAACTCGTTTGGATGGCGATCCATGGTTAATACAATCTGTTTTCCTTGTTGGTAAAGCTCATTAAATGTATGAAAAAACTGCTCTTGAGTCTGTTCTTTCTTTTGCAAAAATTGAATGTCGTCTACAAGTAAAATATCTACATTTCTGTATTTTCGTGAAAATTCTGCGGTGCTACTTTTTTGAATAGAGGTTATAAAGTCTAATGTAAATTTTTCACTTGTCATATAATTAATTTTATTTTCATTCTGGGTATTTAACACATGATTTCCTATTGCTTGCAATAAGTGCGTTTTTCCTAACCCAACACCTCCATAAATCAACAAAGGGTTGAAGGACGTCTGTCCTGGTGATTCTGCGACTGCAATTGCTGCAGCTTTTGCGAATTGATTATTAGATCCTTCTACAAAACTTTCAAATGAATACCTTTTGTTAAGCTTGCTGCCGCTGTCATATGATTTAGAAATGCTTGTGGTGTTTTGCTTTAATTTTGTGGTTTCATTTTCCTGTCTTGTTTCACCAACGACAACGCTATAACGTAAATTAATAACCTCACCGGTTGCCTCCTTTAAACTTTCAACTATCAATGGTTGATAATGACTGTCGATCCACTCGTAATAGAATTGGCTGGGTACTTCTAATGTAAGAACTTTATCCTCTATGGTTACAGGATGTATTGGTTCAATCCAAGTAGAGAAAGCCTGTTCCGTGATTACATCACGAATGTCATCCTTTAGATTATCCCAGATTTTTTTTAAAGAAGAGTTCAAGTTATCCACAAATTGCCCACACCCATATGTTTTCAAAATTTATTATCATTTTCTTTGCCTATCAAACTATTATCTTAAATAAATATCCTTTTTCCACAAAAAATATCGTTAGATATTCATTGTTTTGCTTGTCATAGCTTTGTAAAATCGTCGGTTAAAAAGTGAGTTATTAATGAAAAGAACATATCAGCCACGAAACAGAAAAAGGAAAAATAAACACGGTTTCAGAAAACGTTCTGAGACAGTTTCTGGTCGTAAGGTACTACAAAGGCGCCGCAGGAAAGGCCGTAAAAAGCTTTCTGTTTAATTATTTTTTTCTCCCATTAATTACGAATAAAATTTCTATGAAGAAAACGACCGCAAAAGAATCGGTGCGGCGAACGAACAAAACCAAGTACAGCTTCTTTGTAAATTACAAAAGTATTGTGGGCAAAGTATTTTCAATAAGTGTGATATTTATTATCCACATTTATAGAATTATTATTTCTCCTATTCTTCCTCCTTCTTGTCGATATTTGCCTACTTGCTCAGAATATGCCATTCAGGCTCTCAAAAAACATTCGATTGTCACTTCATTGAAGTTAATAATCCGCCGCCTATCTCGCTGTCATCCCTTGTCTCCTTTCGGCTATGATCCTGTTCCCTAATTGATGATGGACAAAAAAACACTCCTGGCATTTCTCCTGATAGCATTAATTTTAATGCTGACTCCTTATTACTATCAGAAAACAAATCCTCCCAAGCCCCGGGAAGAACATGAAGCTCTTAAAGAAGTAAAGGATCGTTATTCAGAAACAGAAACAACAGCTTATCCAACAAAGAAAATTATAAAACAAACTCCTTACGATATCCAATTAGGTGGTCCTATAGAAGCTGTAAAAGAAGAAGTCATTATTGTTTCTACTCCCCTGTACATTGCCTCCATTTCTACTATAGCGGGAGGATCAATAAAATCATTCAAATTAAAAGAGTATGTTTTTAATTCTGGGGGGTTAGTGAATCTCGTACACGAAGGTATAAATGACCGCAACCTTGTTGTCTCATTCAAAACCCAGGAAGGAGAAACAGTTTTTCTAAACCAAAATTTTTTAGTTTCATCGTATATCATCTTCAGCGATACAATTACAGTAGACTTTGATGATACTAAAATTGACTTTAAAACAGAATATGCTGGTCAGACTATTACCAAAACGTTGACATTTCACCCCGAGTCTTACGTGATTGATGTGGATATTGATCTTACCAATATCAGTAGAAATAATATTTCTCAAGAACGTTTACAAATAAACTGGAATGGGGGCCTTCCTTTAACAGAAAAAAACCAGAAGGATGATGTTACCTATTTTGCAGCACATTTGTATCAAGGTGGAGAACTCTCAAAACACAGTGGTAAACCTGAAAAACCTTTATCAGGATCTGGTCAAACCGCGTGGACAGCAATTCGCTCAAAATACTTTACATCAGCGCTTATTTCAAACGGTGACGGTAATTTTGGATCTATTACAATGGATCCAAAAAACATATTAAACAATAGGATTATTGTTGAGCCTAAATACAATATGTCTATCGGTTTTCCTTCAAACAAACCAATCACGCTTAGTTTATACCTTGGTCCTCTTAAATACAATTATATTAAAGCTCTTGGAGTTGATCTTGATAAAATTATGAACTTTGGCTGGGCGTTTATTAAACCTATAAGTCATGGTATACTCTTTTTACTAACTTTTATGCACAAATATATTCCCAATTATGGTGTATTACTTATTATTTTTTCAGTAGTTGTAAAAATTGTTGTATACCCTCTCACTAAAAAGAGCTACCAATCAACAAAAGAAATGCAGGCTCTTCAACCGTTAATAGCAAGCATGCGTGAAAAGTTTAAAGGCGACCCCCAAAGATTAAACAAGGAAACAATGAAATTATATAAAGAGCATGGGGTTAATCCCCTGGGCGGGTGCTTGCCAATGCTCCTTCAAATGCCGTTGCTTTTTGCTCTTTTTATTATTTTCCGTACTACTATTGAGCTTCGGGGCGCCCCTTTTATATGGTGGATAACAGACCTTTCTGCTCCAGATACTATATACCAGTTTCCCCCTGGTTTTCAAATTCCTATATATGGTGATCAAATTAGTCTCCTTCCCATATTTATGGGGGTTTCCATGTTTGTTCAACAAAAAATGATGGGGACTCAGTCTACAGGTCAACAAAAATATATGATGTACTTTATGACCGGCTTTTTCTTGTTGCTATTTAACAATTTCCCATCCGGACTAAACCTGTATTATACCCTTTTCAACGTACTCACTATTCTTCAACAAAAATACCTGGTTCACCCTAAACAAGCAGAACCTTCCCTTAAACCCTTAAAATCCCGATAATGGGTGCAATGCCTCGCTCAGTAATGGGTTCTACTATTGTTGCCTTAGCTACACCAACAGGCGTTGGAGGAATTGCCGTAATACGTGTAAGCGGTGTTACTGCTCTAAAAGTAGCAATGAAATTAACGGGTAAACCAATACAGTCGTTTAAGCCACGCCTTGCAGTACATTGTCCCTTGTTAAATAAAGATCAAGTTGAAATAGATATAGGAATCGTTACATATTTTAAGGGACCAAATTCTTATACCGGAGAAGATATCATCGAAATTTCTTGCCATGGAGGGTATGTGCTTCCGGGCAGGATAATCAATTCTTGTATGAAAGCCGGTTGTGTTCCTGCCGCTCCCGGAGAATTTACGAAACGGGCATTTTTAAATGGCAAAATAGACCTATCCCAAGCTGAGGCAGTTGCAGAAATAATTTCTTCAAAATCCGAATTGAGTCAAGACATTAGTTATAAATACCTTAGTGGTAAGTTTTCTAACTTAATAAATAATATGAAAGATAGTTTGCTTAGTATAATCACTTTAATTGAGGCAGAATTAGATTTCAGCACGGATGAAATTAGTACCACTCCCAATAAAACTAAAATTAGAATGATTGATAAAGTAATTGAAAAAGGGAACGCGTTAATTAGTACATATTCTACGGGTCGATTGCTAAAAGAGGGGGCTATTGTTACGATTACCGGCAATCCAAACGTGGGCAAATCAAGTCTTTTAAATGCAATTATTTCTGAAGATAGGGTAATAGTAACAGATATACCCGGGACTACAAGGGATGCCATAGAAGTTTTTTATAAAATTAACGGTTTGCCTGTGCGTTTTGTGGACACTGCCGGTATCAGAGATTCCAATGATAAGATAGAAATTCGCGGCGTGGAAATTTCCAGAGAATTTATCGACAGATCTGACCTGGTGTTGTGGGTCTTTGATGTTGGTTTCTCGCTTGAGGAAATAGAAAACCAAATTTCAGATCCTTTTTTCGATGCTCCTTTTATACCTGTTTTAAACAAAACAGATCTTTTGGAACCTCGGGATAATACTTCTTATTGTTCAACAAATTCGCTTCCCCACATTTATAATACCTCTGCCTTAAAAGGAATGGGAATAAAAGAATTAATTAAGAGAGTATATAACACGCTAGTTTCAGACACACTCATTACTGAACCGGAAATGTTGTTAACAAATTCAAGGCATCGAGATGCCATAGAAAAGTGCTTAGAAGCAATCACCGAAACAAAGGTTTTATTAGTCGAAAACATTGAAAGCGATTTAATTGCATCTCGGTTAAGAGACGGTTTGTTTGAACTTGATAAAATATTAGGCATTACTACTGCGGACGATATTCTTGAGAACATTTTTTCCAAATTCTGCGTGGGGAAATAGTGTTTCACGTGAAACATTTGCCTAAAAACAATTCTTTTGATGTAATCGTTGTTGGTGGTGGTCACGCCGGGCTAGAAGCAGCTCTCGCATGCTCTCGAATGGGGGGGTCCAATGTTGCACTTATCTCCCTGGACAAAAGAGCCATAGGAAGAATGTCTTGTAACCCCGCTATTGGTGGATTGGCTAAAGGTCATCTTGTGCGGGAAATAGACGCTCTCGGGGGGGAAATGGGCAGGGCTGCAGATATTACGGGCATTCAATTCAAAACCTTAAACAAATCGAAAGGGAGGGCTGTCTGGTCTCCGAGAGCACAAATTGATAAAAAAGAATATGAACGTTATATACAACAACTCGTCTCTTTTTCTAACGTTATGGTTATTGAAGCGGAAGTTGTAAAAGTATTGGTTAAAAATTATACTTTTTATGGGGTCATTTTAAGAGGTGGTGAAAAATTATTCTCAAGAGCTGCCATTCTAACATGTGGGACATTTCTCAACGGTTTGATTCATATAGGACGCCGAAAAATCAGGGCAGGTCGAATGGGGGAGGAAGCCAGTGCTGGTCTCACTGAGTCTCTAATATCTTTAGGTTTCACTTCCGGTCGTTTAAAAACAGGCACTCCACCAAGATTAAATAGAGACTCAATTAATCAAGAAAGTCTAAAAAAAATATTTGGTGATATTAAACCCACTCCCTTTTCTTTTCGAACCAAAAACTTCACTCCGCCGAATGAGCCCTGTTTTCTTGCGACCACAAACGAAGAAACACATGAGATCATTCGATCCTCCCTCCATGAATCTCCGATATACAGTGGAGAAATTAAGGGCATAGGTCCAAGATATTGCCCATCGATAGAAGACAAAGTTGTTCGTTTTTCAGACAAACCTTCTCACCAACTGTTTCTTGAGCCCGAATGGATGGGGGCAGAACAAATTTATACCAACGGTTTCTCAACCAGTCTTCCGGAGAATATACAATTAAAAGCATTGAGATCCGTAAAAGGCTTAGAAAGGGTTAAATTTATCCGGCCTGGTTATGCCATTGAATATGATTTTTTCCCTCCCTCCCAGTTAAAAGCTTCTTTAGAAACAAAAGCTGTGAAAGGGTTGTTTTTCTCCGGACAAATTAATGGGACTTCCGGATATGAAGAAGCAGCAGCCCAGGGTCTAATGGCGGGAATAAACGCTTTTCTTTTTACAAAAGGAAAACCCCCCATTATACTTCGGCGAGACCAAGCTTATATCGGTGTATTAATTGATGATTTAGTAACAAAAGATACCAGCGAGCCGTACAGAATGTTTACTTGCAGAGCTGAACACCGACTCGTGTTGCGCCACACTAATGCAGATAGACGTTTGTCAGAAATCGGAAACAGCATTGGTTTAATTGACGACCTTGATTATAAAAAAACTGTTAAGAAACTTCGAGTTATTGATAAAATGGTGTCCTTTTTTAATTCAACAAATTTGACTCCAGACGAAATAAATGAATTTCTAATTATGAAGGGGCAGTCGCCAATTAATGAGCCTACAACCATTTCAAAGATCTTGTCACGCCCAACTATTTATATTAAGGATTTATACAACTTTTTACCGAAAAACGCCTTTTATTCAGACCACCAAAACATAGATGATGTGATGTACGAAGTGGAAACTACAATAAAATATAAAGGTTATATCCAGCGCCAACAATCCCGGTTGGAGTTTCTTTCCAGAAACGAGTCAACCGGGATTCCTAATGATTTTGATTATACAGCCGCTGTGGGACTGTCCTCCGAGTCTAAAGAAAAATTGTCGTTAATTCGCCCTGAAACACTCGGTCAAGCTTCCAGGATTTCCGGAGTTTCTCCTTCAGATGTTGCGTTGCTTTCCGTACTGCTTACCGCTTTTTAACTACCAATTGCTTTTTATACAGTGAATGCTATGAATGGATTTTCCTCTTTATTACACTATCTCTCTATCCAAAAACCTTTTCGAAGTTGGAAAAAAGAACTATTACAGGGTTCACTTATCAGTATAAATAATGTAAATATATCCTTAATCTCTTTTCTTTTGGCTGTTGTGAGAGTAGAATCAAAAAAATTTATTCACATAGCTAGTGATGATTTTTTGTTAAATGATATGTTGTTTGAACAGCTTAACACAATGTTTCCAGAGAAGATTGGTCTTATTTGTTACCCTGACTTTAGTGAGCAAGAAATAGAAAACGAACTACAATATAAAATGTTAGGACAAAAGTCTGTCGAGCTTTTGCAAAGTAAAAAGTTGTGGATTCTGCTTACTACAAAGTATGGGGGCGATACTTTTTCAGGAGGGTCTTACATCTACTCCGGTAAACCTCTATCTTTAAAAATTGGATGTAACTTACAATATCATCATTTTATTGAAACCTTTGATCAATGGGGTTACGACCGTGTTTCTGCGACAACACACCCGGGATCATATGCCGTTCGCGGGTGTATTTTCGACGTTTTCCCTTGGGGTTACGACTATCCTGTTAGAATAGAATTAGTTGAAAATACAATAAATTCATTGAGAACGTTTGATCCTATTACTCAAAGGAAAGTGCAAACAATAGATACCCGTATAATTAGTCTGTATCCACCATATTTTAAAAAAACTTCTTCTTATTTTTCTATAGAATCCATTATCCCATCCAATGCTATTACATTTTCTATTGCTCATAGTAATTTTAACAGCACCTATAATCTGGTCCCAATTAGTAGAAAGTCTTTGGGTACAAGTAATTTCATCAATCTAAATTGTCTTAAACGTGGGCCGTGGAACGTAAAAGTGTTATCACAACAGACTGTTTTAAAAGAACTTATTAATAATTTTCAATATAAATCGTTTCTTTTTGTTGAAAACATAGATGATATAAATAAAATCTCAGATACTTTTGGAGAAAAAGTTTGTGTGGTCAGCTTCCCAGTCCACGATTCATTTGTCTGTGACACCCTCGGTCTGTTTTTTATCACTCATAGGGATATAAAGGGGTTTCCGTTTAGTTATAGGTATAGGAAATCCACACAGAAAAATGTTTTGAAGATTAAATCATATGAAGCGTTTGAGTTTGGTTGTTTTCTGGTTCATGAAAATTATGGAATTGGTAAATACATGGGTTTAATAAAATTAAATACGACTTGGGGCAACCAGGATTGTATTAAAATCGAATACTTGGGCAACGACGTTATATATGTTCCCATTTATAACCTTCATTTGGTTGATAAATATGTTGGTTCAAAAAACAGTCAACCCAGATTATCAAGATTAGGTTCGGCTTCTTGGTCAAAACTTAAACAGCGTACCAAAAGATCTTCAGAGTCTATTATACAGGCATTTATTGAATTATATGCAAAGAGAATTTCTCTAAAAGGTTTTCAATTTTCCCCTGATTCTTTCCTGCAAAGGTATTTAGAAAACACTTTTCCTTATATAGATACTGTTGGTCAAAAAACAGCGTTAAAAGAGATTAAATCTGACATGGAGTCTGAGAAGCCTATGGATAGAATGTTGTGCGGTGATGTTGGTTTTGGCAAAACAGAAGTATCTATTCGAGCAGCCTTTAAAGCTGTTTATGATAATAAGTTAGTAATAGTCCTTGTTCCAACAACTATCCTTGCGTTCCAACATTATTCATCTTTTTCTACTCGGCTTTCGCCCCTGGGTGTACGTGTATCATATCTTTCAAGGTTTACGCCCCTATCTAAACAAAAGAAAATATTAGAAGACTTGAAAACAAATAAAATAGATGTTTTAATTGGAACACATCGGTTGCTCTCGAGAGATGTTGTTTTTCCAAACTTGGGGTTATTAATAATAGATGAGGAACATCGGTTTGGTGCTAAGCACAAGGAAAAAATAAAATCGTTAAAATCTTTGGTTGATGTTCTTTCTATGACAGCAACTCCCATACCCAGAACGCTTCAACTATCCCTGATGGGAATCAGAAACATATCAACGATTGATACTCCTCCAATAGAAAGACTTCCTATAAAAACTTCCATTTCACACTTCAATAAAAATATAATTACTGATGCTATGAACAGGGAAATTAAACGTGGCGGTCAAATATATTTCGTTCATAATGATATAAAATCGATAGATAAAATGGCAAGAACATTAAAACTGTATATGCCTGATGTACGAATAAGAATTGCTCATGGAAAACTCAAAACCGCACTTTTAGAATCTATCATGTTGGATTTTATGAAAAACGATTTTCAACTTTTACTGTGCACAACCATTATTGAAGTAGGTATAGATATTCCAAACGTCAACACAATTTTTATTAACAATGCCTATTCTTTTGGTCTATCCCAACTATATCAAATGCGCGGACGTGTCGGTCGCAGCGATCGGCAAGCACATTGTTACTTGTTGTTACCATCAAATAAAAACGTTACCAAAGAGGCTATGACAAGATTAAAAACAATAGAATATTACTCCTCATTAGGATCGGGGTATTCGATAGCAATGAAAGATTTAGAATTAAGGGGTGCCGGCAATTTGTTTGGAGTTGAGCAAAGCGGACACATTTCCTCTATAGGTTTACATATGTATTATAAAATATTAAAGGAAATGGTGGAAAAAATTTCATCGGAGAAACGGAATAATTACCTTCCAACAACACCCGTTGAAATAACATTTGAAGGAGAAGCAATTTTACCTAACAGTTATATGCTGGAAATATCAGATAGGCTCTTTTTCTATCGAACATTAACAGACATCGAAAGCGAAGAAGACGTTATTGATGTTTCTGATGAGATAAGAGACAGGTTTGGTCCTTTACCAAATGCTGTAAAAAATTTAATTTCTATTTCACATATCCGCCTTCTTAGTAAAAACATTTCTGCTAAACGTTTACACGTTGGCACCAATCAACTACAAATCCTGTTTAATAATCAAGGGCATAACATTAGCGATGACGATTCCATAAAATCACTTATAAGCAGAATTGAAACATTGGGCTTAAATTTCACAATTGACCAGACAACTGATAAAAGTATTAGACTTGTTATAAAATCTGATAGTAGTAAAGCTAATGGTATAGAATTGTGCAATCACTTGTTTGGTTCAATATTAATGAAAAGTTAATTACATTAAATGTTTTTGCAGTTCATACAAACATTAAAACAATACAATACGGTGTACAAACCGACAGGGCAACTAACCAAGATAATAACGGTTTTATTTTGTGTTTTTTATGTATCGTGTTCTGACACACAACCCCAGGAAGGTGTTATTGCCCGGGTTGGAAATACAGTTTTAACAAAAACCGATTTGGAGGCTATGTTACCATACGTCCCTTTTCCTCTCAGTCAAAATAATCTTCAAATAACCGTTAACACTTGGGTTGAAAATGAGTTGTTATATCAAGAAGCCATTAAAATGGGCCTGGATAAAGACGCCTTGTTAAAGGGAAAAATGAAACGCTACAAAAAATCCGTTTTTAGTACGACATTTATTGATATGTATTTGTCTGATCGAATATTAATCACAACAGATGAAATACGTGATTACTACCGTCAAAACCGAAATTCCTTTATTCGGCAACAAGACAACGTAAAAGTCCTCCATTTTTTATTGAAGACAAAAGAAGAAGCAAACGAAGTAAAAAACAAACTGTTGCTCTATGAAGGAACAACCAGACAAGAACTGTTGTCAAAATACAATGCCGAAACAAAAATCGTCTCCAAGGGTACTCTCCTTCCGGAAATTGAAAGTTTACTATTTAAATCTAAGAGTTTTAAAGGTGTTGTTGGACCCGTTAAATCCAAAACCGGATATCACATTTTACAAATTCTTGGTTGGTATCCCGCTCAAACTATTCGAGGAATAGACGAAGTTATTGAAGAAATATCACAACATCTCTCCAGACAAAAAGTTGATATATTGACCGCTGCTTTGATTGATAGTTTAATAACAGAATATGAAGTGGAAATAAATCTCGGAGCATTACATGAATAACAAATTGGCTTTGATTCTTTATAAATGTCTTATGTTGGCAATTTTATGTTCTTCTATCTCGAGTAAACCCCAAGACAGTGATGAGATAGATGGGATAGCTGCAGTTATCGGTGATCAGATTATATTAAAAAGCGAAGTTGCCCAATTAATTCAAATGGCAGCTCTTGATTTACAACTCGATCCCATTTTAGATGAAGACAAATTATTGTTGTTGAAAAACCAAATGTTGGAGAACCTAATTAATCAAAAAATTATTCTTGAAATTGCAGAGGTCGAAAGCATAGAAGTAAAAGAATCAGACGTTGACAGAGCATTAGACAATCAAATTAATTCAATGATAGCCCGATTAGGCTCAGAAGAACGTGTGGAACAAGCATTTGGAAAAACTATTAAGCAAATTAAGCGTGAATACTGGCCAGAAATGCAAAATCAAATAGTCAGTGAGCAATTCCAAGGTATACTTATGAGAGATATCACAGTTACCAGAAAAGAAATAATCGACTTTTACGAACAATATAGAGATAGCCTTGGACACTTTCCTGAAATGTATAATATGAGCCATATTTTAATCCCAGTTACTCCCGGCTCAAAAAGTAAGAAAGAAGCATATAATTTGTTATCATCACTCCGTAATGAAATAATAAATGAAAACAAATCGTTTGAAGTAATAGCACGTGAGTATTCTAATGATCCCGGGTCAGCAAAACATGGTGGCAAATTGGGTTTGGTTGGTCGAGGTACTTTTGTTCCTGAATTTGAGGCGACAGCTTTTACCTTAAAAGAAAGTGACATTAGCAATATTGTATCCACAGAATTTGGGTATCATCTTATTGAACTCATTGAAAAAATAGGTGAAAAAATCAGTGTTAGACATATACTAATAACTCCGAAGATTAGTGATGTAGATGAAGATAGTGTTTACCAATTTGTGTTAGCACTTCGAGATAGTGTAATGTCAGGTATTAGTTTTGCAGCTTTGGCAAAAAAACATACTAAGGATGAAACTTCAAAGTCTGCCGGAGGAAGACTTGGGTGGGTTAATCCAAAATCTTTATCTGTTCCTGAAATACCTCAAGTACTTCCATCTTTAGAAGTTGGGGTTGTTTCCCAGCCAATCAGGGCAAGCGATGGATATCATCTTATTCTTGTTCATGGTATAAAAGAGGCTGGAGTTCCTTCGTTAAAAACCCATTGGACTGAAATAGAAAAAATAGCACTATCAAAAAAACAGTCTGACTTCTTTAGTAATTGGATTGACAATTCCAAGTCCTCTGTTTTTATTAAAATCATGGATTAGGATGTCTTAACATTTTTTCCACTACTTACACACAAAATATTAATTGAAGACATAAAAAAAATAAAAACTGGTGTTCCCAAACGTTACCCACAAGACGTTCACATAAAGTATTTAATGAAGTTGTTGGTGAATCTTTTTGTAAATTGAGTAATTAATACATGGAGACTTAAACAAAAATTATTTATCAACAGCTCTTATTAAATAATAAGTAATCTAATACAAAATAATAAAATTATTTTACAAGTACAATCTTCAAAAACTTGTTGTTAGAAAGTCAATTTTTCTCTAACATAAAACAGACAAAAAGACACACAAATTTTACAACATCACTACAAATCTCGGGTTAAATAATATGAAATTTTCTATTTCCCAATCAGTACTTCAAACTGCCTTACAACACTTATCTAAGGCAACTCCTACAAGATCTACAGTTCCAATATTAAGTAATGTCTTATTTACAACGGAAAACGAGTTATTAGTTCTTCGAACCACTGATTTGGAAATAACGATGATTTCCACACTAAAGGCTCAAATTGATGAGGCAGGATCTATCGCAATAGATTTTCGGACATTAATGGATATTACGAACGCATTACCAGAGACAACAATTGGTTTCGACGTTAGTGACGATTATAAGATCAAAATACACACTAATTTTGGAAGCTATGATATATCGGGAACAAGCTCTGAGGAGTTTCCCTTATTACCCGAGGTTGACAACAAAAAAGAGATACGCCTTCAATCTGAAACATTAGGTAGATTAATTGGGAAAACAATTTTTGCAATCAGTAGAGATGAACTAAAGCCAGCATTAACAGGTGTACTCATTGAAATCGGTGAAAACCAAATTTCTGCAGCGGCGACAGATGGACACCGTCTTGTTGTCTGTTTGAGGACTGACTATACATCTACCGGATATATTGGGGAAGTAGTAATACCAAGAAAATTTTTGGCACTTCTACAGCAATATTTAAGTAATCAGGGGGAGGTTATCCTGTGGGTTGGTGATAACCACTTGACGGTGTCCATTGAAAACATAACGATATACTCAAGAATTATTGAAGAAAGGTATCCTGATTATAAGAGTGTCATACCTCAAGACAATGATAAAACAGTTAAATTGAATAGAATAGAATTCCTTTCATCGGTAAGAAGGGTTGCAATTTTTTCGAACAAATCCACCAAACAAATAAATTTGCACCTTGCTCAAAATAGTGGCACAATTACAACAGAGGATCCTGAAAGCGCCACCAGTGCGCGAGAAGATTTCTCTGTTGATTATACTGGAGAAGATATTGTTATTGGATACAATGCCAACTATCTGGGCGATATGCTGTCCCATATTGACACTGATAATGTATTAATGAAACTTAATACTCCAGTTAGTGCTTGTCTTGTTCTACCTGAAGAACAAGCCGAAAACGAGGAATTAACAATGCTTCTTATGCCCATGCGAACCAGTGGGTAATAATGAACGGCGTTTGGGTTATCAAAACAATCGACCAGAATTTTTGTTATTCATAAAGACATATCTTAATCATCAACAGATAGAATTTAATGGTATTGGTTTAATAAAATGTAAATTCACCTCTGAATGTTAAAATAAATAATATTGGAAGAATTAAAAAAATCAATTGAAATCTTATTAAAAAATGTAGGCATAGAAATTCCCATCCTACAGAACAAAGCACTATTAATTTGGGAAAATGTTGTGGGCACGCCTATTTCCAAGAATACATTACCTGAAGAAGTAAAACACGGAATACTATTTGTAAAAACAGCCACCCCTGTTTGGAGAAATGAGCTTATAATGAAGAAAGAAGAAATAATAAAGAACCTTAACAAGGCTATTGGGAAAAAAGTGATAAAGGATATTAGGTTTATATAGAGAATTCTTCGATAACACTGCTTATGAAAACAGCATGTTTAAAGGGATATGATGCCTACTAAGAAACAAACAAAAGAATATGGTGCTGAGAAAATTCAAGTCCTCAAAGGGCTTGAAGCAGTACGTCGCCGACCGGCGATGTATATCGGAGATTTGGGTAAAAGAGGTCTTCATCATCTTATAAACGAAGTAGTAGATAATAGTGTTGATGAAGCAATGGAGGGTTATTGCTCGAAAATAATTGTAACCCTTCTAAAAGATAATTCCGTGTGTGTTGAAGACAATGGTCGTGGTATTCCCGTCGACATACATAAGGAAGAAAAAAAACCAGCACTGGAAGTAGTAATGACAATGCTCCATGCTGGAGGAAAATTTCAAAAGGGAACCTATAAAGTTTCCGGAGGGCTGCATGGAGTGGGAGTATCAGTCGTTAATGCCCTGGCAAAAACACTTGTTGCTGAGGTTCACAGGGGAGGAAAAATTTACCGCCAGTCTTTCGAGCGAGGTAAAACGAAATCAAAACTTGAGATTATAGGTAAAACAAAAAAAATAGGCACAAAAATTACCTTTTCTCCGGACGATATTATTTTTAAAAAAATTGTATGGGATTTCGATATTATTCAAGAACGTCTGAGAGAATTAGCCTATCTCAATAAAAACCTTGAGATAGTTCTTATTGATGAAAGAGTGGAGGGAGAAACAAAAAAAGAAACCTATCGATATGAAGGGGGACTTAGTGACTTTGTGAAATTTTTAGACAGCACGACTCAGCCCCTGCACGAAAAGGTGATTACCGTTAACAAGGAAGATGGGCAAGTACCCGTAGAGGTTGCAATACGCTATAACGACGGGTATAATGAAAACATCCTCTCTTTTGTGAACAACATCAATACGGTAGAAGGGGGTACCCACCTGTCTGGATTCCGTTCAGCGTTAACCCGGGCATTGAATACCTATGCCACAAAAAACAAACTTTTTAAAGTTAAAAAGGGTGAAAAATTTTCTATGTCCGGTGAGGATTTTCGGGAGGGGCTTACTGCGATAATTTCAGTCAAAGTTGCTGAACCCCAATTTGAAGGTCAAACGAAAACAAAGCTTGGTAATGGAGACGTGAAAGGGTTGGTGGACTCTATTGTATTTGAGGGCTTGCAAGAATTTTTAGAGCAGAACCCTCCCACAGCGCGTACAATTATTGATAAAGCTGTTTTGGCAGCCAGAAGCCGGGCTGCAGCAAGAAAAGCGAGGGAGCTCATTCGGAGAAAGAGTGCACTTGAAGGTGGTTCTTTACCCGGAAAACTTGCTGACTGTTCCAGCAAAGACCCGGAGCTATGTGAATTGTTTCTTGTGGAAGGAGATTCTGCCGGAGGTTCGGCAAAGCAAGGAAGAAACCGGAAGTTCCAGGCGATACTTCCCCTGCGTGGGAAAGTTATAAATGCTGAAAAAGCACGGATTGACAAACTGCTTGCGAACAATGAAATTCAGGCGATAATCACTGCACTCGGTACAGGGTTCGGCGGGGATTCTGAAGATAGCAGTGAAATGGAAAAACGTACAGGAATAGAATTCAATATCGAAAAATTACGGTACAACAAGATCATTATCATGACGGACGCAGATGTTGATGGCAGCCACATAAGGACACTACTCCTGACATTTCTATATCGTAAAATGCAACAATTGATCACATCCGGACATGTCTATATAGCTCAACCACCGCTTTTCCGCGTTCACCAGGGAAAAAAAGAACATTATGCTTATGACGAAAACGAACGGGACATCATTATTGAAAGATTTAAGAGAGAGAATAAAACACAAAAAATTAGTGTTCAACGATATAAGGGGTTGGGTGAAATGAATCCTGAACAACTCTGGTTTACAACCATGGATCCCGAAAGACGCTCATTGTTGCGGGTTACTATTGAAGAGTTAGGAGAAGCTACCCGGACATTCAGTGAATTGATGGGAAGTGATGTGGAAGCAAGAAGAAAGTTTATTACAGAACACGCCAAATTTGTTGTAAATCTGGATATATAGAAGTTAAGCGTTAATTATGGCAGAGTTTATTAGAGATATTACAATCAACAGAGATATCGTTGATGAAATGAGGGAAAGTTATCTCAACTATTCCATGTCGGTGATTGTCTCACGTGCTTTACCTGATGTGCGTGACGGACTGAAACCGGTTCACAGGAGAATTCTCTTTGGCATGCATGAACTTGGTGTACACTGGAACAGATCGTATAAAAAGTGTGCTCGTATAGTAGGAGATGTATTAGGTAAATATCATCCCCATGGAGACTCATCGGTTTATGATGCTCTTGTGAGAATGGCACAAGACTTTTCTATGAGACATCAATTGGTGGATGGGCAAGGCAACTTCGGTTCAATTGATGGTGATAATGCTGCCGCAATGCGATATACAGAGGCGAGGATGTCAAGGTTTGGGGAAGAAATGCTCCGCGATCTGGAGAAAGAAACGGTGAGATGGGCACCAAACTTTGATGAAACCCTGGAAGAACCGACGGTTCTGCCTTCAGTCATTCCCACATTGCTCGTAAACGGATCTGAGGGAATTGCGGTTGGAATGGCGACAAAGATCCCACCACACAATCTTAAGGAAATTTTAAATGCGGTGATTACCCTGATTGATAATCCTGAAATGACCGTAGATGAATTACTTACCTATGTTGAAGGCCCGGATTTTCCCACAGGAGCTATTATTCAAGGCAGACAGGGAATAAGAGATGCGTATGAAACAGGAAGGGGAAAAGTGTCAGTGCGCGCTCGAGCTTTTATCGAAACCACAAAACAAGGAAGGTTTAATATCATTATAAGTGAAATTCCTTATCAGGTAAACAAGTCTAACCTTTTGGAAAAAATGGCTCAACTTGTTAGAAGTAAGAAAATTGTAGGTGTTTCAGATATTCGTGACGAGTCAGACAGGGAAGGTATTCGTATCGTAATCGAAGTAAAGCGCGATACAGTACCTGAGGTTATACTAAATCAACTCTATGTGAACACCCAACTTAAAGACACTTTTGGAATTATACTTCTTGCTTTGGTGAACGGGATTCCAAAGATCATGCCTCTTATTGAAATGATGCAACACTTCATTGATCATCGTCATGTGATTGTAGTTCGCCGAACTGAGTTTGATCTAAAAAAGGCGGATGAAAGGGCACATATTTTAGAGGGATTAAAAATTGCCCTGGACAATATTGATGAAGTAATCGCTATTATTCGTGGAAGCAAAGACCCAACGCATGCCAAAGAAGGGTTGATGAATAATTTTGATCTTTCCGAAAAGCAGGCTCAGGCAATTTTAGATATGCGGTTACAGAGACTTACAAGCCTGGAGGTTGACAAGGTTGTTCAGGAATATCGGGAAATCATTCAAGTGATTTCTAAACTGAAGAGCGTACTTGAAAGCCGTCCTCAGCGGATGGCAATTATAAAAGGTGAGTTGGAAGAAATCCGTGAAATGTATGGCGAAGAAAGGCGAACGGAAATTATTGCTGAGGATAAAGGGTATTCTGTTGAAGATATGATTGCTGAAGAGGACATGGTTATAACGGTTACCCACAACGGGTATATAAAAAGAACTGCTACCTCGACTTATCGCCAGCAGCGTCGTGGAGGTCGAGGGCTTCAAGGCGCCGCAACAAAAGAAGAAGATTTTGTAGAAAACATGCTCATAGCAAACACTCACGATTATATGTTGTTTTTTACAGACAGGGGAAAATGTTATTGGCTAAAAGTACACGAAATTCCACAAGGCGGTCGAGCAGCAAGGGGTAGAGCAATAGTCAATTTGATAGGCTGTGAATCCGGTGAGAAGGTCGAAGCTTTTGTCAGTGTTAAAAAGTTTGATGAAGACAAATTTATCGTGATGGCGACCCAAAAAGGGTTGGTCAAAAAAACAAAACTATCTGCCTATAGCCGTCCAAGGCGTGGTGGTATATATGCTATTGAGATTAAGGAGGATGACAAACTTATAGAAGCGAAAATTACCGATGGTAATAATGATATTGTTTTGGGAACTCGAGAAGGTAAATCGATACGTTTTTCTGAGGGAGATATTCGTCCAACAGGGAGAAAAACGATGGGTGTTAGAGGCATCCGCCTATCATCTAAAGAGGACAAAGTCATTGGTATGGTGATTGTTAAGCGTGAAGGCACACTTTTGGTTGCAACAGAGAAAGGTTATGGAAAAAGGACAGATGTCATGCAATACCGTGTACAGAAGAGGGCAGGAAAAGGTGTAATGACGATGCGAACCACAGAAAAAATAGGCAAAATGATTGGAATAATGGAAGTTGTGGATAGTGATGATTTAATGATAATTACTGATAAGGGTGTATTAATTCGACAATCCGTGGAGAGTATTCGATCAATTGGTCGCGTAACCCAGGGAGTTAAACTCCTTCGCCTTGATGAGAATACAAAAATTTCTTCCATTACCAGAGTTATTCGAGAGGAGATGGAACCTCCTCAAGATGATGAGAATGAAATAAAAACTCCTGGGGAGCCGCGACCAACCGAATACCCGTGATTGATTTTGGCGCCCTTGAACAAGTTCGGGAGAATATTGAAAACGCCCGAGTAAGATCTGGCTTTGATTCTGAATCTCCTGTTGAAATTATTGCGGTTACAAAGACTTTTCCCGCTAATGCTATTATTAGCGCTTATAATGCAGGCATCTTTTCAATTGGAGAAAACAGAGTACAGGAAGCTGTTGAAAAATTTCCCCACTTACCTGTCCTCCCAAAGCTAATTCGCCGCCTTATTGGTCATCTACAATCCAACAAAATTCGGACAGTCGTAAACATCTTTGATGCGATCGACGCGATAGATACACTTAAACTAGGTAGAAAAGTGTCTCGATTTGGCGTTGACAGGGGAAAGTCTATTCCTGTTTTACTTCAGGTAAACACGTCTGGTGATTCCAAAAAATATGGGTTTGATCCTATCGAAATTGATAAGATGTTGGCTCTGGTGGAGGAGCCAGGACTGCGAATTGAAGGATTATTTACACTTGGTAGGTTTACTGAAGACAAGGCCGTGATTAGAAAAACCTTTAGAGACCTCAGGAAATTAAAGGAGAGTTTGAACGAACAGATTAGTCGGGTTAGTCGGGACATACAGCTTTTCCAATTGTCTATGGGGATGACTTCGGACTATGAAATTGCAGTAGAAGAGGGGGCTACGATGGTACGCCTTGGAACTGTATTATTTGGCAAAAGGGGAAAACAACATCGCTACGACCCGTCCGTCAGCTGACGGATACTTTGGGATAGGGCATCTCCGTGGGAATCCATTGTGACCTTCGTCCCGACGCGTCGGGATGGAGAAATTCACTGCCTGACAGCAGGTAGGCGATAAATCGAGATAGAATGATTATATATTTACCTCTGGGATTGAGCGCATATAAAGATGCTTTTAAAGATGTGCAGGACAAGGAAAAAAGCATGTGCACAGCATCCAATGGAAAAGCCAGACACCACATTTATCATTCAGAAAAGAATTGCTTTCTTATTCCGGAGTCTCTGGATAAAGAAGTAATTTGCCCCGAGAATTTTTTTGATCTTATATCAATACTTACCGAGAATGAGCTTTGGATAATAGACAGGGTCAAGTTTTCAACCTCAATAGATGAATCGACCATTCAAATTGTTGACCATAGAAATCTGACTGGGTGGAACCCGTTAATCGGAAAAACACCCTTGCATGGAAAGCCTTATTTTCCTGATGTTAGCATGATTTACAACAAGACGAACATAGGATTACAGCAGGTTGAAGTATCAACCGTGGGTTTAAGCTATTTTAAAAACGTAACAAAAACTGTTTATGGGTCGTGTGTCTCTGAGTTGGCAGCATTGTTGGTTCTGGCAGCGGGATATGCAGGGTTTCGTATATATGCCATTGGTTGGAATCAGAAAAATGATCCTATGGGGCTTGGGCTCGCAGATTTTTTAAATACTTGCAATTGACAAAATTTATGGTAAGAATTGACGACCAATGATTTCGTTGTAAATATGCCGAAAAACAGTCAAAAAGGAGATAATTATGGCTGGTCACACTATTCCTCATAGATTATTAGACCGGGCAAAAAACCAACCAGAGGTGGTTGCAATCAGGTATAAAGAAGGGAATGTCTGGGTGGATGTAACGTGGAAGGAATATGCCGAAGCCACACAAAGAGCCGCCAGGGCACTAATATCACTTGGGGTAGAAAAAGGGAGTAAAACGTGTATACTTGGATTTAATCGATTCGAATGGGTTGTTTTTGATGTGGCTGCAATAATGGTTGGCGGTATCCCTGCTGGAATTTATGAAACCTGTTCATCTGAGGAAGTCGCTTATATTATTGCTCATTCAGAGGCGGCTGTGGTGTTGGTTGAGAACGAAAGACAACTTGCCAAGATAATGAAAGAAAAGGAAAAATTACCCCACTTGAAACACATAGTGTTGATGCGTGGTGCAAAAAGCAATCAAGATGCCGTTTATACTTGGGAGAATTTTTTATTGGAGGGTGAGAGTATACCAGAGGAAGAAGTTCAAAATCGAATGAAATCCCTGAAAGAAAGCGATGCAGCGACGTTTATTTATACCTCCGGAACAACAGGTCCTCCTAAGGCAGTAATGCTTTCTCACCGCAATTTGACTTGGACCGCGGATGTTTCTATTGATATGCTATCAATAACAGAGAATAAAGAGAGTAGTGTTTCATACCTACCCTTGTCTCATATCGCAGAGCAAATGTTTACTATTCATACTCCCATTAGTGTAGGTTGGTCTGTAGCGTTTGCTGAGAGTAAAGAAAAGTTGCTTGACAATTTGAAAGAAATTCAGCCGACTATTTTGTTTGGTGTACCAAGAGTTTGGGAAAAGTTCCAAGCAGGGGTATCAATGAAGCTAAAACAGGCAACAGGTATAAAAAAGCTCATTTTGAATTGGGCAAGAAAGACAGCAACACAGTATCATGCCGTGCTGAACGCAGGGAAAGAGCCAGATAAGAAATTGAAAAAACGATATAACAGGGCAAAGAAACTTGTATTTACAAAACTAAAAACTGCTCTTGGTTTGGTTAATGCACGATATTGCATCAGTGGTGCTGCACCCATTTCAGCCGAAATATTAGAGTTTTTCGCCAGCCTTGACATACCAATTTTGGAAGTATATGGACAGTCTGAGGATTGTGGCCCTACATCTTTCAACCAGCCCGGAAAAACTCGATATGGTTCTGTAGGCCCACCGTTGCCGGGAATGGAAATCAAAATTGCTGAGGATGGAGAAGTGCTGGCAAAGGGACCCAACGTGTTTCTTGGATATTACAAAGAGAAAGCCGCTACAGCCGAGACGCTTGTAGACGGATGGCTTCTTTCAGGAGATATAGGCTATTTTGACGATGACGGGTTTTTGTGGATCACAGGACGGAAAAAAGAGATTATTGTTACATCAGGGGGTAAAAACATTTCACCATCGAACATAGAAAATGCCTTAAAAAACATAGAGCTTATTTCTCAAGCAGTTGTGATTGGAGATCAAAGAAATTTTCTAACAGCTTTGTTGACTTTGGATAAAGAAACGGCGAGGGCTTTTGCGGAAAAGAATAGTATAAGTGAAAACGATTTGCATAAAAATGCAACTATCTGGAGTGAAATTCAAGCTGGTGTAGATGAGGTGAATTCACACATTTCACGCGTGGAGAATGTTAGAAAGTTCCAAATTCTCCCACGAGATTTAACCATTAGTGACGGCGAGTTGACACCGACTCTCAAAGTAAAAAGAAGAATTGTGTATAAAAACTGGGCAGATGTAATTGAGGAGATGTATGCCTCATAATGGATAGCATTTATTCATAAACAACATTAGGAAAAGAGAGTTAATTGAATAGTACCTGCCCGCCCTCATTCTTCGCCTGCCAGTTACCCATCCCGACGTGTCGGGAGGGCAGACTGGGGAACAGGCGGGTAGGAATTTTCATTTTGTTTGTCGCCAAGTGCGTGGCACTTTTAGATTTAATTGTTTGTTATCTTTTTGAAATCAGTTATTTCTTCCACCTTGGTTTAAGTCAAAAAAACCTCCCATTGCGTGTAAGCAACAGGAGGTTTTCAGGAAATGCGTAATAGAAATATGAACGCTTTAATTTATAGCTACTTCATATTGCTTTGAATTCGCATTTTTTTTCTTAGGTACTGATACGATTAAAACACCGTTTTGATAATCCGCCTTGATCTTTTTCTCGTTGATATCATCTGCAAGATAAAAAGAGCGGGAAAAATGACCGTAAGCAGATTCCCTTTGTATGTAATTCCCCTGTTTGGTGGAATGTTTGGTTTTCTTTTCACAGGAGATGGTTAGCATACCCTCCTTTACAGTAACATGTAAGTCGGTCTTATCCATTCCCGGGGTCTCAACGTGGATAGTATATTCTTTATCGTTTTCAGTGACGTCGAATGCGGGTGTCCATTTCTTAGGCTGAAAGCTCGCATCGTTAAGGCGCCTGCCGAAAAAAGAATCGAAAAGCGTATCGATGGTATCTCCAAGAGGGCCGTTTGAATAGGGTATTAAGTTCGATCTGATTGGTGTCCATTTTATGAGTGACATGTTTATTTCTCCTTTGTTTTAAGCTTCATGATTATTTGTTCACCAAACCTGAAACAACAGAAGTGCCAAAACATGAAGGCTGCCACATATTCAGAGATTATTTTAATATTGTACGAATTGGCAAAACCTGTTTGTTACATTGGCAGAAAAGAATGTTTACTCGGTGCTTAACGCTCCAGAATCACATTTCTGATTATAAGCAACTTAGAAGTGTAGAACACAGATTTGATGGATTTATACTAAAAAACCCCCTCAACATAAAAATATGTGACACAGGTCAAATTTTTCTTGACTTTCACTGAAAATATGTAGCAAACTAACAATGTTTCTGGGCACATAGTGTCAGAAAGTTAAGGAATTGAATAAAAATATGAGCCCAACAACCAATAATCATCTACAAAAGTAATTAAGAATATTAATGATGGAGGTATCAATATGCGAGTCCTTAAAATTATTCTTACATTAAGTTGTGCGTCAACACTTCTTTTTGCCGGTCAGAACGGGAAGATCTCGGGAACCGTTGTCGCCGAAGACGGGACGCCGTTGTCAGGTGCCAACGTAATCGTAGAAGGGACATCCTTTGGCGCGGCATCTGATGAGGGTGGAAAATACTACATCCTCGCGGTTCCTACCGGCACCTACGCTGTTCGTGTAGACTACATAGGATACAGGAGTGTGACCGTGACTAACGTGAGAGTGTCCAGCGACCTAACGACGGACCTCGACTTTCAGCTTGCCGTGGCAGCCGTTCCGGGAGAAATGGTAGAAATTGTAGCTGAAAGACCTATTATCAACAAATCGGCGACAAATACAACCCGTATCATAGACTCAGAAATTATTGGGAGCGGTCAGATTCGTGAGGTAGAAAACTTTGTTGCTCTTCAAACGGGGACAGTATCCAGTGGAGGTGGTCTCTACGTTCGCGGATCTCGCGTTGGCGATATTGCCTACTATGTGGATGGTGTTTATACCGTGAATCCCTTCACATTAGGGAATACGTCTGTCATGAGTATCCGGGCCATGGAGGAACTTTCCTTTCAGTCAGGTGGGTTCAACGCGGAATTCGGCAATGCCAATGGAGGTATCGTGAACACAATCAGTAAGAGCGGTGGAAATAGACTGTCCGCTTCAGCCGAATTCCTGACAGACCTGGGCGGAGAAGCAAGCGAAGACAAAGATGCTCTCCACAGCTACGGTAACCGTATTTTTAATTTCACACTGGGTGGGCCTTTGGGAAGTAAAATCCGATATTTTGCTGCTTTTGAGCAGAGAAACTCAGATGATGCAAGCGCCTCAACCTCGTATTATCCGAGCATTAGCCGCACCGAAGTTGCGGATTCAGCAGCGTTGGCTAATGTGTTAGGCACAGATCCCAAAGGAATCTTTCTGGTGGATACGGTCTTCACTTTCGCGGGTTTTGAGGCCGGTGCGTTGCAATCCGACACGAGTACGATTGTTTATCATGATTACAAGCGGCTGTACGGGGCGAAGCCAAACGCTGGATTGACCCGGAACGTATTCACGGGTAATCTTCTCCTGGACTTGAAGCCCCTTCGGATCAAGGTTGGAGGGTCTTTTTCAAATAAAAACTCACGGGGCGACCTGGGAGAAAGTATTACCATGAGCCAGGGTGACTATCCATTTATTGATGTGCTGACCAACACCGAATTTGCGCCCAGGTGGGAGTCATCTTCGTTGTCGGCATATGCGAATTTTACTCTTTCTCTTACGCCAAAATCCTTCATTAAACTTAACCTGAGCTACTACGTTTATAAGTATGAGTACGGTGATGATCGGCATTGGGATAACTTCCTGGACTATGGAGATCCTAAGGCAGAAGGGAACGAGTGGCTCCGGGACTGGGGGGCGAATCCTCTGACTATCAACGAATTCGCTTCCTTTAACGCCTTTGGTGACGTGTTTGATGAATACCGTAAAGGCGAGACCGATCACCTGAGCCTAAGGGGTGATTATTTGAACCAGATTGGAACCCACGAGGTGAAAGTGGGCGTTGAAATCCGGAATCACACCATCAGAGATTATCGGCTTGCTCAACCTATGGAGATTGGTACGAGATATTTTATCGCGGACAAGAATAATTGGGGTCTCGATGCTGAACCTAATACCGCCGACGATCTAAAAAAAGGAGATGAGGGCTTCATAGATGTCACAGATCCCGACTGGATCTATAAGATCTATCGGAACGCCTACACCATGAACATTGGCTACGATCAGCAGGGGGTTAAGACAGAAAACTATAAGAAGCAGACGGCTGCTCAGGCTCCTGGAAAGCCCTTTATCATGGGGGCCTATCTTCAGGACAAAATCGAGCTGGATGACTTGATTTTGAATGTGGGTGTTAGATTGGATTATTATGATTTTAATACGGAAGCTCCGAAGACGTACGATAATCTGTTCTTGACGAAAGGTCGGATTGATCGTGATAAGGCCGAGTTCAAGGAAGTGGAGACGTATACCTATATCTCCCCGCGCATTGGGTTCTCCTTCCCGGTAACGGACAGGACGGTTTTCCATGCCCAATATGGACAGTTTGTGCAGCACCCCATTCTGAACCGGCTCTACCTTTCTGACTCGCGCCTGGCCGCAAACCTGACTCAGGGTAACATGACAGAATCTCCCAACGCCACACTCAAGCCGGAGAGGACCACTCAATACGAAGTGGGCTTTGCTCAGCAGATAGGTGATTTTGCCGCCGTGGACGTGACGGGGTACTACAAGGAAATCCGCGATTACACCTTGCTGGCAAATCGTCTGGGCGCCACCATCGACGGGGCTGAGTTCATCTGGGCACAGTTCATGAACGGGGACTACGGAGTGGTGAAAGGCGTATCGGTGGGCGTGAAATCACGACGCGTACTGGGTATTCTTGCTGACGTGAACTACACTTCAATGTGGGCCTCGGGTACCGGTTCTGATCCGAGCACCAACTTTATCATTGCGTGGATAGGTGAGAATTATCCAAAAGCAATTAATCCATTCGATTACGACCAGCGTCATACCGGTTCTGTTATGGTGGATTACCGGGGAGCCAAAATGCTGGGGCTGTTTGACTTGGGTGGGAATGTACTCTACACCTTCGGGAGCGGTACCGCCTACACGCCGTCCGTCATCCAATCGGCAGTGTTTGGACGTGATTGGTATCAACCTGTTGCGGCTGTGAACTCCTCTTACCGGCCGTGGACGTCTTCCCTGGACCTTAAGATAGATTTCGAGCGTATTCTTGGGACGGGAGTATCTGCATTCATCCAGGTCAAGAATGCCCTGAACACGGAGAACGTTGTCTCTGTCTATCCGGGTACCGGGCAGGTTGACTCAGATGGTTGGCTCAAGACGGCTGAAGGACAGGTATACCTGAAAGCAGACCCCACCACGCGTGAGACGTTCTATACGGATAGACTGTCGAACCAGGGTCGGTGGTCGAGCCCACGGATGGTGTTATTTGGCCTAACCTACAACCTGTAATCCATATTATGAGGTAACCAAACCATGAGAAACTATTCACGTTCAAGATTTGGAAGTTCTATTATTGCCATCTCTATTACCATCGGCCTGATCGCTTCAGTCCTCTCCTCCGCTGAGAGAAAAGGACAGGGGCCCCGGCGTCTCTACAAAGCAGATACGGGGCAGTTCGATGGCAACCGGATC
Organism: Fidelibacterota bacterium; assembly: GCA_004124475.1. Lineage (GTDB taxonomy): Bacteria > Fidelibacterota > Marinisomatia > Marinisomatales > SCKK01 > SCKK01. The sequence continues at coordinate 28,404 of SCKK01000029.1, forward strand.
CGGAATGACCTGGAAAACAACGGCATGATTGTGTCTCATCGTATCACAGGGCATTCGGGGATGGAATGGCCTAAAGGCACGAATCTCTTCATCAACTTTGCTTCTGGCATCTGGATTGCCGGCAAAGTTGGGGCCGATATCCGTACCGCTGTTGGTGAATATGGGCCGGAATTTGTAGCAGGTCCTTGGGGCAGTGATGCTGGTGCGTCTGAACACCAACTTTACATCGTAAACAAGAGTGACCTGGCCGATCCGTTGGCAAATGATGATTTTCAGAACTGGCCGGTTGATCTGGGTGCCCCTTGGGTAGATGCGGATAACAGTGGTCACTATAACCCTCTAGGGCCGCCTGGAGGAACAGATTATCCCGAGTTTATCGGTGATCAGGTGCTCTGGTACGTCATTAACGATGGAGACGTGGATGAACACGGCAATATATTCGGGACCCTCCCCCTGGGCATTGAAGTTCAGATGACCATTTGGGGGTATGATCGCCCCGATGCTTTTGGCGATATGATGTTTGTTAAAGCGCTCATCATTAACAAGGGTGGAGTTGACGTTACGGAGACGATTATTGGACTATGGTCCGACCCAGATCTGGGCGATGCCGGTGATGATTTTGTGGGCTGCGACACGCTACTCAGCCTTGGTTTTTGCTATAACGACGGAGCCGACCGAGATTATGGGAGTGACCCGCCTGCCATTGGGTATGACTTCTTTCAGGGGCCCATTGTCCCATCACCCGGTGATACGGCCTTCGCCTTTGGCAGGTTTATTCCGGACTTCAAAAACCTGCCTATGAGTTCCTTTTCAAAATATATTAACACCGAAGACCCCAACTGGTCCGACCCAAACACTGCCATAGAGATGTACAACCTGATGTCGGGGCTGACCAAGGCTGGTGGCGACTTCATAAATAGTGAAACGGGCCAACCCACCAAATTTGTCCTTGCGGATGACCCGAACGACAATACCGGCTTTGGCGATGGTGTATGGGTGGATTCAGACGACCACGCCTCCGGGGACCGCCGCTTCCTAATGAACGCTGGCCCCTTTACGCTTGCTGACGGTGATTCACAGGAGGTGGTATTTGGGATCATTATCGCTAGGGGCTCTGACGCGCTGTCGTCGATAACCGCGCTGAAGGAAGTGGACAAACTCGCACAGTTGGCCTATGATATCCAGTTTGCGCTACCGGAAATACCAACCAATCCCAAAGTTACGGTGAGTACCCTGGCCGATGCCATTGTGCTTAACTGGGACGATGGCGTGAATGTGGTTGAGAGTTATGAAGCTATAGATATCATTGATAAACTCCCTGTTCCTGTCGCTTTTGATACGACCTGGGTGACGGATATTGTTGATATCATAACGGTAACCTATGACACGACAATTGTTGGAACGGATACCACTATAACAGCAACCTATGATACAACCTTCAATTACATACAGGTCATTGATCAAATTGACACCACATTTGAAGGCCAAAACACAAAATTCACCTTCCAGGGATTTAACGTTTATCAGCTTGAAACACTTGCTGGACAAGGGGCAAAAAAGCGTATCGCCACCTTCGATCTTATAGATGGAGTTACAGAAATATTCGATATCGTATTTAATCCGACACGGGGAGAAAACGTGGAAGTGAGGGTTCAGTTTGGGACTGATAGTGGAATAAAGCGGAGCCTAGTGATTGATACGGATGGCTTGAATGGGGGGATTCCTCTTAAAACCAATCGGGCCTATTACTTCGCTGTGACGGCTTATGGCTATAATCCCTACGGCATTCCAAGGACTCTGGAAAGCTCCCTAAAAATTCTGACGATCCGACCCCAGATTAGTACTAGAGTTGATCAGGATTCGGTGGCAGAGGCCGGCATTAGCGGTCTTGCCGCCACACACAGTGCTGGTGGCTCGGACGGTTCCGTCAGTATTACGGTGATTGATCCTCTAGCCGTCACCGGGGATAATTACGAAGTGACCTTCCGCTGGAACGCGGACAGCTCCTCCATTATCTGGGACCTGACAAACACGACCACCAATACGATGCTGGTTTCGGGCAATCCCATTCAGGGTGGGGTTGATCTGGAAAGCGGAGATGTAGTGGGTGTGGAGGCCAGCCCCATCGTTGAGGGGATCCAGGTTATGGTAAGTGGGCCCGCCCTTGATTTTAAGAATTTCCAGGTTGTGGCCAATGCCGCCGGGGCGATCGATCCACCCGAAGGGGCAGCTGCAGATTTTCAAGGCTTTCCTACTCTAAGACCAACCGATGGCCAACAGGTTGGTGGGGGTCATTGGATGTTCCATACCGGTGGCGGGGGACGTAGCTCTTATGAGACTTTCTTAGCCAGGAGTATGCGCGGCAGCAATTTTGACAGGCTGGTCCCCTACGATTGGGAAATGCGTTTTACTGCGGAGGGAAGCTATGCCGTGCGGGCCTTCGAAGACGGACTTATTGTGTCTGTGCCGTTCGAATTGTGGAACGTTGGTATTGCTACCTATGATGATCCGAGCGATGATTATCGCTTGATACCGTGGTTCCTGTCGCTTGCAGGTCTCGGAGAGAATGACCTTGATGACTTTGTGTACCAGGTGGAAGCTAATGACCATGCCACCTCTGGCGGGTCTAATGATCCCTATACCGATTGGATATATTGGAGAATCCCAGAAGACAACTCAGCCGGTACCGCAGGGTACGATGCATTCGTGGCATCAATAGACTTCACGACGGATCCGCCTAACGAGGGCAGCTATGCCTATGATGGAGCGGAGGTTATTGCCCGGTCAGTACTTGTAAACTGGAATGGGGGCGATGTAGATGATCCAACATGGCCAGCAAACGTAAATCAACTCGTGCCGGAAGAAGGGACGATTTTCAGGTTAATCAGCACCAAGCCCAATGCGATTGTGGATGTCTTCACCTTTAGCACGAGTACCTTTAAGGCAGATATAGTTGTATACGACCCAGAAAATATAAATGTGTGGCCGAATCCATACTTTGGCTTCAATCCTGAAGAGAGAACGCCTCTTGAAAGGAAGATGGTATTTACTCATCTGCCCGAAACCGGTAAGGCGACAATACGTATCTTCAATTTGGCTGGAGAACTGGTGAAGAAGTTAGAGCATTCAGATGGGACGCAGTTTGAGACCTGGGATTTGACGAATAATTTCGACGTCCCGGTAGGTAGTGGAATGTATATTGTTCATATTGAAACGGATAAGGGCGACAAGGTTCTCAAATTAGCGGTTATTCAGCCTGAAGAACGTTTGGATGTTTACTAATTAGGAAGAGGAGAAAATAGATATGAAAAAGAGATTTAAACTCACAAGTTTATTCCTAATGACTGTGTTGGTAGCAACATCGTATGCCGGGACAATTAAATCCCGAGGGACTGCGGGTGCCTATCAACTCTCCATTCCTGTGGGTGCCAGGGGAATTGCTTTGAATGGCGCCAATTTGGGCAGTGTCTCCGGTGTGGAAGCGATCTTTTACAACCCGGCAGGGGCATCAAACTTTGGTGGATCAGTGGAAGCTCAGTTCTCGAATATGTCATACATTGCGGATATCGATGTAAATTATGCTGCATTTGTCACTAAGTTGGGTGGATTCGGAACGTTTGGACTAAGTGTCAAATCTTTGGATTTCGGGGATATCCCAAGGACCTCGGCGGAAAATACGGAAGGGACGGGGGAAACATTTTCTCCTAACTTCATCACTGCTGGGGCTACTTGGTCGAAAGCATTCACGGATCGCCTCAATTTTGGCGTGAATTTCAAGTTTGTTTCGGAACAGATTTTGAGAACCAGTACGTCAGGTATTGCCGTTGACTTAGGCGTTCAGTATAATTTCGTTACTATACCGATACGTGTGGGAGTTGTCCTAAAAAATCTGGGATCGAGAATGCAGTATGCGGGTTCTGACCTCGAGCAAAAACTTAAACCGTTGGATACAGGAGAAGGAACTCTCAATGAAGGTTACCAGATAGTATCAGAGGGGTTTGAAATGCCCGCGGAACTGAACATTTCAGTCTCATACACAGTAATTCCTGGCTTATCACTTATGAGTGTCTTCCAGAACAATAGCTTTTCAAACAACGAATTGCGTTTTGGTGGTGAGTATAGCCTTTCATTTGGCTCTGCTTCAGCCTGGGCTGGGGGAGCAATAGCTACGGGTTTAATCGACGATGATCAACCAGATGATATAGAAAATTCGGACTGGGATGAGTATGGCGGATCAATTTTTGGTATAACGTTTGGCGCTGGAGTGTCTTATCCTGTAGGAAATATGGTTGTTAGTTTGGAAGTAGCCCAACGGTCAGTCACGGATTACTTTAATAACAACATGGTTTGGTCTCTAAAGTTGGCCTTCTAAGGCTTGACCGGCAGAGGCAGATAGAAATGAAAAGCCCCCCTGGCCAGCCAGAGGGGCTTTTCTATTTATTACCTAAATGTGAAGAGAAGAGCAAAATGTCGAAGTGAAACTTCTGGGAACACTCACTATGAAGAAGTCGATTTAATATATTTATCTATATTTTAAATAAAATAAAAAAATCAAATCTGTTATCTTCTTGCAAATAAAAGAATAAAATGAAAAGTACAGCCAGTTCTTTGATATGGGTAATCGGTTTTATCCTTTTTATGGTGATTATTTTTAATTGTAATAAGAACCCGACTAATGCTGATAAATTTGTAGTAACACAAATTGTATTCCATTCGGAAAGGGACGGCAATAGGGAAATTTATATGATGGATTCTGACGGTGGAAATACGGTGAAATTAACTGTAAACCCTGCTATGGATTTAAACCCAAAATGGTCGCCGGCGGGTGACAAAGTAATATTTACATCAAATCGAGGAGGTAATTGGGATATTTATATTTTGTATCTAGAGGAGGACACTCTCGTCAGGCTTACTTCATCAATTGGAGATGACCTTGAACCTGATTGGTCTCCCGAGGGGAATCGGATAGTCTTTCAGTCAGACCAGAACGGAAATAATGACATTTATATTATAGATATCAACGGCGAAAACCAGCAACAGCTTACAGAAAGCTCTTTTGCAGATATAACACCTCAATGGTCACCAAATGAAGATCTAATTGCTTTTGTCTCCTACCGGGATGGTAATGCCGAGATTTATACGATGGACAGTGATGGTGATAACGAGTTAAAACTAACCAACAGCTTCAGGGAGGATTTGGAACCTCGATGGTCTCCCGATGGATTAAAGATAGCTTTTTCAACCCATAGAAGTGATGATGAAGACATCTACGTCATGAATGCTGACGGCACGGGGCAGGTTAAGATATCTGATAGTCCATCGGATGATTGGAATCCCTGCTGGTCGCCAGATGGGAAAAAGATTTTTTTCTATTCCTTTGTGGACGGTGAAATTTACAGAGTGGATGTTACCGGAGAAAACCTTGTGCGTTTAACCGATAGTTCAGGAAGCAACGTTGATTTGTCTGTTTCTCCTGATGGTCAAACTATCGTCTTTGCCTCTGATCGGGATGGAGATACGGACATTTATACTATGGATATTAATGGTGGCAACATTTCACGCCTGACATATATCTCCGGTCTTGATCGAGCGCCAAAGTTTCGGCCACGGTTGGAAGGAGCACTTTAATAAATGAATATTGACACCTGTTTTTTGCTTTAATTTTTCTTATCTTCAGTAAGTGTTTGACTGTTATCATAAAGGGAGACTTTAAAACTGAGGTAAAAATATTATTATTTACTTCAGATACTTTAAAGAAAAACCAAAACAATATGATTTTTAAATCAATTCTTATAATATTCACCGCTACTATTTTTACCGGGATTTTTAGTTCAGATGTGCTCGCTGCTGAAGTGCCGGAAGTGAGAGGTAATCCTAATCGTCTGGCGAAGATAAAAATTGCTGATACCGGACAATTTGACGGTAACCGAATACGTAATGATCTGGAAAACAACGGCATGATCGTATCCCACCGCATCACCGGTCATTCGGGAATGGAATGGCCTAAAGGTTCAAACCAATACATCAACTTTGCTTCGGGTATCTGGATAGCGGGATTTGTGAATGGTGATCTTCGTATTGCAGTGGCAGAATATAGACCGGAGTTTGTACCGGGACCCTATGGCAGTGATCCTGATGATCCCGCCTACCGCATTTATAAACTCAGCTACCTTAATCCTCATAGTGAGGACTATACCGAATGGCCCGTAGAGCAAGGAGCTCCCTGGATCGATGCCAATGGGGATGGTGTTTATAACGTGGAGGACGGTGATAAGCCTGATATGCTGGGCGACCAGATGTTATGGTATGTGATGAACGATGGTGATGTAGCTGAACACGGTAATATATTTGGGACGCTTCCCTTAGGTGTCGAAGTTCAAATAACCATTTGGGGATATGTCCGGGCCAGCGTCGTGGGAGATATGATGTTTGTAAAGATCCTGATTATAAATAAAGGGGAAGACACTATTGATTCTACGTTCATTACTCTGTGGGATGATCCGGACCTTGGTAATGCTGGTGATGACTTTGTGGGGTGTGATACAACTTTGAGCCTTGGTTTCTGCTATAACGATGGGGCAGATCATGATTATGGTAGCGATCCCCCGGCAATTGGCTATGACTTCTTCCAGGGGCCTATAGTTCCATCACCCGGTGACACCGCATTTGCATTTGGGGGATACATTCCCAACTTTAAAAACCTTCCCATGACTTCGTTCATAAAATATATTGGTACGAGTGACCCAAACTGGTCAGATCCAAGCAATGCCCGAGATGCTTACAATCTAATGCAGGGCTTGCACAAGAATGGTGACCCTTTCATAAATAGTGAAACGGGTGTAAGCACCAAATTCGTGTATGCTGATGATCCTAATGACAATACCGGTGCGGGTGATGGTGTTTGGGTAGATTCGGATGACCACGCTTCTGGAGACCGTCGATTTATGATGAATTCAGGTCCTTTCACGATGGCTCCTGGCGATTCACAGGAGGTTGTTTTCGGCATTATTATTGCTCGTGGAACGGATGCCTTGAACTCGGTCACCGTTTTGAAGGAGGTAGACGTGATGGCACAATCGGCCTTTGATCTTGGTTTCAAAATGCCAAAACCTGAATTCATAAGCAATGTGGCTGTTACGGCTCTTGAAGATGCCATAATCCTGAATTGGGACGATGGATTTAATGCGATTGAACAGTTTACCGAAGAGGCTCTCTTTGAAAAAGATTCGCTGGGGCAAAAAGCCTGGTACCGGTTCCAAGGATACAACGTATATCAACTGGAGACGGCTTACGGTCAGGGAGATATTAAGCGGCTGGCAACATACGATATTATAGATGGGGTGACAGAGATATGGGACGACATCTACGATCCTGACTATGGAAGTGTTGTCAATGTTCGAGTTCAGTATGGTTACGATAGTGGTGTTAAGCGGAGTATTGTTATTGATCGTGATGCTCTCAGGAATGATATTCCGCTCAAAACCAACCGGGTATACTATTTTGCTGTTACTGCATATGGTTATAATCCGAATGGGGAGCCGAAGACGGTGGAAAGTGAGATGAAGATCATTGAGGTGCGACCACAAGTGTCCACAGCGCAGATTGTGTCTGAGGAGATACAACCGGGTATCACTTCCATTCCCATAATTCACATTTCAGGCAACTCAGACGGATTAGTTAAAGCTGTGGTCATTGATCCTCTAGCCGTCACCGGGGATAATTACGAAGTGACCTTCCGCTGGAACGCGGACAGCTCCTCCATTATCTGGGACTTGACAAACACGACCACCAATACGATGCTGGTTTCGGGCAATCCCATTCAGGGTGGGGTTGATCTGGAAAGCGGAGATGTAGTGGGTGTGGAGGCCAGCCCCATCGTTGAGGGGATCCAGGTTATGGTAAGTGGGCCCGCCCTTGATTTTAAGAATTTCCAGGTTGTGGCCAATGCCGCCGGGGCGATCGATCCACCCGAAGGGGCAGCTGCAGATTTTCAAGGCTTTCCTACTCTAAGACCAACCGATGGCCAACAGGTTGGTGGGGGTCATTGGATGTTCCATACCGGTGGCGGGGGACGTAGCTCTTATGAGACTTTCTTAGCCAGGAGTATGCGCGGCAGCAATTTTGACAGGCTGGTTCCCTACGATTGGGAGATGCGTTTTACCGCGGAGGGAAGCTATGCCGTGCGGGCCTTCGAAGACGGACTTATTGTGTCTGTGCCGTTCGAATTGTGGAACGTTGGTATTGCTACCTATGATGATCCGAGCGATGATTATCGCTTGATACCGTGGTTCCTGTCGCTTGCAGGTCTCGGAGAGAATGATCTCGATGACTTTGTGTACCAGGTGGAAGCTAATGACCATGCCACCTCTGGCGGGCCTAATGATCCCTATACCGATTGGATATATTGGAGAATCCCAGAAGACAACTCAGCCGGTACCGCAGGGTACGATGCATTCGTGGCATCAATAGACTTCACGACGGATCCGCCTAACGAGGGCAGCTATGCCTATGATGGAGCGGAGGTTATTGCCCGGTCAGTACTTGTAAACTGGAATGGGGGCGATGTAGAAGATCCAACATGGCCAGCAAACGTAAATCAACTCGTGCCGGAAGAAGGGACGATTTTCAGGTTAATCAGCACCAAGCCCAATGCGATTGTGGATGTCTTCACCTTTAGCACGAGTACCTTTAAGACAGGTATAGTTGTATACGACCCAGAAAATATAAATGTGTGGCCCAATCCTTATTTTGCTTACAATCCTGAGGAAAGGACACCCTTTGAGCGGAAGGTGATGTTTACACACCTTCCCGGAATAGCGACGATTCGTATATTCAACCTAGCAGGTGAATTGGTGAGGATAATCAGGCACACCGATGGGACACAATTCGAGACATGGGACCTGACGAATATGGTGGGCCGCTCTGTAGGAAGTGGGATGTATATTGTTTACATAGAGACGGAATTCGGTGCCATGGTACTGAAGCTTGCGGTCATCCAGCCTCAAGAACGTTTACACATTTACTAAGGAGATTCAGTGCGTCAGTGCGGTGGCTACTGATATTCACGTCTGCAATCTGTTTGATCTCCTGTAGAGAACCCATGGAATACGTTACTCGCGACCTCACCATTTGGAACAAATACGTCAGTAACGGCTACGATAATTACGACGATGAGATTGAGATCAACTTACGCCACGAAAGTCAGGGATGGCTGTGGTACTACGGACCGGGAGAGCGATCTAAGATTTATGCCAATTCCAGCATGAGGTGGCGCTTTGAATTTCCCGCAGAATTTGATAGTCTATACGTTCACGCCCGCTTCTTTTATACAAAAGATATAACCATTCAGATTGTAGCCGCAGACACCACAATTAAAATGGACTCTGATAAAACACTCATGTTTTGGAACTGTGGAGATACAACGGTGACGGAGTATCCGTTTCCAGCTTGCCTAATTGAAATCGATACGTTAGCTAACCAAGTTTAATATCAACCAATGTTTATTTGGTACAGGAATCGGATTTCATGCTTACTATTTACGATATCCTCGGAAGAGAGGTCATGCACTATGATAATAAACAACACCCCCTTGGGTATTACTCAGTTCAGTGGAATGGACGAAACTGGTTGGGGAAGAGAATGCCTAAGGGGGTGTATATCGTGTTTATGCAGGCGTGCGGGTTTAAAAAAGTAAAAAAGACTCTACTGTTAAAGTAAATTAGCGTATATAAGGAAGGCTGTTATGTTTATTTCTTTTCTAAAACGGATTATTCGTCATTACTACTTTTTTCTGCCTTGGGCACTATGGCTTTCAGGCCTCATGGCCAAGACCCCCTCCGGTCACCGCTTGCAAGCTCCTACTACTTTTCTAAGCCATGGTTACTTTGATGCAAACCGTATTGGCTGTGACTTTGAGAATAATGGAATGTTTGTGTCTTACCGCATCACGGGTCACAGCGGGATGGAGTGGCCACGATTAATGGATACTTATGTCAATTTCTCATCGGGCATCTGGATTATCGGAAAGATAAATAACGGTTATGGCATTCTCAGATCGGCGATAGCAGAATACGGTTCTGAATTTACACCGGGACCGGCCTATATCCCTCACGACCCACTCATCCATAAAATCTATAAAATAACACGTTCGGACTTTCAATATCCTAATTTCAATCCTGACTTTGAAAACTGGCCCATAGATGATGGTGCTCCATGGATCGATGCCAATGGTGATGGAATCTATAATGTTGCCGATGGCGACCACCCTGAAATGCTGGGGGATCAAATATTCTGGTATGTGGCGAATGATCTGGATACTGTAAACCATGGCAACATTTTTAGTACCTATCCCCTAAATATTGAAATACAAACCACTATCTGGGGTTACAATGGCGCATATGGTGGACAGTCACTACAGGACATGATGTTTATGAAGGTGCTCATTATTAACAAAGGTTCAGAGATTATTGAGGATGCTTATATCGGTTTGTGGGATGACCCAGATCTGGGTTATGCTGATGACGATTTTGTTGGGTGTGATACATTGCTCAATTTGGGTTTTACTTACAATGACGGTCCTGATATGGAATTCGGTGTTAATCCGCCATCCCTGGGATATGTACTCTTACAAGGACCCATTTTCGAATCTCCCGGGGACACTGCCCGAGCATTTGGTAGATTAATCCCCAATTTTTCCAATCATGGCATGACCGGTTTTGAATCAAACGCTCCTATTTATCCTTTCTGGGGTACTTATGACGTAATCGATGCTTATAATCAATTACGGGGTTTAAGGAAAGACGGTACTCCAATAATCAATCCAGAAACTAACACAATTACCAGATTCATGTATTCTGGAAACCCTGATGATAATACCAGTATTGGAGACGGGATCTGGGTCGATTCTGATACACGCACGTCCGGTGACCGCACCTTTCTAATGGGTAGTGGACCTTTCACTATGGCGCCGGGAGATTCCCAGGAAGTAATTGTTGCCATCGTTATTGCCCGGGGAACTGACCCTTTAGATTCGGTTACCAAACTGAAATCAATCGTTCCCATCACCCATACCATGGCTGAGCAGTTTTTTAACATTGATATAAGCCCTGTACCCGTACCGGGAGTTGACTTGGAAAATCTGTTTGTCACTGCTGACAATATCAACGATGACCGGATTATCAATAATGGTGAGACTGTGCGGTTAAGTTTATCCCTTACAAATACAACCACGTATACGATTCCAAATCTCAGGATCGGGTTCTCAACCAATACCGACCAGGTGACTGTTGACTTGGGGAGCCCAATTGCGTTACCCCCGTTGCCACCGGGAGGCACGTACGTTATCCAGGGTGATGCTTCTCCACAGTTGACGGTTGCAGCCGATTACACCGAACTTCAATTTACCCTTTTAGTCACCATATATGATCCGGATAATGACCTGCTTTCGGTAGAAATTTTTTTGCTTCCTGTAGAACAATTGTATTTCACACCTAGGGATATCAACGCAGCTACACAAATCGCTGGATATGGCGATGCGTTTGTTGCATTTAAATATGTTTTACCCCATGAAGCCACAGCAGACATTTATCGTGTAGACATTACCCCTCAGTTCTATAATTCGAGTGAACAACTTGTAGATGGACTGGGTGTAGTACTGACAAACGTAACCAATTCTACGGTGCTTTTGGATCATTACGCCCTTCCCAATGAATACGGTTTTGGTTATCCTGTAACGGAAGGCTTTAAGCTAATTTTCCGTGATGTTTTAGAAGATTTCAAATCCCTCGAGTGTGTAGCCAATGCTGCTGGTCCTATTGATCCTCCCACCGGAGCGGCGGCTGACTGGTATAGCTACCCGGTTCCAGAACGTCCCGGAAGGGATCAGCAGGTAGGTGAAGGAACATGGTTCATCGCTACCTGGCCTAACGGGTCTAGGGCATCCTACGACGCCTTCTTCGCTCGTACTGTTGAATATACAGGGGGTGCCAATAATCCTGATAGTATCGGCATAAAGTGGTTGTGGCCAAGCGATTTTGAAATCCGTTTTACCGAGGAGGGTGGTAAGGCGTTTCTGCCTGATGGCTGGCCTGGCGGACCAACAGTTATTAGCGTTCCCTTTGAGTTATGGAATATTGGAACAACTGACGATATTGATGACGATTATCGTTTGGTACCCTATCTCTACGATGTAGACGGGAATGGTGAATTCAACCTGATGTATGATGCTGCTGATACAACAAGCGACCAAGGTTGGGCTGACCATGAAGTGTCCGGTGGGGAGAACGACCCATGGACAGACCCGTTCTACTGGATCCACCCGACCGATAATACCCCTGGAACCCAGGGATATGACAATATGATTGCTGCCCTTGAGTCAGATCCCACCGGCGCCGCATCCTGGGATTCACAGCCGGGTGAAGCAGAAAGTCCCTATGATGGCTGGGCGGGTATGCACCACATGGTATTGGTGTTGTGGAATGGCGGTGACGTGACGTGGGTAACTTCTCCAGGTGAGTATGACATGGAGATGCCGGAAGTCGGGACTGTGTTCAGGATAGTAACGAACAAACTCCTGAATACTACAGATGTATTTGCCTTCCGTACTGAAAAGCAAAATGTGAAAGACCCCACCAATCCGGACCAATATGCTCTTTACCAGAATTATCCGAATCCTTTCAATGATAGAACCAATCTGAGTTTTTACTTAGCCGAAGAATCGGATTTCACCTTAACTATCTATGACATTTTGGGTCGGGAACTCATTCACTACGATATCAAGCAACACCCCCCGGGGTATAACTCGGTTCAGTGGAATGGACGGAACTGGTTGGGGAAGCGCATGCCCACGGGAGTGTACCTCGTATTAATGCATGCGCGCGGGTTTAATAAGACAAAAAAGATTCTACTTTTAAAGTAAATTGCTTTTGAAGGATTTGTTTATATGAAAACAGGGATCACGATTTACAAGGTAATAATAGTTGTTTTACTTTTATCTTTGTCCATGGGGTACTTTTCCTGTGATGACCCGGATCCAAAAGAAGATAATGATGATCCATCCCGTTGGTCACGTTATGGGATGGAAGATAAGGCTATTCATAAGCTACGATTATTTGACGATCAACTTTACGCCGTAACAAGACAGAAGGGGTTATACCGCAGAAACATTCGAGAGGAATCATCAGAATGGGAATACCTGGGGTTTGAAGATACTCTGAATCAATGGCCGTATACTGAAGGTGTGGCGGACGTATATATCAACACGAACAAACCCCACAGAATCATGGTTTCCATGTATCAATCAGGGTATAAGACAGATCCGGCAATTCATACGTGGCGAATCTCATGACATCGTACACACTATTTGTTCCATGAGATCGTACACACATGTTGTAATTTACAGAAAAAGGATAATGAACGATGTTGAAAAAAAAGTAGAACTGCTTCAAATGAAATTGAA
>SCKK01000030.1 GCA_004124475.1 Fidelibacterota bacterium
CTTGGGATCAATATGTTCAGAACAGCAACGTATGTACGGAAAAACTCGCAGATTGCATCACTTTCCTGTCTTTTTCGGCGATTTAGGCTATATTTGGCGTCAAAATATCGCCAATGGTTGCTCATACGAAGAGTTTGTTGGACAAGATGCTCGAACACTCGAATATCTTGCTCAAACAGTTTAAATAGAATGGTGTACTTTTTGCGAAGTTGTCAATTATGAGAAAAAAGAATAATAAAAAATTATTTGGCCGCTGGATATCGGGAGATCTCGCTATAGACCTGGGTACTACCAATACCCTAATTTGGTTAAAAGGCAAAGGGATTGTAGTGAATGAGCCTTCTATCATTGCAAGGTCTATCAATAACGGGAAAGTGTTGGCTGTCGGGAAAGAAGCAAAGGAGATGGAAGGGAAAACCCACCATGACATTGAAACTATCAGACCATTAAAAGACGGGGTAATTGCTGATTTCCAGATGACGGATGGTATGCTTCAAGGCTTCATTCGAAAGATCAATTTTAACCGGATAGCCAGACCGAGGATGGTTATTTGTGTTCCAAGTGGTGTAACTGAAGTAGAACGCCGGGCTGTAAAAGATTCCGGTGAAAGAGCAAATGCCAGAGAAATTTTCCTGGTTGAAGAACCAGTGGCGGCAGCTATCGGCATTGGGTTGGATATTAGCAGGCCTGTTGGAAATATGATCGTGGATGTGGGTGGAGGTACTACGGAAATTGCGGTGATTGCTTTGAATGGTGTGGTTATCAAAGAAACGATCCGTGTGGCAGGACGTGAGATGGACGAAGCCATTGTTTCCTGGTTTCATAATGAGCACAAATTAGAGATTGGTGGTCCAACAGCTGAAAAAATTAAAATAGCCGTAGGCTCTGCAATGCGGATGAAACAGATGCCCATCTCAGTCAAAGGCAGAGATCTTGTATCCGGAATCCCCAAAACTATTGAAATATCATCTGATGAAATTCGACAAGCATTAAAGGATAGTGTGGCTCAGATAGTTGAAGCCGTGAAAAGAGCTTTGGAAAAAACTCCACCCGAATTAGCGGTAGATATACTTGATAGTGGGATTATACTAACCGGAGGCGCCTCACTTTTGAAGGGAATAGATCAAAACATGCGGGAAAGAACAAATTTACCAGCAAATGTGTCTGAAACGCCACTCCTCGATGTCGTTCGGGGAACCGGGATGATTCTTGACGACCCTAAAAAATACGCTGACGTTCTCGTTTAATACGGTCCATGCGCCGCCTGCTCGGTATTTTATATGAATGGAGAGATTATTTTTCTCTCCTTTTTGCTGTAACTATTTCACTATATCTTCTGTTTTCCAACGATGTAAAACAGGTTCAAATTCTTCGAGCTAAAGGCAATACCGTTTTTTCAGTTCTTTATTCACCTGTTGTATGGGTAAAAGGAATTAATGAACTCAAAACTGAAAATGAAATACTGCAGGAACGCGTTGTCCAATTAAAGCTCCTTAATTCTTTATTACTTAGCAATAAATTTGAAAATGATCGTTTGCGGGAGATGCTCGAGTATGAGAAAAATACGGTTTTAAACCTAATCCCTGCGAAAGTTGTGGGAATGGGAGTATCTCCTTTGATTACATCTATATCAATTGATGTAGGAAAAGATTTTGGGATTGTGCCTAACACGGCGGTCATCAGCATGGATGGATTGGTCGGGAAAGTTATTACAGTATCGAATAATACATCACTTGTACAGATAATGTTGGATTATAATTTCCGAGTAAGTGTTAAGTTAGAAGAATCAGGGACAACCGGAATATTAAGATGGAAATCCGGTAATATTTTTGAGGTGTGGGAAATTTCCAAATCTGTAAGTGTGAAAATTGGGGAGAGAATTGTTACTTCTGGTTATAGTGATATTTTCCCTGAAAACTTACCTGTTGGAGAAGTAACGGGGATCATAGACCGAAGAGAAATGCTCCATAAAATTGTTGTGGCTAAAGCCTTATCCAAATTTGCATCTCTGCAACATGTGTTTGTTATAAGTAAAGGAAAAAATGAGTCATCGTAAATTAATACCAATTGGCGTTCTAGTTTTCTTTATCCAATTTTTTTTATTGGAATATTTGACCATTGAATTTACCAGACCGGATTTTATTCTTATTTTTATCCTTTATGTGGCGATAGAGAAAGGTAGTACGGCAGGAGTATTATACGGCTTTATTTTCGGGCTTCTTGAAGATTTGGTTGGTGTCGGTTCACTCTTTGGTTTAGCCCCATTCACAAAATCGATATTGGGCTTTTCGGTTGGTTTTCTACAAGGTCGATATACAAGGATGAATCCGATTGCGTATCACGTGATCTGGTCGAGTTTGACGGTAATTTACTTTCTAATATATGTCTATATAAGATTTCAAGATGTATATGAATTTTCTCAGTTACTATTTTGGAAAACGTGGTTTTTTACAATGCTTTATACGTTTGCATTTATTCTGATTTTTCAAGTGATTCGCCCAATTCAAAAGGTAAGTCAGGGGAATTAGAAGTGCTGAAAAGTAACATACATATTACTCCGTTTAGAAGGAATATGGTGTATGGGATAGTAATATTTCTTTTCGCTATTATCGTGAGTAAACTTTTTTATCTCATGATTTTCCAGCATGACAAGTATAGTCAATTAGCAGATTATAACAGGATTCGTCCTGTATTGGTCAATGCTCCCAGAGGTCACATTTTTGATAGAAATGGAGTACTAATCGCCGCAAATCAATCGGTTTATTCTGTATCAGTTGTTCGCGATGAAATGCGAAATGAAGATGACGAATTAAATCTTTTAGCTGAATACATCGGAATAAAAAGGGAAATAATAAATCTCAATATGAAGAAATATTATCGCGGAAGGTTTTTACCTGCAACGATTGCCAGAGATGTATCTATTAAGAACCTAAGTCTAATAGAAGAACACCGGGGTGACCTACCCGGTGTCAATTACTCCGAGTTTCCAATTCGGCTATATATGGATAAACCTGGACCTCAATTATCTCACGTACTCGGTTATCTACGGGAAATAGGTCGCAATGAACTGGAAAAATATGCGAATTCTGATTACACCCCAGGAGATTTTATTGGTGCGCAAGGCTTGGAAAAACAGTATGAATGGCGTTTGAAAGGTTTGAAAGGAAATTTGTATTATCAGGTGGATGCCCTTGGGAGGGAAGTAGGACTGGTTATGGATAAAGCGCCAATCCCTTCCACACCAGGTGAAGATCTTACGATTACTATTGATTTAGGACTTCAAGGATATGCAGAAGAACTTTTAGAAGGGGAAATTGGGTCCACAGTCATGATGAATGCTTCGACGGGTGAAGTGTTAGCAATGGTGAGTAAACCAGATTATGTGTTGGATGATTTTGCAGGATTTATTGATGAAAGAAGTTGGGGGGAATATGTTAGTGATACCACTAAACCGTTACTAAATAGAGCAACATTGGGTTTATATCCTCCCGGTTCAGCCTATAAAATTATTACTACAATTGCTGGGTTAGAAGAGTATAAGGTGGATCCACTATGGACAGTTGAGTGTTCAGGTATCTATCAGTATGGGGATCGGTCATTTGGTTGTTGGAAACCTGAAGGACATGGGACGGTTAATTTATCAAAAGGGTTGGTGGAGTCGTGTAATATTTATTTTTATCATCTAATTCAAAGGATGGAATTAGATGTATGGTACAAATACGGACGTATGTTCGGGTTTGATGAAAAGACAGGAATTGATCTTCCAGAGGAATACTCAGGAATTATTCCCGACAGAAAATATATGGATAACAAGTATGGCAAACGTAGATGGACACGAGGTTTCTTACTTAATGTAGCCATTGGTCAAGGTGATATTCTTGTTACGCCACTTCAAATGGTTCGATTTATTTCCATGATTGCCACTCGAGGGAAATATATTCAACCATGGTTGGTAGAATTATCTCAATTGTCAGAGGAAGAAAAAAGAGATAAACGTGTTAAACTAAATAAGTCAACTTGGGATAAGATTCATAAAATGACATTTGATGTAGTAAATGCATTTAACGGAACAGCCTATTCCAGCAGAATATCAGAAAAAAAAATCAAATTTTATGGAAAAACAGGAACAGCTGAGAATCCACATGGCAAACCCCATGCCTGGTTTGTGGGATTTGCCATTTATCGTAGTGAAATTGTATCAATCTCAGTGATTATTGAAAATGGTGGCCATGGAGGTGCAACTGCAGCCCCTATTGCCAGCAAACTTATTCAATATTGGTTTGGATTTGGGGAAGAAGTATTGACCTTACAATGAATCATTTCTCCGAGAAAATTAGGGGAATTCCCTTTTCATGGCTAATAATAGCCTTTTTGATGAATGGATTAGGTCTATTCGCTCTTTATAGTACATCTACTTACTCAATAGAATTGTCCCTTCAATCTCGTTTTGTTAAACAAATACTTTGGTTAATTCCCTCATTGGCTGTCTTTTTCTTTTTATTGTTTATTTCAATGAAGAAAATTCACAAATATTCATATCCTATATTTGGGTTAACATTTTTAGTTTTATTTATTCCATATATCACAGGTTCTGTTGCGGGCACCTATAGATGGATCTCCATAGGTGGGATGAATTTCCAACCCTCTGAAATTATGAAGTGGGTTGGTGTACTGGCTTTGGCGAAGTATTTATCCGATTTTAATCTGCAAATACAAAAGATTCAATCCATGTTGATTCCTATTGCTATTATGTTAATTCCAACTATGGTGATTGTTAAACAACCAGACCTTGGATCTGCAATTATAATAATGTCGCCATTGATTCCTATGTTATATTGGGTAGGCGCAAAACCCTTTCATATTCTTCTGCTGATAGCACCAATCATTAGTATATTAACTGCTTTTAATTATTACACATTCACTATCTGGATTGTCGGATTGGCAATTATATTATATCTGGTTAGACCTAACATGAAAGTTAGTTTAATCAACTTTTTTTCTAATATATTTATTGGGTTACTTACACCGTTTTTATGGAACCAACTCCAACCATACCAAAAAGAGAGGGTTTTGGTTTTATTGGACTTAAATAGAGACCCTCATGGAGTAGGATATCAGGTCATTCAATCGCAGACAGCGATTGGTTCAGGTGGATTTTGGGGGAAAGGTTGGCAAGGTGGAACACAAACTCATCTAAAATTTTTACCTGAGCAGGAAACTGATTTTATTTTCTCCGTTATTGGTGAAGAATTCGGATTTTTTGTTATATCTATCCTTATCATTTTTGCTATGTTTTTTATTATCGGAATGATTAAAGCTGCTTTTAAATCTGGTGAGCGATTTCCAAGTCTTGTTTTGATCGGTATTGCGACATTATTTATGGCACATTTTTTCGTAAATATTAGTATGACTATTAACCTACTTCCGGTAAAAGGATTACCACTTCCATTTTTAAGCTATGGTGGAACATTTCTCGTGTCATGTTATGGAATGTTGGGATTAGCGATGAATATGTCGGTTGAAACATTTGAATGACATGTTGATAGAAAAAAATACCATAATTGAATATTCTAATTTTAGGTGTCTCAGTGCATTACTGGAATATGTCTCTGAATCAGGAATGTTTGAATTCTAAGTGACTTCTGATAATGGGGATGTCCGGTTTAGGTAAAATCATTTGAATAACTATGAATGTGAACGTAAATTTCGACACTCTAAATTAAGTAGTTATTCAACAATCAATTACAAATTCCTCTATTATGAAACGATGCCCAATCTTTATTAGCTGGATTATTTCCATATTATTTATCGGTACGTTTTCTTCTGCGGTTGCAGCAACTCAGCAGCGAAGAACTTCACAGCCTGACCAAAATTCTTCCGAAACCAGCAACTTAAAGCGTCAATTAGAGCGACAAGCAACGAGAATTGCTGAACTTGAGGCACAGTTAAATCAAGTTGTAAGTATCGTATTACCCGATTTTAAAATGGGTATGGAGACTCTTGTTAAATCCAAATCACAGTCTGATAGCGTTACGATTATGATAATTAATCGAATCAATATAATCCAGAATAAAATCAAATTATTAGAAGATAAAGCAGCCTATTCAGATAGCACGAATTTTGAAGTACTTACACAATTAGTGATGATGGAGAATAAAATTACGTCTATGACAAGGAGTTTTAATGAACTGTATGCGCTCCGGTCGGATCTATCTGACGTGGAATCGAAGCGAATCAGTAGTGAAGATTATAGACGAAAATATATTGACGCTCTCAGTTTTTATAAAAATAGTGAATTCCAGAATGCGATCGGGGGATTTTCAGAATTAGTAATTATGGATTCTAAGCACATGCTTGCAGACAACAGTCAATATTGGCTTGGGGAATGTTATTATTCTTTGAAAAATTATAAGCGGGCTATATTAGAATTCGAAAAAGTACTGAAATTTTCAAGTTCGGATAAATTAGATGATGCTCAGTTAAAACTTGGTTTATGTTACCGTAGTATCGGAAACAATGAAAGAGCATCTGCCGAATTTCAAAAATTACTCGAATATTATCCCAATAGTGAATATTACACCAAAGCGCAACAATATCTTCGTCAACTTTAAACATTTTCAATTAAATATAACATAAGGACAAATTCAATATGGCGATGAAAATCTATTTTTTAACTTCTGAAATAATACCCTTTGCAGAAACCGGAACCTTAGCTCACTTCTCTAAACATGTACCTATTCGCATACAGGAACACGGATGCGATATTAGATTGACAGCGCCCAAATATGGCTTCATCAGCGAGAGAAAATATATTCTCAGGGAAGTAATTCGTCTTCGAGAAATTGAATGTGAGTTTGACAATGGGATAATCATGGCTTCGGCAAAATCTGCCTTTATTCCTAAAACCAGAGTACAGGTATATTTCATGGAACATCCGGTATGGTTTCAACCATTGAATCCTTTGCTGTACAAATCCCGCAATGGGCGACCCTTTTCTGATAACGATGATCGTTATGGATTCTTTGGTAAAACCGCTCTGAATATGCTGACCCATCTCTTCTGGAGCCCTGATATAATTCTATGTAATAACTGGCAATC
Source organism: Fidelibacterota bacterium (assembly GCA_004124475.1). GTDB lineage: Bacteria > Fidelibacterota > Marinisomatia > Marinisomatales > SCKK01 > SCKK01. The sequence goes on from SCKK01000030.1 coordinate 7,099, forward strand.
CGCTTTTGTCCCCATCCTTTATAAATCGCTGTACATGAATGATAAATTTTACAAGGATATTAAAACAGTTCTACTCATTCATTCATTAGAAAATTATGCAAAAGTCTCGAAAGCAACTTATGAAAAGTTAGGAGTTACTATACCCGACCATTTAAATCAGGAAGGGGACACCGTAAATTCTTTGGTTGTGGCGAGTGAATTTGCAGACCTTATCATCACAATAGATGACTCAAATTCCACAATGAGCAAAGAATTAGCACAATATCCCGACTTTAAAAAATCTTATTCTAATATAAAAAACAAGCTGGAAACTGTAAATATTAGTGAGGATTCGGTCTCTGGGTATCACGATGTTGCAGATAAGATATACGAACTTCTCCAAGATACCTTCGTTTAATTTCTTTATAAATATTCAAAAAAAAGGAATCCCGGAATTAGAGAATGTCTAGTAAGAATATTCTTATCATCTTGATTGCAGTCTTTGTAGCTGTTGTTACTTTTTCTTGTGAAGAAGATATCTTTACCACAGAAAATCTACCTGACAGTTTTCTTACACCACATGATACCAGTACCACGGACTTTAAAATAATCTCATATCAAGTTCCGCCTCAATTAGGAGGAATGGACAGTCTTAATGTGGGTTCAATTGGCAAGTTTGTAATCCCTTTTATTTTATTAAAACCAGGGAACTTAGACTTTTTAAATGCCTCACTTGTGACTGTAGACAGCGCCTATTTTCGCATTACTTTTGTTCCATTGGCAAATGACAGTATTGACGACAACTCGTTTTTTGAACTGGGGATTATAGAAGTTGATTCTGGTTACTCAGAAAATAGTACAAACCATACAAATATTGATTGGATTCCGGACGAATATCCGAAGTTACCGGAGGTTTCGATCACGGAAGATACGTTGTTTAATCAATTTTTAAAGTTTGAAATTGATACATCCAGGATTATTGCATGGGCTGATACATCAAAACCGGATTCGATGTTTATCTTAAAATTAGTTGAGGAATTCCCAACTGAATTAATCACTTTTTATTCAAGTGAAAGTTCGAATCAATCTCCATTCATCGAGGTTTTCTATCATATTGATCCGGACACATCAAAGGATACAACAATATTAATGGTGTCGGATATTTCTCTAATTATTCCTCCCGAATTGAACGTTGAAAATTTTGATTCTACAAGAGCATATGTTTCTGTAGGTGCCGGTTTTAGATCATTGGTTTCCATAAATTTTGATTCGTTAAAAATACCAAGGGATGCAGTCGTGATAAAGGCACATATCGAATTAACTCCGGATAGTGTAAAAAGTCATTTTTTAACTATTAACAATTTTGAGATACGATTATTTGCTTTAACGGATTCTGCTGATGTGAACTGGGGTGATATATTTGATGAAGATAACATTTTTCACGGGGCATCGACAGACATGAAATCAAATGTATCCTCACTTGACGACTCGATATTCAAATTAAATGTAAAAAATATTGTACAGGCGTTGATTGTAGATCGGTTTGAGAATCTTGGGTTCAAACTACTTGCAACCAATTCCGGTTCAGTATATGACTATTTGAGCTTCTTTACACAACAGTCCGATTCTCCGCCAAGATTAGAGGTTCTATATGAAGTTCCTTAGATTTTCATTCGTTCTTCTTTTCTATTTGGGTACATCATCTGCCCAATCACCCCATAATACCGGTTTGTATGGATTATTTTTTGATCATACTGACGCTGCGGGATTTGCACTTGGCAATACAGGATTGCTACCGAGTCATAATTCTCGTATTTCAATAGCAAATCCAACTACTTGGTCGGAACTTAAATTTGCTTTATTATCGATTCACTACAATACAGGTGAAATTCGCTATGAGGAAGAAAATTATTTGGCCGGTTTCGGCATATTAAGTAACGCAGTTTTTATAGTCCCAATAAAAAATAAATATTCTTTTGGGTTGGGCATAAAACCCCTTACTAGAAGAAAATTTCATGTCGAGAGTAATAAAATTCAGTCTGTCGTTTTTGACAACGATTCTTTGCTTCTGACCAAAAGTATTGAAGGAACAGGAGGTATCAGTTCATTCTATTCGGCATTTTCCTGGAGATTCAGCCATGAAAATACACTTGCTCTACAACTGGATTTTCTTTTTGGTACATTTGACGAATTTACTTCAAGTAGACTATTTGAGGATAACCCTGAGACAGTCCCACCTGTTGTCTACCAAAGGCACTTTGAATTCAATATAAAATTATTGTCGTTATATTTTTCATCTCGATCCCTACTTGACCAGCACAATCTAATGATGTATGCTTTATTCCAACTGCCGGTTGGAAGCCAGTCACTGAAAGAGATTGATCATCCCCCGTTTGCAGATACTGGATTAGATGGCATTCCCGGCACGGGTGATTTTGGGGAAGGGGATGGAATACATACTCCGGGCGAATTACCCTATTTGGAGAATGTAGAAGAAAAGACCCTGACACATCGAAATTTCCCTTTTCCGGTTACGGTATCGGGTGGAATGACGTATAAAATGGGGGGAAAAACCATTATCGGTTTTGAATTTCTAAGTCGAATATTTTCAAAGGGATCAGGAGAATTCCTTAATTCAGTTTCAACCAATCTGTATAATGGAAATCGAATTAGTATGAGTTTACTCAGAGAGGCAAAACAAGGTTCTCGACAATTGACTCAAAGATTACACTATCGCATTGGAATTTTTCGACATCAACATTACATTTCGAGCCGACAGAAACCCCTGATTCAAAATGGAATAGGTTTCGGAATTGGGATTCCTTTTGGACTGTTTCAAAATCAGATTGATATCGGTTTTCGATTTTCTAAAAAGGATGGATTTTTAACTGATGATCCAGAATTTGTTAGGGAGGTTACTATTGGGTTGTCTCTCGGTGATATTTGGTTGGTTAAAGGAAAAAGGAGATAGTATGAATTTTCATAAACAACTATTTACAGTAATATTTACAGTAACTATTATGGTTGCACTGTTTCATTCATCTTCGTGTGCACCGCCTCCTTCTACAAAAGAATCTGAAGATGCTATTGCACAGGCAAGGTTGGATTCTTTGCGCAAGTTCAGATGTCCACGGTTGTTAAGTAGCGCAGCAGAATATTATAAAAATAAGGATTGGGAAAACACAGTAAGGGTTTATAAAGAGGTAGTTGATCTCGGTTGCGACAGAGGACAAGAAGAGGAAGTATTTCAATATTGGGCTGTCGGGTATGAATATCTGGGTAAATTTGATAGTTCTGAGTATGTATTGTTACAAGGGTTGAAACGTCTGCCCGACAACCTTTTTCTACACCAGCGACTTGCCTATGCTTATAAACGATTGGGAGATAAAGAAAAAGAGATTCGTGAATATGAGAGAATCATTGAACTGATTCCCAATGATACAGAACCCTTAAAACGGTTGAGTGAGTTGTATTATACTGTGGGTAGATACGAGGATCAGATTTATATTTTGGAAAAGATATTAGAAATCGAACCTAATAACTTGAACGCACAAGGTGATCTTGTAACGGTGTTTAAAAAAATCGGCAAAGATCCTCTTGATATTTTCCGTAAAAGGGTGGAGGATGATCCGGGAAATGTTTCCTTTGTACTTGACCTGTGTGATAAGCTTATGAACGTCGGTGAATATCATGAAGCTATAAAACACTTGAGTAGGATTGCACGCTCGACAACCACCAGTTCACCCGTTACTATAAAATTGGTATTGAAAAAACTTTCTCAGGCGTATTATAAAAATGACCAGCTTGAAGAAGCAGTGGGCGCTTACATACAGTTGTTCGAGCGTGATCCAAGAGATTTCCGTACTGCATTAGAGATTGTAAAAATAGACTTGGATATTTTAAGGTTTAACGATGCTCTTCAGTGGGCGAACAAAACCATCAGGATTGCACCTGATAATGGAGAAACCTATGGGATTAAAGGTTTGGTATATTACAAGGCATTCCAGGAATGCAGGAAAAACTATCCTTCCATCGATGATAAAATAGTGGCAGCTCTTGCCCATCAGTATTTTTTGAAAGCTGAAGAGAAAAAATATAGATCCATGATGCGTAATCGGAAGTGGCTTGAAGATAATGATGTAATTTTTGGGAAAAGTGAATGGTTTATGTTAGATGATGAACTGAAAAGAGGTGGAAAGATCTCAGTAAGTGGCGATTGTTATAGCTGGGTAAAAGAAGGAATCTCGAAACAGCCTGATTGGTAATGGTGTCCTTGACTGTATCGCTTGCCTGCCTGCCATCCGGCGGACGGGCCGTCAGGCAGGGAATTTCTCTATGAGTCACAAAGGTCACTATGGACTCCCTTGTAGACTCCCACGGAGGCACCCTATCCCAAAGGGATCCGTCAGCTGACGGACGGATCGCAGCTATGTTTTTAACAGTTTTCTTTCTGTAATTAAGTAATTTTTATGATATTTCTTATTTATATGGGTGTTTTCAAAATAGGAGTTTAATAATAATGAGCACCCTTAAAAAATATGATTCTGAATTATACGATTCTATCCACAACGAGATAGTCCGTGAAAACACAACGTTAGAACTCATCGCTTCCGAAAATTTTGTCAGTAATGCAGTATTGGAAGCTGCTGGCGGTGTTATGACCAATAAATATGCAGAGGGGTATCCCGGTAAGCGGTATTATGGCGGATGCGAATGGGTGGATGTCGCTGAGAACCTGGCTAGGGATAGAGCAAAGGAGTTATTTAAGGCTGACTATGTTAATGTTCAGCCGCACTCGGGTTCACAGGCGAATATGGCGGTCTATTTCACATTCCTCAAACCCGGAGATACCATCATGGGTCTCGACCTGGCTCATGGGGGACATCTGACTCACGGTAGTCCGGTGAATTTTTCAGGCAGGTTATATAATATAGTTTCCTACCAAGTGGAGAAGAAAACAGGAAGGGTAAATTTCTCCGAACTTCTGAAGTTAGGTAGGGAAGCTCGTCCTAAAATGATTGTTTGTGGGGGTAGCGCTTACCCTCGATTTATAGAATTTGAACAGTTCCGTGAAATTGCTGACGATGTTGGAGCATTTCTCATGGCAGATATTGCCCATCCGGCCGGATTGGTTGCTACGGGTCTCCATCCAAGTCCCATGCTATATTGCGATGTGGTGACTTCTACCACACATAAAACACTTCGTGGTCCCAGAGGTGGACTGATTTTGATAGGGAAAGACAAAGAAAATTCCTGGGGAGTTGTTGCGCCAAAATCCGGAAGGGTCAAAATGTTATCTGAGCTTGTTGATTCAATGGTGATGCCGGGGATTCAAGGGGGTCCTTTGATGCATATTATCGCTGCTAAGGCAGTAGCATTTAAAGAAGCTTTACAACCGGATTTTAAAACTTACTGCCAGAATATTATCGACAATGCAGAGGCGCTTGCCCAAACTCTTTTAGAAAAAGATTATAACCTCGTTTCTGGAGGTACGGATACACATGTTATTCTCATTGATCTATCTAATAAGAAAATAACTGGGAAGGTAGCGGAAAAAACATTAGAGAAAGCGGGAATTACAGTAAATAAGAATATGGTACCCTTTGATGAGAGAAGCCCGTTTATCACGAGTGGGATACGGATCGGGACACCTGCATTGACGACAAGAGGAATGGGTGTGGAAGAAATGCGCCAGATCGGGTTACTCATTAATCGTATTATTTCCGATCCGAAAAATGAAAGTGTTATTTCCACAGTAAAATCTGCTGTTAGGGAACTCTGTGAACGATTTCCACTTTATCCACAATCACAGAATATTACAGCAAAAAACTATACTTGACATCCTAATTCATCTGTTAAATGTAATCCATAAATTATGGATGAAAAGACCTGCTCGACATTGAATAAACGCGAACATTCAGTAAACCAGTTTTCGTCAGCTCGTAGATTCCATCCCGAAACTTCGGGATGCTGAAAGCTTATGAATAAACCAAGGAGATAAAGTGTTGAGTAAGTTGACTCTCATCTCATTGCATGGTAAAATTCATAAGTGATGATGTCACTTACAAAGGCATATTCTTTCTTTAATACGTCCAAGCAATGGTTTGGTGGGTGCGGACTTAATCGGTTATCTCTAATTTTTATTATTGGGATATTTTTTAATGCATGTTCTCCTAGGCAGTATTTGTTGAATTATATGATGGGTTCTATGTCAGGACTTGGTGATATGTATATGACGGAAGGCGATCTTGAACTGGTGAGGGAATCCTTACCTGCAACTTTGAAAATCATGGAAGCGGTTATTCAACAATCTCCTGATAATGAGAAATTATTGCTATCTGCTGTTCAGGGATTTACCCTATATGCTTACGCATTTGTTCAACAGGATGCCGAAAGAATATTCAATAATGATTATCAAAAGTCACTCCGACTCCGAAAGCGAGCTCACAATCTTTTTAAGAGGGCGAAGGGATATGCATTTAAAGCTTGGGAGGTAAAATATCCGGGATTCATAGGGCGCTATTATAAAAATCCTGAAGAGACGCTGAAACAAGTTAAAAGAGAGGACGTACCACTTCTTTACTGGACGGCGGCTGCCTGGGGCGGAGCTATCTCAAACGCAAAGTCAGAACCGGCTGTCGTCATCGATCTTCCCCATGTGGGATATTTTTTGGAACGAGCACTTGCTTTGAATGGTTCATATGATAACGGAAGTATCCACGAACTGATGATTTCATATTCATTGGTAAGACCTAATGCGGGGAAGGATGCGTTGGAAATTGCGAAAAAGTATTTTAAGCAAGCTGAAGAACTGGCAAAAGGAAGTAAAGCTTCGGTTTTTGTTTCGTTCGCTGAAAACATTTGTGTGTTGAAACAAAATAGAGAAGAATTTATCTCCAATTTGGATCGAGCTCTATCAATAGATATTGATGCCTACCCCTCTCTTCGGTTGGTTAATGCAATTGCACAAGACAGAGCTAAATGGTTAAAGGAGCAAGTAGATGACCTCTTTTTCTAATATGTTGACTTTTGGGAGATGCTTGATACTGATCTTGCTATTCTCGAATATCAATCTTCTCGGAAAAACTATTAAGATCAAATTGGCAACTCTTGCACCGGATGGATCTCCCTGGTATGAACTTTTGGTTGAGATGGGGGAGGAATGGCGGGAAGCTACCGATGGCGAAGTAATATTAAAAATTTATCCTGGTGGAGTAGCGGGTGATGAGAGAGACATGATCCGGAAAATGCGGATTGGTCAATTACATGCGGCTGCGGTAACTATTGAGGGATTAACTGAAATAAGCCCTAATATGAATGTCTTTTATATTCCACTGCTTGTGGATTCTTTTAAAGAATTGGATGAAATTCGCACACAACTCCTACCTGAATTGACTGAGGACCTGGAAAAGAATGGTTTCAAGTTGTTGAATTGGGCGGATGTGGGGTGGGCATACTGGTTTACACGTGAGCCGATAGTTACACCTTCAGATTTAGCTGATATAAAGTTATTTACTTGGGCGGGTGATTATCGTTGGGCGGATTTGTGGAAAAAGGCTGGATTTCATCCCGTTCCACTGGCATCTGTCGATTTACTTCCTTCATTACAGACAGGTATGATAGATGCGTTCTCAACAACACCTATGGTAGCTCTTTCTTTTCAATGGTTTGGATTGGCTCCTTATATGTTGGATTTAAAGTGGGGACCTTTGATTGGTGCAATTATCATAACCAACAGGATGTGGAAAAAGATTCCTGAAGAGCATCGTAAGGTTATTATAGAAATAGCCGCAGCGACTGAAAAAAAAGCTCAACAACTTATCCCAGAGGTTGAGAAGGCGATAAATGTCATGGAAGAACACGGTTTGGAAATCCACTCGTTATCTCCTGAAGAGCGTCAATTATGGTTAAATCTAACAAAATCTTTTTATCCTCATTTCCGCGGAACTATAATTCCCGAAAATATTTATGACAAAGTCATCCGGCTAAAAGAAGATATGGATAGAACACGGACTTTGGATCATTAGTGTATAATTTTGTTAAAACCAGGATGTAACTATTCAGGCTAAGGCAAAGGAAAAGAGCGTTGGACTATCCGCCAGACTTCGGCGTGAACTCAGTCGAACGCTGGCGGACAGAAATGCTGGTATGGCAACAATCCCTCGAATTATTGGTCCCGAAGCTTAGGGAAACACTCAACGATAAATAAATAACTACATTTCTATGAATTATCTGACTGTTTTTACCCGTTCCCTTGGAAACCGGTTAAATAGGGGAGAGAATTTTCTTTCTATTTCTGCCTTTTTTATTATGGCGTTTCTTCCGGTTGTGGAGGCAGTCGCCCGTCTTTTCGGATCACCCGGAGTTCCTGCTTCCTCCGTAATTGTACAGCACATGACCCTCTGGATAAGTTTTTTGGGCGCTGTTTTGGCTGCACGTCAGAATAAGTTATTGTCTCTTACGGGTCCTCAAACTCCAGGGAAAAAAGAAAAAATTAAAGTATTCAGATGGTTATCCAGTCTGATTTCGATTAGTGTGGTTATAGCACTTGCCTTCGCCAGTCTACATCTGGTAATTATTGAAGCCGAATACCCAAGGAATGTACTGCCTGGAGTACCGATTTGGGTTATGCAGGCTATTATGCCTGTGGGATTTGGACTTATCGCCTACCAGATATTTTCTCACAGTCTAATGGACAAGTTATTGCGCACTTCCATGATCGTGATTATGATTATTGAATTGATCATTGGCGTCAGCTTTATCCTGATAAATGTTGTCCCGGATTCTTTAATAAATTTCCCTTTTTTGGAACAGCTAATTAGTGGGTTGGTTAGTAGCTTAGGCACTATTGGATCCTCGTCCTTCTTTCTATGGGCGGGTATCATCGGTATTATATTAGCGCTTGTATTTGGAGCACCTATTTTCATTGGATTGGGAGGAGTTGCCGTCCTATTGTTTTTACACAGTGAAGTTCCCATCGCTGCCATTCCAACCGAGACTTACCGTATTGTCGTTTCCCCAACGCTTCCTACGATTCCCCTATTTACATTGGCTGGCTACATTCTGGCAGAGGGGGGGGCTTCCCGTCGTTTGATCAAAGTCTTTCGAGCATGGTTTGGATGGATTCCAGGTGGAACTCCTGTCATGGTAACTCTTTTGTGTGGATTCTTTACTGCGCTTACAGGGGGGTCAGGCGTTACCATTCTTGCTCTTGGAGGACTCCTTTTGCCCATGTTACTTGCTGAGAAATATCCCCTGAAATTTTCCATTGGGTTGATTACGGTTTCCGGGTCTCTGGGTCTGCTCTTCCCGCCAAGCCTACCGGCAATTATCTATGGTGTGACGGCAGGTGTACCTATTAATCGTATTTTTCTTGCAGGCATCGTTCCGGGTTTCCTTCTGGTGTTTTTTATAGCGTTTTGGGGAGTTAGACAAGGATACGTCTCCCAAGTTCGGAAAACAAAATTTGAATTTAAAAAAGCTATGAAAGTCTTTTGGGAAGCAAAGTGGGAAGTGTTTTTACCCATAATCATTTTAACAGGAATTTTTGGTGGGTTTACCACATTAGTTGAAGTAGCAGCATTTGTGGTTATTTATGCAATGGTTATTGAGATATTTGTATATAAGGATTTAAAACTTCGTTCCATTCCAGGCGTTGTCCTGAATTGTGCCACTTTGGTGGGAGGTGTGCTGATCATTCTTGGGGTAGCAATGGGATTGACCAGTTATCTTGTGGATGCTCAGGTTCCTATGTTGGCGTTAAGTTGGGTTAAAACCAATATCCACAGCACGTTTACCTTTCTGCTTACCCTTAATGTTTTTCTCCTCATTGTCGGAAGCCTAATGGATATATTTTCAGCAATTATTGTTGTTGTACCTTTAATTGTACCTATTGGTATTCATTTTGGTGTGGATCCTGTGCACTTGGCAATCATTTTTATTGCTAACTTGGAATTAGGTTTTATTACACCCCCAGTCGGAATGAATCTATTTCTGTCTGCTTATAGATTTGATAAATCGATGCCGGAAGTCTATAAATCAACCCTTCCGTTCTTTGTCATTCGGCTGATAGGAGTCCTTGCCATTACCTATCTTCCAATCTTATCCCTTGGACTCTTGTCTCTGTTATCAAAATAAAGAAATATGAAGCAATCACTAGTTGTTTACAGTGATGTCTCAGTTATGGGCAGGACACGTGAAATGTGAAACGTGAAACGTGAAGAGTGATGCGTGCCTGCCCCGTAATGAGCGGAGCGACTGTACGGGGAAACTTGTCCCGAAGCTTCCGGGATATAGGGAGATTTTTTCATTTCCGCAGAATCCTTTGGAAATCTTACTAATGACTGAGGTATTACGGAAGCGTCTTTGTTTCCTTGTTAAAAAAACTGTTGTGGGATATATTTGCAGAAAGTATTTTGTGCTTAAACGGGAACACATGGATTATCCATAGGTATAATACCTCTATTTAAACCAGGAACTATTATATGCAATTATTAAAAAAGACGCTTTTTCATCTCGGGATCTGTCTATTGATTCCTTTGGGGAATCTATGGGCGGTGAGTGAGGCAGCAGCAATTTTTCTGTTAATTTCACCGGGAGCGAGGGCTGGCGGAATGGGTGAAGCTCAGGTAGCCGTTGCCAACGATGCTTATGCAAGTTACTGGAACCCCGCCGGATTGGCTTTTTTACCTGGTAGGGAGATTGCTCTCATGCATGTCAATTGGCTTCCTAATCTTGTCTCGGACATGTACTATGAGTTTATTGCATTTCGTCAGCATGTCCCATCTTTAGGAACATTAGGTGGGCATATCATTTATTTGAATTTAGGTGAACAACAACGGACAGACGAACAGGGAAACCCACTCGGTACTTTCACTAGTTTTATGTTTGCTATGACCGGGTCCTATGGAGCCAATATCTCTGACAATGCAGCCATTGGATTGAATGTTAAGATCATGCATCAAAAGCTTGCGGAATTGGGAGCTGGTGCTGAAAAGGGGAAAGGTAAATCAACCGATTTTGCATTTGATGTTGGCTACCTTCATAAAGAACTTTGGACGCCAAGATTAGATATAGGACTTACAATTACAAACATAGGACCAAAAGTTTCATTTATTGACGAAGCACAGGCAGACCCCATGCCGACCAATTTTACTTTTGGTATCAATTACAAATTAATCGACTCGGAATTTAATAAATTTCATCTTGTGTTAGACATAGATAAAATGTTGGTAGCTTCTTATCCGGACATGGATTGGAATAATGATGGAAGGATTGGAGGATTTGATAAAGATGGACACAGTTCAATCACAAATGCTATTTATAATAAAAAGGGTCAGCAGGAAACCGCTCATACTGACCCAATTTACATAGGAATATTTACTTCATGGGTAGATGACTGGTATTTGGGTGGTGATATAGACAAACAGGGAAAAGGCGGATCCTACGATAAAATAATTGGGGGATACACTTTTAATTCCAATGGAGATATTGAAAAAACCAATGTGGAATGGGGTGAACCTGGGTATGGTAAGTATAACGACGCCGGCGAACTTGAGGTGGGTACAGGGAAAAAAAGAAGTATAAAAAATGAATTGGATGAAATGATTTTCAATTTCGGAATGGAATATTGGTATTCAAAATATTTCGCTTTGAGAGCGGGCTATTATTATGATAAAACCGGAAAAATTAATAATCCTACTTTTGGTATCGGACTTCGATTTTCAGGGTATGGCTTCGATGCTGGATTTACATTGGGTGAGCCAGGTCATCCATTAACAAATACCATGCGGTTTTCTTTAAACATGGAATTCTAAAAGGATAAACCGAATGCACAATTCAAGTCCTGTGGTCATGGATTACAGGACTTTTTTATTACAATCTGTGAGAAGGATAATTCCATATTTTTTTCTTATCACCTTTTCTTCAGGTCAATTTGCCCCCACTATAGGTAAAATATCGGTGCTTGGGATCCGGGTCTCGTTTGTCCTTGATGAAGATATAACCACGACGGGTAATGGCAGTTTCCTGACTTCTTTGGAAACTGACAGGTGTGGCGTTTACGTCATTGATCCTCCTCCTCACAATAAAAAATATTTTGAAGATCAACTAAAAGCGATGGATAGTTACTTTCGATCTGTGTCGAAAGAGAACTTATGGCTCAACTGGTCCATTTTTCCAGAAGCAAATGATTCAAGTTATCAGGTAGATAATGTGATGAAATACTATTATCCCTTTGGTGATGAAGTATTACAAGATCAGAGACTTGCCGAATTTTTCCAATCGTCATTGGAGCAAGCATTTGATATCGATAGCATTAATTTTGACAGTTACGATGTGGTGGTCATTTTTCACGCAGGTATTGGTCAAGATTTTGCCCTTCCCTTTCTGGACCCTACACCGGAAGATATCCCATCAACTTATATCGATTCCGACTTTTTATCTAAACAACTCGGTATAGATAAAATTGTTTTTGATGACGGGAGTTCAGTATCCTCGGGGATAATACTACCTGAAACCCAGAATCACCTTTTGTACGACATAGCTGATGATATATTTGCAGGTGCTGCTCAGCCATGTGACTTCCAATTTGGGTTAACAGGAACTTTTGCCCTCATGATGGGGTTTGCCATCGGTCTACCACCCCTGTGGAATGTTGAGAATGGACAGAGTGGCGTGGGTGTCTTTGCTTTGATGGATCAAGGTTCAAATAACGGCAGAGGTCTGATTCCCACACCTCCTGATGCCTGGACACGAATGTATGCAGGTTGGGAATCATCCACAACTATACGACCTACTACTGATGATATTCCCCTCATTGAAAGGGATTCACTGGAGAATCAGATTGTTAAAGTGGATATCAATGGTTCGGAATATTTTTTGATTGAAAATAGAAACAATTGGATTTCCGGAGAAGCGGATATTGATTCCATAAGGTGGAAAAATCGGGATAATAGTGGCGTGATGTCTCCATATGTTCAAATATTGTTTGATTCGGTTGCTGTAGAAATAGACTCCGTGACAGGAGTAATCACGTCAGTTCCCAATTATGATATTGGCCTACCTAATTCTGGTCTCCTTATCTGGCACGTGGATGAAGACAAGATTTCGGAAGGGCAAGGGAGTTATGAGGTTAATTCTGACCGTATGCACAGAGGTATTGACCTGGAGGAAGCCGACGGTGCTCAGGACATCGGTTATATTTCGATTTTCCCGTTTTTTGATCCATCCATCGGTTTGTGGTCGGATATGTGGTTTGCAAGTAATTCCAGATATTTCTATGCCAATCCTGGTTTTGAGGGACAGTTGCCTTCCTTTGGTCCGGATACATATCCAAACACCCAAAGTAATGACGGTGCCGACAGCTTTATCGAAATTAATAATATCTCTGATGCAGGAAAGATAATGACATTTTCAGTTGAAAATTCTCTGTTAGCTGACGGGTTTCCGGATACATTACTGTACATCCATTTTTTCTACGATTTCACAGGAGATGGCGTGCCGGAAATAATAGGTGGGTTGGATTCGCTGTGGTGGTCGAATTCAGATTCGATTTATCAAAATTACTTTTTTTGTTGTACTAGCTCTGAATTCCAATTATTGACCACTGAAGATGAATTAGGGGTAAGTATAGTCTATGTTGGATTTGGAAAAAAAACTACGGTAAAAGCATTTAAATATAATTCAGAGAATGATCAACTCTCGGAAGACTGGAGTCAAATGATTCCTTATTATGTACCTGGATTTGCAATGGGAGATGATAACGGTGGGATTACTCTTTTTGGGGATTCGTCTGAAATATATATCAATAAAGATACAGTAATTGTTTCTGATGGACCCATTTCGGAAGGAAATATTTTGCCTATTTCAGTTGTAATTACTGATCCAGTAGCAGGAGATTCTGCTAATTTAGTAATAAGTTTACCTGGATTTTCAGCAATTAGAGGGTTAATCATTAAAACCAATGGAATATCAACTGATGGATTAAACGACCATGAATTTTCAAATATAGCAGTTTCAGACATTGATCTTGACGGCAAAATTGAAGTGTTGGCAATAGAAGAAGGATCTGTTTTTGTAATTAACACAAACTTTACTTTTGATTCAGGTTTCCCAATTGAACTAAATACGACCTCGTTAGTACTTACGAGAGACTTATATGGAGATGAACATCCTGAGGTGGTAGTTCAAATTGAGAATGGTGATGTTGTTGTCCTTGACTGGCAGGGGAGAGAACAGTATCGTCTGTCTAATCCGAAGGAGAGTGAACTTCGAATGCTGAGTCAGTATAAAGGGCGGAACTGCATCGCAACTGAATCATCCATCTGGCTCTTCGATGAGGCAACGGAAACAAACAGCAATGAATGGCCATATATTCATCATGATCCTTCAAATCGTAGAATTTATAAAACAACTTTGGAGTTTAAAACTGCTGATGAATCTAAATTAATCGATACAAAACGCACTTACAATTATCCCAACCCTGCAGAAAATGGCGAAACTACCCTAAGAGTATTTGTGGAATCGGCAGAAAAAGTGGAAATTAATATCTATGATCTGGCTGGTTATTTTGTCAAGCGGTTTAGGATGGATGCTCCCATTCAAGGGGAGGTGAACGAAGTGGTTTGGGATGTGACAAATGTGGAAAGCGGAGTCTATTTTGCTAACATTATGGCAATAAAAGGGAGTAAATCTGAAAATAAGATTCTGAAAATCGCGGTGGTTCATTGATGCAAGGTGAGATTTAGAATTAAAGCTTTAGTTTTTTCTGGGTAGTAGTAATTCAATGAGAGAAATGTATAGAACCCCGAACCGTAAAACCCTGATGGGGAAATTTCGTCTATCTTGCTGTATTGCCTGCCTGCCGTCAGGCAGGGAATTTCACTATAGGTCACGAAGGTCACAATGGACTCTCCGTGGGAGTCCTTCGTGACCCTTGGAGACTCCCACAGAGAGTCCCTTCGGGACTGTTTATCGTCCAGATAATTTCTCACAGGTTAATCGTTGAACGGTTATCCCGAACTTTCGGGATATCGGTATACGTTTTTCGGATACATACCCGTTTGCCGAAAGATCTCAAAGGTTCGGGAGGCCTCGTTACCCCTACCGCTCCGTAAGGAATCCATACGGGAAAAGACGATATGCTACCATCACTTGTCAATCATAATTCACTAATCGCCAGTCATAATATTAATCAATCCATCTTAATGAAATCTATCTTTCGTACGGAATGATGGACAGGTGACGATGGATCAATTTACAAAGCTATGTTCGTTATTATGGATGATTTTGTTCCCTGTCTATTCTCAGGTGGGATACAACCATCCGGAATTGGATTGGCAGACGTTTGAAACTCCCCACTTTCTGATTCATTTCACACCGGAAACGGAGCGAACAGCGAGGGAAGGAGCATTTGTGGCTGAATCAATTTATCCCCATGTCACCAAAGTATATGATTATGAACCACCCACAAAAACGCACCTCATTTTTCTGGATACCGATGATTATTCGAATGGTATCACCTATTATTATGACAATAAGATTGAAATCTGGTCTTCTCCATTGGATTTTGAACTTAGAGGAAGTCATCGCTGGCTTCAGGGTGTGATTACTCATGAATTCGTTCACATTATATCGCTTCAGAAATCATTCAAATTCGGGAATAACATCCCAGGAGCCTATATCCAATGGATAGGATATGAGAAGGAGACGAGGGAAGATGTTCTCTACGGCTACCCTCACACATTGATTTCGTATCCAATTCCTGGTGCAACGGTACCACCCTGGTTGGCAGAAGGTGTAGCACAATATATGTATGAAGGAGCTACTCACGATTTTTGGGATACACACAGGGATATGATATTGAGAGATCATGTCATTCACGGTCATCTCCACACTCTCAATGAAATGAATACGTTCGGAAAAAGTGGCATTGGAAATGAATCGACGTACAATGCCGGTTTTGCTTTAGTGAGGTACATTGTTTTTAAATATGGAGAATCGTCCCTTAAAAAAATCTTGACGAATCTTTCCAATCCTTTTCGTTATTCTGTTGATCGCGCTATTAAAATGGCTATCGGACTGTCAGGGAATCAAGTTTATCATGAATTTAAAAATACTCTGGAAGCACGTTATGAAAAACTATTGGCAAGTATCAAAGAAGAATTCAAGGGAACAGTTTTATTGAATAATGGAACGACAAACATACACCCGGTATGGGCGCCTGATGGCAGAAGATTTGCTTATCTATCCAACAATAAAAACGATTATTTTAGCCAGACAGATTTATATATTTACGACCTCGATTCGGATATATCAGAGATGATCACTGAAGGTGTTATCTCTGCAGCGACTTGGAAATCTACAGGTGAAATTATCTACTACTGTAAAAAATCAAAGCCGGACAAACGTGGATCGAAGTGGTTTGATTTGTATGAATATAATTTCGAAAAGGATAAAGAGATAAGGCTTACTCATGGAAGCCGTGCTTTTTCACCCGTTCTTCTTCCTGGTGATAGTTTATTAGCGTATCTGGCTGTAAGTGATGGCACGCATAATGTGGTTTTAATAAACCTTATCTCAAAAGAGTCGGAACAGATTACGGATTTTGAAAATGGGAAACAGATTTTCAGTTTGGCTTACGACCAGAAAAAAAACTGGCTTCTTTTCGATTATGTAGAAAATCACTTTCGTAACACGGCATTTCTCAGCTTAACGGATACTACATTGGGTAACTATATGGCTACTATGGAATGGGATGAACGCGACATAACAACGTCCGATGGTATAACCGTTTTCTCAAATGACAAAACTGGTATCTTTAACCTTTATTTTGTAAATGAATCCACAAGTGAACAGGGATACATCACTAATGTTATTGGGGGAGCATTTATGCCGAATGTCAATAGTGATGGACAAATAATATACTCCCTTTATGAGGATGGCGGATATAAAATTGCCTTAATCGATACATTTACGTTGATAAGCGAAGAAGTTGTAGGGTATAGTCCAAACTATTTTAAGAAGTTTGCTCATCTCCCTGAGCAGACTGATAGTCAGGATGGGTCAGAGGCTAAGAATTATCATGATCTGTTTTCACCGATGTTTATCTTTCCGAAGATCATGATAGACTATGGAACAGTAAAACCAGGATTTTACTTTTACTCCAGTGAAATCCTGAACAAACTCAACATATTTGGAGGGGCATCTACAAACAGTATCTTTGACGTGGATCTTTTCTTGCTATTCGAGTTCAGAAAATTTTACCCAACCCTGTTCTCTGAAATATTTTATATCACGAGAAACATATCGGAAAGCACTAAGTATATAGAAGTTTATGATCTGGATTATGATATTCAGTTTCGCCTTTTCCAGTGGGATGCCGGTTTGAGAATCCCAATTCGTGGATCTCATGAGCTAAAGTTGTATGGCTCATATCAGAAATTTCATGAGAATTTCAAAGAGCGGGTTGAAGGGCAGTTTGGTAAAGTAGGTCTTGATTATTATATTGGAAAACATCTGGGAATAAGTTGGAACACTCACCTCGTAAAAAGAACGGTAGATGCAGATATTAATCCAGGACATGGATTTCATCTGTTCTTTGATGGGAAGTGGGAGAAAAACAAGTTTTTTGAAGGTTTCAAAATCAACGAAGATTATTCTACTCTGCAAGAAGTTTTTACACCCTTTGAATTTTGGCGACTTTCTGCGAATGCTGATTATCATTACACAATCCCTCGAACGCCGAGATGGACAGCCTCATTCGGTATAAGATCCGGATGGATGTCTGAAACTGAAGTTGATTCATTTTTCAATTTCTTTGGAGGTGGATTACCTGGAATAAAAGGATATCCATATTACAGTATAGAAGGGAACAGATTGGTTCAAGGAAACTTTACGCTTCGTATTCCTATAATGATGGAAAAACACATCCCATTTGGGCCATTTATTCTTCAAAATGTGGTGGTAGGGTTGGTTGGACAGTATGGGGATGCATGGAATGGCGATGGCGGTAAGTTTGATGGGAAAAAGTCTGTGGGTCTGCAATTTCGTTTTGGTGGATTCTCTTTTTATAATTATCCAACAGGAATTGCTGTGGAAGTTCATAAAGGATTGAATAAATTCTCGATAGAAGAAACTTCATTTGGTGAAGAAATAAGAACTTATTTCACAATATTATTTGGGTTTTAGTATGAAAAAAATAATAACACATCTCATCATTTTAGGGTTGTTGTCTGTGGTCTCGGTTGAAGCGGGTAACGGTATTTTTCATTATCGACCGGATTTTCACGGACCTATGTTTAATCTGACGGGAGCAATGAATGATACAGACTCAGTAGCAGTTGTTACAAAGCCAAACAAATATCCGGCACGAGGGCTTATGTTATCATTAGTTGTTCCAGGTGGAGGTCAACTGTATGCCGGTTCGAAATTGAAATCGGCTCTCTTTTTCGCAGTAGAAATTGGCGGATGGCTCATATGGCGTGATTATACCAATAGAGGGGAGGATGAACGGCTCTCTTTTGAGAATTTTGCAGACCGTTTTTGGTCATTAACAAGTTGGGTTAACGTTAACTTTATCAGTTTATTTCATGAGTATCCAGAAGTAGGTATTAAGGGTACGCATCACATTACTCTATTAATGCCTGATAGCAGTTTTGTATCATCTGATACTCTTTATTCCGGGTGGATAGAAGGAGCAATTGTGGTACGAGATCATGAGTTTTATGAGAACATCGGGAAATATAATCAATTCGTTTCAGGATGGATTGATTCAACAGGAAGTACGGAATGGTGGCGGGAGGATAAGAAAATAGGTAATAATGTTGAAAATATTTTAATGACGTATAATAAAAAGGATTATTTAGACAAGCGCGCCAGACATAATGAGTTGTTAAAATTCGCTAAATATTCAATCACTGCTGTCATGTTTAACCATCTATTCAGTGCAATTGATGCAGCCTGGGAAATTAAAAAATCGTCTTCCAAGAAAAAGATTGATGTGACTGCTAACTTGTTTTTTTCTCCTTATAGTTCCATGGGAATTGGTGGTATAAAGGTCTCTCTGCTCTGGTAACGACTCCTTTTTGTATGAACAGGTTTTTTCTTTTCATAGTAGTAGCTCTAATTGTCTTCTTTGGTTGTTCATCCACAAAGGTGGATTTGTCTGGTAAAGATCTTGAAGAACGGTTTAATAAGGGAATGAGTTACTTTGAAAAGAAAAAATATTATCGAGCCCAGGAAGAATTCGAATATGTTTTATTGCGGGGAAAGCATACAGAGCTCGGGGACGATGCCCAATTTTATCTGGCAGAATCTTACTTTTTAAATAAAGAATATATACTTGCGATTTCAGAGTACGAAAGGTTAGTCAGACAGATGACTTATAGTCCTTTCGTGGAAGAAGCACGGTGGCGGATTTGCCAGAGTTATTTTAAAAAATCACCTAAATATTATCACGATCAGGATTATACCGTAAAAGCTATTGATAAACTTCAGGAATTTATTGAGGATTACCCCAATTCTGACTATCGAGAAACTTCTGTTGAAACGATAGGAACTTTAAGGGATAAATTAGCAAGAAAAGTATATGAATCCGGAATTCTTTATATAAAACTTGAGGAATATAAATCAGCATTAACCTATTTTGAAGATCTCCTTTTGACCTATTACGATACTTTATTGGCAGATCAGGCACGGGTAAAAATAATAGAGGTTTATATTAAGGAAAATAGTCTTGAGGATGCGCAGAAATTTTTGGATCAAAATGAGTCGAAGTTCCAGGATAAGAAACTTCTGAAAACTGCAAAATCCCTTATTGCGGATGGTCAGTCAAAAAAACGTTCCAAGGACGGTTCATGAAAGTCTGTATTTTTGGTGGAACATTCGATCCCCCTCATATCGGACATTTAATTATTGCTGGAGCTATCAAGGAAGCCGAGAATATTGACAGGATGATTTTTGTCCCCGCCTTTTTACCCCCGCACAAAGAGGCGTCAGAATTTTCATCGGTCGAGGATAGATTGAAAATGCTCAAACTTTCTTTGATAGAAACAGATCATTTTGAATTATCGGACATAGAAATAAAGAGAGGCGGCGTATCTTATTCGATTGAAACTATCCGAGAAATAAAGAAAGAATTTAAGCTAACCAGGGAAGAAATCTATTTCCTTATGGGTAGTGACAGTCTGATTGAATTTAATAATTGGAAAAATCCCGATAAAATTTTACGGGAGAGCCAGGTTATTGTTGCTTTGCGTCCCGGATTTCGACCCAGTAAAATCTCTCAGAAATATCTTTCAAAAATCTGGCTTTCTAATGTACTACAAGTTGAAATCTCATCAAGTCAAATTCGAAAGCGGGTCCGTTCCAAGCTGAGCATTAAATACCTCGTCCTGGATTCAGTACTTGAATACATTAAGGAAAAAGAATTGTATCTTCAGTGATGGTTGATCAAAATCTTTTGGTTATCTTATCTAAAATATTTTGGGGGATCATCCTTTTACATTGCAGCGGTGAGTATGTTGTAAAAGGGGGATGTCATATTGCTCGCCTTTTAGCGCCTTACGAGTTAATTTTTATTATTTTTTGGCATCCCGAAGTTTCGTCCCGGACCCTCGGGATCTCTGGTTCTCCAAAGTATCCGTCAGCTGACAGACGGCTTGTCCGGTGTAAGAATGTCTCCTTTTATCATCGGTTTTACCGTGGTTACTTTTTGGGCAACAACATTTCTCGAAATAGTATGTGTTAGGAACTAATGGAAATTCTAAAAGATATTACAATTATTCTTCTTACTATTGTAGTTATTGGGAAGGGGGCTATTTGGCTGGTTGATGCAGCGATTAGAGTTGCAAAACGTCTGGGAATTTCGGAGTTAGTGATCGGGCTGACAATAGTGGCAATTGGCACTTCCGCACCGGAGTTTGGGGTGACAATTTTAGCTGCCTTCAGAGGAATGTCTGATATTTCAGTAGGAAATATTGTTGGTTCCAACATATTCAATCTGGGATTTATCCTTGGAGGCACAGCAGTCATCCATAGTCTCAAAACTAATAGGACTATTGTTCAGAGGGACGGTTTTTTTCTGCTGTTCGGGTCAATCCTATTGGTTGGTTTTTTGTGGAACTTGAGTCTGAACCGAACTGAGGGCATAATCCTCTTTGTTCTCCTCATCGTTTATCTTTCTTACTTATATTTGAAAAAGGAGACTGTGGGAGCTGAGGTAACCATAGGAAAGTTTCGATGGCAGGATCCAATGTTATTATTATTGGGAATGGGAATGGTTTTGGGTGGATCCCACTTCCTGGTGATTTCAGCAGTCAGCTTGGCAAAAATCATGGGAGTTTCTGAGTGGGTAATAGGGACAACTATTGTAGCAGCCGGGACTTCAGCGCCTGAATTTGCCACGTCATTGGTGGCTGCCCTCCGTGGTCGCTACGGCATTTCAGTCGGCAACCTCATTGGCAGTGATATTTTTAACCTTTTTGGCGTTCTGGGATTGGCAGCAATTCTGAGAAATCTTCCTGTTGATGACGATGCAATACCAAATCTGATTCTTCTGACTCTAATGGTAATACTGGTGTTAATTTTCATGCGCACAGGATGGGTTATTTCCCGAAGAGAAGGAGTCGTGTTGGTGATCATTGGGTTGAGCCGTTGGATTTATACTTTCTGGTAAGATAAAGTGAATATGTTTTTCAAAACTGTTGAACCGGAAGGGGAATATTGGAGTGATGTCCCAGAGGGACTCCTGCGGAGGAGTATGGAGTAATGGGACGTGATAATTCACTACTCCCCCAATACGTTTCTCCGTCACTACCCCGATACCCTGAAACTTCGGGATTCCTCCCTACCCCAGTACGCTCGTTCCTCGCTACGGGGCTGGCAGGGCAGGCACTCACCACTCACCAATCCCTCTTTTCGTGTTGTTGAGGAATCTTATGTTTATGTTGTACCCACTTTTTCGTTGTATTGAGCAATGATTTGGTTCGATAATGTTACTTGTACCTTTGTAAAAGGTGCAGGGTTGTTCGATGCTACATTTGAAGTAGAAAAAGGAGAATTTGTCTTTGTGATTGGACCTACAGGTGCAGGAAAAACAACGCTTTTAAAATTAGTTTATATGGAAATATTTCCTGATAAAGGGAAGGTAGTTGTAGACAAGTATAATTCCTCAAAAATAAAACAAAGGCAGATTCCTTTGTTAAGAAGAAAAGTAGGGATGGTTTTTCAGGAATTCGAGTTACTTTCGGATAGAAATGTTTTTGAGAATATTGCGCTGCCATTAAAAGTTAGAGGGGAAAAGAAAAGGGAAATCAAATCAAAAGTTTATCACGTTTTAGATGAACTTGATATTTCCGATAAGGCGGGTCACTACCCTTCTGAACTGTCAGGGGGCGAAAAGCAGATAGTATCTCTTGCTAGAGCTATTGTAAAAGATCCAATTGTAATACTTGCGGATGAACCTACAGGAAATCTTGATCCTGTTTCATCCTTTAAGATATTGACATTATTAGAACAAATTAATAAAGAGGGTACGGCTGTAATCATGGCATCGCACAACTATAATCTTATTAAAGATCGCGGTCATCGATTTATTGAAGTTGTGGATGGCCGTGTTAGTGCATGATGGAAACTTTTCTATACTTGATAGCAGAAGGCTTTAAAAACCTCTGGCGCGAAAAATTATCAGTATTTGCATCGATTTTTGCTATTGCTATAGCCATGAGTTTCGTTGTTTTTGGAGGGATAACAGGGCAGGATTTTTCAAGAATAATAAAAGTTGCACGCTCCCAATATGAACTCCAGGTATTTTTCTCTCCTATGATTAGTGACAGTGAGGCGAGTCGTCATGTGGATGAAATCATAAAAATAAGAGGCGTAAAATCTGCCAATCTGGTAACCAAACAGGAGGCAGCGGAAATATTCGAACGGGAATTCGGGGAAAACCTGTTTGATCTTCTTAGAGAAAATCCACTACCATCCAGTTGTGTGGTAAAATTTGATGAGAATGTGAAAAAAAAGTTTGATGTTCACCCCATCGTGAATCAGATAAAAATGATTAAGGACGTTGAGGAAGTACGGTATCAGGGGAGACTAATAACCATAATTGAGAGATACTATCAGGGTTTTTTTACCATCGTCACCGGGATTTTTGTAATTATACTTCTTGGTACCATGATCTTAATTTTTAACACAATCAGACTGACTATCTATTCGCGCCGGGACCTGATTCGAGCGTTAAAATTAGTAGGTGCAACCAATCGATTTGTCCGGTTTCCATTTATGGTAGAGGGAATGATTGAAGGATTTATTGCTGCAATGCTTGCTGGGAGTTTCGCTTATGGATTTATAAGAGTCTCTAATTATTTTCTTGCCGTATTTACACGATATAAAATTCATTGGGATTGGCAGGTTATGTGGCAATTTGTTGGGCTTATGGTTCTATTTTCATTAATTGCCAGTCGTCAAGCGGTAAGAAAATTTTTAAAGTAATATGCTCTTCCGGACGAACATAAGACCTTGATTCTACATATTCCATATCTTAATTTTTAATAACTATAAGAATGGGATTATGACAAAATTTGAAACAAAATCAGACCTTTCTCAGAGGGGAAAAAACATTTTGAAATATGTTATTGAAGATTTTATTGAAACTGCTGCACCCGTACCGTCAATTAGGCTGAAGAATAAATTCCAGATAAATTTGAGTACAGCTTCTATCCGTCACACCTTACATTTTCTGGAAGGGGTTGGTCTTTTAGATCATCTTCATAGCTCTTCCGGTCGTGTTCCAACTAACCTTGGATATCGGTTTTATGTGGACGAATTGATGGAAATAGAATCCCCGTTAAAAAACGAGATATTACATTTCAAAAGGGAGCTTGAGGAAGTAGCGTTTAATGTCGAAAAAATCTTGCAGAAGACAGCAGATTCTTTATCTGCGATTTCGTACTTATTTGGATTCGCTTTTTTTTCACTTTCTCAAAATATTGTCCTTACTGATCTGGATTTGGTCCTGTTAAGCTCTGGTAAAATATTATTGATACTGGGTTTTCAATCCGACAACGTAAAATCCATTATACTCGAACTCGAATCTGAAATTCGTTCATCACAGTTAGTATTTACAGCATCAATCCTTAGGGAACGGCTTCTCGGACTATCAATCGAGGAAATTCACCAAACAATAGGTGATCGATTAAAGGAAAGTGAAGTATCCAAGGATGAATTGGTATCATTTCTGATCAGGAATGTGAATTCTATTTTCATTACGGAAGAACAGGGGAAAGTATATACCTCTAATAAAGATCTGTTGTTACAAAATCCCGAATTCAATGAGTCACAATTTATTCAATCGGTGGTATCTGTTCTGGATAATGATGAATTTTTCATTCAATCATTATCCAATGAGTTAAGTGAAATGGAAACGGAATCATTGATTGGTCAAGAAAATGAAGAAGAGGCAATTCAAGATTGCTCTATTGTGACAAGTAAGTTTAAACTAGGCGATTTGAATGGTCGAATGGGCATTATCGGACCCACTAGAATGGCATACCGTCAGGCATATGCGGTAATCACCCTATTAACAAATGTATTAAAGCAGGTGTAAAACTATTAATCTAATGCCGACTAAAAAATCAACAAGCAGTAAAAAAACAGCGACATCTAAAAAGAAAAAGTCGGCAAAAAAGAGAGAAACTGTACTCCTTACAAAAGAGATAAAGGTGTTAAAGGAATCTTTGACTAATATTGAAAACAGGCATCTTCGGCTCAAGGCGGAGTTTGATAATTATCGCAAAAGGAAAGACCGTGAAATCATAAGGGTTTTGGAATATAGGGGAGAAAACATAATAAAGTTATTTCTTCCTGTAATCGATGACTTGGAAAGAATGTTAGATTCGGTAAATGGTAACCCCGAATATTCGGGGGAGAATGTTGTTTCCATTGCTGATGGTATAACTATGATATTAGAAAAATTATTGAAGAATTTAAGAGAAGTCGGGGTAAAACCGTTTGACTCAATTGGATCGCAATTTGATCCTGATTTACATGATGCCCTTATGATGCAACCTTCTGAAAAGCACGGAGAACACGAAGTAATATCAGAGTTTGAGAAAGGATATCAATATAAGGATAGAGTGATTCGACATGCAAAAGTTGTGGTGAGTACTGGACAACAGAAAAAAGAGAAATCTGTGAAATGAAACGAGACTACTATGATGTATTGGGCGTTGATCGAAACGCTGATGAATCCGAAATTAAAAGGGCTTATCGTAAATTGGCAATGAAATATCATCCGGATAGAAATCCCGGAAATAATGAGGCAGAAATACAATTTAAAGAGGCAGCAGAAGCTTATTCGGTACTTAGTAATTCCCAAAAACGAACACAATATAATCAGTTTGGGCATTCAGGTATAGAGGAAGCGGGTGGTTTTGGAGGATTTGGATTTCAGGACTTCGATCTTTCTGATGCATTGCGCACCTTTATGGATGGATTCGGCTCATTCGAAGACTTTTTTGGTGGTGGGCGAAGAGCGAGGAGTAGAAGTCGAAAAGGAGGTGATTTAAGAATTTCTCTTCCCGTAGACCTTGAAGAGATTTACTCGGGGGTCACCAAAACAATTAAAGTTAAGCGATACGAAACATGTAAAGAATGTATTGGGTTGGGTGCAGCTTCAGGACACATGCCGTCCAGGTGTATTACCTGTAATGGTTCTGGTGAATTGCGTCAAGTTACAAGATCTATACTTGGACAATTTGTTAATGTAACTGAATGTCCCCGCTGTAATGGGACGGGTGAAATCATTTCAAATCCATGTCGTAAATGCGCCGGTGCGGGTCGTATCAGTAAAAAGGTGGAAATAACTATAAAAGTTCCAGCGGGAGTATCTACTGGGAATTATATGACATTAACAGGACAGGGTAGTAAAGGTGAAAGAGGTCAACCAGCAGGTGATCTTTACGTTGTTTTTGAAGAGAAAGAACACAAATATTTTACACGCCATGGGAATGATGTATTAACTGAATTGGAAGTTCCTATTTATCAAGCAGTTCTCGGGGATGCAGTTGAAATACCAACCCTTACAGGAAAAGCTAAATTGACAATTCCACCAGGCATCCAGTCCGGTAAGATTTTGAGAATGCGTGGAAAAGGTTTCACACAGCTAAGGGGGAGCCGGAGAGGAGATCAATTCGTGCGAATCCAGGTGAAAACGCCTACATCTTTAAATAAAAAACAAAAGGCGCTTTTTGAGCAACTAAAGGCTTCTAACGGGAGAGCTGAAAAAATATCTGTACGAAAAGTAAAATCATAAGTGGCAATGACACCGCAGGAAAAACTGATATTTAAATTTTTACTTACTGTTCTGATTGTTGGTTTGGTTACTGGATTTGTTCGGCGAGAATGGTTTTCTGATACCCTGTTAGATATGGAAGAAGCATCAAAGATGGCAGGGGAGATTGAGGCTATTGTTACTAATATCAAAAACGAAAAAATAAATTTAAAAGATGAGATGGTTCAAGGAAACGAGAAAACTGAAATTAACGTGAAAGATAGTTCAATTATTCCCGCTGGCAAGGTAAATTTAAACACTTCAACAAAAACAGAATTGATGTTGCTGCCTAGCATTGGCCCTGCCCTGGCAGAAAGAATCCTGATCTACCGGCAGGACTATGGATTCTTCCAGAGCATTGACGACCTGTTGAAAGTGAAAGGAATCGGAAAGAAGACCCTCGAAAGGCTTCGAGACCTGGTGACTATCTAGGTTGCCTAATGTCAACGATTCTAACTAAGGATATTAAAGGGACAGCTAGGTAGGAGGAAACTAATTATGGTATTTCATGCCGACATAGCAGTTGCACTGATACTCATTGCCCTTGGAGTAGGTTTCTGGGTAATTACCAAAGCCCGTAGCCAAGACGCAGCTAATATAAGACGGTTTGGGACATTTCTGGGGTATTTCATCGTCGTCGTCTCTTTTCTGACCCTACTATTTGCCGGATACTACACCCTGCGGTATTGGGGAGAGGGGCAGTTCAGCAAACCTGTTGCCGCCCATGTGGTCGAAGCAAAAGATGTTCAGAGGATTTTGACAGAAAAGGTGAATCTAAACACCGCTTCAAAAACGGAGTTGATGTCTTTACCCGGGATTGGGCCCTCGATTGCAGAAAGGATAATATTTTACAGAGATGACCATGGTCATTTCAAAAAAGTGGAAGACATTACGAAGGTGAAAGGTATTGGTAAGGCAACGTTGGGGAAAATCCGAGATTTAGTTACCCTGTAAATGTAACTGATTATTTCATTACGAGTGGGTGAAAGTATGGAACAACCGAAAAAAAGAGTAAATAAATGGTGGATTCGTGACCTGCTCGAATTAGGAATACTTGTCGGGATAATAATGTTAATTGTAGTCATTTATACTCCTCGTGTTATCTGGAATGAGGAAGATGCCGTCCGGGATGATAGTCATTTTCGTATGGAAAATATTTATGACGTGCTTTTTTATTATAATCGTATTGTAGGTAAGAATGATGACGATGGACTATGGGCTATGAATGTAGTTAATGCTGCTCGTGATTCATTGACCGCAGATTCTACATATTTAGGAAAACAAAAAATTTATCTACATGACAAAGTTGTAGAAGTTGATATATTTAGAAATTTCGATGTAGTATATGATACTTCATTTGGATTTCTTAAAAGTCGGAAAGATACATTGATCGATACTGTCTTCACGGTTCTCACTCAAAATGTAGAGCAGAATACGGTTGACACGACTTTTGTTCGATTAAATATGGTTGGACCTTTTTTAAATGATATTTTATTTATTAGTATATACGATACGGTTATTTCCTCGCACGTTGAGGTTATTTCCTATTATGATTCTTATATGCCGGATTCTTCAATGTTTTACTGTCCATTGACAAATAAACTATATGAGATAGATGTGGAGGAGGGTGACTTAAAAGTAGAAAGTCCTATTAAGAATTCTTATTTGGATAGACGCTATCTTATCTTTTCTTTCAGGTCTAATTCTCATGGTTCAATTACGAATGGGGAAAAGAGTTGGGCCAGGTTCTGACTTGAATTATTAATAGGAGTGACTTGTAATCAATATATTTTTGTATACAACCATCCGTAAATATTTTAATCCGCGAAACTATCAGAAATGGGACCTCTTACCAAGGACAATTCGAATTATTTCTCGATAATTCAGGATGATTTCACTCAAAATGTTCTGTCCGAAGGACCCTTCGAATGGACACATACAGTATTAATTGAACAATTTAAGTATCAGGTTCGATCCATCACTCTTTGCATCCAAACAATCGGAATACGTACAGGATATGAACATTTTATGTCAATATAAGCGCTGATGCTTAGATTAGACTAAATTATAATGTTAGCTATTTCCATAAAGAATAATCAGGTCAGATTCGCACAGGCAGATGTATCAGGACATTCTATCATAATTAATCAACTCCAAGTTTTTCCCCTTCCTGAAAACCTTACTACTTCAGTGAAAAACGAGAATGATTTGAAAGTTGCCTTTGATAGTCTTTTCCAGTCTATCAATGATTCTCTTTCTGTACCTGACAGAGAAATCTATTTATCACTTGGAAAAAATTGGATTGAGACTGATATACTTTTTGTAGATAGAGATTTGACTGACAGGGAAAAAGAAGAGTTTTTAATGTGGACTCTTAGACTTCGTTATGGCAATATAAGGGATGACCTTGTCCCATTTTTCCAAAATATTTCTGGCAACAATGACTTACAAGTATTTCAATGTGTTATCCAAAAGAATGTATTAGAATCCATAAAGGAAGCAGTTTATGGAATTGGCAGTATCCCGGTTTGGATGGAGCCTTCTGTGCAATCGTCAATACGAGCAATAGCAGGATGTTGTGACACTTTAGATTCTCAAGCAGTTCTTATTGAGCCGGAAGGGAGACATTTTCTTGGTAGAATTTTGATTAATGATGAATTGCAATCCATGGCTATTATCAGTGTTAAAGATGAGAAAATGATGTTATCTCAAATCAAGGGGAACAAAGAAAATATGTCCCAATTTCTACAAATATTTAATTTTGTCAGAGAGGACAAGGAGAAAAAAGAATTCAGTATTTTTTTAATTGGTGAATTTTCTGATATTCAATTAAACAAATGGATAAATCGTATTGAAACCAATAAAATACAAATAGTAGATCCATATCGTATGATGGAGAGTAAAACAGTACTATTCCCGGATTCTTCAAATGGATCCTGGGATGTGGATATTCTAGGACTTCTGCTCCGGAGGGGTAACCATGCCTGAGATAAATATAATGGGAGAACAAGGTCTTCAGGGAATCATTATCGAAAAGGTATTTGAGGAAAAAACGGAACCTGAAAGGAGTGAGACGCCAAGTAAGAAAAAATCCAGCAGGATTCGAGTAGAGGAAATTCTTGCTGCTATTGTATCTTTAGGTGTGATATTGGCGCTTGTTTGGTATTTTTATATGAGGTCACATATAAGATCAGAAATAGAGGAATTAACACCAAGACAGTTTAAAGACAGTGTGATTAAAGAAAATCAGAATACTTTCGATCAGGAGCTGGTAACCTACAAATTGATCACATAAGTCATTTCCGGGAACCCGTGAGTTATACTTCGATTATTGCCGGTAGTTTTAAAGGAACTAGACTAAAAACGGGTAATCGAAGTCAAATCCGTCCAACTCAATCATGGGTTAGAAAAGGAATTTTCGACACACTTCCAGACCTTTCAGGTGTTACGGTTCTTGATCTTTTCGCAGGTGTAGGCACTCTTGGATTTGAAGCAATCAGCCGAGGAGCTTCATCTGTAACATTCGTTGATAAAAGTATAAGATCAATTAATATTTTGAAAGATAATCGCCGTCATTTTAATGGAAGTAATATCAAAATAGTTAGGGAAGATGTGTTATCATTTTTAAAAAAGAAGAGCAATTTGCCTTATGATTTGATATTTGCTGATCCCCCATACAGTAAGGTAGATCTTGATTGTTTGTATTCTTCAGTATTTAAACTATTAACTATTGGCAGTACATTAGTGATTGAATATTCAGTATATGAGAAGTGGAATAGAGAAAATTCGATTACTACAAAAAAATATGGTGACACATTAATATCGTACTTCTATAAAAGATCATGATAAACGCAATTTACCCTGGAACGTTTGATCCTATCACAATGGGGCATCTGGATATCATTGAAAGAAGTTGTAAACTTTTTGATAAGATTTATGTTACTGTGGCGGTAAATCAAATAAAGAGTACCGTCTTTACATTGGATGAAAGATTAGATATGATTAGGAAGTCAACAGAGGCATTATCGCAAGTAGAGGTATCCTATACCTCCGGACTTATTGTTGACTATGCAATAAAGAAAGGAGCAACTGCACTTATTCGTGGATTGAGATTTGTTTCTGATTTTGAAATTGAATTTCAAATGTCTTGGATGAATAGGCATCTAAATGAAGAAATTATTACCGTTTTTGTTATGCCTCATGGAAGATATACTCATTTAAATTCTACCGTTATTCGGGAAGTGGCACAACTTGGTGGTGATATTGAAAAGTTTGTCCCTCCAATTGTATTAGAGAAACTGAAAGAAAAATTTCAGAATTGAATTCAATTCAGGAGCGAATTCGTGATAGGGCTGCTCGCTTAAATCGTACCCTTGTTTTTCCTGAAGGACGTAACAAAAGAATTGTTGTTGCAGCAAAAAAGATTAAAGAGTTGGGAATTGTTGATGTAATCCTTCTCGGAAATATAAATAGTATAAACGAATATGATTTACCCGCAAATTTAGAAATTCTTTATCCGGAAAATTGTGATTTCTTTGGTAAATTAACTGATCGTTTTTTGACAATAAATCAAGAAAAAAATCTTGAAATCGATGAACCTGAAGTGTTCGTGAAAAACACATTGAATTTTGGTGCATTGATGGTGGAACAGGGATATGCAGACGGATGTGTTTGTGGAGCAGTAACATCATCCAGTGATGTGATTAAAGCAGCTATCAAACTCATCGGGATGTCGGAATCATCCGAACTGGTTTCCAGCAGTTTTTTAATGACAAGTCCCAATGGAGACAAATCTTATACTTTCGCCGACTGTGGAGTAGTTCCAAATCCGACTGCTGAGCAACTTGTTACAATTGCTTATGATTCTGCTCAAACTCATGAGAAATTGACCGAACAAAAACCGAAAATCGGGTTTCTTTCATATTCTACTAAAGGGAGTGCAAACCATGTAATGGTTGATAAAGTTCGAAAAGCTGCAACCCTTTTTTTTGATACTTATCCCGAATACAAAAGTGATGGAGAACTTCAGTTTGATGCTGCTATTATTCCATCGGTAGCAGAAGTAAAAGCGCCTGGTTCTCCCCTGAAAGGGGAAGCCAATGTTTTGATTTTCCCTGATATAGATGCAGGAAACCTTGGATATAAGATTGCACAAAGATTTGGACGATTCACAGCATGGGGACCATTGTTACAAGGACTGAAAAAGCCTATGATGGACTTATCCAGGAGTTGTAATGTTGATGATATTGTGAATATAGCAGCAATATGTGCTATTTTAAGAACATAGCTATGTTCCAGAGGGGCTCCTCTGGAGAGAATTTCTTAAAAAAGAAGTAGATTGATGGAGTATTGTCCCGGAGGTACTCCTGCGGAGGAGTAGTGCTCTGTAGGAGCTCCTTCGTAGGAAAATTTTCTGCCTGACGGCAGGCGATATAGAAAAATTATAGGAGAGTAATGCCAACATACGAATATAAATGTAATGAGTGTGGACATATTTTTGAGAAATTACAAAGTATAACTGATGAGCCGTTGAAAGAATGCCCCCTTTGTAGGGGAAAGATACGTCGATTGATAGGAGGTGGTGCAGGTTTGATATTTAAGGGTTCGGGGTTTTATATCACAGATTACAAAAATGTCGGAGATAAATCCAAAAAAGGAAAAACTGCAAAGTTAGGAAATAGTGGAGATAAAATAAAAAATAAAAAAGAAAAGAAAGGTAATGATGATTGAAATTGGGAAAGTATAATTATATCGAAGTTCCAACAGAGGGTGAAATGATAGTTCTGGCTAACGGTATTCTTTCTATACCGGATAATCCCATTATTCCATTTATAGAAGGAGATGGAATTGGTCCGGACTTAAGGAGCGCTTCAGTACGAGTTTGGGATGCGGCTGTAGATAAATCGTACAAAGGAAAGAAGAAAATTGCATGGATGGAAGTATTCGCAGGTCAAAAAGCATTTGACAAGACTGGGGAATGGTTGCCTCAGGAGACTGTGGTTGCAATCGGGGAATTTTACATTGCTATTAAAGGACCCCTTACAACTCCAGTAGGTGGGGGAATCCGAAGTCTAAATGTTTCACTTCGTCAACTCCTTGACCTTTATGCTTGTGTTCGTCCGGTAAGGTGGCTGAAAGGTGTTCCATCCCCGGTTAAACACCCGGAGAAAATGGATATTGTTATCTTTCGTGAGAATACCGAAGATGTTTATGCAGGTATCGAGTGGCAGAGCGGGAGTGAAGAGGCGGAAAGAATCATCGAGTTTATCAAAAATGACCTAAATAAAGAAATTCGTGAAAAGTCTGGTATTGGCATCAAGCCCATCAGTCCATTCGGTTCAAAACGCCTTGTTAGAAAAGCCATCAACTATGCCATCGATCGGGGAAGGAAGTCTATTACTTTTATGCACAAAGGTAATATAATGAAATATACAGAAGGTGCATTTAAGGACTGGGGGTATGAACTGGCATTGGAAGAGTTTAGAGATCAGATAATCACTGAAGCTGAATTATGGGATGAAACAAGGGCAGAGGATGGCGTCACATCTGTCACCAAACATGGTACATTTTCAAATTTGAGAGGAGGAAAACCTGCCGGTGATCCCGGTAATCGAATCATTGTGAAAGATCGAATAGCAGATTCCATGTTTCAACAGATTCTTACTCGGACGGATGAATACGATGTGGTATGTACTCCAAATCTAAACGGTGATTACATTTCGGATGCAGCCGCAGCTCAAGTAGGTGGATTAGGATTGGCACCAGGCGCTAATATCGGTGATTATGTTGCACTATTCGAAGCAACTCACGGAACAGCACCTAAATATGCGGGTCAGGATAAGGTGAATCCCGGTTCGCTTATTCTATCGGGAGTGATGATGTTAGAATACCTGGGCTGGCAGGATGCGGCTGATATGGTTGTCCAGGCAATGGAAGAGACTATCCTTCAAAAGACAGTTACCTATGACTTGGAGCGGCAAATGGAAGGGGCAACAAAAGTGCCTACATCCAAGTTCGCAGATGCAATTATAGCCAATATGTAAATTTCTTAATAGATGCGACGCACGTTCCCTGTAAAAGATTCCTTTAGATCAAAGTGCGTCGCATCTGTTTAAGAACCACTTAAAACTTCTTCTTGTAGAAATGGCAATAGGGGAGAGTCCCCTTTTTATCGTAATAATCCTGATGGTAATTCTCAGCTTCCCAAAAAGTGTTTCCAGGAGTCACATTTGTGACTA
Source organism: Fidelibacterota bacterium (assembly GCA_004124475.1). GTDB lineage: Bacteria > Fidelibacterota > Marinisomatia > Marinisomatales > SCKK01 > SCKK01. Next base: position 40,648 of record SCKK01000030.1, read on the forward strand.
CACCGTATCCTTTTTTCTTTAGAATTGTAATCAATTTTACAGCTGTTTCCCTCTGCTCGTCATCCAAATAGAATATTTCGGATCTATACTGGTGTCCAATATCAGGTCCCTGCCGGTTTAACTGGGTTGGGTCATGAGTCTCAAAAAATAACTTGGCTAATTTCTCATATGATACTTTTTCCGGATCGTAGATGACTTCTATCGCTTCAGCATGACCTGTCGTTCCCGTGCAGACTTCTTTATATGTTGGGTTGTCTTTATGTCCGCCAGTGTATCCTACGCTGGTAGAAATGACCCCGTCTATTTTTGATAAGTGATATTCCGTCCCCCAGAAGCATCCTGAAGCAAATACAGCACGTTGAGTTTTAACTTTATCTGCTGCTGCTACAAAATTCATTGATATTGAATTGATACAATGTCTCGTATTTTTCGATGTGAATCTTTCCCCTAAAAAAACATGTCCTAAATGAGCACCGCAATTGTTACAAACTATTTCGGTGCGAACACCATCTGCATCAGGAACTCGTTTAACCGCTCCTTCAATTTCATTATCAAAACTGGGCCAGCCACAATGGGAATCAAATTTATTCTCTGATTGATACAATTGCGCGTTGCATCGCTTGCAAGTGTAAATCCCTGTTTCGTAGTAGTTTGTATATTTACCGGAGTAAGGTCGCTCTGTCCCTTTTTGAAGGATCACGTATTCTTCTTCGGGTGTCAGTTTGTTGTATGTCATTGTCTGTTGTCCTTTACCAATTTGGAGTAGGAATGGAATTATAGAAAATAATATTATTAATTTTTTCATTTACTTAATTTCTTAACGTGGATAACGTGAGATATTATTAGCATTTCCAATTTTAATGACATATCATGTAAAATTGTATGCTTTTTCAAATTAAAACAGACCAATGTGAAGAAAGTTCCTAAGCAGAATGTCTCTGTACCTTGATGTGGTTGGACTCTTAAATGTGAAGGGAATATCTGCCAACTTGAGAATAACATCTTTTTTTTCTAATTAGCTAAGAAACTTGACTAATTCATATTTCTTACTTAATTTACATAAGAATTATCAGTAGTGTCCGGTTAAAATAAGTATAAGGTCTGGTAATCCTCATAAAGGAGAGTAATTTCTCCTTATGAAATCATAGAATAACAGAGGAGAACCAGACCATGAGGCAAGTTAACACGATTATGTT
>SCKK01000075.1 GCA_004124475.1 Fidelibacterota bacterium
TATGGAAGAAAAAATGGGTGGCACACATTGAAAAAGTAGGTTCCGGTTTACCAGCTTTCAAATACCTGGCGCCCTATATTTTCCGGGTGGCTATATCAAATAATAATATCCTAAGTCTCAACCAGGGTAAAGTGACTTTTCGCTTTAAAGACTCAAATACAAAACGAATGAAGTTTGTAACCATACCGGCACAAGAGTTTATCCGCCGGTTCTTGCAGCATATCCTTCCATACCTTTGCTCTTGGGTGAGCTGCTTGTATTGTTGCATTTGTGCTCCTCGTTTTTGTTTGGAAAAGAGGAAGCAAGAATACGGCAGCTTGACCCCTTCTTAAAACAATTGAGATGCACTTAATAGTTGAATTTAAGTTTCTATTTAAACTCCAAATAGCTTACTAACGGCTAAGCACAACCCTGACTTGCATATCGACGACTACGTCGATCGAATGCTAAGTCTTGATACGTTTAGCCAGCCAAATATTGAAACGGCAGGAAATCAAAGCGTTGCGATGCATATGTGATTAAATCTATTATAGAACTAACTTAATTAGCAATGCCAAACAGTAAAAAATAAACTAATAAACCTAATCCAGTAACTACACAAGCCACAGGCGAAACTAAAGAGTAAGTTAATCGATGTTTTTTAATTTCTGATATATATTTTGATCGATATACAGACCGATACCGTTCGCTTTCATTTGCAAGTTGGGTTTGCCTTGTATCAGGTAAAGCCACATCAATAATTTTCGAAGCTATAAATGGGCCTGATACTAAAACCAACCCCATTGGCACTAAGATTACTGGATGGTCCTCCAATTCTGAAAAAGTTGCGAACAAGGACAGAAAACCGCTTAAGGCTGACCCAACCCCCCAAGTCAATCTTTTGGATAAATCGAAGTCAGTCCTTGCGTCAACCTTTGCTTTCTCTTCAATCTGGGTAATATCCAATTCTTCATTTTGGCTTATGACTTGTGCTTGAGCATATGTAATGCCGATGAAAAGAAGAATAACTAAGCTGAAATTTAGCTGTTTCATTTTATTGTGTGTTTTTTTGGCTGGCTAACTTGTCAATCAATGGAAAAGTTTCCACGATACCACCCTTATAGCCTGGAAATTATTCCGTATATTCTTATTCATTACTTGAAAAAGCGGAAAATATCCTGTATGTCATCCACATATTGAATTAACCCCTTTGTTACAGGGGAGTTTAAGAGAACAGCCTATGGAAAACAAGAACAAAACCTCACCCCTGCCCGTCCGGCAGGCGGGAAAATTCTCCTCGAACCCCGACCTGTGCACATCACTCTGCGGGGAATCATTTTTAAGTCATCTTGCTACCAATCAAAATGTCCCTTAACCAGGTAAGCATACGATCCCTTGGACCGATAGAGAAAGGTATGTTCCCCATCCAAAACTCAGCCAGTGCTCTTCATTCCAATTCACCCTCATGATAATACGCCAGGGACCGAGTATGCGGGCCGTTTCGTCAGATCTCCCTATTCTCGAGACATCCCCTTCACGCGTAATCACGTCCTCTTTCCCTTCAGGCACCTTACCTTCTTAGATCGCCAGACTGTCAGCCGTGTATGACTTAGCCCCGAGGGAAGCACGAAGCTCAGCTACATCCTCACCTGGATCTTTCAACACCCGTCGTTTGTGATGGACACTGCTCAAAGCCACGGATGTGTCGGCAAAAAAGCCGTGGGTTCCTCAAATCCCCACGACCGTACCACCGGACGCGCCTCCTGTCCCTCTTTGAAAATATGTGTACAATCTTACTTCCTCCGTCATTTTTTCTTGCCCTTGTGTGATATGTGGTCTTCTAACATAATGCGGAGGTAGTCCGATAAGCTGCGGCGATCGGCTTCAGCAAGCACTTCTAATGATTTCTTGAGAAATGGGGATACACGAAGAGCGATAAATTCATCTTTGGTTACCATGGTTGTATTGTATAACGTTGTTAAACATTTCGCAAGCACATTGTGGTGAGAAACGGAAAAGGTTTTTCGGAACGATCCTTCCCGCCTGCCATCAGTGATGAACAACTCCTTTTTTGTAAAAACAAGGGTGTTTTCCCTGATTTAGCAAGACGTGTGAATACAGAAAAAAGAACATTTACAGGAGGCGAGTTAATTGAGCTAAAGGACAGTAAGAGTTATACGGTTTCTTCTTTCAACTCAATAATTCCGACTGGAAAAAGAAGATTTCAAAAATAATCTCGGGACAGAATAGTAGAACAAAACAACAAATGGAGGCAGCAGGAGATGATGTTTAATCGCTTCCAATACGTTAAATGTTTATTACTTAGTGTCTGAACGAAAAGTCCTAATTCAGATGATAAATAACACTTTAATGATCCGTCTCCCGAAAGCTCGGGACTAACCTCGACGAGAACTACAGTTAGTAAGGTTAACAACAGGGTCGAAAGACCCTGTTAGATCTTAGTTTTCGCATTATCAAATAAAAGTTCTCGGAATAAAAAAGAGTACTTTATTCTCTGATCTATTTAAAAACCAGCTATAAAGACCTCTTTAAACATTATTGATGATTAACGTAAATAAACATCCAAATATTTTGATTCAAACAATCTTTAGAATCTACTAAATTAAATAGAGGAAATCACTACTGTCCGGTTAAAATAGCGCTAATTGAGGCACAGGTTCCCTTGCCTTCTTGACTGTTTTCACGTTTAAGGACAAAATATCGATTAAATTTGTCCGTTCCATCAGAATTTCTTTGATCATTCG
>SCKK01000031.1 GCA_004124475.1 Fidelibacterota bacterium
GAAAGGAATGTATGACCAATCAACGCAGATTGCGTAAATTGTATTGGTCAAGTAAAAATCAAATAACCGAAAGTGGCTTGTAGCGAATTAAATTCTGTTTCGCGACATCGATTAAAAATTTCGCCGACCTATCCTGTCGATGGTGACACCATTGATGGAATTAGCGTAGCGATACAAGGGTCATCAACTGATGGAACGGGAAGTGGTGTGGATTCGGTTTTCATTACTACAGATGATGGTCAAAATTGGTCCTTATCAGAAAAAGTAGATGAAAGTTATGATAATTGGACTTTTCTGTGGGAAAATTTAAACTATGGAGACTATGTGATCAGAAGCAGGGCAAAGGATGTCGAAGAAAATCTGGAAATGCCGGGAGATAGCATTAGAATTCATGTAAAGAATTCATTGCCGTTTATTGTTAATCCTTTACTTGATTTTGTTCTTATTGAAGATGGTCCAGATACCTCCCTCTTGCCACTGGATAGTGTTTTTTCAGATTTAAACATGGGTGACACACTAATCTATAATGCCGTGGTAGACCCTGAAAATAGCTTAGTTGTCACTATTGACAATTTAACGAATATTCCCATTATTCATCTTGTTTCAAACTGGAATGGTAGTGCATCAGTAGTTTTTTCAGCTACTGACGATCCTGGAGCAACTATTAGTGATACCATTTCTGTAACCGTTTTATCGGTAAACGATATACCAGTTATTTCAGATATTCCGGACATGTCCTTTCCTGAAGACGACTCGCTGTCTTTTGATTTGGACGATTATGTGGACGATGTGGATGACCACGATTCTACTTTAACTTGGGATGTATTTCTTATGGAAGGCGAGGGATTTCTATTGACAGCAAGTCATCATAATCGTAGGCTTGAAAAATCATATAGAGTAGAAAACAAATACTTGTCAAAGAGTTTTGATCAAGTGAAGTTCTCAAAGAATACCGTTAATGATGAGTTAGTGATGAATGCCTTCCGTTCCAGCCGTGTTAACTCGATTGGTGGAATGATAAAAAATGAGGAAGACAGTATCACGGTGGTTATTGATCCAGCTACCCGTATTGTTACATTTACGGCTACTGAAAACTACTTCGTGGAGAATGTTCACTTTGTATTTACTGTGACCGATGATAGTGGGGCTACTGATGCTGACACCATGAACATTACTGTAAATCCGATCAATGACCCACCGGTTCTTTTTCAAATTCCTGATATCATTTTTACTGAAGACGAGTCTTTGGTTTTCTACTATTCTGGTTGGTTCGAATACGTTGAAGATGTGGATGATCCAGACTCTACCTTGAACTGGGGTATCATTGAAAACGATCAGACCGATTTTACATTCTATCCCTCATATATTGTTATTACTTCTTTACAGAACTGGTATGGGGCAGACATCGTTTCTGTTGTTGCGATGGATCCAGGAGGACTGTCCGATACGACTGAAATTGTAATTACTGTTACCTCTGTCAATGATCTTCCAGTTATTTCTAACTTCCCCGATTCTGTTATTTTCCGTGCGGACTCATCGGTCATATTGGACTTGAATGAATATGTATCTGATGTAGATGGTCCAGATTCGACCCTGCAGTGGTCGGTGTCTGGAAACGATTCGGTTATCGTATCCATAAATGACACCACTAATGTGGCTCTGTTATCATCGCCATTAAGCTGGTCTGGATATGAGACTCTGATCTTTAACTGTCACAGATGATAGTTCAGCTACCGATACTGATACCCTGTTGGTTCACGTGTCCCCTTACCTTGGAGTTATAGAAGATGATAAGCAAATTCCAGAGGTTTATTCTCTCTCTCAAAACTACCCCAACCCATTTAATCCTTACTCAACAATCAGCTTTGGACTTCCTGAACAAGCCTACATAAGGCTCACCATATATGATATCCTCGGTAGAAAAGTGAGAACCCTTATGGATAAAAGACTGGAGCCTGGGTACCACGAAATTGTATGGAATGGTAAGGACAACCACGGAAATAATGTAAGTTCCGGCATGTATCTCTATGCCATCCAGGCTGGTCATTTTATCAGTGTGAGAAAGATGGTGTTGTTGCGGTGATTACCTGCCCGACGGTCAGGCGGGGAAGAAAGGCTTCTCCCTACTCCGCCATCGGGGTGGAAGATTAAGTATCATAAGGATTACACCGGTCAAGGTGGCTCCGTCGAATATATATTCTAAGGTGATGTCTGATAAGCTGTGTGGTTTTGTCTATTTGAGACTGGGACAAATGGTTATTGAAAGAGTACAGCTAGAAATTAGCATTGCAAAATCTAAGATTATCGTTTAATATTCTGACAGTATAATGACATTTGAAATCAAACTCGGTGACTATTATGAAAACAGTTTTATTTACTGATGCACGAAATCATCTTAATAAGTTAATTAAGGAGACAATGGACCAGCGTGAGCCAATTTTAATTATTGGGACTAAAGGTCGTAAAGATTCTGTTTTGATTAGTAAAGAAGAATATGATAATCTTATCGAAAATCTTCATATACTGAATAATCCAGAATGGATAGAAAGTATAAGGAAAGGTATTAAAGACCTGGATTCTGGTAATGCTGAAAAACTTACATCCGGTCAAGCTATAGATATGTAATTTGAACGTATTTATTCAGGCTTAGGCGAAGACTGAGGCTGAGGTCTAGATCAATAGCAATCAAAACAGGACGATAAATATCTATACGTTTCAATACATTACAAATATCCCAATGTGGTAAATTGATTTGCGAGAGTATATCCAATTACCATCCGGAAAATTCGGGTCAAACGGATGAATGATTTGAGTATATTTCAAGCAAATCGTGATCAACCAATTCTATTAAGGCAGCATCTTAGCCTTTGCCTTAGCCTTCGCCTTTTATTGAGCATGAGTAGTCGATACGCTGAATAGTTACATTTGAACAATACCTTTGAAATTATATGGTCTAGCGAAGCCATTAAACAATTAAAGAAAATTAAAAAGCAAAAGAACAGAGAAAAGACCAAAAAATATCTTATGAGAATTTCCGAACTTTTAGAAGATATTCAAGAAAATCCATTTACAGGCAAGGGTAAACCGGAACATTTGCGCTACGTGGCTCCATCCTGCTGGTCTCGCAGAATTACACAAAGGGACCGGTTAGTGTATCGAATAGTTAAAGATGAAATTCAGGTCGTTTCTATCCTGGGCCATTATAGTAGATGACTGAAATTTCTTCCGTCTTTTAGATACCGTAAGTTCCGTTTAATATCATTATTTCACCAAAGCTGGCGATTTTATCACTGTCAAAAAGATGGTGTTGTTGCGGTGAGTTCTTAACTGTATTGAACAAGAACAATGTTTCATTCTGCAAATATCATAACCAAAATATAGCCGTTGCTAAGTTCTCATCTGCATCTGAACTATTTGGATAGTTTTTCGATATTACGTATTATTCCCCTTAAGATTCAGACAAAAGGGGTTGAAATGGCCACAATTACTCAGAAGGATTTCATAAAAGGTTTTAGGAAAATTCTTGAGCCCTCAAAGGAAGAACTGTTCGATTTTATGCAGTTCTTGATATTAAAAAATCAAATTCTGGAAAACAATATTGGGTATATCACATGATAGATTTACGAATTCATTCTGAATATGAAATTTGGTTTTGAGTTTGAGTAATCATATTGAAAAAGAAACTAAGGATATATATTGATACTTCAGTAATCGGGGGTTGTTATGATGATGAATTCAACATATGGTCTAACCAATTGATACAAGAATTCAAAATTGGCTTGCATTCTCCTGTCATATCTGAAATAACTCAAGTAGAGATAATCAAGGCACCTAACGAAGTCAAGAGTATTTTGCTTAAGTTAATGGATTATGATTGCGAACTAATATCAGAAACAGAAGAATCCATAGAATTGGCACAAAAGTATATCGAAGCAGGAATACTTTCCGAGAACTTTGAGTATGATGCCAGACATATTGCTGTAGCAACAATAAGCAATGTTGATATGCTTGTGAGCTGGAACTTTAGACACATAGTGCATTTTGATAAGATAAGACAATTTAATAGTGTCAACATGCGAGAAGGATACAAGGCGATAGAAATTCTATTCACCAAGAGAGGTTATTAGTTATGAACTTTAAAGTACTTGAATGGCTTCGTAGAGTTAGGGATGAAACCTACGTAGAAACTAAGCAAATGAGTCCAAAAGAAAAGATTGAATACACAAAAAAAATGGCTAAGGAATTTTCGAAAAAGAAACAGATGAAAATTGGTTCCAATTTGACAGTAGTTTTTGCAGCCATTTTTGAGAGTTTATCTAATCTTTAATGAACCCTTTTTCTATTTAAACAGCCAAGTCGAAGTCAATGTACATTCCTAAATATATTTCTATCCCATCATAACCGGGGATTTTGATAAAACTAGTAAGATCGTGTTGTTGCGGTGAATTAGTTTAATCCCATATCACCGATATTCCGACTACCTCGATCGTACCTGCCCGACTATGTCGTTTAGGTGGGTAGGAATTTTCATTTTATTTGTGCCCAGCATCCTGTGGATATGCATGAATGCATGTACATTCAACCATACAATCATGCAGTCCATTCCGAAGCTTCGGGATGATTTCCAATGCAAGAGAAAAAGTCCCGACATAGTCGAATAGGTTCTTGTGGTTTCCTTAAATAACTCAGCCAATCGAAATTCTCAATTAGTACTTATCATTGTTGGTCCTACTTCCGTTGGTAAATCTTCAATTGCAGTAGAAGTGGCAAAAATATTGAGTGGGGAGGTGATTAGTCTCGATTCCCGCCAAATATATAGTTATATGGGTATTGGTACTGCCCAACCTAATAAAAATGAAATGCAGGGAATATCTCATCATTTATATGGTATTCGCAATCCAAACATACCGGTGTCTGCAGGGGAATACGCGAAGTTGGTTGAGGAAAAGATTGATGACATATTTTTAAAAGGTAAACTCCCTATCGTTATCGGAGGCAGTGGTCTCTATTTACGGGCGCTAAAGCAAGGATTATTTGAAGGAAGCACAACAGATAAAAATGTTCGTAACAGATTAAAAGAAGAACTTGAAGTAAAAGGGTCAACTGAACTTTTAAAAAGACTTCAGAAGATTGATCCAGAGTATGCAAGAATTGTCCATCCCCATAATCATAAACGGTTAATCCGGGCATTGGAGATTTATGAAATCACTGGGCTTCCTCCTACGGAGCACTTCCGGAGGCAGGAAGTTAAGAAAAGGAAGTATGACTATTTTATTGTATATCTCAAGGCATATTTGGATTATTTGGCAAAACGAATTGAAACCAGAACGACTCAAATGCTACAAAATGGATGGGTCGAAGAGGTTCAACAATTACGCTCAATGGGTATTAATAGAAAAGATCACTCCATGGATTCCATAGGATATCGGGAGATTATGAACTATTCTGACGAAATAATAGATTTCGAAGAAATGATAAATCTCATAAATCTCCATTCCAGACAGCTTGCCAAAAAACAGATGAAGTGGTTTAATCACGAGTCGAGTGATTTAATTTTGAATGTAACAAAAGAGTCTACCGTTAAGGCTTTATCCAATGTAATTGTTAAAGTTCTCTCAAAAAGTTTTGATCATTGATAGCTAACTTATAAATTCCGCATTAAAAATAGCCCTTTAAATCATCCCTGTGAGGAGGTAAGGCAAATAACTAGTACAAATAAAAAGTCCTCCTTTCCCAGGGGGATTTTGTTTATCAGCATATGACCAAAGAAATAATCACATGTTTGCTGGATAAAAACCGGATTGCCCGGTCATTAGTCCGTATTGCCCATGAAATTATTGAGCATTATCCTCAATCGGAGAATTTAGTTCTTATCGGCATCAGGACTCGTGGAGAGTTTATAGCGTACCGTCTAAAAGAACATCTGAAGAATATTACCAATGTTGATATTCCTGTCGGTTTACTTGATGTGACATTTTACCGGGATGACTTCAGGGAACGGCTCATTCAGCCACAGGTGAAATCAACGGAAATTCCGTTCTCTATAGATGGGTTAACAATAATCCTTGCTGATGATGTACTTTATACAGGCAGAACGATCAGAGCAGCATTAGATGAGATATTGGATTTCGGCCGTCCTGCGAGTGTCTCCGTAGCAGTATTGATCGACCGGGGACACAGAGAGATGCCTATTCGGGCAGATTTCGTCGGAAAAAATATCCCAACAGCAGAGAATGAACATGTCCATGTCCGGTTGAAGGAAGTGGATGATGAAGATGCCGTTTATCTTGTGAGATACAGTTAGGTGATGGGCTTTCTACGTCATAAACATCTCCTCGGACTTGAGAACGTGCCCATTGAAGATATTCAGACGATTCTCGATACTGCTTTTACTTTCCGAGAAGTTTTGGATCGACCCATTAAAAAAGTTCCCACTTTACAGGGAAAAACTGTTGTAAATCTGTTTTTTGAACCTTCCACACGGACACGCATTTCCTTTGAATTGGCTGAGAAGCGCCTTTCTGCTGATACCGTAAATTTTTCTGCAAGTGTAAGTAGTCTCACAAAAGGTGAGAGTTTTAAAGATACGGTTCAAAATATAGAAGCCATGAAAATAGATGGAATCGTGATGCGGCATCCCGTCCCAGGAGCTCCGATTCATCTTACGAAATATGTTGATTCGGTTATTATTAATGCAGGAGATGGAATTCATGAGCATCCTACCCAGGCACTCCTTGATATGATGAGTCTGAAAGAAAAATTTGGTGAGTTAAAAGGATTGAAAATTGGCATTATTGGTGATATTACTCACAGCCGAGTTGCCAGATCGAATATTATTGGTCTCAAAAAGGTGGGAGCTGAAGTCACATTGTGTGGTCCACCAACACTTATGCCATTGGGTATTGAAGAGTTGGGTGCGCAAATAAATTATAATTTGGATGAGGTATTAAATTGGGCTGATGCAGTAAATGTCCTCCGGATTCAAAGAGAACGGCAGGGGGTGAATTACTTCCCCTCTGTACGGGAATACAGGGCGTTGTTCGGCGTTACAAAAGAACGGGTTGAGAAATTGGATAAACCATTGACTATCATGCACCCGGGGCCTATGAATAGAGGAGTAGAAATTGATAGTGATGTGGCTGACAGTGAAAATGCAATTATACTTGATCAGGTTTTAAATGGTGTAGCCGTTCGGATGGCAATATTATACCTGCTGCTTGGGGATAAACCCTCGGAGGATAAAGACTAAGTTGAAAAAGCTACTGTCAAAGCGTTTACCACATTTATTCCACATCAAAAATGGAAATATCATCGATCCATTCAAGGGAAAAGAATTTGTGGGTGATATTCTAATCAAGAATGGGAAAATAGTTGAGGTTGGTGAAAAGATTGAGGTTACGGATGAAGTCGCCGTTTGTGATGTGCAGGGATTGGTTGTGACACATGGATTTTGCGATATTCACGCTCATTTTCGAGAACCTGGACGAGAAGACAAGGAGACATTGACAACAGGGTCACAAGCAGCACTGGCAGGTGGATTTACAACTGTGTGTGTTATGCCAAATACTGATCCTCCATTAGACAGCCCAGAATCAATCAGATTTATTTGCGAGAAAGCAACAGATCTTCCAATAAATATCCTACCCATTGGAACCATTACGAAGGGTATGAAAGGAAGAGAACTTTCTGAAATGAATGCTATGTATGAAGAGGGGGCAGTCGCCTTCTCAGACGATGGACTGCCTCTTGTAGACAGTGGTGTTCTCAGGAGGGCATTAGAATATTCCTATCGAATTGGCGTTCCCATTATTAATCATGCAGAAGATCCTACATTAAAACTTACCGGACAAATGCACGAAGGAAGGTGGTCAACCAAATTAGGACTTATCGGTATTCCATATGTGAGTGAATCCATCATGGTAAATCGTGATCTTCAGATTACTGGATTTGTGGGAGGAAGATTGCACGTACCTCATGTGAGTTCAGAAAAAAGTGTTGAATGTATTCGAATTGCAAAAGATGAAAAGTGGCTAGTGACTGCCGAGGTAACGCCACATCACCTTTATTTCACCGATTCTGATTTGGGGGGTTACAATACTTATTTTAAAGTAGCGCCTCCTATTCGGACTGAGGAGGATCGTCAAGCATTAATAAATGGGTTGAAAGATGGCGTAATAGATTGTATCGCTACCGATCATGCACCTCATACGGTTGAGGAAAAAGAATTGCCATTTGATTGGGCTCCTAATGGAATGATCGGATTGGAAACTGCATTTGGTGCATCCTGGTATGTATTATTTGAGAATAAAATCCCTTTGCGGAAAGTGATTGAACTGTTTACGGTAAATCCTCGAAGAATATTAGGATTTGAGCTTGATTTATTTAGATACGGGGTTGAAGCAGAATTGGTTATTCTTGATGTGGAGAAGAAATGGGTTTTTAATGAAGATCATATCTATTCTAAATCGAGGAATTCAGCGTTTATTGGAAAAGAATTATTGGGATATCCTGTTGGTGTTATTTCCACTAATCGATTTTATTCCGGTGATGAAACTTTCTTCAGTAAATATATGTCATAAGAAGCATTATTAGAACATAGCTATGTCCCCCCGACCCCCACTTAGCCGGGGGGACGAATTTAAAGAGTCAAGCCTGCCTGTCGCCTGCCCGCTGAGATTGATCAGGCGGTGCAGACAGGGAGTATTGTATGTTCACTTCCTATTTAATGTATTAGGATTTTATCAAACAAACATTTGTAAAATAACTTGTCTTAATTAAACATCATAGGTAAAATCACATGCTGTAATTGAATGGGAATATTATGAAAACATACTCGATAAAAGAGGCAGAAATCAACAAAGAATGGTATGTGGCTGATGCTGCTAACCAAACTTTAGGAAGGTTTGCCAGTAAAATAGCACAGATACTGAAAGGTAAACATAAACCCGAATACACTCCTCATATGGATATGGGTGATTTTGTTGTAGTCGTGAATGCAGAAAAAATTAGAGTTTCCGGTGATAAGGAGATGAAGAAAATTTATTTTAGTCATTCCGGTTATCCTGGTGGTACTAAGTTTTTAAAGTTACATACTGTGAGAGAGAGTCAGCCGGAAAAAATAATAAACCTCGCAGTGAAAGGTATGTTGCCAAAGAATCGATTAGGACGCGCCATGCTTCGTCATTTGAAGGTGTACAAGGGATCGGATCATCCTCATGTAGCTCAGAAACCAAAGGAATTGGAGTTTTAAGATAATGTCGGTAAAAACAAATATTGTCACGGTAGGACGTAGAAAAACATCCGTTGCACGGGTCAGATTAATTCCGGGTAATGGAAAAATCACTGTAAATAAAAAGGATTTTAAAAATTATTTTGGTAGAATTTCACAAAGAAAGGAAGTACTGAAGCCGATAGAATTGGTTGAAGAAGCAAATAAACATGATATTATTGTAAATGTACGAGGTGGTGGATTCTCCGGTCAAGCTGGAGCAATTCGACATGGGATTGCCAGAGCATTTGTCTTATTAAATCCTGAAAATAAACCTATTCTGAAAAAAGAAGGCTTTTTAACCCGTGATGCAAGAATGAAAGAAAGGAAAAAGTATGGACAAAAGGGTGCACGAGGCGCTTTCCAATGGACGAAACGTTAATATGTATAAAATAAACGTTACATTTGAGGATCTTTTAAGTACGGGCGCTCATTTTGGTCATCTGACCAGGAAGTGGCACCCACAATTTAAACCCTATATTTTGATGTCTAAAAGAGGAATCCATATTATTAATCTTGAGGAGACCTTAAAAAACCTTCAAAAAGCGATTGACTTTGTCACGGATATTTGTGAGAATGGTGGAGAAATTCTTTTCGTCGGCACAAAGAAGAACGCAAAAAATATAGTTCAGCAAGAAGCAGATAAATGTGGAATGTTTTATGTGGTTGAAAGGTGGTTAGGTGGAACGCTTACCAATTTTTCAACGATTAGAAAAAGTATTAAAAGGTTACAAGCATTAGAGAAAGAATCGAGTTCATTATACGAAAATGCCACTAAAAAAGAGATTTTAAGTCTTGAAAGGGAGATGATTCGGCTTCAGGATCTACATCGTGGTATTAAAGATATGAAACGATTGCCTGACGCTTTGGTTGTGGTGGATGCCAGACATGAATATATTGCTCTCTGCGAAGCTCGAAAATTGAATGTTCCTATCGTCGCAATTGTCGATACTAATACCAATCCTGAAATAGTGGATTATCCCATACCTGCAAATGATGATTCAATCCGGGCTATAAAGTTAATCCTGGGAGAAATAGCCCGGTCAATTTGTGAGTCCAAATCTATTTCCTATAGAGAAGATGTTGATTTGGTTGTAGCTGATGAATCTGATGTAGTTTCAACAGAGGAATCTGAAGAAATTGAAACAGATATAGAATTGACAGAAGATGAGACTCAGATTGAGGATGAAGTTAAAAATCTGCAGACAAAGAATTAGTGGAAGCGGTCGAAAATGAGAGAGAGGAAGATCAATGAATATTGATGCAAAAAGTGTAAAGAATTTAAGAGAGAGAATCGGTGCTGGGATAATGGACTGCAAAGAAGCACTAACAGTAGCAAACGGAAATATTGATATTGCAATAGAAGTGTTGAGAAAAAAAGGCATTGCGAAGGCTGAGAAAAAGGCAGGTAGGAAAGCTAACCAGGGAATTGTGTTGTCCTATATTCATCCAGGTAGCCGAATTGGCGTATTATTGGAAGTGAATTGTGAAACGGATTTCGTAGCAAAAACTGAAACATTTATCCGATTTGTAAAAAACCTTGCAATGCAAATTGCAGCAACAAATCCTCTAACCATAGAAAGGGGTGACCTAGATCCTATACTGATCGAAAAGGAAAAAGAAATTTATAAAGCTCAGGTGGAATCCTTGGGGAAACCTCAAAATATTTTTAATAAAATTGTTGATGGGAAAATAGAAAAATATTACCAGGAAGTCTGTCTATTAGAGCAGAATTTTATCAAGGATAATGATAAAACCATTCAAGACCTTTTAACTTCAACCATTTCTTCTTTGGGGGAAAATGTAACTATCTCCAGGTTTTCTCGCTATGAAGTGGGTGAGTTTATTTCTTCAAACGGGGAAGCCTAATCCTTAACTAACATATGCCCAAACCTGTTTTCAGGAGAATTTTACTCAAAATTAGTGGCGAAATTCTCTCAGGAAACCAGGGATACGGTGTTGATCCTGTAAAAGCGATTGAATTGGCTAAAGAGGTGAAGAATGCCCAAGAGGAAGGTGTAGAGATAGGAATTGTTGTCGGAGGCGGCAACATTATCAGAGGTGAGATGGCAGAACATCGTGGGATGGATAGGGTATCTGCCGACTATCTTGGAATGCTCGCTACAATTATAAATGCCATTGTCCTTCAGGATGCCTTGGAGAAAGAAGGGTGTGAAACGAGAACCCTATCCGCCATCGGAATTTCTCAATTGGCTGAACCTTATATCAGGAGAAGAGCAATACGCCATTTGGAAAAGGGACGAGTAATTATTATTGCGGGAGGAACAGGAAATCCCTATTTTAGTACTGATACTGCCGCTGTATTGAGAGCGACTGAAACGGAGGCGGATGTTGTTTTAAAAGGAACAAAAGTTGATGGTGTTTATGATAAGGATCCCAAAAAATATGATGATGCCCAAAGATTTGACACATTGTCATTTCAAAAAGTTATCGAGGATGGATTGAGGGTCATGGATTTAACCGCTGTGACATTATGCAAAGAGAATAATCTTCCTATAATTGTATTTGATATTAATCAAACTGGGAATTTAGGAAGAATTCTTACGGGAGAGAAAATAGGCACAATTATTAGAGGATAAGGCAATGCTTAAAAGCTATTATTCAGATGTTAAGCATAGAATGAATTCTGCAATTGAACACACTCGTCATGAACTTGCTCAAATCCGAACAGGGCGGGCTTCCTCAGCATTGTTAGATAGTGTCAAAGTACCGTATTACGGTGCTCCAACACCCCTGAAATCACTTGCAAATATAACTGTTCCTGAGGCAAGGCTTATTGTTGTACAACCATTTGATAAAAATTTACTGTTTGATATAGACAGAGCCATACAGGCAGCAGATTTAGGATTAAATCCAACGAATGACGGTACTCTTATCCGTGTACCCATTCCGGCATTGAATGAAGAAAGACGGATGGAATTGGTGCGATTAGTGCACAATCTTGTTGAGGAAGGGCGGATAGCCATTAGGAATGTTCGTAAGGATTCGAATAACCATATTCGAGATTTGGAACGATCTCATGAGATTTCTGAGAATGAAAGTAAGTGGGCGCATGAAGAGATTCAAAAATTTACGGATGGTCATATTGATAAGCTTAATGAACTACAGAATAAAAAAGAAAAGGAAATAAAGAAAGACTGAGTCGTTATTGATCATTGATATCTAACGTTAGTTCTAAAAATTAAAATCCCAGGATTTATTATCACTGGGATTTTTTTGACATTACTTGAGTTGGTTTTTATTCACATTTTGAGAATCCACAACTAAGGCATGTCACACAACCATTTTCATGTTGAATAGTACTGCCACAATCGGGACAGGTTGTCATTGTTTTTGGGTTATAATCGACGGCAATTTCTGTGCTATTATCATCAGCGAGGGTAAATCTGAGTTCTGTTGATACTTTGGGTTGTGATAATTCACCTGAAAATTTTGAGCTGTTTTTCAAATAATCTTCAATAGCCTTTCCGATAGCATCAGGGGTTGAAAGAATCAATCGTCCGTTTTCCCATGTCGGATTTGGACCTGAGATTCCTTTGAGTTG
Source organism: Fidelibacterota bacterium (assembly GCA_004124475.1). Classification (GTDB taxonomy): domain Bacteria; phylum Fidelibacterota; class Marinisomatia; order Marinisomatales; family SCKK01; genus SCKK01. Next base: position 12,834 of record SCKK01000031.1, read on the forward strand.
TTTAATGACGTCTTGAGGATTAATCCCTGAACGTAATGCCAGTGAAATCAATCTGCTGATTGCTTCTGACTGTGCAGCTGCATGACCTCCCGCTTTGCCTATTGTTGTGAATACCTCGCACAAACCGTGCTCATCCTCGTTAATCGTAATATAGAGAGAACCTTCGCCAGTTCTAATTCTTTTGGTGATGCCTTTGGTTTGTGACGGACGAATTCTTGGTTTTAATTCTGTTCGACGTTTAGTTTCGTTAATAAGTGTTATTGATTTTCCGGAGATGATATTAAAATTTTCAAGTGAATCAGATTTTCCTTTATTATTTTCTATGGACTTTTGATCTTCCGTAAGAAGAATTCCCTCTCGTGAACCTTCGCGGTAGACTGTAATTCCTTTTAGTCCGGTTTTGTAGGATGTCAAATATATGTCTCCTACCGTTTCTTTAGATACATCAGCAGGCAGATTAACAGTGGAACTTATGGAAGTATCTATATATTTTTGAATTACACCTTGCATTTTCACCCTAAAATACGGATCAATATTGTGTGCGGTTACAATATAGGAAGGAAGGTTTTTATCATTATCAAACATTTTCTTTATGATAGGATGATATACTTTATATTCTCTGAATGATTTGCCAAAGTTTTTGTTGTCTTTTACACGGCGATAATAGGATGTCTGAAAGATTGGTTCAATTCCTGACGTAACTCTGGAAACGATTGCACCACTACCGGTAGGGGGAATAGTCATGAGGGTAGAGTTCCGTATACCATCCTTTTTAATTTTGTCTTTGATTTTCACAGGTAACGATTTGATAAATTTACTTTTTGAATATCCTTTCCAATCAAAGTTAGGAAAAGATCCCTTCTCTTTTGCCAATTCAATCGAAGTTTCATAAGAAGTGTCCCGCATTATTTTGACGATCCGATTGGCTTCGTCTAAGGCTTTCTTACTATCATATGAAATTTTTTCTTTTACAAACATATCTCCAAGCCCTAATAAACCAATGCCAATTCTTCTATCGTTTTTGGCATTTTCTTTCTGATTGGGTAGAGCATGACGATCCATATTGTAGGTGATAACATTATCCATAAAACGTGCAGCAATTTCCACGGTTTCTTTGAAAGCATCATCCATAAATTTTCCGTCCTCATCCACAAACCGCTCAAGGTTAATAGAACCAAGGTTACAACATCCACCATCAGGGAGAGGCTGCTCTCCACATGGATTGGTCGATATGAGTGGACTGCAATATTCAGCATTGTGATAGTCCCTCATCGTATCCCAGAAAATTATTCCCGGTTCAGCACTTTCGTAGGCAGCTTCGATAATTGTATCCCAAAGATTTTTTGCTTTTACAGTTCGATAGATTTTTTCATTCCACTTTAGATCGAAATCTGAGTCATCTATTACCGCATTCATGAATTCATGAGTAAGCAATACGGAGATATTTGAATACTTCACCATATCCACATTATTGCGTTTCATGTTGATAAATGTTTCAATATCCGGGTGGTCTACCCGAATAGTTTGCATATTGGCTCCTCTGCGGCCATGCTGGGCGATGGTGTTGGTATTTTCGCTGAACAGATTCATAAAACCGGTTGGTCCACACGATTCACCACCTGTACTATCGATGGTAGAACCCGAAGGTCTTAAAATTGACAGATCGTGTCCACAGCCGCCACCAAATTTATAAGTCAATGCTTCTTCGATGATAGTATCATAGATGGCTTTGATGGAGTCTTTTCGAATAGCCATCACATAGCAGTTATTCAAGGTTGTTGTAATATCATCTCTGCCTGCTCCATGCATAATCCGACCACCGGGCACAAAACGAAAATCTTCTAAAATAGAAAAAAACTTTTGATACCATGTATCCACATCCTCTTCAACGGATGCAATGGCTTTCGCAATTCTTTTCCACATATCATAAGGACTTTTTTCCCATGGTGCGAGGTATTTGTTTTTTAGGACATCTTTACCAAGTTCATCATCCTGATAATAATTTTCGATTGAAAATTTTTCCGGTGTTGTTTCGCCCAAAACTTCAGGCAAATCACTGGTGGATATAGCCTGTTTTTTATCAGGGATGATATCAATGGGTGGAAGAATTTTGTTTGATTTATCGGTGTATTCACTTGGTATATTAAATTCAAATTCAAGAAGTTCAGCCATAACTGTCTCCTACCCGTTTTAAAAATTTCGGTTGTAATGTCAAGCAGTTGTTGGTAAGTGTGCTTAAATCCCGCGAAAGGAGTGGATGAAATATAGATTCTGGGTAAAATGTTGTCAAGTTCAATTCTGGTTATTATTAAAATTTTTTCTACAATTTTAATAATGAGGTCCAACATCTTATCTTTGACCCCCAGTAAAATATATATAAATTCTAAATATGCATAGAAACCATGCGCCCGTGATGTAATGGTAACATTCTAGCTTCCCAAGCTCGCCATACGGGTCCGATTCCCGCCGGGCGCTCAACTTTTTACGAATATTTCAACAATATTTTCATGTAACTTAATCGACCCATATTTTGGACATACATCATGCCTAAACCCATTGTTGCCATTATTGGCAGACCCAATACAGGAAAATCGACACTCTTCAATCGGCTCCTCCAGAGAAGAGAAGCCATCATAGACAAACAGGCAGGGATAACTCGTGATCGGATATATGGTGATGTTGAATGGACTGATCGTTCATTCACGGTCATCGACACAGGGGGCTACCTTCCGGGAGAAGGGGATGAAATTGAAACAGCTGTCCGCCGTCAGGCTGAACTGGCAATTGAAGAAGCGAACCTATTATTGTTTATCGTTGATGGGCGTGAGGGTATTACCCCCATAGATTCCACATTGGCAGACATCATTCGCCAGTCGGGTAAACAAATGATACTTGTGGTAAATAAAATTGATAATAACAAACAGGAATCGATAGTGGGTGAGTTTTTTTCCATGGGGTTTGATCAGATGATTTCGGTCTCTGCCTTGTCCGGAAGAAAAATCGGTGACATGCTTGATATAATCGTGGAGGAATTGGGTGATAAATCGATTCAACCTCGAGAAGAATTAGAAGGGATCAGATTTTCCATTGTCGGAATGCCAAACGTAGGAAAATCATCCATCACCAATGCACTAATTGGCAAGGAAAAATCAATCGTCACAGAAATCCCCGGTACTACGAGAGATGCTGTCGATACAGTTGTGAAATTTTATGGTAAAACGTTCGTTCTTATCGATACAGCAGGTCTACGAAGAAAATCCAAATTGAAAGATAGTATTGAGTTTTATAGCAGTCTCAGAACATTTAAAGCTATTGAAAGAGCTCATGTGGTTGGCGTTGTTATTGATGCTGTGAAAGGATTTGGGAAACAGGACCAACATATCATTTCCGATGTTATTAAGAAAGGCAAAGGATTAATAATATTGGTTAATAAATGGGACCTGATTGATACAACAACCCACACACAAGAGGAGTTGAAAAAGACTATTAAACGATTATTTACAGCTTTGGAACACTATCCCATTCTTTTTATCTCGGCAAAAACAAAGAAAAGGATTTCAAAACTTCTTCCTGAGTGTCAAGAAGTTTATGATCGTTGGAATCAAAAAATACAGACTCGAAGACTTAATGTGGTTCTTCAAGAAATGGTAAAACAGGTTCAACCTCCCGCAGTGAGGGGGAAGAAAATTAAAATTAAATTTGTCACACAGGTTAGCCAAGCTCCCCCACGATTTCGGTTTTTCTCTAATTATCCTGAATTAATCCCTGTATCCTATCGAAATTTTATGGAAAATCAGTTACGTTTAGTATTCGATCTGGATGGTGTGCCGATCAAGTTTTCTTTTAGACAATCGTAGAATAAGTCTGAGATAGGCTTTGTTGAAAACACCTGCCAAACTATCCGAGTCTATCTACAAAGAAAAGGGATCAAAATTTCTCGGATTCCTGATTCCAATTGCTTCGGAAAAGGATTTTCGTTCGGAATTGAAGGTTTTAACCAGAAAATATCATGACACCACCCACATCTGCTATGCCTATCGATTATTGCCTATTTCCGGTGATGGAAATATCTGTGAAAGAAAATCTGATGGTGGAGAACCATCAGGTACGGCGGGTGATCCTATTCTGAGACAATTACAAGAGAATCAAGTTGTAAATGGAGCTCTTGTGGTTATCAGATATTTTGGTGGTACGAAGTTAGGAAAGGGGGGACTTTCCAGGGCGTTTAGGACATGTGCTTCTAAGGTTATCAACAGCAGTGAATTGGTTATGGTAGTTCACACAGTCTCCTTGATGATCGAATGTAATCAAAATTTGCTTGGACAGTTGGAAAATTTGATCTACAATTCTGGAGGGAGGATTGTTTCCCGGAAGTTTGATAAGGTGTTGGAAAAGGTAGGTTGTAAAATAGAAATTTCTAAGGATAAATACGAAAAGATTAGGAAAGCTTTCAAAACCAAATTTTCCGAAGGAATTTATTTTTTATTTAGTAATTCCGTTTGAATTTTCTTCGAATTGTAGCTAAATTATGATAATCGCGGGGTGGAGCAGTTTGGTAGCTCGTTGGGCTCATAACCCAAAGGTCGCTGGTTCAAATCCAGCCCCCGCTACTGACGATAGACCCTGATTTCTCGACGAGAGATCGGGGTTTTGTGCATTGTAGAAGTGTGTAGTATTGTGCATTACTGTGTCGTTATTTTGGTTACGTTTTGGTTACGTTTTCCAGTTTGCTAATTGGGAAGACTGAATTTCTTCGTGTAATCGGGTAGCCGATTAACAAACAGTGAAGCCAGATCAAAGTTAGGATGTGTGTAAATCTTGGTAGTCTCACTTGATGTGTGTGTTAGTAAGATTTGCCTATCTTCAATCTAAAGACCCAGACCCCTTAAGAAATTGTTGAATGATACCCAGAAACTGTGAAGCTTAGCTTTTGGTTTTTTATTTGCTCCTTATAATACCTGAAGGTATTTTCTTGGTTTTCCAAGATTGTTATTGAGTCTTTTCTCAGAATACATAGAGTTTTGGGAATATGGACGCATCTTTAAGTCCTCAACTTGGTAGTTCATTTAGTAGAATATTTGCTTTTGGAAACTTATGAATCCATTAGGATTTATGGATTGCGATCAATCTAAAAATAATCTGTGTACTTTATGATGAGACGGTTACACCATTATTAGACTGGGAAAAGAAAAATCGGCTCATCGCCGATAAAAGAGTTATCACATCAAAGGAAGTAATAGAGCAATCTGGATGGATATAAAAATAACTACACAAGGTGTTGCTGAAATGAAAGGGTAATTCAATCTTTCTGCGATGTAAAATGTCCTCTCTTTGCAAAAAGGTGATGGAATAGAATATTACTGATTTTCATACATTTTTGCAGAAATAAAAAGCGTGAAAAACAGTTTGTATTAGTTCAATTATACTCTTAACTTTGAAGCAGTAGTCTTATGTAATGTAGTGGATTTAGGAATCTTAGCAATTTATATATTGTAAATAGTGTTAACCTTCATACCCCCTTCAGAACTTTAGACATAATTTAGGAATAAAATAATAGGAGTAATACAAAATGTCTCAGCGTGAAACTGGTACAGTTAAGTGGTTTAATGATAAAAAAGGATTTGGATTCATAAATCGTGAAGAAGGAACCGATCTTTTTGTTCATCAAACCTCAATAGAAGGAGATGGCTTTCGCACTCTGAAAGAAAATGACAAGGTTGAGTTTGAGGTTGTCTCTACTCAAAAAGGTCAAGCAGCTGCAAAAGTAACGGTTGTTTAACACCAATCCATTTCGTAAGGGTTTTGTTTAATTACGATAAATAGTCAGTTAAATAAAGCTCAGCTTACAAAAAGGGCAGCCAATTGGTTGCCCTTTTTATTATTCTCATCTGTCCAAAATAATTGATAAAGAAACACAGAATAGTCTCTATGTTGGTCCCATTTATCTCCAGACTATATTGGATTGATCCTACATGAATAATGGTCAACGACGGAGTATTGTTTAGTCACAACTTTACTGTGTCCATTTCAAAACGTTTTTGGCAAAAATGAAAAAGTATTGATGTGCCTTTTTGATTATTTCATTTATTGATAAAATCAGTTAAATTTTCTGACGTGAAATCATATAATGTACCTCGGAGTATATGCTACAAAGTAGTAATCTGTGTCATTATGCTTAATGCGGGTTTGTACCCGATTAGTCTAACTTCAGCGCCTTTATTCGGAATATCTGAAAAATCCTATGGACTTACTTTAGGTACTGCAGACCGTGGTTTTTCTATTGGTGGATTTTATGAATTGCAGGTGAGCAGAAAATTTCAAGCCAATTTTCAGATATCCTTATTTGATGTAGCCGGCGAATCGGAATTTCCTGTATATGATTACTACACAGGCATCACCTATAAAGTTGGGGCAAAAAATCTTCTTTTGGTACCCCTTTTTATTGGAGTAAAGTATCACCCATTCGTCGATCAAATCGCCAACAATTTCAGTCCTCTTATTATGGCAGGATTGGGTCCCATTATTATTTTAGATACACCGGAGGTGGGGAATTTTTTTGAAAGATGGAATAATGTAAGTACGTCAGTTTCTTTTGGCGGATTTTTGTATGGAGGTGTGGAAATTTACCTTTCGTCTAATTCCACCGCAGCAGTTACCATGGGTTATAACATTTTCGAAATGGGTAAAACTGTCGATGGTGAAACTAATTACAATGGTCTGATATTTAAATTCATGTTTGGAAAAAGGTTGAAATAGTCTTGACCGGTCGGCGCCATTTCCTTATTGCTCCCAAAGCCATTGTAGGCAATCGATTCAAATTAAATGGAAGTGAGGGGCATCATTTAAGCAGGGTAACAAGAATCAAAACCGGGGAAACGGTTTACCTTCTGGATATGCTGGGGTGTGCGTACATCGGTAAAATTGAAGGGATTCAAAAACATCACGTGGAAGGTGCCATCCTTCAGACCGTTCCCAACTATGGCAAATCAAAAGTCAATATTCACTTGGGGGTTGGGATTTTAAAAGGTTCTAAAATGGACACGGTGGTGGAAAAGGGGACAGAGTTAGGTGTGCACTCATTTACGCCTCTCCGTATGCGATATAATGTAAAGCAGACAATTAATCTTGAGAGGTTAAAGCGCATTTCAAAAAGTACAATCAAACAGTGTGGCAGAGGATTATTGCCCGTGATCAGTTCCCCTGTGGATTTTCAATCCTGGTGTGATTCGGTTGATGTGCAAAAAGCGGCAGTTGCAGTCAGTGGAGAGGATAACATACCGATTTATCATTGGTTGAGGGAACAGATACTAGGTGTCACTGACCTCTGGCTTGCTGTGGGACCAGAAGTTGGATTCCATTCTGAGGAGATAATAGCGATCAAAAAACATGGGATTCCTCTTGTTTCACTGGGTCCAAGAAGATTGAGATCAGAGACGGCGGTCATGGCATTACTGGCGATATGTGATAATTTCTTTGAAGGGACAAGGAGCTAATGTCTGACTGCATTTTCTGCAAGATCATTTCCGGAGAAATTCCAAGTGATATCGTATATGAATCCGATTCAGTTGTGGCTTTTAACGATCTCAATCCTCAGGCTCCCTTTCACGTTTTAATTGTTCCAAAGAAACATATTCCAACCTTAAATGACATGACTGAAGAAGACAGGGAACTGATTGGCGGGGTTTTGCTCACGGCGAGTCATTTGGCAAAAGAAAATGGGTTTTCTGAAGTAGGGTATCGCACACTTTTTAACTGCAACCGGGGCGCTGGTCAGACGGTTTTTCATGTCCATCTCCATTTGCTGGGAGGTCGATCCTTTACATGGCCACCAGGGTGAATAAACTTACCATAGTGATAATATTTGTGGTTTTCCATAGAATCCCTCTTCGGATAATGGCAAAATAATGAAAAATGATCAACGAGTAATCGTTATCCATAATGCGTGAAACAGCTTGTCCACCAGCTGGCCGATGATGCGTCCCGAAGCTTCGGGATGGGGAGGAGTAATGGGAAAATCTTGTTCACTTTATAGCTTCCACTCCCGGTTCCCACGATACGCTCTCCCGACTGTGTCGGGACTACGGGGCAAGCCTGCTCAGAGTTATTTTCAGGTGAAATTGATTAAATACCATCAAATATAAATTGTCATACAAGGTATAAGGGTTAGGGATGAATGTATATATCTGAATTGAAACTTCACGGTTTTAAGTCCTTTGCAAAAAAGGAAATCCTGAAGTTCGGTGAAGGGATCACCGCACTTGTCGGTCCAAATGGTTGCGGGAAAACCAATATTGTGGACGCTGTCAGGTGGGTTTTGGGAGAGCAGAAATACAGCCTGCTTCGGTCTTCCAAGATGGAAGATATTATCTTCAATGGGTCGACTTCCCACAAACCAATCAATGTGTGTGAAGTTAGTCTCACTGTGCACAATAAGGGAAAGTTACCCATCGATTATACCGAAGTTGAGATTACCCGGAGAATCTATAGAAATGGCGAAAGTTCCTATATGATCAACCGATCTTCATGCCGTCTCAAAGATATTCAGGACCTCTTTATGGATACCGGGATGGGAGCTGATGCCTATTCTGTGATAGAATTAAAAATGATTGAGGATATATTGAGCGAAACGGCAGATGACCGCCGACGGATGTTTGAGGAAGCTGCCGGTATTAACAGATATAAAAAACAGAGAAAAACAGCCATAAGAAAGTTTGAAGCTACTCGTGCAGATTTGAATAGGGTCCATGACATCATTACTGAAGTTGAAACAAAAGTTCACGGATTGCGGCTGCAGTTAAAACGATTTGATCGGCATGCTGTAATGTCTGAACAGATTAAACAGAGAGAACTTGAACTGGCATATATCCAAAAGCAAAGAATCGAAAAGAAGTTAGGTCCCTTAAGTGAACAAATCACAACTCTTCATCACCAGAGATCCCAAAATAAAGACCAGGAAAAAGGGCAGGAAGATGCTCTGGAACAACTGCAAAAATCTTACCGGGAACAACAGGAAGAGTTAACCAAACTTAAAATCCATATCGATGAGTTGTTGGGACATCGCCAGGATTGTAATAACAAATTACTTATAATGAATGAACAGATAAGATCTTCTGAAAGGACGATTGAAAGATTCGAATTGGAAAAAGATGAGTGTGAAAAGCAGATAGAGTCTTATCGGTTTCAGATCAAAGAATATCAAGTTGAATTGAAATCTTTTGACCCCAGGATAAAAAGTAAAATTTCAGAATATACTTCTCGTAGGCAGGATTTTGAGAAGATTGATAATACATTTAAAGAGACTGAGGAAAGGCTTGAATATCTAACAGGAAGACAATTTGAACATCTCCAAAAATTAAATAGTGCAAGATCATTATTGGATAGAACAAAACACCTTTACGATGAAAAGATGACCAGGATTGGTGTGCTAAGAGTAAAAATAACAGAGCTCGAACAGGGTCTGAAAGAAGACAAATTAAAACAAAAAGACTTGGAGAAAATAAGAAGCAATCATGAAAAAACTATCTCCAAATCCCGAAGCCTGCTCGATGAACTGGACAAGAATATCAATGACTTGAGGTCACAAAAACATAATCTTTCCCTCGATTTTCATCGAATTGCCAACCAAGTAGAAAGCCTTGAGTCAAAACTTCAGTTTTATAATGAAATCGTAGAGACAAACGAAGGGTATCCATCGGGTGTCCGTCATATACTTACCCAATTAAACAATTATCCGGGTATCGAGGGTACCGTGGCAGACCTTATTATGGTTGATGACAAATATCGTTCAGCAATTGAGGCGGGATTGGGGACATTATCTCAATGCCTAGTTTGTAAATCCCGGAAAGTGGCATTGAGTACGATGAAGAAATTGTCCAAAGAAAACATGGGTAGTGTTTCGTTTATTCCAATGGATAGTATCAACTTTCAGAAAATTGAAATTAAAAAAGTTGCGAAAAAAGGTGACGGTATTCTCCAGGCAATTGACCTGGTGAAAACGAAAAAATCTATGGAACCTCTTATTCAATTTTTACTCAAAGACCTGGTTATCGTGGAAGATATGGAATCGGCGGAACTTCTTTGGCAATCGAAAGAATTTACTGGGAATATTGCTGACCTAAGCGGTCGGTTTTACTCAAATACAGGGATTATTACTTCTATTAATGGTCAGAGTGGAATCAGTATCCTGGGAAGATTGGAGAAAATTCAGGAATTGGATAGTGCGATAGAGAAATTGGTCAAAAAAGGAAATGACATAAAGAATAAAACAGCGGAAGTGGAGAAACTTCTCAGAACAAGTGAAGAAAAACATGCAGAAAGTTCCCAAAACTTAGGCAATCATATCGACTTATTTGCCGAAGTTGAAAAGAAAATCACTCAAAATGAGTTTTCTATTTCTCGAATAGTAGAATTATTGCAATCGGTTACTCACGAATCGGTAGCAGTAAAACAGGATTTGCTGAATGTGCAGGGCAGTTTGGATCAATTAACGCCAAAACTTACAGATTTGGAGGAGCAGCAGGAAACTTACAGCAATAAAATTATTGAGGCTAAGAAGAACAGGGACATTGTGAAAGACCAGAGGGATAAGGAAAATGAAATGATCCAAGATATGAGGTTTGAATTAATTAATCTGGAAAATGATCGGGATAACCTCCAATATAAAATTGAAAGAATGGAAGAAAATATTAATGAGCTGAATAAGCGAGGAGGTGATTTATCGGAGAAAAAGACAATTTTACAAAGTGAAATAATAATATTAGAAAAAGATATTAAAGTTCTTAAAAAGGAATTGGGAAAACATACTGCTCGATACAAAAAAGAACTGGCAATCTTGGACTTGAAAGATCAAGCATTCTCAGAAGTGTATCAACAGATTGATTCCCAACAGAGAGAAATTAGAGAGGAACAGCGGAAAAGAGAAAGATTAACGGAGGACTTAAAACGTTGTGAATTGCAATCTGCAGATTTGGTCAGGCAGATAGAATTTGTCCAACATCGATTACAGGAAAAATACGACCTCGATATCCCTCGAAGTATGGATATGCAACTTTCGGAGGATAAACTTTTATTGCAAATAGATCGAATTGAACGGAGTATTGAGAGGATAGGTCCAATTAACATGGCGGTAAAAGGGGAATATGAAGAAGAAAGCCAACGACTTGATTTTCTCCAAAAACAGCGTGATGATCTTCTTGAATCTGAGAAGAGTCTGATGGAGACCATTCACCATATCGATAGGAAAGCCAGAAAACAGTTTACGGATACGTTTAAAAAAATACGCCGGAATTTCCAAAACACTTTTAAACTCTTTTTTGAAGGAGGAGAAGGAGATCTTGAGTTACAAGGGGATGATGACCCGTTAGAATCAAATATATCTATCTCTGCCCGACCTCCTGGAAAACGGACACACAATCTGAGACTGCTTTCTGCTGGGGAGAAAGCGTTGACCGCAATTGCATTGTTGTTTGCGATTTACCAAGTCAAGCCGAGTCCCTTCTGTATTCTTGATGAAGTAGACGCCCCTCTCGACGACAACAATATTAATAAGTTTACTCGAGTGCTCAATAAATTTTCAGAGGATACTCAGTTTATAATTGTTACTCACAATAAACTCACCATGGAGGCTGCGGATTATCTATACGGAGTGACGATGGAAAAGTCTGGTGTTTCCAAGATTGTTTCAGTGAAATTTGAGTAATTCCTTATTTGGTTTCTCTATAACGATATCTATGTTCCCCTTTGCTGGGAAGAGTAATTTATGATGAAAAACCTGATGGGGTATCAGGTTTAAACCTTGAACCAACAAAGGGGAACTATGATGAATAAACATAAACATTCGTTAATTGAAAAGCGTCAATTTATACAGGGTAAAATAATCATAGGGATTGATCCTGCCAAGGATAAACACCAGGTTAGAATCATTGATGCCAATAGCATTCCAGTAGGCAAGAGTTTTTCATTCCGGAACGATTACAACGGTTTTAACAAGCTACTATGGCGTAAACTTGATCAATACCTGGACCGGGAAGTGGATTACCGGAAGGAAGTTGTGTTCGCTGTTGAGTCAGCCTGTGATCTGTGGCAACCTCTGGTTCACTACCTATACACTAATGGCTATTTAGTTGTCAGAGTAAGTCCGTTATCGACCTATCATGCCCGGGTATTAAATGTGAATGATTTTTCCAAAACCGATCCGAAAGATGCCTTGATCATTGCCACCAATGCTTCCAATGGCTCTTTTGTTCTACATAATGAAGATGATCCGTGTATCCGGTCATTAAGAACCTTAAGCATTACTTCTGATAAACTGCGTAAGGATATGGTAAAGAATAAAAACCGGATTGTATCATTTATTAAGCGATATTTCCCGGAGTTTATCAAGGTTCTGAATCCAGAGACACTAACCGCCCGGTACCTGCTGAAGCGATACTTCCTTCCTCAGCATTTTCTTAATCTGGATGTTGAATTAGAAGCTGGAGCCATCATACGCATATCATAAAGCCAGCATGGGAAAGAAACCCTTATGCTTCTTCAACAAACGGCAGAGAGAACGATTGGTGTCAGTTGTACTGATGAAACCGAAGAAAAGAGTTTACACCTGAGTCTTAACTGTTGGCTGAATCAATTGGATCTGATTGAAGAACAATCCAAACAGATCAGCCATGAATTAATCCGGTTGGCAAAGCAGTATTCTGCTTTTGCGTGTGTTAAGAGTCTCGAGGGTGTGTCAGACCAGATGGCAGCTCTTTTTATCGCAGAGACCAGGGCTTTAAAGGATGTAACACACTATAAACAAATCCAAAAGATGGCTGGGACCAATCTGCGTCTTAATACGTCGGGGCGCTACCGGGGACGTAACCGGATCAGTCATTTAGGTAACAGCTGCTTACGATGGTTATTATTCATGATGGCCAAGGAAACTGCGAAGTACGTTCCTGAGGTAAGGGTAAAATATTTAAAGCGGCAATTGAAGAGACGTAATTACCTGAAAAACACCATTGCTTGTACATCCAAGGTATTACAATTGATTATGTCATTAACCAGAGAAGAACGCTTATACAAACCTCATCTCAATCCTGAGCTTGAAATTACCTGTCAACGTTTAGATCAGGAATATGAAAACTTGAAGCGTGGCAGGTTGGTAGCCACCTGAGAACCGGCACTGCTCTTTTACAAATTAAGAAACCCTGGTGTAGTTCTAAGGTTTTGCCGGAACGTCGATCTTGAGCATTATTGAAGATCCCGGTTTAATGGGATGCTTCGTCCCCGCCTGCGTACTGACTTCGGTGGGCAGGTAACCGATTTTTCGGCGCTCCGGCCTCTTTGAGAACGGATCATCTCATGGAGACCCCTATGGGGGAATATTAGTCGTATCAGCAATCGACGCAAGTAAGAATAGCTTGAGAGGTCACATTCCGGCAATCCGGAATAAGTGAGATATTTTCCTGCAAAACTAGAATGAACTTAGATGGGAGAAGTACGCCCAAATCAGACTAAAAAACATTAATAATGAACCCGAATTAGGCTTTTTTTAAGGGATTTATCATGAATATATCCAAAACCATTAATTTTTTCCTTGCTTTCATAGCAAGTAGAATAAACTCACCGTCGGTTTGCCGTCCGGTGGGGGTTAGGCTTTTATTATTCATTGCAATAACTGAGTTAGTGACATTCTTATTCCTGATGACAACAATAATTCTTTTTCACCCTCAAAATCATATGTTGCTGATTTTACTATTTTACCAGTTTCTATATCAACTATCCTAAGTTCAATAATATTTAGGTTCCCAAAACGACCGACAGATCCAGTAAGCATAAATTGCATTCCAAGTAGTTTTCCTACCTCAACTAAACATTCGCTTGATACACAACCGCTTTGCTGAAAACCTTGTTCCTTTAAAATTTCATCCATTTGTGCTCTTTCCAACACAATGAACGTATTTCTCTTGATTAATTCTGATGTTAATCTGTTTGTTATTATTCTTGCTTCTGATTGACTAATCCCATTGCCTTCAAAATCCACTACCGCTATTGTCTTTTGTGTCTCATCAATCTGAGTATTCAGCGCAAAAGTACCGTCCAATTGTTCCTTTGCAAGCTTATATTCTATTAGATTGTTTTTACCAGTGGATACAGCTTGGGAAAAGTATTGAGTGGCTATTGTATTATTTCCTTCATAAAAAAACTTCAAACCTATAAAATAATTTGCAATACAAAGTGCTTCAAACCTTTTGGATTGATCATTGATTGAGGAAGTAGCTTCTATAACTTCCATAGAAAACAATTGTTCTGTAAACAGTTTCGATACCAGTTTCCAAACATCTTCAACCTTATTTTCATTTGCAATAAAATATGTATAGTTTTGGTTGAATTTTTCCAGAGCGTTTGTATATGAATACAAATTTGCTTGAGATATCAATAGATAAAGTCCATTCTTGTGATTTAATTTGGTTTTATTAGCAAGAAAAATTTGTTCTGCTTCTTTATAGAGCTTTTGTTTAAAATATTCCATTGCCAATAAGTTACCGATTTCTGTTAAACTTTCTTTATCACTTAGAAAAAGTTCCTCTGCTTGTTGATATTGCTTTTGATTAATATATTCAATCGCTAATAAGAATTTATTTGATGCATTGTTTGGAGATAGTTCAACAAGAATTTTCAGCTTTTCGGTTGTACTCAAGTCTAAAAAATTTATTCCTTCTATCTTTTTACGTATGCTTTCATTAGATATTCCAATAATTGCATTTTGTACTATTGTTAAAACTAATTCCTCATCAATAAGTAAAATATTCAAAAGTTTTTCTACATCACCTTTTTCGGAATAGCCTCTAATCATTTCTTTTAACAAGGCTTGTCCTCTATTATCAAATCCACGATTTATTTCTATATAGATTTTAAAATATCTTAAAATCGTTTCTACTGGTAGCTCTGCTTTGTAGGCTACTCTTGCAGTTATTAACGCTATCATATTACCATATGCGTTATCTTTCAAATCAACTTGTGAAATTGTTCTTTTACCCAGCTTATAAGCTTTATGATATTCCTTTGCGTTTTCAAGTCCATAAATATCTGCTAAAACCTGTTGTAAGTGGCGTTCTTTACTTGTCTTAAATAATTGTGATTCTGGTAACAAGGGGAAATAAATACCACTTTTTTTTGAGGTTGAGTACGGAGAGATATATGAAGTAAAAACCAAGTTTGAAGTAAATATTAGAATGGTTGGGAATTTTATTTTGCTTAGGAAGAAATTATCAAACATTATCATACAATTCACCCAAAATTAAGATTGTTTCATTTCAAATACTATTTCATCAAAAATAAAATCTCTACAACAGCCTAACATCATCAATAGACGTAAAAATATCTACTATATCAGCCTTATAGCTGGAAATAAATTCTGTATATATAAAAAATATGTGCGTATGAGTAGAAATTTTAATTAATATTTCCCCTTTTTATTTGTATTCGTTTGTTACAATGTAGTTTACTGAGTTAGTTATAGGAAAGCAATTCAAAAACAAGCTTGAGTTTCTTTCTATATCCCGATGATCTTGCGACAAAGTAATAAATATTTGTTTTTGACAGGTGTGTCATTTTTTAAATTCTGTAATTGCATATTTCATTTATAGGTCTTAACTATAGAGGATGAAAGATAAATCCACATCTTCTGAAATCCGTCAGTGGAATTACCACGACCTGATGCTTCACAGGATCCATGAGATTTTATTGGTTGCAAGTCCATATGATGCTTATATCCTTGAAGAAGACGGCCGACTCACTGAACAGATATTGACCGAGTATCTTGGAATGAACTTGAGTTATGCTCCACGAGTTTGGCGAGCATCAACAGCCGCAAGAGCCATGGAAATGCTGTCGAAAAGACGATATGGTCTGGTAATAACAATGCTTAGAATATCGGACATGGATCCGTTCTCCTTTGGAAGCCAGGTAAAAGAGAAGTATCCTCGGATTCCTATAATTCTTCTTGTGTATGATTCATCCGAACTTAGCTACATAAAAGAGGAAATCCATAAAAGTGATATTGATAAAATATTTGTATGGGGAGGGAATGCTGGAGTGTTTCCTGCCATTATCAAATATATCGAGGATATGAAAAATGTGAAGAGAGACGTTAAAAAAGGGGACGTACGAGCGATCATCGTTGTGGAAGATAATCCAGCCTACTATTCCAGGATACTGCCTCGTATATACTCACAAATTGTGCAGCAAACAAGAGCATTGATTGATAAAAGTCTTAATGATGCTCATAGATTACTAAGACTCAGAGCACGGCCAAAGATCCTCCTTGCCAGTAGTTATGAAGAAGCTGAAAAATATTTTAAAAAATATCATAATAATCTATTAGGGATTATTTCAGATATACGGTTTCCTCGAAAAGGGGAGTTAGATGCAAATGCAGGATTCAAACTCGCTGAATGGGTGCGTTCGATCGATCCATCTGTACCTATTCTATTACAATCGACAAAGGATAATTTAGAAGAAAAAGCTAACAAACTGAACGTTTCTTTTCTCAGTAAAAAATCCAAAACATTATTGCAGGGGCTCAGTGAATTTATCCTGAATAATTTTGGATTTGGAGACTTTGAATTTCGACTTCCAAACAGAAAAGTAGTAGCAAAAGCATCAGACTTGCGGGAATTACAGATGAGGTTAAAAACGGTTCCTGAAAAATCCATTTTTTACCATGCGAGTAAAAACCACTTTTCCAATTGGCTTGCCGCCAGAGGTGAATTCTGGATGGCTTCAAAAGTAAGACGTGTAAAAACTTCCGATTTCGAGAATATTGAAGAACTTCGTGATTATTTAATAAAAGCAGTAGATACGACTCGACAGGTTCGTACAGCTGGTCGAATTGTTAAATATACAGGTGGTCCAATATTATCTTCAGCAACGTTGATCCGGGTACGTAATGGCTCCCTTGGGGGGAAGGCTCGTGGGTTGGCATTTGCAAACTCCATGATAGGTAGCTCGGGACTGAAAGAGAAATTTCCAGAAATAATCATTCGTATTCCAAGGGTTGTGGCGATCGGAACAGTTGAATTTGATGATTTTATGAAAAATAATGATCTGTGGAAATATGCTCTGGAAGAAAATGATTTTAGGAAAATCAGACACAGATTTGTCCAGGGAAATCTTAGCAAAGAGCTGAAATATTTTCTTAAGGCATTTTTAAAAGATGTAAACTATCCCATTGCTATTCGTTCATCCGGTTTGTTAGAAGATATGCAATATCAATCGTTAGCGGGCATGTATGCTACTTACATGCTTCCCAATTCTTCCGGCTCGGTTAAAGGACGCATAGAATCTTTGGAGCAAGCTATTAAACTGATTTTTGCATCGATGTTTTCACAAGAAGTCAAAGCGACTATTGAATCATCTACTCACCGTCTGGAAGAGGAAAAAATGGCTGTTATCATTCAGGAATTAGTAGGACAACGGTTCAATGATAGATTTTATCCAACTTTCAGCGGTGTGGCAAAAAATCTTAATTATTATCCTGTTTCTTATATGAACCGTGCAGAAGGTGTTGTCTATGTTGCTTTAGGTTTGGGGCGTACTATTGCGGAAGGAGGAAAAGTTCTTAGGATTTCACCCAAGTATCCTGATATCCTGTCACAATTTTATTCCATTGAGGCTATGCTCGAAAGTTCGCAGAACGAGTTTTATGCACTTGATATGACAAAAGAACAAAATCTTCTAAAAGAGGGTGAAGAAAATAATCTCAAAATTTATTCACTTGCAGACGCAGAAACTGATGGTGTATTATGTCATGTGGGAAGTGTGGTGACACCAGAAGGAATTGTTCGAGATTCACTAAGTTATTCCGGAGTTAGAATTGTTACCTTCGCCAGGATACTAAAAATGAAGATATTTCCACTCGCTGAACTTGTTCAAGAACTTTTGGTAATCGGGAACAGAGAGCTGGGATGCCCAGTGGAGTTGGAGTTTGCATGTATTTTGAATTCAAATAAACCAGAAAAGTCTGAATTCTCTCTTCTTCAAATCCGTCCAATGGCGAGCGAGAATTACAATCGAGACTACCGGATTGAAGAAGTAAAAAATGATGAATTAATCTGTAAGAGCAGTATAGCGCTTGGTAATGGGATTCTGAACGAAATACAGAATATTATTTGCATTAAATTAGATTCATTTGATATTAGTAAGTCAAAAGAAATAGCCAACCAGATAGGGGAGTTGAATTCGACTTTTTCTAAAAAACAAAAATATCTCCTAATAGGTCCCGGGCGGTGGGGTACCGCAGATCCGTGGCTGGGAATCCCTGTAAAATGGAGGCAAATTTCGAAAGTAAAAGTTATCGTGGAGATAGGAACAAAAGACCTTAAACCTGACCCATCGTTTGGTAGTCATTTCTTCCAGAATGTGACAAGCTTCCGAGTAGGGTACCTCACTGTAGGCTACAGAAGCAGAAATGATTTCGTGGATTGGAATTGGTTAAATGCTCAAAAAGTGAGCCACGAAACAAAATATATTAAGTTGATAAAATTAGATAAACCGATCAGTGTATGGATCGATGGACAAACCGGACAGTCAATCATTATTAAACCTGAATTTGTTGATTCAGTCACGCACAAAAGTGAGGTATCTTAACTAGCTTCTGTCTATAAATTTACAAGTTTTAATATCAATAGCCCAGCCCTTTCCCGACCCCGACTCGTCAGGGGGAGGATTTAAATACGCCAAAATTCCAGCAGGGTACTTCCACAGGTTCCTTTGGATAAAATTCCGTGAATGGCATCAGGGTATTTTTAGTATCTGTAACCTTGCTCCTCCAGCTGGCGAAACGGGGATAAGGAGAAAGAAATCCCAACATTATGGACAGACACTGATTAATAAGCACAGGAAAATTGTTGACTGGTTGGGATGGCTGAATAGTTCCAATTACATTTCAATTTAAGGATATTTCTTTAAACAACCCCCTGGTCTAACATGGCATCAGCTATTTTGATAAATCCTCCGATGTTGGCTCCTTTTACGTAATTCACAAAGTCGCCGTTTTTACCATACTTTTCACATTGAGCATGTATATCTTTCATTATTGTGTGTAATTTCTGATCAACTTCTTCGCGAGGCCACTGGATCCGCATACTATTTTGACTCATTTCCAGTCCAGAGACGGCAACTCCTCCTGCATTGGCAGCTTTACCTGGTCCATATAGAATTTTATTTTCCAGGAAAACATCTACAGCATCCGGTTCGGTGGGCATATTGGCACCTTCAGCTACACAAATACAACCATTATCGACTAGGGTCTTAGCCTCTTTTGCGTTAATTTCATTCTGAGTCGCTGAGGGAAGAGCCACATCACATTGAACTTTCCAGGGCCGTTCCCCATCCCAATATTCACAGTTGTATTTTTCTGCGTATTCCTTGATTCGACCTCTTTTTACATTCTTCAGTTCCATGACGTAATCAAGTTTTTCCTCATCAATTCCTTCAGGGTCATAAATGGATCCTGAGGAGTCTGATAGGGTAACAGGTTTACCTCCTAATTGGAGAATTTTTTCAGCAGCGAATTGGGCTACATTCCCGGAACCGGATATTGCTACGGTTTTTCCTTCAAACGATTCTCCCCTCGTTTTGAGCATCTCGTTGGCAAAGTAAACGGTTCCATAACCAGTTGCTTCTGGACGGATTAAGCTGCCACCCCAGTTCAAGGCTTTCCCGGTCAAAACCCCTGTGAATTCATTTCTTAGCCTTTTATACTGGCCAAATAGAAAACCGATTTCCCGAGCTCCTACTCCGATATCGCCTGCTGGTATGTCTGTGTTTGGACCGATATGTCGTTGGAGTTCAGTCATAAATGATTGACAAAAACTCATGACTTCGTTGTCTGATTTCCCTTTGGGATCAAAATTAGATCCGCCCTTTCCTCCCCCCATGGGAAGTGTGGTCAAGCTATTTTTAAATATCTGTTCAAATCCTAAAAATTTCAGGATACTGAGGTTTACGGATGGGTGGAATCTTAACCCCCCTTTGTATGGTCCAATTGCAGAGTTGAATTCTACACGATAACCTTTATTCACCTCAACTTCACCTCGGTCATTTCTCCATGAGACTCTGAACATAATTACTCGCTCGGGTTCAACTATCCGCTCAAGGACTTTGGCATGCATATAATGTGGGTGGTCTTGAAGAAAATCCCACAATGAATCAACCACTTCTTGAACTGCTTGGTGAAATTCTTTCTCACCACTGTTTTTTTCGACTATCATGTTCATAAAATCGTCAATTGTTGAGTACATGATTTACCTCCAATTACTATAAGTTGGTGTTAATTTATCTACTAAAAAGGCTTTAAATTTAATGAGTCTTAAACGAATAAAAATGGATTTAATTACATATTTAATACTACCTCAGTTTTTAGTGGGAATACCTGCCTCCCGAAACTTCGGAATTTCTCCTTACCTGTCCGCCGTTTCACTTGGGCAGGCGGGCGGGACAGGTAGGGCAGGCAAGAACCAAATATTCCCTGCCAACCCCATGCAGTGGGTAGCCGGTTGGTCAGTCTCTTGTGTTTTCGGTTCTTGTCCCGCAATTGCGGGATAGGTTCTTAGTACATCTAATGGGTTACATTATATTGATATTTCGTATTTTTTTTGCCTTATTTTATATTTCCTTCGGTTTAAGTTGATATTTGTTTTGTTGGAATTTAGCGCCGCGGAAGATACATGGTATCCAGGTTTTTAAGCTGAAAAAGCCTACTGGAGTATAGAATGGAAATGTGGAAGATAAAAAGTGAACTGGTAGGACTGACTACAGCCTATGAGTATTATTTTAATCGGTTAAGACCAAACTATTACCAGAAATACAGAACACCGTACCAACGCATGAAACATGCGGAAATTCAATCCATGCCTGCCGGCAAGCAAGCAAAACCGCTGAAAACGCCTGCCTCTGGACGGTGACAATTCTGGATGATCCAAAGTTCAAAACAGTTAACTTCCAAATACCTCAAAGTGGAAACCATGTCTGTAAAGACGTCAGTTTTGCTGGAATTTCTACTTGTATACTGTAACTTTATTTGTTAATATCAAGTATAACTTTAAATATTATGAGTGGTACAGAAAGAGAAATCAGAAAACTTTATTACTCCATCAGTGAAGTAAGTGAGATTGCTGATCTGAAGCAGTATGTTCTTCGTTATTGGGAAACGGAATTTCCCTCGTTAAAACCAAAAAAGAATAAAGCAGGAAATAGAATTTATCGACAGAGTGATGTTGATATGGTGTTTAAGATTAAAGATTTGTTATATGATCAAAAGTTTACCATAGAGGGAGCACGTCAACAATTAAGAAATGATAAAATCCAAATTCCTAAAAAAGGAATCAGTGATTCTAAGAATCAGTTGAAAAATCTGTTTCATTCCATAAAAGAAGAACTTCGAGGGATTTTAAACACAATTTCGCAGGAATAAATAATTAAGTTCATAATCCATTTATTCAGTAATGAAAAAAATTGGTAGTATCATCCCGATGGAATCGGGAGTAGCGCACTTGAATGTAGTTCATTAATTATATCGGAGCGTGGCGTAGCCCGGTAGCGCACCTGAATGGGGTTCAGGGGGTCGCGAGTTCAAATCTCGCCGCTCCGACTAATAGTTAATCAACTATAAATAAAGGGGTTAGGATTGAAATTCAATTCAGTCCTGCCCCCTATTTATATCCTTTCATATCCCAAATTTGACCGTATTAAACCGCACAGAGCGGGATACAGACGGGATACGGAATAAAACGACGTAAAATAAGCTACCCTTTTTTATTTCATCAAGTCCCTATGTTCGATGTAGGAAAGAAAACGGGTCCACGTGTCAATTAGGGGGTATATTTACAGAATTAGAGGCGTACTCAGGATAAAGGGGTGAGGTTCTTAACATGATAACTGAGTTTAATTTTCAGATATTACTATAATCGGAGGGTAAAATTAGGGTACTTAATGAATTAGGAATTTTATCATATTTTTCTAACAGTAATAGTATTATGGATGAGTACCCCGGACAGGACCCGAACCTGCGACCTACGGATTAGAAATCCATTGTGTTCTCGTCGATAATAGGGGTCGGTACAGCATTGATTTACGGCATTATTTTAATACTGTACTTTCACTGGTATGGCTAAAATAAAGATTAAGAAATCTTACAAGCGCCGATTGTATCATTTTGTCTATGTCCAAATGTTATTACATTTTGGCACCGGATCTGAATATGGCATTGTATGGGTTCAGAGTCTCTCGTACAGAATTGTCTTATAAGTTAAGGTGATAATTTTGGGTAAATTCGTGGATAAAGAAAGGAGCAATCATGAACCTATACAAAACGATTGTTTCAGCGGAAGTATGATTTGGTGTATCATTATGTATATGATTTACATAATTGAAGAATTATATATGAATAGTTACTTTATTTGGAAACATTAATAGATCTATCTTGGCAAGAACGAATTAAATAAAGAAAGGAATGGCTATATGCAAGGAATGATAATTACTGAGAATCAATTAGATAATTGGGTGCGCGGAAATGCTGAGAAAGCCCAGGGAGTGATTGTTGAACTTATTTATAGATTAGTTGCAACATCATCTCCAAAACCAAAAGACCGACGTTTTTCGCTTGCTGATAGTGTTGGTCAACCTGGACCTGATGGATTTTTGCATACTGATGTTCATTATAATCCATATATCCCTGAAGGAAAATCATATTGGGAGATTGGAACCGGGATTAAACCCCAAGAAAAAGCAACAAAAGACTATACGGAATTGACTCAAGGAACACCATCTGATGAACGTCAAGAGTCAACGTTTATCTTTGTGACTCCAATTTCAGGAAGAAGAGGCTGGCCATATACATGGAAAGAAGAAGCCCAAATAAAATGGTTGGAAAATCACAGAAAGCTAAACGATTGGAGTGATGTTCGTATTATTGATTGCACGAAGTTAATTGCCTGGATAGGCGAATTTCCAACCGTTGAGAAATGGCTTTTGAAAATAATGGGGCTTCCATCTCAAGATTTCGAAACTCCTGAACAACGTTGGTTGGACTTGAAGTCAATTGGAGAGCCACCTCCACTAATTCCAGAAATATTTACTACATGTCGTGATGAGGCATGTAAAAAGCTCAAAGAAGTACTTGATGGAGATACAAATCGGCTAAAGATAGATACTAAGTATCCTGATCAAATGGCTGATTTTGTTTCAGCTTATGTTGAATCGTTAGTTTCTGATACAAAGATGGAAATATTTGGACGAAGTTTAATTTTATCAAATTTAGACGCATGGAAGGCAATTGTAACATTTAAAGGACGTCATATATTAATAGCTGACTTTCTTTTCAATGATGCTGATTCGGCAGGTATTAGGCTACTTGAAAGAGCCAAAAAAGCTGGACATGCCGTTGTTTATAGTGGGATGCCAGGAGGTATACCTGAATTGAACAGAGTTACTATTCCAAATCCAAATAGATCGAATATTAGAGATCTTTTGACAAAGGCTGGTTATTCCGAGGAGCGATCGCGTAATCTTGCACAAAAAAGTGATGGCAACCTTAGTGTTTTACTAAGATGCATCCAAAACCTTTCATTGACACCTGAATGGGCTTCTGGGACTGAATCTGCGGAAATTATAATAGCAGAATTACTTGGAGGGTGGGATGAAAGCTATCCTGCAGATATAGAAAGTGTAGAGAAATTATCAAAAAAAGCATACGGGGAGTGGATAGGTAATATAAGGGCAATTGCCTCTCGTCCTGGCACTCCCCTGAATCACTATGGCGGTAAATGGAGAATGGCTGCGCGATTTGAGGGGTGGTATTCACTTGGTACCCGAGTTTTTGATGAACATTTAGATTTAATAAAAGAGATCTGTATCAATGTATTAAGTGAACGTGATCCACAATTTGATTTGCCTCCTGATGAGAGATATATGGCCAGTATTCATAATAAAGTGCTAAAACATTCCTCTCTGCTTCGAAAAGGCCTTGTAGAAGCTTTGGCTCTAATGGGTAGCAGACCAGATGCGATCACATCATGTACGATTGGAAAGTCTGAAGCGATAGCAAACTTGATTGTTCGGGAGATATTGAGTACAAAAGACTGGATTCAATGGGCGAGTCTTAATGATCTTTTACCATTGTTAGCTGAGGCTTCCCCCGAAGAATTTCTGAATGCAGTTGAATCAGCAATGATTGCTAATCCTTGTCCGTTCATTAATATTTTTAAGCAAGAAACTGCTGGTATCACCGGACGAAATTATCTAACTGGTCTACTATGGGCATTAGAAACATTAGCTTGGGATCCAAGCTATCTCACTCGTGTTATTGTTCTACTCGGAGAGATTGGTACAATTGATCCGGGTGGAGGATGGGGTAACAGAGCAGAAAATTCTCTTAGCACAATACTATTACCCTGGATGCCACAAACTTGTGCTCCCATACCAAATAGAGTGACTGCTATTAAAACATTATTGACAGAAGTTCCCGATATTGGGTGGAAAACACTTTTATCACTACTACCACAATCCCAGTCTGTATCGTCAGGCTCGCGAAAACCTGTGTGGAGAAAATTGATTCCTGAAAATCATAAAAGTGGAGTAACACGTGGTGAATATTGGGAGCAAGTTTCGATTTATTCAGAGATTGCCATCAATAAAGCAAAGGAAGATTTCTCAAAAATTGTAGAGTTATTAGAAAAATTAGCGCATTTACCACCACCAAGACGAACTCAACTTCTTGATTATCTTCGTTCAAACGAAGTTGCCGATCTTCCACAGGATGATAAGCTGGTAATTTGGATGAAACTAATGGATATTATTACAGAACATCGAAAGTATGCTGATGCAGATTGGGCTTTACCACAATCAGAGGTCGATATCATTGCCAAGTTAGCAGATGCTTTAACACCAGATACACCGAATTACAAGCATCGAAGATTATTTAGTGAGCGTGATTTTGATCTATATTCCGAAAAAGGCAATTATCAGGAACAGCGCGAAGAATTATATAGCCGACGGAAAATTGCGATTAGTGATGTTTTCTTAATTGGTGGTCTTGAAGCTGTGTTAGAATTCATAAAAAATATAGAATCACAATGGCATGCAGGCACCGCTTTTGGAGCAACTGCAACGTCTGAAACTGAAAGAATGATTCTTCCAGAGTTAATTAATACAATAGAGGATACAGTAAAAAGATTTATTGAAGGGTTTATTTGGGGGAGATTTCAAAAAAATGAATGGCAATGGTTTGATAGCCTTGAAACCTCTGATTGGGAACCAAAACAAAAAGGTATGATTTTATCCAATCTTCCATTCACTCCTGCTACTTGGGAGCGTGTATCGAAAATGTTACCAGAGGATGAATCACCATACTGGTCGATGACACGTGTGAATCCATATGATACAGAAATGGGACTGGATGTAGCAATAAATAGTTTGCTTAACCATGATCGACCATACTCTGCAATTAAATGTATTACAAAGTTAATTCATGGAAAATTACCATTAAATACACAACAAGCTATACGAGCATTACAAGCGGCACTAAATACACAAGAAAATCCCCTTTATGCTGATGGGCATGATGTTATTGAGATCATTAAAGTCTTGCAGGATAATCCGGATCCTATATCCAACAATCTCACTCAGATTGAATGGTCATATCTTCGACTTCTTGATGGACTTTCAGGAGCAAGACCAATATTATTGGAAAAGCAGATCTCGGAAGATCCAAATCTGTTTTGTGAAATCATTCAAGCTGTATACGTGTCGAAAAAGGAAAAAATGTCTAAAAAGGACTTAACTAAACAACAAAAGAATATCGCTGAGAATGCCTATCATTTATTAAGAAATTGGCAGATACTACCAGGTAGCAAAGAGGATGGGACTATTGACGGTCAGAAATTGAATCACTGGTTTAAAGAAGTAAAAAAAACTTGCATAAAAACTGGGCATTGGGAAATTGCACAAATTCACATTGGTAAAGTTCTTATTCATGCTCCACTTGATTCAGATGGTTTTTGGATCAATCATGCAGTGGCGAAGGTGTTGAATTTTAAAGAGGCTGAGGACTTACGAGATGGCTTTACTACTGAATTATTTAATTCAAGGGGGGTCTATTTTGGTTCTGGTGCTAAAGAAGAAAGTAAGTTAGCAAACAAATACTTGAAACAAGCTAATGATGCCGATTCTCAAGGATACGTTCGTTTAGCTACTGCATTAAGAAAACTATCAAGGACATATGAGAGAGATGCCGAAAGACATTCGTCAAGAGATCCTTTCGATGAGTTATATTAATGATATCGAACTAAATTATGCACTGTCCAAACTATGGGGTCCATTTCTGGATTTCATAAAAACTCTTGAATAAAATAAACCACATCTACATAAAATGTAAGTATAAACACAATACAAAATTGTAAATGATACGATTAGTGAGTAATTTTTGTTGAATTAGAATAAGGTTGTAAATTTCGATGAAAAGCTACGAAAAATTTATTAGAGAGAAACTGGTTGGTTCCATATCACTCGTAGATTGATGACAGAGATTAGGCAAAAAGCTGAATTCACGAAGGAAACAAATCTTCAAGGAGAATTTGTTCGCCAGCAGAGCATATTTCGTCAAGGGGTGACGGCAGATGGTAGCTCTGATTTCCAAGCACAGTCTGACAGGTATCATTTGTATATTTCATTAGCTTGTCCTTGGGCTCACCGAGCAAATATATTTCGTAAATTAAAAAAACTCGAGAATGTCATTTCCCTATCCATTGTTGATCCTATCAGGGATAATCAAGGCTGGAGGTTTACTGATAACCCTGGATGTATACCGGATTTCCCCAACGGTTTTAAATTTCTAGAAGAAGCTTATGAAATGACTGACCCATCTTTTAATGGAAGAGTAACAGTCCCGGTGCTTTGGGATAAAGAAAAAAAAATGATCGTCAATAATGAATCTTCTGACATTATTCGCATGCTGGATTCAAGTAGTAAGTGCAACATTTGAAAGTTCCCCGAAAAATACCTGATTGGGGGTTTTGAACCCAAGACATTTTCTCGGACGGTTATTTAGCTTTTTAATAACTCTGATTATTTCATCATCTGTGATGGTTCTAAAGTCTC
>SCKK01000002.1 GCA_004124475.1 Fidelibacterota bacterium
TTAATCATAGTTTTTTATCTGCAAGGGTTTTGGTTGAATAATAGCTTATTTCTTGCATATAATTTACGAATAAATATCTATATTTACTAATGTTATCAATAAATTATAACTTTTTAAGGAGACCCTAATTAGTAAGTATTCTATTGCCACTCTAGTGGGTTCTCATAACTTCCCTGCCACTGCCTCTGCCACTTCCAGACTTGTATTTTCTCCTCCCACATCATAGGTTCTCACTTTCCCTTCAGAAATTACCTGAGCCACCGCCTGTTCCAGACCAAAAGCTTTCTCCGATTCTCCGAGCCAGTCCAGCATCATCCTGACGGTTAAGATCATTGCCATTGGATTGACCTTGTATTGACCGGCATACTTGGGAGCTGAGCCGTGGGTCGGTTCAAAGACAGCGTAGTCATCACCAATATTAGCTGAACATGCAAAACCGAGACCCCCCACCAACTGAGCACACAAATCTGACAGAATATCCCCAAACATATTTTCAGCCACAATCACTTCGTAATCATGCGGGTTTTTTAATAACCACATACACTGAGCGTCAATATTCGTCTCCCATAGCTCAATATCAGGGTATTGCTTAGCCACCTCCCGGGCTGTACGCAACATTAGTCCACCTGTTTCCCGGAGAACGTTCGGTTTATCTACAACCGTTACCGACTTCCGACCAAAATTTTTGGCATACTCAAATGCCTGAGTGACAATATTTTCACACCCCTGCCTTGTCATGATTCGTGTAGATAGCGCAATGTTTTCCAGCCCAAACTTCCCGAATTTGCCCATTTTCGGATGATTTCGGTCAAGAACATCAAAGACTTCCTGGGGCAAGGGAAAGAACTCCACTCCGCTATACATCCCTTCTGTATTCTCCCGGAATATCACGATGTCAATACCATCTTTGTAATTTAATGGATTACCTGCGTAGGCTTTGCATGGACGCATGTTGGTGTGGAGATTGAACTCCTGCCTAAGCTGGACAATAGGACTGAAATAGACATACTCTTTATCCTGTAATTCAGGCGCCAATTCTTTTGCTGCTTCCTCCTTAGGCTTGGAAGTGATGGCGCCAAAGAGGGCACAGTCCGTTCCTCTCATCATCTCTTTGGTTCGCTCCGGGAGGGCATCCCCCTCCGATTTCCACAACTCCCAACCAATATCACCATGAATATATTCTGCATTAAACCTCATGGCATCCAGCACAAGCCGGGCACAATCCATTACGTCATTTCCTACTCCGTCTCCGGGGAGCCATGCGATTTGGTATTTAGACATCTAATTCCTCCTATATTTACTTTTTAATTATTATTAATTTCTGGAATTTACCCCGTATTAAAATTAAAACCGAAGAATGGGTGAAATAAATCCAATCTGAATCTCAAATTCCGGAAATTCCTCACTCAAGGCTTCTGTAAATAAGTTCTTCAATTTATACTGTTTCTCTTCTGAATTAAGGCGATTTGCCTCTAATTTAAAAAGAATCATATGATGGTCTTTTTCAGTAACCAATCTGAAATCATGGTAGGAATCGACATCCGGATAGCTTTCCACCAGTGTATCTAAAACAGTCTTGATGGATTGCGCTGTTTGACCTTGATTTGTCACCGGATCCACGTGGACAGTTACATGAGCACGAAAAGTATCCGTTAGTTTTCCGGTGACCTGGCTCGCCATGGCATGAGAGTCAGACTGGGATTCTTTTTCATCAACCTCCAAGTGAAGGGATATAAACCGATTAGGTCCGTAGCTATGAATAATGATGTGATGTGCCCCAATGATCCCACCCACCGATGTGGCTGTCAACCGAATATGTTCAACCAATTCTGGTCTGGGAGGTTTACCGAGCAAGGAATCAATTGCCCGTTTCGAAAGTGAATAACCCGTCCAGATAATAAACAAACCCACAATAACACCTAATATGCCATCCCAGCGTTCCAACCCCATATTAGCCAAAATCATGGAAAGTAGGGGTGCAAGAGAAGAAAATGCGTCTGATCGGTGATGCCATGCGTCGGCAATAAGGATATCCGAATGAAAGATTGTCCCAAAAGAGTAGGACAATCTTGCCATTATTTCCTTGATTACGACTGTACACAGCACAATTACGATGACTAATGGAGTAGAATCAGTAATAATGGGCGAATGAATTATGCCAATGGATGACCGGATAAATTCCACTCCGGTTACTACGATAAACATAGACAATATAAGCGTTGCAATGTACTCAGCCCGACCATGACCGTAAGGGTGCTCTTTATCCGGTGGCTTCAAGGAAACTTTGAAACTGAAAATAATAATGACCGAACTGAGGCTGTCAGACAAGGTATGAACAGCATCTGCCAGGAGAGCAATACTGTGAATAGAGAAACCAATAAATAGTTTCACTAAAAAAATGATCACATTAAGGATGGCAGAAAGCCACCCTTCGAACTTGCCTACTCTGGCTCTTATGGTTGGGTCTCTTTCCAATGAGCTTTCGGAAAAATCAGTGATATCCGGAAAGAGCCGTTTTACAATCCATTGGGTTATGGCATTCATTTTAATAACCCAAGTTTCGCACATATTAATTGTTTTATATTTCGGAAGATGTCCATAAATAAAGTCATTAAATATCGTAATAAAAAAGATGAATTTTTTATTGCCGTTATTCTCTGTACTTTTCTTAGCGTAAGAAAAGTACCAAAAGAAACAGTCGCTGGAGAAAAATTATATCCGTCTGCATCATTGTTTTGGGATTGAATTAAACTCATCCCTTTCCGCCAGCTGGCGGATCGGTCTTCAAACAGTAATTCATTCTCATCCAAAACAATGGTTTGACGATAATGATAATCCCGATGCATCGGGACTAATGCGACAAAGAAATCCTATAGTGTATCTAATTAATCAGACATGCGAAACTTGAGTAAATCTTAAGAAGCAAACAATCACTGTTTTAGCTTAGACTGTAACCTCTTCCTTACCCATGCCTCCAATCCTCCAACCAAGATCAGTTCCTGAGCCGTCAAACCTACCGGGTCAAAGGAGTAGTTCTTTTCATCAGTTTGAATAACAGTGTTTACAAAATCAATTTTTACCCGGATGCCAGTCCGCACTGTAAGCTTCCTATCTCCAAAGGTTGTTTTCATATCTTCAGTTAATTCGGTACACTTCAAAACGAGAAAGCTATTATTGATGGCGTTCCGGGCGTAGGTTTGGCTGAACGAACCGGCAACTACTAATTGTATTCCCCGATATTTCAGCGCTGTGGCAGCCTGTTCACGGGAACTTCCCGAGCCAAAGTTGAATCCTCCAACCAAAATATCTCCCTCCTTAACCAAATCTACAAAGTCAGGATCATAATTTTCCATCACTACTTTTGCTTGCTGATCCGGAGAAAAATCATCTATGTAAGTATATTTACTGGGGAAAATACCGTCTGTGTTCAGGTTGTCCTGATAACAAAAAACCAGTTCACCTTTAATGGTTTTTGGAAAGTCCGCCAGCAATTCTATGGTTTGCTCAGTCGTGGGTGTAGTTTCGTTCTCCGAAATGGTCACAGTGGGTTTAATGGAGTCATATTCTTGTGGCGCTGCGATTATTCCCCGGATGGCAGAAGCCGCTACTACTGCTGGTGAAGCAAGATAGGCTTGAGCATCCCTGGATCCCATTCGCCCCTTGAAATTTCGATTTGTTGAAGAGATGGCTACCTCACCTGGTTCTAGCGTCCCCACACCAAGACCAATACATGGACCACATCCGGGCGGAAGTGGAATGGCACCTGCATCTAATAGTGCCTGCCAGTCACCCCTCTTCTCGCTTTCGGCTTGTACCTCACTTGATGCTGCGGCAATGTACAACTCAACTCTCTGTGCCACCTTTTTCCCTCGCAATACTGCAGCGGCTACGGCAAGATCTTCAACTCTGCTATTCACACACGAAACAAGATAAGCCTTGTTGATTCGTATTTTCCGATTCTCGATTTCAGAGGCACTCATCATCTCTTTCACATGGTCTGGCCCTGAGACATTGGGGCGAACAGTAGAAAGATCCAGCATCAGTTCCTTAGCATAGAATGCATCGGGATCTGGGGTAAGAATATTCTGTTCCAGTTCATCAATTCTCCTGTGGTTCAGGCGAGGATGAATCCCATGCCCGTCTTCGTCTGAAGGTACGCCTGCCAGACTCCGTTCAGCCACAAAGTCAGCCCTTTGGTGTAACCACTCGATAGTAACTTCATCCGTAGGGAAAAGCCCTACAAGTACACCCCATTCTGTGGTCATATTGGCAATGGTGAGACGATCATTAAGGGACAGGTGCCTCACCCCATCTCCCACGAATTCCACTGCATGATTCAGAACCTCGTCCTTGTTGAAAACACCACAGAGCGTGACTATGACATCTTTCCCTGAAACACCGGTGGGAAGCTGTCCTTTAAATTCCACTTTTGCGACGGGCGGGACTTGCCACCAGGTTTGTCCCGTAGCCCAAATGGCTGCCGCATCCGTTCGGACCACGGGCGTCCCGAGGCACCCGAGTCCACCATACATATTGGAATGGCTGTCTGAAGCAACTACTAAGGTCCCCGGCCAAGCGTACCCTTCCTCACATATGATCTGGTGACCAATTCCTCGTCCAGCTGGATAAAATACCACACCCATCTCTTTAGCAAAATCTTCAATACTCCGGTATTTTAATAAGTTCTTTTCAGATTTATCCTGAATGTTATGATCGAGAGTAAATACTGGCTGACGTGGATTAGCCATCTTCGTAGCCCCAATGGTATGAAACTTCATCATCACCGCACCCGTATTGTCATGAGTCATAACGTGAGCAGGACGGATAAAAACATAATCACCGCTGTGAACCTCGTGACCATCTTCAAGTCCAACAGCGAAGTTTTGAACAATTTTTTCAATTATATTTTGTGGCATACCTTACTAACTATGTGATCTTTCAGGGTCTTTTGATCCTGAGATTGTTATCATTCTCGATACCACAAGGTCAGCCTGTCTGCCCTGCCTTGCCGGCAGGCGACCAGGCAGGGAGACCTTGTTAGATCCTTTATGGAAGAAGTGGTTCCTGACAAGAATATGGGTGATCCCTATAAAGCCGCGAGTACCTTTTATGCTTTGTTAACTTTTGTTTTGACGGCAACATCAAAAAGCGTTATACTGGTTTTGCCGCACTACCCAAAATAGAAAACAATAACACAAAGATTAACGCTTGAATGATCCAGCCGATCACGCAAACTCCTACCGCGCGTAAAGTGCTCTCATAATCAAGAGCTTGTCTCACCGCGATTACCATTGCCATTAGCATCCAAATTCCAGCCACAAGAAAAACTACCCCTCCCAGCCCTGGGATGATACCTAATACTCGAATCAAGCCGGGAGAGCTCGAAAAGCCGATAGTGCGAAGCAATTCACCGTAATCTGCTTTGGTCTGCGGCTCTGGCAGTAATTTCGTGCCAATATAGTAAGTTAGATAGGCCCAGATATACCAGCCGATAAGGGCAGCGATCGTCGCTGTCAAAATCCCACCAAGCCCTCCTGTAGCAATGCTGCCTATTCCAGCGGCGATACTGGAGAGAACCACCACTCCCATGGCTTGGCGCATGGACCCGGTGTCGGCCTCAACCTCTTCATACAGATTAACATCTAACTTAGCTGCCCGCAGCATACGATCCTGAAAATTAGTCATTTTATCCTCCTGACTTTATTCATCATTTCATATTAAATAGTGTTTCTCTCAAACAGACCATTAAAATTTCAGCTAATGGTTGCGTGTATCTGAAGTTTCGCACACTTCCTTAATTTTTTCAATTATCATGTGCGAAATTTGGGCGGAGGTTTGCGGAAGTATGGAGCAAGCCGTAGCCAGATACACGCCGTTATATGATGTTTACGACTCATCCTTTTTCTTTTTCAAAAAATCCTTGTTCTTTTAGTCTTTCCACTTGGGGTTTAATCATGTTATTCTCTATTGCCCATTTTCTTAATATTTCTATTCTTTCTAGAACTTTCTTTTTAGTCTTTTCGTTATAAAGTTTCAGGCTCTTTTTTTCTTGTTTTTCCCACCCAGTAAATCCTTCAGGATGGTGCTCAATACTCATCTTATCAAAACTAAGAATCTGTTCCTCTTTCTGGTCAACAGTCATATCAGGGATTTCTTGAATGTGTTTATAAAGATCCTGTGTAAACTGATCATTATCCGCAATTTTCTTAATTGCTTCCGTGTAGTCTTTTGGCAAAAAATTTCTAATACTCTCAATTTCGAATTTTTCAAGTACAGGAAATGGGTTGTCTATTCCACACTTTTTACTCCAGTCATATTCAAGCACTCCAATTGGATATTTTAGAAGGTGTAGAGTTACAATAATAATAACTATTTCTTCGTATGTTTTAAGCCATTTAATTAGTACTTTTTCCTCAAAAGTTTGAAAATTTGATTTAAGAACACCTAATTGATTTGAGTACTTATAACCTTTTGTGTGAACATAGTTATGCAAAAAACTTAATTTATTAAAACGTCCACGAAGATTAATTTCTTTATTAAAGGTTGCAATATTGCTATTTGAATTTAATATCTTCCAAATTTTATCAGTACGAGGAGTATTTGCATCCCATGAATCTTTCGATTTGAGCCAACTTTGCACCTCATTATGGCCTTCATCATTTATGTTGTAATAGACTGATAGCAAACCTAACTCAAGACCACTACGAAGAGACATAAAAGCTTGTTTATAAAGACCAAAAATAGCAAGATTGAATGATATTTGTAGTTCATCCCACGATTCCGTATAAGGGAAGAAGTGACCAGACCAAAAGTTCTCTGTCGTTTGTGGAATTATTTTCCCAATACTATGATAAACCCAACTAAATTCCTGAATTCTTTTTTTAATACCTGGATTTTTTTGCAAGAAAGCTTCAGTTTTTCCCAAAACTTCTATACTTTTTTCTGGGTTATATATAAGGGGGAAAATATTCATTCGAGAAGGATTTTTTTAAATATTTTTGAGTCGTAAATTTCATGTAACTCGTTCTTATCCGAAATAGGTTCGTATATACCTCACTATGGCCGAATCATTCCTAAGACTTGTCTACTCCTCTCTTACGCATGTTCAAACTCTCAAGCTGACTTTTAATTCTACCAATGCTCTGTTTACTAACGCGGGTATATATTTCCGTTGTTTTACTACTCTTATGCCCCATCCCTAAAATTCGGGACTGAATATACCGGATGTCAGTCCCACTTTCTATTAAATGTGTCGCAAGACTCTGTGAACCAATACCCCTTTCCGTATTATTGCTATCTGCCACGCTTTTGTGAGAATATTCTCGACGGACTTATTGAAACTGAAGAAACCACTTATGTTTTGTTTTCGGCTGTCATCCAATGGAACTGATTTCGTACAACTCGGCAGTAAACTTTCCGGATGGCTTGACTTTTCCATTTAAGATATCCTCTACAATCCTCGCCGATGATAGGGGCATGGATTCTTGCCCACAGTTTGGACATACATAAATGGTCAAGTCTGAAATAACAACAGGCTCGCCGTTGCGATGGAAGATCTTTTCTTCTTTTCTTTCCTCCATGAGGGATGGACAGCCATTAGGACACTGCATGTCAGTTACCTCCTGTTTGCTGTGATAATGAATCCTGGTTTGCAATCTTTTACCACAAACAGAATATTGGCTTTAGAAATCGTGTACTTAGTGAATCTACCTCGGGAACGTTCATCTTTCTCTTTCTTGCTAACTGTACCTGTTAGAATGGTGTCGAGAACTTGATCGATTGATATACCATTCTCCCACATTCGCTGAATCAAATGTGGACCAAAAGTAATACGCCCGGACCTAATGTCATCACGAATTGTTTATATCGACACAAATCATGTACTCACAATGGACGTTAGCATACTTGGTGCAAATCCCAAACCAAAGAATTTTTTTGGTTAAAAGATGTCATCTTTATTCATCTCCTGTGTTCACTTAATCCAACTTAGCTCTTTGCCATCAGGCAGATTCGTGAAATTTGGCTTCTTCCCCATGCCACACCGAAAACGGCACCACCTTTTCAAAATAGGAATCTCCGCCGTGGACATAATCACCATCCTGCTCTACGAATCCGTGGTCAGCGGAGATAACCACGGTGGACTGTGGAGGAAAAGCACGCAATACGGGACCCATGAGAGCATCCATCCTGGTCTTCACGACTTCCAACATTGACCGAAATGGCTCTTTCCGCTCGTGAAGTAATGTATCCACGATGGTCGTATTCAACACGGTCAATTGACCCCCAGTAGACAGATGTCCGATTACCTTTGCTCGATTGGCAGGATCTTCCGATACGGTTTCCAAATGCCATTCCAAAGCTCCCGTGACATCTGCTAACTTCTGAATCAGCAGAGGGCGATTCACCTCCGTTGTCGTGGGACTCGCCACTTCCATTGCTCCCAAATACACTATTCCATGTTTTGTCAAATTTTTCTCAAACCATGATCTCAGACCCTCCCACACATCCCAACGCATGGCATCTACAATGAGCAGCACTACGGGGGATTTGCCAATCTGTTGCTGCAACTTCTTGGGGAATGTTTCAATGGAAAAATAGGGTACAGGAAGCTCCTTTCGTCCCACCCTTTCCTTAGAGAATACAAACTGTTTCTGAAGCTGGAAACCTCTATCAGAGAGAAGGTCAAGGCGGTTTGTGTCCGAGATGCTCACAACAGAACCCATTCGCTTCACTTCCTCAAGCAGGTGAGTCAATTGCCATCCACCGGACAAGTAATACTTCATAAGATTCTCGGCTGCTTCACCATTGGTTATGAGATCAATTGCCGTAAGAAAACGCTCAAGCAATGTAAGATGGGACCACCGTTCCACTTTGGGATGCGACCGAAGCCTATTAAGAAATGGTGTCGATTCAGACGTCAAAGGTTCGGTGGGGGCAATTCTCAGGATAAGCTGCTTGGCTGCTTCAAGCGAAAGCGGTTCCAGAAAGCGTTCATTGAGGACAAAATCCTGCAATTCATCTAACGACATTTCCTGAGGACCAATCAATTGCATCAACCGAGAGGTCATCTGCGCCCGAATAAGATAAATAGCCATCCGATCAGCGTCGTCCCTATTGCTTAGCTCTTCCCGCACGGATGCCACCACCGAAAAGTCATGGGACTGAATACGGTATCGATTCTGCACCCAATCCAGCCACTCTCTTTTGCCATGCTGTCCTGCCCAAGCCAAAAGCCAAAACGCTTCAAAGAATCGGAATCCTTTCTCCCGGATAATCTCTTCCGCTCTTCGGTAGAATCGCCTGTCAAATTCCGGCAATTCCTCATCTCCCAAAATGTGGATGTACGTGTCCTCTCCGATCGATTCTCCTTCCATCAACCATTCGTCAAAAAGTGTCCGGACCTCCTTCAGTGTCATCTGCCTGCCTGCGATCCTCTGAGTCAACATTTTGACCTGCCGCTGGAGAATCAAAACCTTGCCGCGAATGGCAGAGTTAATCGCAGAGATCAGTTCCTCTGTCACCAATGGTGTGAGACGGGAAAAATGCTTTTCCACCTGCTCCACAGGAATGTTAAGAAGCTTGGTCAATCGGTCGGCAGTTTTTGTTTGTCCAACACGGTTGAGGTTGACAAGGTACTCTTCAATAGCCCAACGAAAAGCGGTTTGCAACTGACGCAAAACGCTCTGTACTCCTTCCATAGCCATGTCTCGAATTCTTTCCGCTTGAGATTCAGGCAGTTCCTGGCCTGGAATAAAACCGCACTCACAAATGGGAAGTGTGGCAAGTTGTTGCTTGAGTGGGTGACGACAGGGTTCCTCCAAACGGAGGATACGTTCTTGCACCGCTATCCAATCGGGTGTTGCCACCACCGACTCCAGAGAATGGAACTGCTTCAGCAACCGAACCGCAGGTTCTGATTCTACCGTTGTCGAAGCATGGAAAACGTCCCTGGAATAATAGGTGGCGTGCGCTTTAGAATACAGCCCAATATGATCGGTTCTGAATTCGTAAAACTGTTGGGTAAAATCGCTGACATTCCCTTTGGGCAGAAAATCACCATTCTCCAAGTTCCGGTACAGTTGCTGAAATGACTGCTGTACTTCCGGCGTTGTATTTGAAATAACTTTTGTCAAAGATGGATGCTGCAAATAGACGTAAATCTGATTCAGTTCCGAAAACCGGGTTTCAAAAAGTGAGATCAACTCCAGTAAACCCTGCACTTCGGTTGGAAGTCGGCAAAGTCGCTCAAGACCCATTTCATGGGCGATTTTTTCCAACCCCTGCTGGGCAGAATAAGAAACTCGGATCGATTGGCAGAACTGTTCCGCCCCTGTCAGATCCACATCGGAAGCGTGGATAATGGATTGATATGCCGGATAGGCTTCGTAACGAGATGCCAGAACCTCCCGCTTGTGGAGCAGCGCTGATACGGTTTCCCGAAAATGCTTCATCCGGCGCCAGATCTGCTCTTGCGTCGAGACGGAAAAATGCTCCGGAATACCGTCAAAATCACTCAATGTCAAAAAGGGCAGGAGCGCCTCCTGGATTTCCTCCGAAATCAACCGACCCTCGCCAACTGCATCAACGCTCCCGTCGGTAAGCTGCGTGATCGCCCGGAATGGCGTCACATTGCCGGACTGAAACGCTGTAAGCCTCCCGGATACTATGAGAGCCCCCAGAAGAAGCTGAAATTGATACCTCGACACACCCCAATTACTCTTGCGCATCTGCCAGTAGAGAGAGTAGAGGTCCATCGGTTTTTCACCCATACAGCTCCCAATGACGTCAGCTCCAAAACTGTTGTCCTTGAACGCCACCGACAGCACATATTCAGTTTGAGTGGATTCAACAATGGCGAGTGGAGACAGATAAGCGCCGATGAGTGTATCAAGATGCTGTGCCCGGGCGTCATCCCTGGATATTCTGCCAACGCGTATAAACTGGGCAAACAATTTCTCCACGGCAAAGGGTTGAATCAAATCACCGGGCATGATTTCACTGTGACGCGGGTAGAGCCGTTGCAGAATCGGTGAAAAGAATTGTTTCAGCAGCGCCTTGAAATCGGGATACAACATGGAAAATCGAAAGGGTCGCCACCCTGAATAATCGGCAATGCGCCCACCGTAGTATGCGTTCTCCACCACGGTTACCAGCTCATTCTCATGCTCTTCTATCCACTCTTTCAGAATGTCACGCATCTGCCGCTCCTGAGGACTGGGATTCTGTCCGAGATGATTAAAGGTCTCAAGGTAAGCATAGAACTGATGAATAAATCTGCTCTCATCCTCTCTGAAAGGCCTCGGAAGCCACCCCAAGACTGCCCCGGCAAAACGCCCCTCCATCGATTCTCCAAAGAATCCTTTTTCCGAAGGACCCTGTGGGGAAAAGCCGAAAGGTGGCTGATCCGGAAATCCCTCTTCAGGGATTCCACCAATGAACAGAACAAAATCGGTCTCGGATATCTTCACTTGCTGGATGATAGTCTCCAGTTCAACCGAGCCTACAGGCAAAAGGGATTTGAAATACACCCAACCCTCCCGATTCGTATTTTGCCATTGGATCGTGTATTTTTTACGCTGTCCTCCTGCAAGGAATGAAAAAGGAATCATGGATGAACGTAAGTAGGGGAAGAGTCTCAAGAATTCTTCATGAATCTGAGTCGGTCGCTTAAGGACTTCCTGAACACGGTTCCGCACCATCTGGTGAATAGTTAGTTCCAGACTTATGTGATAAACGTTTTCCCCGGTATCGGTCACACTCCGGGTTACAAAAGAACCTTCCTTAACCAATTTTCCGAGGATCACTTCTTCCAGATACCGGTAGTTCACACTTTCTTCCAGATCCGAAACCGGTTCATCGACCATTTGCGCCAGTTTCTGGACAGTCGGACGTTTCTCAATAGGTGAGATTTCAATGAGTATGAGGATTTTGATTGCCTTGTAAGCGATCTGTTGATCTTGCGTCGATTCAAATATGGTTGGGATTTCACGATCGAGGGTTTTAAAGACGACTTCCGAATATGCCGATAGTTCAGGATGTTCTTTGATTCGCTCTTGAAAATGATCGAAGATGGTATCGGGAGTCATCAGTTGTGTTACTGGCAGCGATAACATTCCCTCCCATTTCCGATTCGGGTCACCGGTCAACTGATGATAGATGAAGTCAACCACGCCCCGGTGCTGGGAAAAAAGGGGCGTCAAGCCCTCCATAATAGTGACGGTATCCGGGTGCACAGGATAAATTTCAATAAACGGTTTGGAGTCAATGGCAATCTTCGGGAATGCACCCCGAAACTGATCGTAAACTTTTTTAATAGCCTTCTCTGCTCCGGGCTTTTTCCGGATCAATCGCTTCGAAATCAACTGCTTCACATGATGGGAAGAGAGAGTAAAGCGAAATGGAAAGCGGTCTTTGATCCTGTGCACGAGATCATCTTCCAGGTAGCCGGTTTGTTCAATGTTTTCCTGCAGGGTTGCCACCAGATAGAAGGGGAGCTCTTTGGTCATTTCCCCCATGAATTGGAGAAAGCGGAGATCTTCGGCAAAGGCGGCAGCATCGGTTTTGGACTTTAGGAATTCAGACAACTCGTCCACGGCAAAGAAAACGCCGGTGAAATCCTCTGCTTCCAAAACGGAGGAGAGTGTATCCATGGACTGCCGTCGGTCAAATTGAGCCTTCAACGGTATTCCATGGGATTGGACAAAAGTATGAACCATCTTCGCCGCTTCATTCGCATTTGTTTTGCATAAGTCTTCCCAACTCTCAGACGTACGATTGACAGAATTCAAAAATTCACCGTGTTGGGGCAAGATATAGCGATTGAAGTGATTGACCAGCAAAGCTCCCCTGTGAAGAAGAACGGGTTTGCCTATCCGGTCTGAAAGAGCTTTTTCCGTTTCCTCCAGAACAATGGTTTCCAGGGCTTCTCCTGATGCAAAATTGTGAAGCGCTATTTTAACAACAAGTCGTTTTTGACCCCTAAGTCCGGAGAACTCTTGAAGGAGAGGATGAGAGATATAATCCCAGCACCGATCAGATTCTAACAACAGTGAAAGAACAGCCAGAAAGTGAGATTTCCCCGAACCATAATTCCCCTTTACAAAAGCGCCAACGCCTTTTTCATCGGAGACGTGAGTGAACAGCTGCCTGATGGCATCCTCAATCTCATCCGTCAGAACAAAGGAAGATAGGAGCTCCCGGCTGCGATCCGGATCTTTGCTGTCTGCCGCCGACAGTTGAATAACCGTCTCAACCGGGGGGACGGTGATGAGATCAGCTATTTTTTGTGTGGAATTCTTCATGATATTTTACATGTAATTGTAGCAACTATTATGACTATTCATGAGAGAAAGATTGCAGTGATGACAGGGGGGTTATTCTCAACTATGAGAGGAGGAAGAATACACAACTACAGCATGTTATCTCTTACGGATATATTTAACATTGGGTAGTTCCTTGAAATCTTCATCCTGAGTCCATACAGTAGCATTAAAGGTTCTTGCTGTTGCATAAATAACACTATCGGCCATAGGAATTCTTTGTTCATAACTAATCTTTGCTGCGATCATCGCTATATTTTCATCCAGAGATACCACTCTGTATTTCTTCAATTGAGCGGTAATTCTAATTGCCATTTCTTCTCCACGTTCTGTTAGGATTTTCTTAAACACTTCGTAGATACAGATTGTGGGCACTATGATTTCCTCACTCTTCTTTAGGATGGGTTCAGCAAACGTTTGGGCATTTTTACCTTTTGTAATAAACTCCAGCCAACCACTTTAATCAATGACAATCAAACTCTATCCTCTCTATCTCTTTCAATTGTGGTATCCATTCCTTCTAAAATACCGTATAATTCTTCAGTGGCCATTTCCGGTACCAGTTCGATTCTATCCTCATAAGGGATCATTATCAATCGCTTACCGGATTTTAGGTGTAAGGCTTCCCGTATCTTTTTTGGTATGACGACCTGGAATTTGGGTGAGATCGTAACGGTTTCCATATTACAACTCCTTCTCGTTCGTTTAGTGGTAAAACAATATTACAATCAATAGAATTAATTTACAAAGGAGAATATAGCCTTCATCGGCAATCCCCGCCCAGCAAAAGGGGGCAGAGTCCGTCTCTGTCTTAGGTTATCTGTTTGCCAATGGCAAATGACATATGAAGACTCCACTCACCATTTTTCGACTTTTCTACGAATTCCCAAATAATTCCGCTTCTCCGGGTAACGTAGGAGCAGTTGATCAATGAATTGGAGAGCTTGTTCTTTGCCGTCTCCTAAGGATTCTGCGAACATTTTCCGAAATGCAGCAAAGAGGGAACTGCGGACAAAATGATCGTCAGGGTCTTTCAGCAAGCAATCCTTCAGTATTTCAGCTGCCTCCGCCAGACTGCCTCGCTTGGCATAGAGAAATCCCATCTGTTTCTTTTGAAACAAATCATCGGGACTGATGGCAAGAATCTTTCGATACGTCTGTTCGGCATTTTCCCACTCCTTGCTCTTCTTGTACTCCCGGGCTAACAGTCCGAGCAAGTGAACATTCTTCTCCTGAGATGGCAGCTTGAGAATCATCTCCAGCTGACGGATTTTTTCCGGGCCCGACTTACCCTCTGTTTTCAGAGCAATTAGACGTTCATAGGCAAAATCGCTTGACTTACCCTCCGATACTACTCGTTGATACAGTTCAATAGCTTTCTCTGTATTGCCGATTTTGTGGTAGTACTCCGCTGCAGTTGACACAAATTCCCCATCGTTGTGAAAGCGCTGAATCCATTCATTGAAATACGGCTCAAGATCGGTGAGAATTCCGAGAGATTCACCGACTTTCACCAGTTTCATCAGTAGTGGAATCTCCATCTTTTCTTCGATGAGCTCCTGTATTATTTCCAGAGAAGCCGCTGTATTGTTAGTGCGAAGCAGGATAGAGGAGTACAGCGAGCGAATAAATCTGGACCGGGGACTAATGCTCAAGGCTGTTTCAGAAAACTTCTTCGCTTTCTGGTGCCGGTTCATCAGAAAAGCCAGATGAGCAAAATTCGACCAGAAATATGCGGAATGGGGATTGGATTTCGCAAGTTCGCTAAACAGTTCCCATGAATCGTTGTAATTTTTCTCCTTCTTCAGGAGTACTGCTTCGTCCAATTGCGATTGAAACTGTGATGTTACCATCTTAGAGTGTTTCCGCCAGTTGGCGGACTACGTTGACCCGGAGGGTCTCCTGTGGAGGAGCATGTGTTAGAGTGTTTATGTGCTAACGTCTCTACGCTGGACCAATAGACCAAGCTGGCAAGACCTGCGAATTCTTCCACCTTGTCAGAGATTGCATCCAATTACAGTAAGCCTATTCTGTGCATTAAGAATAATGATGATACCTTTACAAAGGATCCTTCGGAAATACTTGCCGTACCTGATCCAAGAGTTTAAGATTCCGGTCAGGGACAAATTTTGGTTGAATTTTATCCCTTAATTCATTACATCGTTATAAGTTAGTTAAAATTCCGTTAGAACCATATTGATTTAATATTATGTGGATGAATCATCATTCCCTGCCCGCTGGCCCGTCCGCCGGAGGGCGGGCAGGCAGGCGTATTCCAATCACAATAGTTCAATAGATGGTTATTATTTTCAGTCTATAAAGGTAATATGAAGCAAAAGTTTCTACATATTGACACTGTTAACTGGCAAAAACATTAAGGAGGATTTATGGCTACTCCAGAAGAACGTAATGAAAGAATTGAAGAAGCAAAAAAACTGCTTGAGGAGTTAGCCGCGCAAAAAGCGACTTCTTTAGCAAGAACAGAGGAGCTATCAAGAGATATTAATTTTTCTGATGCAGTTCCGTCCTTCGAAGAGATGCTAGATATAGCAAAACAACTAAACCAAAGAAGTATTGATAGGTTAGCCCATAATCAAATTATCCAAATTATTACCGCTTGTACCAATCTGAAAAATTTAATCAATAGGGTGAAGGAGTTTACATTAAACCAAAATACTCCAGCTGATGTATGCAAGTCAATAATTCAAGAGGTCAAAAATGCATATGACGCAATCATGGAGCCTCTAACTGTTCCTCTCGCTTTTACAGCTACACAGGCAACAGATTATGCAAAAATTGAGCGGGAAGCAAAAGGTTATCTTGCAACAATGAAGAAAGAAGCCGAAGCCTTTAAAAAAATGTTGGAGTCATACAAGGTAGACGCAGAAAAAGCCCTCCAGGCTGTTAAGGACCAAGCTGCAGAAGCTGGTGTAGCAACAAATGCCCAAATATTCTTAACCGACTCAGAAAACCATGCAAAAACGGCAAAAAAATGGCTTACTGCAACTATATTGGCGTCAATTATTACCCTTGTCGTTACCGTTATTTTTGTTTTAATCAGTTTTATTTACAAGCCTGAATCAACAGCAGTTGCAATTCAATATGTAGTAAGCAAGTTAATTCTTCTTTCGACGTTGTCCTTCGGTATTTTTTGGAGTGCCAGGAATTATAAATCAAGCAAACACAACGAAACCCTTAATAAACATCGGGCAAATGCACTAATGACATTTAGAGCGTTTGTTGAGGGGAGTAGCGACCAACAAATAAAAGAAGCAATTCTTTTGCAAGCTGCTCAGGCAGCATTTGTTAACCGGCCAACAGGATTTGAGGTCCAAGAAAAAGAATCGCAAACCGTAAACCCAGTTGTCGAGATCTTAGGAAGATCTTTTGCTAAACCAGCTAGTTCTTAAATAAAAATGAAAAGCCAGTTAACCAGGCACTACAGCCAACCGCAAGAAGAGCGGTCGATTTTCGTTACGATTTTCCGTCCACAATGGTTTCCGTCAGCTGCACCACTTTCCTGGCAGCGGGTGAGTTTAACGTTAGGTTTTGTAATTATCTTAGCAAACCCCAATTAGAAAGGAGTGAATAAAATGGCAACACAAACATTTACAATTGAACTTGATGGTTACTGGAGAGAACCAAATAAAGGCAGCATCCCTACAAAGTCCGGCGTCTATTGCGTCTACAGTTGTGTTCATAATGCT
Organism: Fidelibacterota bacterium; assembly: GCA_004124475.1. GTDB lineage: Bacteria > Fidelibacterota > Marinisomatia > Marinisomatales > SCKK01 > SCKK01. The sequence continues at coordinate 17,027 of SCKK01000002.1, forward strand.
CATAAAAAAACTGTCTTGATAAAAAAACTAATTTATATTGGCGAATCTGAAGATGTTAATGATCGCATCTCAGACCACGAAAAACTCCCTGATTGGAAAAAGCATTTAAAATCAGGGGAAGTGCTCTGTTATAGCTTTGGAGGAGTCGCAGCTACCAACCGAGTAAGATGTGAAGCTGCAATTATCTTTAAGCATAAGCCGCCAGAAAATACTGAGTATGTAAGCTCATTCCCATTTGATCAAATAACAATGAATTTGTCTGGGAAAACAGCTCTACTTTCAACGAGTTTTACTGTTAACAGAACATAAAACCTAACAAAGCAAATTCACTCGGACTGCCTTTTCCGTTGCGCTCTAAGGCATCCGGTGATTTGCAGCATTAAATTAGTTGGCTATGTTCTATGAAATGACTGATTAAACTCATAAATTTTATTCTCGACGGGAAAAAATATGAAATCAAGAAACACAAATTTACCGACTTATATTTTTAGAATCATAAGTGTACAGAATTTAAAGAAAGTGGCATTAAATAAGGTCGTTTGTAGAACATAGCTAATTAGTTTTACCAAATTCATTTCAATTTTTCTTCCACCTTCTAATCTTATGTTTTTTAAAAATCTCTGTAATCTTTGCCTGCCTTGCCTACCTTCTTTGTGGCGGGAATGGCTTTGCCGGGCTACCTATCACGCGTAACGATGGTTCCCGACCTTAAGCTCGGTGTGGCAGTCATGTCTAACCAGGAATCTGTGGCCCATTTATCAATCATGAATCACATTATAGATTACTACTTGGGGTATTCAGACGTGGACTGGTTTGACACCTACAAAGCATATGACCAGCAGAGGAAGGTGAGAATAGCAGCAGCAGAAGAAAAGATTTCTACACAACGGGAGACAGTTCATCGGGTCCCATCCTCCCGCTCTCAATGCATACACTGGTACTTACGCTGATGCCTAGTATGGCAACATCACCATAGAGTAGAAAGATGACGGAAGCATGTTGTTGAAGTTCTCTCAAACGCCTTCCCTTGCAGGCGATATTTATCACTGGCAGCACGATACATTTATTGTGCACTGGCCACGACCGGGAACTGCCGGCTGACGCATTTGTAACATTCGCTCTCAACCCAGATGGCAACATTGACCAGGTAAAAATAAAACCAGTATCGCCGGCTACGGACTTTAGCTTCGATTTTCTAAATCTCCTGTTGAAATCTATTATGTTAAAAAAGAATAAGTAAATTGAAAGACTTAAATAGATATAATAGAAACCGATAAAGGAAGAGGCACCCATTGTCAAAAACGCATTCGAACATGGCGAGAGGAATCTATGCCGCCAGCCTGACTCCTCTGGATCAGGAGCTGAATATCGACTATAAAAAATTGGTCAACCATTGCCGGTGGCTGCTCAATAACGGCTGCCATGGAATTGTTCTTATGGGCACCACGGGAGAAGCCAATTCCTTCAGCATTGCCGAAAGAATGGAAACCCTGGAGGCGGTTATCCATGAAGGCATCCCTGGGAATAAACTGCTCGTAGGCACCGGCTGTTGCGCCCTCCCGGATACGGTAAAATTAACCAAACATGCCCTGTCCCATGGCGTTGGGGGTGTGCTCGTTCTACCGCCCTTCTACTACAAACATGTTGATGATGAGGGACTTTATCGGGTATTCGCGCAAATCATTCAAAGTGTTAGTGATGATGGCTTGAAGATATTCCTGTATCACTTCCCCAAGATGAGCGGAATATCCTTCAGCATTCCTTTAATCCGGCGCCTGGCCCGGGACTTCCCCGAACAAATCGTAGGTCTGAAGGATTCCAGCGGCGACCTGAAAAACATGGAATTGATGCGCCAGACTTTTCCGGATTTCGGCATATTCCCCGGGAATGAAAAAGTGTTGCTGAAAACGTTGCGGGAAGACGGTACTGGCTGCATTTCAGCTTCCATTAACCTTACCTGTGGATTAGCGGCAAAGATTTATACCGGGATAGATCATAAAGATGCGGAAGTATGGCAAAAAGAATTGAATCAATACCGCGGAACCATAGAAAAATATCCCATGGTTCCGGCATTGAAACAGGTCCTGTATCATATTACTCATGATGAAACCTGGCTCTATATGCGTCCCCCTCTGGTACCCCTAAAAAAGGAGCAGGCCGAAAATTTGATAGAAGAACTGGAGTCTATCGGTTTTCAAATGGATTATTAATCCATGGAAATGAATACCTATCAAAGAATTTTCGGGACGCGTTCGCTACGGTTTGCATAAATGCTAATCCTTGTCTCAGCGTGCTCTGTTACCATTACACACCCAAAGATTGCTTTTCCAAAGGATCCTGCGGAAAGGCTGAATGGAAAATTGTACTTTATGGCTCTTTCATCCATTTGGTTTACCCACATTGCTTGGTTGTACCCGAAATTTCGGGAGGTGGCTAATGAATCAAGGCTTGTTTTTCCTTTATAGTAAAAGCAAATTCTCCAGTCAGTTTCTCCATATAGCTATCGAAAACATAAAAAAGTAGGGGTGTAAAATATGTTCTGCCCGGAATGCGAATACGAATATAAAGATGAGATTTTATTTTGTGAAGATTGTCGTGTCAGTCTTATTTCGGAACTTCCTGAAGATGTTTCTCTTAAGGAAATCAAATGGGTACCATTAGACACTCTTTCCGGCGATATTTATGCTGAAATGGTGAAAGAGAGTTTGGAAAATGCCCAAATCCCCTGTTTTATTAAAACCGATTTCATGATCTCTGCATACGGTGTGAAAGGCTCTGGAATCCCCGGAACCAAATCAAGGATTTTCGTCCCGGATGATTACTATGATAAAGCAATGGAAATTCTTGATGAGATGATGGATCACGATTAACAAAGGAAATTTTAAATTCGTTTGATTCCAGTGGCCTTTTGAGATAAATTCCAATATGGTTCCATTTTGGAAGTAAAACTGGAGAAATATTTATGTCCACATTAACAATAAAAAACATTCCCAATGAACTTTATGAGAGAGTAAAAGAGAGTGCAAAGCAGCACCGAAGAAGTATCAATAGTGAGGTCATTGTCTGTTTGGAACACACATTTTTTAGCAGGAGAATTGACCCTGATACGTTTCTTGCCAGAATACATTCTTTACGGCAACAAGTTTCCCTTCCTCCGCTTACTGACGAATTCCTTAAAAAGGCGAAAAATGAGGGGCGTCCTTGATTGTCGTTGATACAAATGTTATAGCTTATCTAATCCTACAAGGTACTCATACATCAGTTGCTTCCGTTACCCTACAAAAAGATCCTGATTGGGTAGCTCCTCTACTTTGGAAAAGTGAATTTCGTAACGTTTTGACCACGTATATGCACAAAGGATCATTATCACTTAGGAAAGCCTTCCAACTTATGGAAAATGCCGAGTATTTGATGCGGGGTACTGCATTTGAGGTTGAATCATCCCATGTTTTGGATTTGGCGGCGAATTCTCCCTGCTCAGCCTATGATTGCGAGTTCGTTGCATTAGCGGAAGATCTTGGAATACCTCTAATTACAACGGATCAAAAAATTCCGTCATCTTTTCCATCCATAGCCATCTCTCTCGAAAGCTTCGTGGGGAGATAATAATAAATTTTAACACAATTCAATGTTAATCTGCTGAAAGGATTTAACCAAATACGAAACCACTATTTATGATACATAAATTCCAATCCGTAAAAGGAACGAAAGATCTCCTTCCAACCGAAACTCCCCGCTGGCGAGAACTGGAAGAAACGGTCCACAAATTTATTTCTCGCTGGGGATATCTGGAAATTCGTACTCCTGCTTTTGAGCCTACAGAACTTTTCGTCAGAAGTTCCGGTGAGGGGAGTGATATTGTCACCAAACAGATGTACACCTTCGAAGACCAAAGCCAGACAAGTATCACCTTGAAACCCGAATTGACAGCTCCCGTTATTAGAGCGTACATCCAGCATAATCTGGCAAAACAAGGCGGAACAACAAAACTCTATTACATCGATTCCCTCTATCGCCAGGAACGTCCCCAGGCTGGGAGGCTCCGCCAATTCAATCAGTTTGGTGTGGAGGCAATTGGTTCATCAAATCCCGAACAAGATGCTGAGGTTATCGCCTTAGCATACCTGATTTTACTAGACCTGGGAATTGAAGACCTGGAACTTTATCTTAACAGCATCGGTTCTGAGGAAACACGAAAGCGATACAGAAAAATCCTGTCGGAATATTTTTTAGAACATGAGCAACAATTGAGCGATGTGAGCCGAGAAAGACTGCACAAAAACCCCCTCAGAATTCTTGATACTAAGGATAAGAAAGAACAGACATTATTAGCCAATGCTCCGAAAATTTACAATTATTTATCTCAGGATGATCAAGACCACTATGAGACAGTCAAACACCATCTGACTGAGTTGGAAATACCTTTTATCCAGCACGATTTATTGGTGCGAGGTCTCGATTATTATACACGAACCACTTTTGAAATTACAAGCTCAAAATTAGGCGCTCAAAACGCTCTTTGCGGGGGAGGACGATATGACGGTTTGGTGGAATCGCTTGGAGGTCCCCCCACACCTGCAATAGGTTTTGCTGCAGGGATTGAAAGAATCCTCATGGCACAAAAAGATACCTGCACCGGTAAAGATAAACCAGATCGCATCTATGTTGTTTGTGCCACTGAAAACGCCAGAGATTTTGTTCTAAAATTGACGATGGATCTTCGGAAACAAGGTTTACCCGTCGAATTTGATGCACTCCGCCGAAGCTTGAAAGCCCAGATGCGGGATGCTAATCGGTTAAAGTGCACTTTTGCTGTTATCATCGGGGAAAAAGAATTGGATTCCGAAACAATCCAATTAAAGAATCTTACCACCAGCGAACAGAAAACTGTACAACTTGGTACTTTGATCACATACTTGACCAAGGAACTTAAATTCTAGGTTTTTACGACTAACTGTGACAAAGTCCAAAGACCTTGTCAAATTATTATTTTAAAAATTAAGATTTCAAAAAATGGCAAATCGATAAAAATTGGAATTTGGAAGAAAATGAATTTATGATTATATTAATTCATGAAAAATAGGAAGACATGACATGCTTAGAAAATTAGGTAAGAGTAATCAGGTGGCTATTCCAAGGAATATTATGGAAACATTGCATCTAAGAGTGGATGACTATCTCGATGTTTATATTGAAGACAATAGAATTATTCTTGAGCCCAAAGTCGTTATTCCGAGAGAACAGGCCTATTTCTTCACCGAAGAATGGCAGAGAGAAGAACAACAAGCTGAGAAGGACATTCAGGAGAAAAGAGTAACAAAGACGACCAACCTCGACGAGCTGTTTGAAGAGATGGACAAGTAGTGCATATTGAAGCCACTGGAACTTACATCAAACTCTACAAGAAACTCTCACCTGATATACAGAAAAAAGTTAAGAAGACACTATCTTTGTTCCAGGAAAATCCTTCTCATCCTTCATTGAGAAACAAGAAAATGACAGGTCAAAAAAACATCTACGAAATTCGTGTTACTCTGAATTTCAGGATTACCTACGCCAAAAAAGTGAATACAGCGATCTTGCGAAAAGTGGGTACTCACATAATGAAACAGCCCTAACGTGGCAAGACTGGCTCACCTCTCTACAGGATTGTTCTGTTAACGCCCCTTGACCACAGGAGAAGCTTTTCATTATAATTCCTACTTGACTTTCCCTATCCTCATCGTAAATTTTACACGCACGCACGTATATCATGGGTAAACAATCATTAATTATCGTTGAATCTCCCTCGAAAGCGAGGACAATAGAGCGGTATCTCGGAAAGGAATACCGCGTTCTTGCATGTAACGGGCATATAAAAGATCTGCCAAAATCGGATCTGGGTATCGACATAGAAAATAATTTCGCTACCAAATATGTACTGCTTCCTGAGAAATATAAGGTGATTAAAAAAATTAAAGAGACAGCAAGTCACGCTCCCCAAATTCTCATCGCCACTGACCCTGACCGGGAGGGAGAAGCCATAGCCTGGCATCTTGTCACAGAGCTGGATGGAAAGTCGAGCAAGATAAAGCGGGTTCTTTTTAATGAAATCACTGCTTCCGGTATACAGGCAGGCATTCAAAACATGAGAAACGTCGATATGCAGCTTGTGGATGCCCAGAAAGCAAGGCGTGTGATTGACCGGATTGTCGGTTTCAAAGTATCAGAATTTCTATGGCGGGTCTTATTCAATGGTCTAAGCGCGGGTCGTGTTCAATCTGTCGCACTTAGGCTGGTATGCGAAAGACATCAAGAGATCATTGATTTTAAACCTGTTGAATATTGGACACTTGGCGTGCTATTGAAATCCCAAAAGGGGGAAATTTTCATAGCTCAACTTTATCTAATCAAAAATCAAAAACCCGAGATTCCAAACGAAGCTGAAACTGACCGAATTATCCGGTTCATTGCTGACAAGGAATTTAAGATCTCCTCCATCGGGAAAAAATTAGCGAAGAAAAGACCCTATGCCCCGTTTATCACAAGCACACTCCAGCAAGAAGCAGCCAACCGTCTCGGATTTTCACCGGCTAATACCATGAGAATAGCACAAAAACTTTACGAAGGGATTGATATCGGAGATGGCGCTCCCACGGGTTTGATCACATATATGCGAACAGATTCCACCCGAATTTCCAATGAAGCTATCGGATCAGTAAGAAAACATATTTCCCGGCAATACGGGAATGAATATCTCCCCAAAAAGGCAATAATATACGCCTCCAAAAAGAAATTGGTACAAGATGCCCATGAAGCTATCCGACCATCAAAACCCGATTTGACACCTCAAGGCATAAAGGATAATTTGGGAAAAGATGAATTCAAATTATATGAACTGATCTGGCAGCGGTTTGTCGCTTCACAGATGACCCCCACCGTATTGAATCAAACTACCATCGATATCTTAGCAGGAGATGATCACCTCTTTCGGACAAAGGGGTCTGTGGTCAAATTTGACGGGTTTCGTAAGGTGTATCCTATGGCGAGAAAGAGTGAAGATCAAAATACACCCAAATATTTGGCAGAGGGTGAAATAGTAGAAAGACTTGAGTTCAGACCTGAACAACACTTCACCAAACCGCCTCCCTACTTCACCGAAAGTTCCCTCATCAAGGAACTCGATAGCAGAGGTATTGGTAGACCAAGCACATTTGCTGAAATCATTTCCCGACTGAAAAAGCGAGAATACGTTACTAAGGAAAAAGGTAAATTAATCCCAACGGAAATTGGTATGACAGTAAACAAAGTCCTTACCAACAACCTCCCTGACATTTTCGACTTTCAGTTTACCGCAAGGATGGAAGAAGAATTAGACAACATTGAAACAGGAAAACTGAAATATCTGGATGTTGTTAACAATTTTTATAAACCGTTTCACACATCCATAAATAAGGCTCGCGAACGAAGATCAGAAATCAAATCGACACTTGTAGAAACAACATCTGAAGTGTGTGAAAAGTGTGGTAGCAAAATGGTCATTAAGTGGAATTCAAGAGGAGAAAAGTTTTTAGCCTGTTCCGGTTTCCCCAAGTGCCGGAATGCCAAATCTTTACTCGGGGAAGAATCTCAGCCAGAAAAACTTGGTATACCGTGTCCCGAATGCGGGGGAGATCAAATTGTGAAAAAAGGGCGTTATGGTCGGTATGCGGGCTGCAGTAATTATCCTGAATGTAAATTTACAAACTCCATTTCCACAGGAGTTCTGTGCCCTGAGATCGGCTGCACCGGAGAAATCGTCGAACGGACCAGTAGAAAAGGGAAACGATTCTATAGCTGTAATCGCTATCCCGATTGTAAACATGTCTCATGGAATAAGCCAATTTTATATCACTGCATCGAGTGTAGTAATACTTATGTCGAAGAACGCTTCTCCAAAAACAGGGGGAAATATTATGCCTGTCCCAATTGTAAAAAGACCACCCAATCACTGGAAGAAAAGGTGAAGACGGTAGATTAAATCATATCCTATTTTGTTATAATTTTTAACCCTTAAAATAGACTTGATAAATCGGGAACAGGAAATAATCTCAGGAATTGAACCAATATTATCCATTTTTCCAACAGCAAGTATTAAGATTAAAAGTTAAATGAAACACACATCCCGACCCCCCCGACAAGTCGGGGTCGGGGGGACAAACCTGCCCGACAAAGCCGTTCAGGCAGGGAAAGATGAAAATATGAAGCAGGGAGCAGGAGCTATAGATTGAACAATATTTTCCCATCACTCCTCCACATCCCGAAGAATCGGGATGAAGGTATTTTGAGATGAAACAGATATTATTCATCATCGCTTTACTTCTGACATCTGGAATTACAGCCGATGAGAACAAGGCAATTCGGAAAGAAGTGGAATCTGGCTTAATGTGCCAATGTGGTTGTACCATGACTGTCGGAACTTGTAATCATGCGGAATGTGGTTTTTCTATTCCCGAACGAAAAAGGATAGCTCAAATGGTCTCAGCTGGAAAGAACAAAGAAGAAATCATAAAATCCTACGTATCAAGATTTGGACAACAGATCCTTTCCGCACCTCCGAAATCCGATATTATAGCTTGGGCTACTCCGATTGTTATTGCGTTTGTTGCGCTCGGTGTGCTTCTGATTTATCTTAAAGAAAGACCCGATGATGTGAGTCGCACTCCGGTAAAGTCTAAAGAAATACCCTATGATGAAGTGATTGAGAAAGAGTTAAAAGAGATGGACTAATGTGGAACCGGAGAAATGGCAAATTGCCTGAACAAATACCTGTTGAGATATAGTATCCGTATAACGTCGGGATCTGATAAAATATCGTAATAGTTCACCACCATAATTAAAAAGTAACATAAGAGTAACACCCTGCTTTAGCTGGGTGTTATTGGTCGTAAGAACATATTAGTCTGCTTTAGCGGACTTACTAAGAATGTTCCAATAGGAAGCAGAAATGACACATACTCATACGAGAATTTGGATTCATATCATCTGGGGTACAAAAAATCACCGAAAACGTTTGTTCAAAGAAACCAGTAAAAAACTATATCGCCATCTTATGGATCTAGGAAATGAAATAGGTGTTCCATTAGAACGTCTTAACATCCAACCTGAACATGTTCATGGATTGATTAATTTACCTTCTGATAAATGTTTGGCTGATGTATTACAAGAATTTAAAGGAGAATCATCTCATTGGATTAATGATAGTCATTTAATGAATGGAAAATTCAGTTGGCAACGTGGGTATGGAGGGTTTTCAGTGAGTATATCACAACTAGAAAAGGTGAAGCGATATATTGAAAATCAATTAGAACATCATAGAATAAAAACATTTCAAGAAGAATATGATGAATGGAAAAAGAGGTATGGTATCTTTGATGATTAAAAAAGTACGCTTCCTAAGGATCCTGCGGAGAAGCGCACTATTCAGGATGCGTTAGAAAACCACCCAGCTAAAGCAGGGTGCTATTCTTACCTGCCCGACTACGTAATTCAGGCTGGTAGGAATATTCAACGTTACGAACAAAAATTATTATCAAGAATCATTGCATGATGAACTATTACCAAATATCTTAATCAGAATGGCTTCTATCTTTTGCGTGAAGGAAAGAAACATTCCATTTATACTAATGATGTAAAAACTATACCCATCAAAAGGTACCGTACCATTGACAGAATAACAGCGAATGAATTATGCGAACAAGCAGGATAGAAACCGAATTTCAGAAAATAAAGTGCCAAATAATTTAATGGACAAACTTGTATCTCTGTGCAAACGACGGGGATTTATATTCCAGAGTTCCGAGATTTATGGCGGACTGGAAGCCACCTACGACTACGGTCCTCTGGGGGTTGAACTGAAAAACAACGTGAAGCAGATCTGGTGGCGAGATATAGTAACCTCCAGAGCGGACGTCGTGGGGATGGACGCAGCAATCTTCATGAATCCGAAGGTGTGGGAAGCCAGCGGTCATGTTCAGGAATTTCACGATCCTTTGGTGGATTGCAGAAACTGTAAAGCACGGTATCGGGCAGACCAAATAGACCTGAATAAACCATGTCCTCGCTGCGGGATAACCGATTGGACCGATCAGCGCCAGTTCAACCTCATGCTGAAAACACACTACGGTCCATCTGAGGATTCCTCTTCCGTCATCTATCTTAGGCCAGAGACGGCACAGGGGATTTTTGTCAACTTCGCCAATGCTCAATCCACCGCCCGGATGAAGCTTCCCTTTGGCATTGCCCAAATAGGAAAGGCATTCCGGAACGAAATCACCACCGGAAATTTTCTCTTCCGCACTCGGGAATTTGAACAGATGGAGCTGGAATATTTTGACCATCCCCAAGAATCTTCGAAATGGTTGGATTATTGGGTGCAATCCCGTTTCGATTGGTATAAGAATTTAGGCATTACTCCCGAAAAGCTCAGGTTGCGACAGCATAAAGACGATGAATTAGCCCATTATGCCGCTGACTGTTATGATGTGGAATACGAATTCCCCTTCGGTTGGTCGGAACTCGAGGGTATCGCAGACCGGGGAACATACGACCTCGACCAACACATAAAATCCAGCGGGAAAAAGATGACGTGGTTTGATCCAAAATCCAATAAGCATATTACGCCTGCTGTAGTAGAATCCTCTGCCGGGGTAGACAGGACAGTCCTTACCATTCTTGTGGATGCATACCATGAGGAGGAGGTTCGTGGTGAGAAACGCGTTGTATTGCGATTGCACCCCAGATTGGCTCCCATCACGGTGGCAGTATTTCCTCTGGTAAATCGAGATGGAATGCCCGAGATTGCGGAAAAGATATTTGACGATCTCAGGTCCCACTTTGCTGCATTCAACGATACAGGCGGCTCAATTGGACGACGCTACCGCCGACAGGATGAAGCAGGAACACCCTATGGTATCACAGTTGATTCACAGACGCTGGAGGATCAGACGGTCACTGTGAGGGATAGGGATTCTATGGAGCAGGAGCGGGTATCTAAAGATAAGCTTACATCCTACCTGTCCGATAAACTGCGATAAGTCTAACTTTCAGTTTTTACTCAAATTATGCACCTTTTCAAGGTTCTATTGGGTAATACAGACACCTCCATTGAAACTATGAAAGAAACTGTATCAGTCATTATCCCAACGTTCAACCGAAGTTCATTACTTCAAAGAGCCCTCGATTCTGTTCTATCGCAAACAATCTGTCCTCATGAAATCATTGTGGTGGATGATGGCAGTACTGACGAAACAGCCGTTCTTGTGGAACAAGAGTACCCAGTAATTATTTATTTTCATCAGTCCAATAAGGGTGTCAGCGCTGCCAGAAATCGCGGCATCCGTGAAGCGTCGGGGGACTGGATCGCCTTTCTCGACTCCGATGACATGTGGTTGCCGGAGAAGCTGGAACGCCAGTTTGAGGCACTCCGAGCAAACCCCGACATGAAACTCTGCCACACCGATGAAATCTGGATTAGAAATGAGAGGCGTGTGAATCCAATGAAAAAGCACAAAAAATACGGGGGCTGGATTTTCCAGAAGTGCCTCCCCCTCTGCTGCATCTCCCCCTCCAGCACCCTTATCCACAGGTCTATATTCGATGAAATTGGGTTATTCGATGAAACGCTACCCGTTTGTGAGGATTACGACTTTTGGCTTCGAGTCACAGCCCGGCATCTTGTGCTATATGTGGATGAAAAACTCATCATCAAGTATGGCGGTCACGAGGACCAGTTATCAAAAAAATATTGGGGCATGGACCGGTTTCGGATCCAAGCATTGGAGAAAATTCTCTCATCCGATAAGTTAGGTGGTGATGATCGCCTTGCAACAGAGCAAATGTTGGCGGATAAAATCCAGATATATATCCAGGGAGCTAAAAAACGGGGTAAGTTGGAGGAGGTTGATAGTTACAAAGAGAAATGGCAAACGCTGATCAAATAACAGGTAGATTGAACATGGTCATAGCTTTGCCTATGGAAGCAAAGTCAATCGTCAAGCATTTTAACTTCGAATTACTCAGCACTTCCCCGTTTAAAGTTTATACCAATTCGGAAAAAAGCATCTGGCTCGTAATCTGCGGAGTGGGGAAAGTGTCAGCAGGCGCGGCAACAGCACATTTGGCTTCAATCTCAGCAGCAGATGGCGCTACAACCTGGTTGAACTTAGGTGTGGCAGGACATAAAAGCTTACCCATCGGCAGCATTGTGGCGGCTCACAAGATCATAGACGCCGGCAGCGGCCTGTCATGGTCACTCGATCGCAATCTCGATCACCAAATAATAACGAAATCCATTTTGACTTTAGACAAGGAAAGTCACGATTACACGGAGGATGAAGCATGTGAAATGGAAGCAGCCGGATTTTATCAGACAGCAATTAGATTTTCATCCCGTGACCACATCTACTGCATAAAAATTATCTCGGATAATGAACGAAATGCTGAAATCAATTACCGAGAAGTGGGAGAACTCATCCAACAGAATATATCTGCCATCGAATCTATAGTAAAACATCTATTGAAATTATCAGCCGGGCGATCAGAATTAGAAAAGACGGCATAGAACAAAGTGTATAGATAGGGCAAATGAAAAAAGAAATAGATTATACAAAACGATTCGACTTATTCAGTGAGCATGTACTTTACCAGAATCTTGATGATGAATTGAAAATATTCATTCGCAAGATTGGATTCAAATACCGGCTTAGCTTTCAAGAGTTACGTCAAATCACTGAGATTGCAGTGGATCTTCGAATGTGGAGCGAGCCCTCTTTGGCAACCCAGTGGAATGAATTGGAACTACTCACAACATTGGAGGGAAGGGCTCGGAAGAAGCGATTACTCCAGAAACTTACAGACAGGTGGCTCTTGCTAAAGAACCAGGAAACTGTCTATGAATCTCATGCAGCGCCATCCTCGTCGCCATTTGATCCAAAGAAGCTCACAATCCAGGAGAGTAACAATGAAGTGTTCGGTATGTGCCCTGTGGCTTCCGAGAAGACTGTTTGTTGCAACCTCAAAACGATAGACGTGATTCAGGGCTGTGTTTTAGGTTGCAGCTATTGCAGTATCCAGACATTCTACGACCCAGATAACCTCGCCATTGTAGGCGATCTTTCAAAAAAACTCGATAATATCGTCTTAAACCCCAACAAGAAATACCACATTGGTTCAGGACAATCCTCCGATTCACTGGCATTGGGTAATCGAAATGGTATCTTAGATGCTCAGATGGAATTTGCCATGAAGAATCCCAATGTCATCCTTGAATTCAAAACAAAATCAAAGAATGTTAAATATTTTCTTGAAACGGACACACCGCAAAACGTCTTTGTCAGTTGGTCTCTGAATCCACAGGTAATCATAGATCAAGAGGAACACCGCACCGCTACATTAACACAACGACTGAGAGCAGCCCGAAAGGTAGCTGACAAGGGAATTCGTGTAGGGTTTCACTTCCATCCTATGGTATACTACCAGGGCTGGAAGAACGATTACCGGGAACTTATTAAGACCCTACTTGACGTGTTCTCCGCAGAGGAAGTGGCGCTTGTCTCTTTTGGCACTCTGACCTTTATCAAACCGGCTATCAAAAGTCTCAGACTGAAGGGTATTAAGAGCAAAGTCTTGCAGATACCCTTAGAAGAAGCCGCTGGGAAATTCTCATACCCCATGAGAATTAAGGAAGAATTATTCCGAACCGCCTGGGATGCATTCCAACCCTGGCGTGACAGGGTTTTCTTCTATCTCTGTATGGAGGGGCGAGAATTGTGGGAGTCAATTTTTGGGTTCTATTATGACAACAATGAAGCTTGTGAGAGAGCCCTGTTCGAGGATGTTTCCCGGAAACTCAGTCCTACTCCCACCCCAACCAAAAGCTACTCAGCGTCTATCGGTTGCTGGGACGAGCAGACTACAACCCTACAACATGACGAGCAATTGAGTATCAACTCCGGAATAATGTCTCCTCCCGGTTGAACCATTTGACACAACCCCAGACAGCTATCCCGGCTAATAGGAACAGGGAAAGATAGACTTCCACCAGATGAAATGGATTTATAGTTCCCGCCAATAAATCTTTGCTGGCAAGAGAGACATTTAAAATCGGGACCAATGCAGTTTTGGCATTCAATTCAATTCCTGGTAATAACCCAATCAATACAGGTATAATGATAATCATATTTGCAGGTCCGATGATGCTCTGCGCTTCTTTGAAAGATCGTGCGTAGATGGAAATACTCAGTACAACCGCTGCAAAAAATATGGCAATAGGTATGACCAGCGTCAGGATTGTAATGATGATTCTGAATCCTAACATATCTAAAATCACCTCTAACATATCAGCAGGGATGTCTTCAATCATCTGGATAGCCACGTAAATACCGAGTATGGCGATCAGTGCCGATATAATCCCCGATAATGACACAACCCCGAGTTTGCCAAGCACAATTTGCAGGCGGTTTGCCGGACTGGACAACAGTGTCTCAAGCGTTCCCCTTTCTTTTTCTCCCGCACCCAAATCTATCCCAGGGTACATGGCTCCCATAAAACTGAATAGAATAAACATGTAGGGTAGATACCCACCCGCAATTTTCCCAATTCTTTCCTGTGCGGAAGAGACATCCATCTCAATGATAGCCACCGCATCGAATAAATCTTTATCCAGACTGAGTCTATCAATCCTTTCTTCGACAATTTGTTCATCATAAGACTCAATAAGATCGGTCATCCGTTTGATGGCACTCCCATAAGCTTCTGATGATTTAAAATAAACTTCAATCTTGCCTTGACGGTCAGACTCTATATAAGCAGGAAAGTCAGAATGAACGATTACCGCCCCATCAATTTCTTCTGAAGCGATACTGGCGGTAATACTGTCTACGGGGAAGTTGTCGATTAAGACAATTTTTTCACCCTCTTCGAATATTTGATATAATTGGGGAGCATTTTCTTTACCCAAAAAGGCGACTCGAATTTCCTTGGCTTTAGCCTTCTCAAGTTGCATCCGCTGTATTTTCAACATACCCACAATTAGCATTGGAGTTATAACCATAGGTACAATGATCATCATTATGATTGTACGTCGATCCCTAAGAATGTCTTTCAGTTCTTTTTTAAATATGGTAATAAACTGGTTCATCACGCCTCCGCAGTCATATGGATAAATTCGTCTTCAAAGCTGTCGAAAGTCATTTGAGATTCAAAATCCTCAAATTTCCCACAGAAAAATAACCTGCCCTGATGAATTATAGCCATATCATCACACAACAATTTGACTTCTTCCATGCGGTGAGTGGAAAAGAGTATTGTTTTACCTTCTTCCCTGCAGGTACGAATAAGTTCAATAATCCTTCGAGACGTCATTACATCGAGACCTACCGTCGGTTCATCAAAGATGATAACCTCGGGATTGTGTATGATTGTTCTCGCTATGGATGTTTTTTGTTTCATTCCGGTACTTAGACGAGCAATTCGACGATTAGCAAAGTCATGCATGTCAAGAACATCAAAAAGCTGATCTCGTCTGGATTTGAACTCAGTCACATCCATTCCCTGAAGGTCAGCAATGTATCGAACCATTTCATTGGGTGTGAGCCTGTCATATAAAGCCGTTTGACCCGTCATGAACCCAATCCTTTCCCTCACCTTCTGCGGGTCGATTTGTGTATCATACCCAGCCACAGTGATGTTTCCTGAAGTAGGTTTTAACATCGTTGCGACCATCCGGAGGGTGGTTGTTTTCCCTGCTCCATTGGGTCCCAACAATCCAAATACTCTTCCTGGTGGACACTCAAAACTGACATCATCCACAGCCTTTATGGTCTTTGCATTTCGGTAAGCTTCTCCCATCTCATTGCGTGACTTTTTTGTCAGCTTAAACTCCTTAGATACATGTGTTATTTTTATCATGATGTTTGTCGAACCTTTATTGAATTGTTGATTGGAATTTGCTATAATTTCAATTAAAGTAAAACTGATTAACAGTTGATACAAAAGAAGGAAAACAAGTTATTGGAAATTAGCCTGCCCCGTAGCGGAGTGTACTGGGGAAATGTGAAAACAGAAATTATTAGCACGGAGTCCCAACATTCGCTCCCGAAAACTTCGGGATCTACGCCTCGCTCCGACTTGATTCTTGGTTCTTAGTAAACTTACTAGTATATGAGGAATTACCAAATTTAAACAGGTCAATATCATGAATTCCATTCCGACCTTAAAAGACATCCGGGAAGCAGTAAGAAGAATTGCTCCCTATGCCCATATAACTCCAATTCTGACCAATTCATATTTTAATAAATTGACCCATGCACAACTTTACTTCAAATGTGAGAATTTCCAAAAAGCAGGGGCGTTTAAATTCAGGGGAGCATGTAACGCTGTCATGTTTCTCACCGATAAAGAAGCGAAACGGGGAGTGGCAACCCATTCCTCCGGAAATCATGGTGCAGCTCTTTCTTTGGCAGCAAAAAATCGCGGCATGGACGCCCATATTGTTGTACCCTCCAACGTCTCGAATTTCAAGATAAAAGCCGTGCAGAGCTATGGAGGAAAAATCAGGTTTTGTGAACCCAGTCTCAAAGCCAGGGAATCGACCCTTTCCCAACTCCTCGAAGAGACTGGGGCTATTCCTATCCATCCTTACAATGATCCAAAGGTAATTGCGGGTCAAGCTACAGCTGCCTTAGAGTTGTTAGCCAATGTGCCCAATCTGGGCATGATTATAACACCTGTCGGTGGGGGTGGATTGCTTAGCGGTTCTGCCATTGTTGTAAAAGAAAAATATCCCCACATCAATATTATCGGTGTGGAACCAGAAGGTGCGGATGATGCGTTTCGATCATTCTCCTCAGGAAGACTTATTCCTTGTAGTAATCCCAACACCATTGCAGATGGACTCCTTGCCTCCCTTGGAGAATTAACCTTTTCCATTATTACAAAGTATGTAGATGACATTATCACGGTTAGTGATCAAAGTATTATCCATGCAATGAGGGTGGTGTGGGAACGGATGAAGATTATCATCGAACCCTCATCAGCCGTGGTTGTGGCAGCTCTTTTGGAACAAAAAATTGATGTTTACAATCAACGAATTGGCATTATCTTAACAGGAGGAAATGTAGATTTAGGGTCATTACTATGGTAATTCCGGAATATCTGATATTTTATCACTTTGAAAAACAGTAATATAAAAATTATAGTTTGTCATAAAAGAATTCTTAAATTCTCCCTGCATTAGTTCGGTGGCACAAGCTCGTTACAAACGGATTATACTATATCCTGTTTTGGCCTAACTTGTAAATGATTCCGGACTTTATAGATTAATTAATGAAGGAGAAAACAGATATGGCAACATCCATATATGTCGGCAACTTGGCATTTGATACTACTGAATCTGAAGTTAGTGACTTATTTTCACAACATGGGAAAGTAGAATCCGTTAAGTTAATAACAGACCGTAATACCGGAAGATCCCGTGGTTTTGGTTTTGTCGAAATGGAAGCCAATGAAGCAACTGCCGCAATTGAAGCCCTTAATGGCCAAGAGTTCAAGGGGCGTACTTTACGTATAAATGAGGCGAGGCCGCGTCGTTAATAAAGATCCCAATTATTCTTCAAGATTTATCCCATCACATAAATAGGCTATAATTTGAAGTCCCTTTTGGGGGAAGTCAGGAGACCAGGCAGGTTAAAACACTTACTGGTTAGTGGGATAACTACATCATTATTTCACTGTATCGCCTACCTGCCCAGCCTCCCTGCCTGCAGCTGGCAAGCGGCGGACGGGACGTAGCTATGTTCTAATAAGGTCATCAATAAGTTGAACCCAAATTGAACTCCCTACCAACAGCGCCTCCTCATTAATATCAAAATGCGAGCAGTGGTGGGGAATTTCTGATGGATCTACGCCTTCAGGAGAGGATCCAACAAAGAAAAAACAGCCGGGAACTTTTTCCAGGTAATACGACATATCCTCAGCACCCATGGACATGTATGGGAACTGAACCCCACTTCCCACTATCTTTTTAGCAGCGTTGGCTGCCTTGATAGTTTCCGGTTCAGAATTGATGGTGGGTGGGTAGCCATCTTCAAAAATACAAGAGATCTCAGCTCCAAATGACTTAGCTATCCCTATAATGATTTCATTCATTCGACGGATAATCATCTGCCGATTGGCGTCGGTATAGGCTCTGATGGTTCCTTTCAAAACAACCTTATCCGCAATCACGTTAAAATTGTGACCCCCTTCTATCATACCCACAGTAACAACCGTCGACTCGAGTGGATTTGTGTTTCGACTGACAACAGTTTGAAGTGCAGTAACAAGATGAGACGCAGCCACGATGGCATCTACAGTATTCTGGGGAACGGCGCCATGTCCTCCCTTTCCTAAGATAGTAATCGTAAATATATCTGCCGCAGCCAGGATAGGTCCATCTTTGATTCCAACTGTCCCGAATTCCTGATAATTCCAGAGGTGGATACCGTAAATTTCATCAACACTGGGATTATCCAGAACGCTGTCTGCAATCATATATTTAGCACCACCCCCTCCTTCTTCCGCAGGCTGGAATATGAACTTCACAGAACCCGAAAGGCGATCCCGAAATCCTATCAGGATACTTGCCGCACCCAAGAGCATAGCCATATGACCATCATGTCCGCAAGCATGCATCACCTTGTCATTTACTGATTTAAATGGTAGGCTACCTGTTTCTTGAATGGGTAATCCATCCATGTCAGCACGAAGACCAATACAAGGTCCTGACTGTGACCCCTCTAATAAACCCACTACACCTGTTTTACCGATGTTTATTGAAACCTTTAACCCACACTCCTGTAATTCCCCTGCAACAAATTCCGCAGTCTTAAATTCTCGAAATGCAAGTTCCGGATGTTTGTGGAGATACCGCCTGAATTCTATGATTTTATCCCGGATTGCTTTTACTTCCGACCGAATTTTAATGTTCATTCAGTAACCCTCATGATTAGCTTACTCTTTTCCTATTGCCGTAATAATTTCTTTAACCAATCGTGTGAAATCTTTTCCCACTTCAGCTGTGGTTTCCATCACTTCCTCATGGGTTAACGGCTTATCTGTAATGCCAGCCGCATAATTGGTCAAACATGATATTCCCAAAACGCGCAGCCCTAATTCACCTGCCGCTTGAATTTCCGGCACAGTTGACATGCCAACAGCATCACCTCCGAACTCCCGAATCATTCGAATCTCTGCAGGAGTTTCGAAGGACGGTCCAAGTGTCCAGACGTAGACACCCTCGGTTAATTTTACATTTAGCCTTTTTGCCGTATCTAATGCCAGTTTTAAAAGTTCGGTGTCATGATATTTTTCATTCCGAAAGATCTCCGGTTGAAGGGGTCCATCGCGGAATGTACAGTCCATGTGTCCTGATATCGCCATCAATGTTCCTGGCGGGGATGACCTTCTTACTGAGCCAGCAGCATTAGTAATAATCAGATTTCTAATACCGAGCGCATGGAACAGCCTAATGGAAAGGGTCAGTGTTTCAATATTGTGACCCTCATAATAATGAAATCGCCCGCTGGCAAAAAGAACAGGTACATTTCCAATTTCCCCCGAAATAAATTCTCCTGTATGACCTTTTACTGTTGGCTGAGGATAACCCGGGATTTCTTTATAGGTTATCGTCACAGCTTCTTCAACATCCTTTGTAATCAGGCTCAGACCTGACCCCAGGATTACAGCTATTTCCGGGGGCGTTACAATTTTCCCCCGCACAAAGTCAACTACTTCCTTGACGTCGGTTAATGTGAGGAACGAATTCATCATAGGTGCGTTTTGCTTGATATCAAGTTATCGTTTGTGCTGAGAGATTTCAAGAGAATTCCTTTGATTTGGGAAAGGTCTCTGCGTAAATTTTTCGTTTGGAACTCTTCAATTTAACAGCAAATAGAAAGAGAAAACATGAACCAGAATAATGACATACAACTTGTAGAACAATTACACGACACTCGAGATAGAATATTTTCTGAACTGGGAAAAATTATTATTGGTCAGAAAGAAATACTCGAGCATATCCTAATTACCCTTTTATGCCGAGGACATGCCCTCATCATCGGGGTGCCAGGATTGGCAAAAACATTGGTTATCAAATCTTTTGCAGAAATATTAGATCTGAAATTCAGTCGGATTCAGTTCACTCCAGACCTCATGCCCAGTGACATAACAGGAACCGAAATTATTGAGGAGGACCACACAACCGGAAAGCGAAGTTTTAAATTCGTGAAAGGGCCTATCTTTGGTAATATTATTCTCGCTGATGAGATCAACCGCACACCACCCAAAACACAGGCAGCCCTCCTTGAAGCGATGCAGGAATATAATGTCACCGCTGCTGGGAATTCCTATAAATTGGAAGAACCATTTTTAGTCCTTGCCACCCAAAATCCAATCGAACAAGAAGGTACCTATCCTCTTCCGGAGGCACAGCTTGATCGTTTCATGTTTAGTATTAACATTACTTATCCATCTAAGGAGGAAGAAATTGAAATTGTAAAATCAACGACCAGCGGACATGAAGCTCATCTCGACACAATTATTTCCAGAGAAACTATACAGAATTTCCAGATGTTGATAAGGCATGTCCCTGTAGCTGATAATGTGGTAGAGTTTGCTGTTAATCTTGTGGCAAGTACCCGGCCTTCTAATGACGGAATTCCATTTATTAATGACTGGCTGGAGTGGGGTGCAGGACCCCGAGCCTCTCAATATCTTATCCTTGGAGCCAAAGCAAAAGCGGTGCTGGAGGCTAGACCCACTCCTGATATTTCCGATGTTATTACCATGGTAAAACCTGTATTGCGACATCGCATCATTACCAATTTCAATGCCGAAGCCGATGGCGTAAAAACGGATGATGTGCTGGAGAGATTGATTAAGGATCTACGTTAGACGTTATACGTTGTACGTTAGAAGTTAAAAAATGGCTTCATTTAAAGAGTTAGAAGTTTTTCAGTTATCGGTGCAGTATGTGAAATCTATCTATCAAACAACTAATTCGTTTCCAAAAGAAGAACGTTACGGTTTGACAAGCCAATTGAGAGACGCCGCTGTAACCATTTCCTCATGTATTGCTGAAGGTTCAGGGCGGCGAACTGCTGCTGATCGGAAGCACTATATCGACATTGCTATTAGTTCACTATTCGAAACACACTCCCAATTAATCATTGCAAGTGAATTGTCCTATATCAACAAAGCCAAACTGGCACAAGCCGAAGAATTCATAGAGAAACTCAAAGCTAAACTTATTGCCTATCATAAATCGATTAAAGATCGACCTTAATGTTCGCTATACCTTGGAAATTACACACTACTTGTGGGTCTTCGGACACCTTTGAAAAACAATCAATATGAACTTTCAGGGAAATAACGTGAAACGTCTAACGTACAACGTCCAACATTTAACATGACGATAATTGATAAACGAAAATACCTCCAACCCGAGATGGTGGCAAAGTTGAACAACATGTCTCTTATAGCACGGTTAGTGGTAGAAGGATATATCGTTGGATTGCATAAAAGTCCTTACCACGGTTTCAGCGTTGAATTTGCAGAACATCGTGCATACGGAATTGGGGATGAAATCCGACACATTGACTGGAAGCTCTATGGCAAGACTGACCGCTTCTACATTAAACAATTTGAAGAAGAAACAAACCTACGGTCATATTTGCTCTTGGATACCAGCAAATCCATGACCTTCAAGAGCGGTCCTGTTTCAAAACTACAGTATGGCACTTATCTCGCTGCAGCTCTTACTTATCTGATGCTCAATCAACAAGATGGAGTTTCGCTCACATTGTTTGATGAACATACAAGGGGTTTTGTCCCGCCACGTTCTACCAAAAGCCATCTCAACACAGTTCTTGCCCTGTTGGAAAACATAACAACAGGTCCCGATACAAAGATTGCACCTGCTCTTCACCAACTGGCAGAAAAAATTTGGAAGCGGGGACTTATTATTCTGATCTCGGATCTTTTAGATGATCCGGACGATGTGTTGACCGGTCTCAAACACTTTCGACATAAAAAACATGAAGTGATTGTCTTTCATCTCCTCGATCGCCAGGAGTTGGATTTCAACTATTCCGTTAGAACCCGATTCCGGGACCTTGAATCAGGTAAAGAAATCACCACCGAACCGTGGCAGATTAAAACAGCCTACCGAAAAATTGTGAAAGAGTTTCAGAATACATATAAAATCAAATGCCGTTCGAAAAACATAGACTATGTCCCCATCTATACTGACGAGAACCTCGATTTAGCTCTTAACGGCTATTTAATGAAGAGAAAAACGATTGGGTAAAATTTCTATTCCAATGCTTTTGCCCGGTTAAGCAGCTCAGATCCTTCTTCCACACGACCCTGTCTATAGATGACTCTTGCCAATGCCCTTATCAATGTGGCGTTTTCAGCCTCAATTCTTAACGCTTTGTTGTAATAATACTCAGCGTCTTCCCACTGCTCCAGCCTTTCATAGGCTTCTCCCACACCCATAATGGCTTCAAAATCATCCGGATTAAGTTGCAGAACCTTCCTGAATTTTTCTTCTGCAAAATCGTAATCTTCTATCTGGAGATAAAGGACACCTAAATTAAAATTAAGATCTACATTATCAGGGTCATTCCGGATAGCTTTTTTATAGGCAAAAATAGCCCCTTCCTTATCTCCTTTTTCGTAATACGCATCAGCTAACAACCGGATAGCACTGCTGTTTCTTCTATCGGTTCTGATCGCTTTTTCTAAATATTCGATAGCTTTATCTACATCACCATTATCAAGCGAAACTTTCCCGGCTGTTATTAGTAATGAGGCATCTTCCGGATTTTTTCTAAGAGCCTGGTTCAATGTCAACGCTATCTGTTCCGAGTCTTTTAACTGTACGTAACAAAACAACAAATTCCTGTAGGTTTTTGGCTCCTCACTATAAATCTGTATAGCAGTATTAAAAGCGTCGATTGCTTTCCCCAGACTTTCGTTTTTCTGTGAGCCCTCACTTTGCAAGGCTACATTATAGGAATCAGCGCCTTTGTTATAATATTCGCTCCAATACTTCGCTCGTTCACTTTTAACAGCAGAATGAATGGGCTCTCCAGTACGTAATTTTTTGTCTTGATCCAAAGAAATTGCTTTATCGAACATGCTATTCATTTTGTCCCATTCTGCCTGCCGTGCATAGATTTCCTTACCCAAAAGAAAATAAATTTCTGCATTCTCCGGCTCTGCTTCTATTGCAGCCAAAAGCATTTCCTCAGCCTTACTCCAATTCTCCTCGCGAATATAAAGTCTTGCAGACTCAAGCTGTTCACTGGCACAACCCCAAAACATTACAGTTACACCAATCACAACAAATGATTGTATCAGTTTTTTACTAAACATGGTTTACTCCTTCAATAAAAATATCTTAGTCAAATTTCGCCGAATTTACCAAACCCCTCCAGGTTTTTCAAGGCAATTTAGACATATTCCAGACTGTATTTTTCCTTTTTTTTATATCGGTCAACGTTAATTCACGCATGGCTTCCGTTCCAAATCCTTCAATACAGAAAGATGCCGTTGCAGTTCCCCATAACATACTTTCTACCATGGATAAACCCATAGATAACGCCCCCAGAAACCCCCCAGCGAAAGAATCACCTGCTCCTGTAGGATCTATTACTCTTTTGACAGGATAAACATCCACATTAACCAAATTCCCTTTATCAATGAGAGCAGAGCCATGTGAGCCCATTTTTACAACAACTGCTGCAGGTCCAACCTCCAGAATTTTCCTCCCTGCTTCAAAGGGGTCAGACATACCCATCAAAAGGGATACCTCACTATCATTAATAAGCAATATATCAATCTCTGAAAGAACTTTCATGAGATCATCCTTAAAATTGTCAATCCACAGATTCATGGTGTCACAGACGATCAACTTTGGGGAGATTATCTGTTGTAGTATTCTGGATTGAAGCGAAGGCTGAATGTTCCCGAGATACACATAGGAACACGTTTTATTTATTATACTCAGTTCAGGATCAAAATTCTCGAACACACCTAATTCCGTATAAAGCGTTTCCCTTGTATTCCAATCGCATTGATATTTCCCTCCCCACCTGAATGTCTTACCCCCTGTAACTTGAATCCCGTCATGATTTGCTGAATATTCGGCGAACAGCTTCATCCCTTCTTCCGGGAAATCTCTTCCAACTATACCTACCGGATGAACAGGTGCCAATGAACCGGCTGCCAGAGTGAAATAGGTCAACGACCCACCTAATGTCTCCCCTTTTTGCCCGCTTGGCAACTCAAGGTAATCCAAGGCTATGGATCCGATTGCAAGTATGGAGTTTGATGACATTAAACGAGGTAAAATTAACTTTGACTTGTTCCTTGTTGCAAGTTGAATTGACTAAAATCACACCAAAAAAAGATTATTTGACCTTGTAAAATTTGATTGTTATATTTTTGCATTATAAAAAGTATAATTGACGGTATGGCAAACAAAACATTCGCAATCTTAACAGATATACATGGAAATCTCTCTGCTCTGAAAGTTGCTCTTTCCCAAATCGAAAAACACAAAGATGTCGATCAAATTATTTGCTTGGGGGATAATTTCGCTCTTGGGCCTGCTCCAAAAGAAGTTTTACACCTCCTCAAAGGCTTAGATAACTGTGTGTTCTTAAAAGGAAATCACGACCGTTATATCATTGAAAAGATTTGGGAACACGAAACTCCCACTATTGAAGGGATGAGTCCGGATGACCCCGTAAATCAGGGAATTGTGCAACATGAGCAATGGACATACGACCAGCTTGGGGAAGAAGGAATTAATTTCATTAGACAAATGCGAATTTCCCACCGGGTAAAAGTAGACTCAACATTGGTGGAATTTTGCCACGCCTGGTATGAGCGTGACGATCAACCCCCCTCACTAGAGGAGGCACTCACCTGGCGGAACCATGTTAAGGTTCGGTATCCTGATATTAAACTTTTTATTTTTGTACATGGTCATGTTCACCTCTACCGGAAAGAGGGAAACGGTAATCTGGAAATTCTCTGCCAGGGCAGCACGGGCTTGCCCTTTGATAAAAATCGGAATGGAGCTATCGGTTACCTCACCGTTGGTAACGAGTACCGATGGGAAGTGGAACGATTCGATTATGACTCAGATGCAACGATCAATCTCCTGGAAAAACTTAAACCTCCCTTTTATCGTAATCTGCAGAATACGATCAAATACGCCGAGATCCGAAACGAGTTTTTCGATTAGTTTATCTTCCTCGTTCATCGAGCGGCTCCATCCTAAATTGGTTTTTGATAGCAGGAATACATTCTCTTTTTAAGGAACTATTTATAGTATTAACCGGCTATTTAGATAAGTGACTATGAAAAAACAGAGGTTATTGTTTCTAGTTTCCCTCTTTCTTCTGACTATCACCTTCATCACTTGCAATAAAAACCCAACTGATGACAAGGACTCACCGAAATGGGAAGCCCTTGGATATAGGGACAGGTTCGAATCTCGCCTGGTCATGGCAGACCCTTACTTGTACGTCTGCGGAGCTATCGACGGACTGTGGAGAAAGAATGTTCGCCAGGAAGATGCAGACTGGGAATATCTTGGCTTAGCCGACCCAGCGGGTTCATGGAGCAATGGGAACGGCGTCCGACATGTGGTGATACACCAGGAAAACCCTGACTGGTTGATGGTGACGTTTAACACCGGAGGAGCAGGGCAACACAAAATCTACCGATCACTGGACGGCGGGCAAAACTGGGCACGGGCGGACAGTGGGGTGTCAAGCCCAGGCAGCATTCAGTTATTTCTTCAATATCCGGACCGCATATTAGGCGGTGGATTATTGATTTACTCCAATCAGGATTTTGGAAACCATTGGGAAATAGTAGCTAATGGTCGTCAACAAGTTAACATTTTCGCTAACCATCCGATAGCCAAGCATATTTGCTGGATGGGCGGCACGACGGCTTTTTCCAGGGGCTTTTTATTTAAATCGGCTAACTCGGGTAGAACATGGGAAGAAATTGACCTTCAGCAAGTTATCCCTTCGGTCAATGTCATTTACAACATTGCCTTTGATGCTACAAATTCCGACATGGTTTATGTTGGAATGAGTAGTGGGATAATTAAAAGTAGTGATGGTGGTCAATCGTGGATAAACATTGCTGGTATTGATACCATCTATAGTGTGCTTGGTTTAGTGGCAGATCCTCGAAGTACGCAACATCTGTGGGCGGGAAGTGCTGTTCAAGGCAAAGCCTTTTGGGAAACATGGGATGCCGGTAATAGCTGGCAACCTATCGAGGTTCCCAACGACGATTCTCTAATCGTTTATGATATAGTCTGGGATGAGGTCGAGGAAGTACTGTATGTAGCCACGCCCAATGATATTTTCCAGTTCACGCCTGAGTGATGAACTAAAATTTAATTAAAAGGAAATACTATGAATAAACAAAATACTTTCAATCAATGCAAACCTTCCCACATAATGTGGCTTATTGTTTCTCTTCTTATGGCGTCAGGATTTAACCAAGTGCAGGCACAAACCTTTGAATTGCAGGGCCGGGAATATAAACAAATGTATGGGGTGTGGTACAACGTCGTCAGTGGCAGGCAGGGCGACCAAATTGTTCCTCAACGTCTCATCGTTCGACTACGTGATCGGCGCAATGTGAGGAGATTTGACCTTTAAAAATACAAGAAGAACCTGAAAATTATCGAAGGTTATTAATGATAATGATACTGTATTTGGACCCAACATGATATACATATCAAAACGATTATATTCCTTCCTGTTATTTTCAGCTATTCTGCCATTGTTCTTCACATGCGGGAACAACCCAACTGATGACAAGGACTCACCGAAATGGGAAGCCCTTGGATATGGAGACAGGATCGCATCTCGCCTGGTCATGGCAGACCCTTACTTGTACGTCTGCGGAGCTATCGACGGACTGTGGAGAAAGAATGTTCGCCAGGAAGATGCAGATTGGGAATATCTTGGCTTAGCCGACCCAGCGGGTTCATGGAGCAATGGGAACGGCGTCCGACATGTGGTGATTCACCAGGAAAACCCTGACTGGTTGATGGTGACGTTTAACACCGGAGGAGCAGGGCAACACAAAATCTACCGATCACTGGACGGCGGGCAAAACTGGGCACGGGTGGACAGTGGGGTGTCAAGCCCAGGTAACATTCAGTTGTTTCTTCAATATCCGGACCGCGTATTAGGCGCCGGTTTATCCATTTACTCCACTCATGATTTTGGAAACCATTGGGAAATAGTAGCTAATGGTCGTCAACAAGTTAACATTTTCGCTAACCATCCGATAGCCAAGCATATTTGCTGGATGGGTGGATCCACTGCTTTTATGGAGGGCTTTATACTTAACTCGGCTAACTCGGGTAGAACATGGGAAGAAATTGACCTTCAGCAAGTAAACCCTGGTGGTGGTATACATAGCATTGCCTTCAATGCCGCTGACCCTGATATAGTTTATCTGGGTACGGGCTTGGTCTTAAAAAGCACGGATGGCGGTCAATCATGGATTCGTATGCCAATCAATAACATGGTATATGACGTTGGTGCTTTGGTAACAGACCCTCGAAATACACAGCACCTGTGGGCAGGAAGTGGTGTTCAAGGCAAAGCCTTTTGGGAAACATGGGATGCCGGTCATAGTTGGCAGCTTGTCGTGGTTCCAGGTGCCGATTCTCTCGTGGTATACGATATGGTTTGGGATGAGGTCGAGGAAGCGCTGTATGTCGCCACGCCCAATGATATTTTCCAGTTCACGCCTGAGAGATGACATCAACCTTAATTTAAAGGGGTAGACCATGAATAGGCAAAATCTTCTGAGAGGTAGTAAAAATTCCTACATAGTGTGGCTTATTACTTTCCTTTTCGTAACTATAGGACCCGAGCAAGGATATTCACAAACCTTTGAATTGCAGGGCCGGGAATATAGACAATTGGATGGCGTGTGGTACAACTTCGCAAATGGAAGGCAGGGCGACCAAATTGTTCCTCAGCGTCTCATCGTTCGACTACGGGATCGGAGTTACTTGAAGGCGTTTGGCATTGAACAATACCAGAAAAACCTGTAAATTATCGAAGGTTAATTGTGATATAGTATTTGGACCCAACATGATATACATATCAAAACGATTATATTCCTTCCTGTTATTTTCAGCTATTCTGCCATTGTTCTTCACATGCGGGAACAACCCAACTGATGACAAGGACTCACCGAAATGGGAAGCCCTTGGATATGGAGACAGGATCGCATCTCGCCTGGTCATGGCAGACCCTTACTTGTACGTCTGCGGAGCTATCGACGGACTGTGGAGAAAGAATGTTCGCCAGGAAGATGCAGATTGGGAATATCTTGGCTTAGCTGATACAAGTGGACTACAGGTGACTTGGAGGGGCGTCCATAATTTGGTAGTTTATTACGATAATCCTGATTGGCTTATGGTGGCGTATAGTGACGGAATTAGCTATAAGGTCTTTCGCTCGCTTGATGGAGGACAGAGCTGGGCACGGGCCGACAGTGGAGTGTCAAGCCCAGGCAACATTCAGTTGTTTCTTCAATATCCGGACCGCGTATTAGGCGCTGGGTTATTGATTTACTCCACTCAGGATTTTGGAAACCATTGGGAAATAGTAGCTAATGGTCGTCAACAAGTTAACATTTTCGCTAACCATCCGATAGCCAAGCATATTTGCTGGATGGGTGGATCCACTGCTTTTATGGAGGGCTTTTTACTTAACTCGGCTGACTCAGGTAGAACATGGAAAAAAATTGACCTTCAGCAAGTAAACCCTGGTGGTGGTATACATAGCATTGCCTTCAATGCCGCTGACCCTGATATAGTTTATCTGGGTACGGGCTTGGTCTTAAAAAGCACGGATGGCGGTCAATCATGGATTCGTATGCCAATCAATAACATGGTATATGACGTTGGTGCTTTGGTAACAGACCCTCGAAATACACAGCACCTGTGGGCAGGAAGTTTCCTTCAAGGCAAAGCCTTTTGGGAAACATGGGATGCCGGTCATAGTTGGCAGCTTGTCGTGGTTCCAGGTGCCGATTCTCTCGTGGTATACGATATGGTTTGGGATGAGGTCGAGGAAGCGCTGTATGTCGCCACGCCCAATGATATTTTCCAGTTCACGCCTGAGTGATGAACTAAAATTTAATTAAAAGGAAATACTATGAATAAACAAAATACTTTCAATCAATGCAAACCTTCCCACATAATGTGTTTTATTGTTTCCCTTCTTATGGCGTCAGGATTTAACCAAGTGCAGGCACAAACCTTTGAATTGCAGGGCCGGGAATATAGACAATTGGATGGCGTGTGGTATAACTTCGCAAATGGAATTCAGGGTGACCGGATTGTTCCTGAGCGTCTCATCGTTCGACTACGTGATCTCAGCGACGTGAAGGCGTTTGACATTGTACAATACAAAAAAAACCTGTAAATTGTTAAAGGTTAATTATGATATAGTATTTGAACCCCCATGATATACATATCGAAACGTTTTTATTCCTTCCTGTTCTTTTCAGCTATTCTGCCATTGTTTTTTACATGTGGGAACAATCCAACTGATGATAAAAACTCACCGAAATGGGAAGCCCTTGGATATGGAGACAGGATCGCATCTCGCCTGGTCATGGCAGACCCTTACTTGTACGTCTGCGGAGCTATCGACGGACTGTGGCGAAAGAATATGCGCCAGGAAGATGCAGACTGGGAATATCTTGGCTTAGCCGACCCAGCGGGTTCATGGAGCAATGGGAACGGCGTCCGACATGTGGTGATACACCAGGAAAACCCTGACTGGTTGATGGTGACGTCTAACACCGGAGGAGCGGGGCAACACAAAATCTACCGATCGGTGAACGGCGGGCAAAACTGGACACTAGCAGACAGTGGAGTGTCAAGCCCAGGCAGCATTCAGTTATTTCTTCAATTTCCGGACCGCATTTTAGGCGCAGGTTTATCCATTTACTCTACCGTGAACTTTGGAAACCAATGGGAATTGGTAGCTAATGGTCGTCAACAAGTTAACATTTTCGCTAACCATCCGATATCCACACATATAGTCTGGATGGGTGGCGAGACGGCTTTTATGGATGGCTTTTTACTTAAGTCCGTCGATTCGGCTAAAACCTGGCAAGTGATTGACCTTCAACAGGTGATCCCTTCAAGCAATGCCATCTACAGCATTGCCTTTGATGATACGAATTCCGACATGGTTTATGTTGGATTGGGTAGTGGGATAATTAAAAGTAGTGATGGCGGTCAATCGTGGATAAACATTGCTGGTCTTGATACCATCTACGGTGTGCTTGATTTAGTGGCAGATCCTCGAAGTACGCAACATCTGTGGGCGGGAAGTGCTGTTCAAGGCCAAGCCTTTTGGGAAACGTGGGATGCCGGTAATAGCTGGAAATCTATCGAGGTTCCCAACGACGATTCTCTAATTGTTTATGATATGGTTTGGGATGAGGTCGAGGAAGCGCTGTATGTCGCCACGCCCAATGATATTTTCCAGTTCACACCTGAGTGATGAACTAAAATTTAATTAAAAGGAAATACTATGAATAAACAAAATACTTTCAATCAATGCAAACCTTCCTACATAATGTGGCTTATTGTTTCTCTTCTTATGGCGTCAGGATTTAACCAAGTGCAGGCACAAACCTTTGAATTGCAGGGCCGGGAATATAGACAATTGGATGGCGTGTGGTACAACTTCGCAAATGGAAGGCAGGGCGACCGGATTGTTCCGCAGCGTCTCATCATTCGACTACATGATCGCAGCGACGTGAGGATATTTGACCTTGAACAAGCTGGTTTTTCTCAAGTTAATGTCGTTTCAGGGGAGCTGTTTGGCGGATACTATGTAGTGGAGGTAACCAGTCCTCATGATCCTTTTGTTATTGCGTTAAAATTTTCAAAAAATCCTTTGTTTGACTATGTAGAGTTTGATGCATTAGGAGAATATTACGGTACACCAAATGACCCATTGTATTCCAATCAATGGTATTTACCGAAAATTAGTGTGCTCCAGGCATGGGATATCAATACCGGTTGTAATTCCATCATATTGGCGGTAATCGATAGTGGTACTGATTACGGGCATGAGGACTTGGATGGCAACATCTGGGTGAATCCAGCCGAAGATTTTAACGGGAACGGGACAGCAGATTTCTACCCCTATTATGTTGGTGGTGATCTGGATTGGAGTGATAATGACAACAATAGTAAAGTGGATGACTTAGTGGGCTGGGATTTTCAAGACGGTGACAATGACCCTTCCGGTACCTATTATCATGGCACGGCGGTGGCAGGGGTGGCTCTCGCCCAGACAAACAATTATGAATATGGCAGTTATCTTGGCGTTGCCGGAGTAGCGGGCGGTTGGGCGGCTTCTCAAGGTGTTTAACTCATGTCACTACGGGTAGAAAATTATCAGCCATTACTCTCACAGGCTACCGAGGCAATAACCTATGCCGCGGAAAACGGTGCCCGCGTGATCAATATGAGTTTTGGATTTGGAGTGCCTTATGCTCCTATGGAGGCAGCGATAAACAACGCCGCTGACAACTACAATTGTGTGCTGGTGGCTGCTGCCGGGAATTATGGCACAGATGTTGACCACAATCCAGAGAAAAAAAATGTGCGATACCCGGCAGCCTATGATAAAGTCATTGCCGTGGGCGCCACAACTGAAGGCGATATAAGGAAAGAATTGTCAGATGGCACTGATGAAGGGAATTGGGGAAGTTGCTATGCCTATAGTTATGGAGGAGAGGACCCCCGACCATTGGATGTTATGGCTCCAGGGATTCATATTCAGACGACGGACATTACCGGGTCAGCAGGGAGAGATCCGGGGAACTACTATTCATCTTTTAGCGGCACCTCCTCCGCTGCACCAATCGTTTCCGGGTTGGCAGCGCTTATTCTTTCCATTAATGCTAATTTATCCTGGTCCGAGGTTAGGGACATTATTCGTAATACAGCCGACGAAGTACCAGCAATGGGAGGTGAGAATTTCACCGATGAATATGGCTATGGGCGCATCAATGTTTATGCGGCATTATCCGCCGTAGAACCGTCACCTGCGGTGCCGGTAAATTTCCATAAAGAACTGCACTCGATACGCGGTGGATGGAACCCTATTCTGGTCTGGTCGCCAAATAGTGAACCTGATCTGGCTGGGTATCAGTTATATCGTAAATTCGTGCCTGGCTCATGGCACATGCGCGCCCAATTATCTTCCACTCAGACCTCGTTTACCGATGGCGAAATCTTCATATCTGCCTCAGGCGGGAATATCGAATACGTCCACTATAAAGTAAGGGCATTTAGTGATTGCTATTATTCTGATTTTACGAATTCGCTGGTGGTACGGCACAATGAGTTGGGAGGATTCAAGCAGATTGCCGGAGAGCCAACCGAAGTCTTACCTGACCAATTCACCCTGCACCAAAACTTCCCTAACCCCTTCAACCCTTCCACCACGATCTCGTTTGATCTTCCCGAGGCATCAGACATCCATCTGATCATCTACACCATCACTGGAGAAACGGTTGCTTCCGTAATCAAAACCGCAATATCTGCCGGATTCAGAGAAGTTCAGTGGGATGGAACCGATGTGTCAGGCAAGCTTGTCCCATCAGGAATCTATTTTTACCATCTGGAAGCAAGAGCAATTGAAACTGGAAAAACCTTTCAACAAAGTCGGAAGATGGTGCTCATACGGTAGTCCATTTTTCAGCTTTATAGAGTAATAATATTTCTAGTTTCTCTACCTCTCTTTTCACTTATATTATTAAGTTATAAAGATGATCTACTTCGATTATTGTGCCACAACACCCCTTGACAAGCGGGTCGCCGCGCTCATGGCGAATGTGAACGAAAATGTTTTTGGGAATCCGTCAAGTATACATCGGTACGGTCAGGAGGCAAAAGGGTATGTGGAGAGAGCCAGAAGGCATGTGGCTTCCGCCATCAACTGCCAACCCAAGGAAATTATCTTCACCGGCGGTGGGACAGAGGCAAATAATATTGTGTTGTGGAATGTCCTCCGTGAAAATAAAAAACATGTCATTCTTTCAGCAATTGAGCACCCCTCCATTTCAAAAACGATATCCTTACTGGCTAATTGGGGTATTGAATATACTATCATCCCGGTAGATTCTTTCGGAATCGTAAACCCGAACTCCGTTCGAGACGCAATCCGGAATGACACCGGTTTGGTCACCGTAATGTTCGTGAATAACGAGACCGGAACTATCGAACCCATTGGTGAAATATCACAACTTTGTCTGGAGAGAGGGATTTATTTTCACAGTGATGGCGTCCAGGCATTGGGGAAAATTCCTGTTGACGTCCGATCTTTAAATGTGACCAGTATGAGTTTTTCCGCTCACAAATTATACGGTCCGAAAGGCGTGGGAGCTCTCTACTTGAGCGAAGGAACACGATTGAATCCCCTGGTCGTTGGAGGCAGCCAGGAAGGAAACTTCCGTGCAGGTACAGAAAACGTGCCCGGGATTACCGGATTCGGACTGGCAGCAGAATTGGCTATTGCAATACTGGAAACCGAAAAGGATCGACTAAGAAAACTGGAGCAACATTTCCTCGAGAGTCTCATCGAAAATATTCCCAATCTCACGATAAATGGTCATCAGGAACACCGAGTGCAGGGCGTGATCAACATAACGTTCCCGGATGTACCGGGAGATGATTTGCTGATGAACCTTGATCTGAACGGAATAGCCGTATCCGGTGGATCGGCTTGCTCATCCGGAACTCTAAAGCCATCCGAGGTACTAAAAGCAATGGGAATCTCCGATAGGTTAAATCGCCGTACGATCCGGATATCCTTGGGCAGATATACTAGTAAATCCGATGTCCATGTCCTCGCTGAAGCTATTGTTAAGCATGTACAGCACCTGAAAAAAGTTAATACACCTTTAGAGACTCACGCATGAATACAAATCATTCATTGAATAAAAACAGAGTCCTCGTAGCAATGTCAGGCGGAGTGGATAGTTCGGTTGCCTTGTTAAAAATCCTCGAAGCTGGGTATGATGCTTTTGGCGTCACGATGAAACTTTGGGAATCCCATGACTCAAACGGTAATCTCATTAATGATTCTTACTGCTGTTCCTTGGATGCAGTTAATAATGCCAAACAGGTATGCCAAACCCTCCAGGTTCCCCACTACACCATAGATTTCCAGGACGTATTTCGAGAAAAAGTGGTGGATTATTTTATCGAGGAATATTTCGCAGGCAGAACCCCTAATCCCTGCATACAATGCAATTCCCATGTCCGCTGGGGAGCCTTGCTGAGCAAAGCCGACCAGTTGGATTCCTATTGGATTGCCACAGGGCACTACGCACGAATGGAGAAAGAAAATGACCAAATTCCCTTTTTGCGAAAAGCAGTGGATTCGAATAAAGATCAGACTTACGTCCTCTGGGGAATTGATCAACATTCCCTGAAAAGGACTTTATTCCCCCTTGGAGATTTGATGAAAAAGGAAGTACGTGAATTAGCAGCAAGTGCCAACTTTGCCACATCAGACATTAAAGAAAGCATGGACCTGTGCTTTATCCCCAACAATGACTATCGAGGGTTTATGGAAGATTATGTCCCTGATAAGGTATCG
Organism: Fidelibacterota bacterium; assembly: GCA_004124475.1. Classification (GTDB taxonomy): domain Bacteria; phylum Fidelibacterota; class Marinisomatia; order Marinisomatales; family SCKK01; genus SCKK01. The sequence continues at coordinate 51,790 of SCKK01000002.1, forward strand.
GAAGATTCCGAGGGGGATTTCATTAATACCCAGGAAGAATCCCTCGGTAGGCATAAGGGAATTTCACACTATACGATTGGTCAGCGGCGTAGACTTGGTATCACGGGACCAAAAGCCAGTTACGTGCAAAATATAGACTTAGATTCAAAAACAATAACATTAGCGCCCAGGGAAAAAATGTTCTTCACCAGCTGTACTGTGAACAGGCTGAACTGGCACTGTGACATAAGTGACTTCCTATTCAAACCAATAACAGTACATATCCGGTATCGCCATAGTGGAGTCACATGCCACCTATTGAATTTGGGTGACAATGAAACAAGAGTCAACTTTGACACACCCCAATTTGCCGTGGCACCGGGACAGTCAGCAGTTTTTTATTCCGAAGATCGTCTCTTGGGTGGCGGTATTATTACAAAGGCTTACATCCATGAGTGACCATCCAAATTTAGGTATCATTATCCTTGCCGCAGGAAAAGGGAAGAGAATGAAATCAACTCTTCCGAAAGTACTTCACCAGGTGGTAGGTATCCCCATGATCAAACATGTCGTTACTACTGCTTCCCAATTAAATCCCGAAAAAGTGGTGATTGTTGTCGGTCAGGGAAAAGAACAGGTCAAAGATGTGTTAAAAGGTTTTGATCTGGTATTTGTTGAACAAAGAGAACAGTTAGGTACTGGGCACGCTGTTACACAGGCAGAAAAAGAATTTGCAGGATTCAACGGAAACATCCTGATATTATCCGGGGATGTTCCCTTAATAACTCAAATGACACTTGACAAACTACTTCAAATGCATTATGTTTCGAGTGTAGCCGCTACCGTGCTATCAGCGATATTTGAAAATCCATTCGGTTATGGGCGAATTATTCTTAATGGTGAAGGTTCATTAGACAGAATCGTTGAAGAAAAGGACTGTACTACAGAATTACAAACAATTCAAGAAGTGAATGCCGGAATATATGTTTTTGACTCGCAACTCCTTTTTCTCCATCTTTCGAACATTGTCTGTGACAACAGACAAAAGGAATATTACCTTCCGGATATTATACCACTGTTGAGAAAGTCAGGACATCGAGTGGCTATTGAACAGGTAAATAACATTCACGAAGTCGCAGGTGTAAACACTCGGGAACAATTAATAGAAATCAACCGTATTTTGGAATAAACATGAAATTACTAAAAGCAAAAATTATTGTGGTGTTTGTTTTAATTGGGACAAGCATAACTATTGGTCAATTTAAGTCACAACTTCAAACAAACAACACTTCCTATCCAACCTTAGGACAGCAGCAAGATCCATTCGTTTCCTTTTTTGATCCCAGTCGTCTTTTGATAAGTCATGGATTTTCGCTAAGTATCGCTTCTACGGGAGGGAGAACGTTGAGCACCTCTGTTTATTCTAATAAGATACATTATCTCCTTTCTGAAAATTGGTCAGTAAATACCCGAATTGATTTTGTACAACCTACTTACTCATCTTTTCAATCTGGTAAAAATGGGCTCGATGGCCAAATATTCTATGGGGCAGAATTACAGTACCGTCCCTCACAAAATTTCATTTTTAATGTCAGTTTCGATAATTACCCATCACTGTATTATCGACCGGTATCAAGGTTTTCACCTTATCTGAGAACTACCCAATAACTTCTGAATGACAATCAGGGAGCGCGGTTATACATCGACTGCACATAATAGCAGGCGATCCCGATTACGAAAAAGGAGAGATGGTTTTCAGCGTTTTTTTACGAATGTTTTTATTTCTGTTCTCTCTCTTATATTTTTGGCATTTTTAGTCTCCATTTTTCAGAAATATTGGAGAGGCGGTGATGCTATCGCCGGCAATAACCTGGACATTACTCCCCCCAAACTAATCGTGGAATATTATGCAGATTCCCCTATAAGCTCGATTGAGGTAGAAGTTTTAAATGGTTGTGGTATTAAAGGCGCCGCGCATCGATTCACAGATTTTCTCAGGTTCCATCAAGTGGATGTGGTGAATGCAGACGATGCGGATCATTACGATTATGAAACTACCATCATCATTCAGAGGAACCAGTTTATCGAAAGATCTTATAGAATTGCCGAACTTCTTCAAATTCCAAAAAGTGATACAGTCCGCATCCGAATTGAACCTGATTTATCCCTCTCGGCAGATGTAACAGTGATCCTTGGCAAAGATTACAAAAAAATAAGACCATTTTTAGCCTATCTGAAAACTCAACCTTAATTTGACATCACCTAACAAGCGTTCCCTTAAAAATCCTTCCGAACTTCTCGCCAGAAAAATCGTCGAACTGGCTGCCTCAAAGAAAGCTGAAGAAATAACCTTACTTGATTTACACAAACTGACAAGTATCACAGATTTTTTTATCATTTGTACAGGAAATTCCGACGTTCAAGTCAAAGCGATTTCCGATGCCATCGTCGAGGGTATGAAATCTGAGGTAAAACCGTGGCATATTGAAGGAAGAGAAAACTTGCGATGGGTACTTCTGGATTTCGTGGACGTAGTAGTACATATATTTCATCGGGAAGCAAGGGATTTTTACCAACTGGAAAGACTTTGGGCTGATGCCCCTATGGAAGTCATAGAATTGGAAGATACACCTGTTTCTGCTACTTCCAATAGTGAATAGAACTATCCTCTACCGATTAGATTTCCTTAAATTTGGGTATGTCAATTTTAGACCTAAAAACTCAATTGATTGAAGGAATAGCCGCCTCCTTAAAGTCACTTGACCTGCCACAGGATAATCTCCATTTAGAAAGACCTAAATCTCAAGAGTTCGGTGATTTTTCATGTAACGCTGCACTCATCCTCGCGAAAAAAGCAAAATTAACACCATTAAGGCTCGCACAAAAAATCAAACAAAACCTGGATATCTTAAAAACTGTGGTTGAAGAAATCACTGTAACACCTCCGGGTTTCATCAACTTTACACTCAGCAAGGATTTCTTAAGAAAAGAAGTACACCATATTCTGCAAGTAGGAGAAGCATATGGTCAAACATCTCATGGAAAGGGGAAAAGTGCGCTTGTGGAATTTGTCAGTGCAAACCCTACCGGACCGCTCACCGTGGGACATGGTCGTCAGGCTGTCTTAGGAGATATCATCTCCCGTATATTGGAGTGGCACGGATATGACGTTACCCGGGAATACTATTTTAACAACGCCGGCAGACAGATACGCTTACTGGCTGAATCTGTTTATGCCAGATATATGGGGTTGTTGGGTGAAACGATGGTTATCCCTGAAGGTGGGTACGAAGGTAATTACATTACAGAAATTGCAGAAAATATTTACAACAAACACGGCTCCATTTATAATAAGAAGGTTGATGACCCCATTTTTAAAAACACCGCAGTCCAGGTTATCTTTAATGATATTAAATCTACGTTATCCAACCTGCAGATCAAATTTGATGAGTTTGTGAATGAGAAATCCTTCTACGAAAATAATCGTATCAACTCTATCATTGATAGACTGCGAGAACAAGACCTGGTTTTTGATGAGGACGGAGCGACCTGGTTCGCCACAACCAAACTCGGCAAGGAGAAAAATACCGTTCTCATCAAAAGTAGTGGTGAACCTACTTATCGCCTGCCCGACATCGCCTACCATGAATATAAAATGAAACGGAACTTCGATCTCTTAGTCGACATTTTTGGCGCTGACCACAAGGACACCTATCCTGATGTATTATCCGCCTTAAAAAGTCTTGGATATAATATAGATATTATTCGGGTTCTCATCCATCAATTTGTCACATTGAAAAAGGGAGGTGAAAAGGTAAAGATGTCAACGCGGAAAGCGACTTATGTAACCTTGGAAGATCTCATTAATAAGGTAGGAACAGACGTGGTACGATATTTCTTCATCATGCGAAACATGAAAAGCCACCTCAATTTCGATATGACTCTTGCCGTCAAAGAATCCGATGAGAATCCTGTCTTCTACCTTCAATACGCCCACGCAAGAATCTGCAATATTATCAAATACGCAGATGCCGTGGGTATCTCTTATACTCAAAAGTCATATCTTCGTTTGATATCACATCCTTCTGAAATTGAGTTGATAAGAGAATTGATTAGATTCCCTGAAGTAATGAAAAGTGCCCTGGAGGGTTTGGAACCTCAAGTTATTACCAACTATCTACAAGCGTTAGCCACACAATTTCACAAATTTTATACAGAATGCCGTGTGGTGACCGAGGACAAAAAGCTCAGTCAGGCAAGGCTTGCCCTCATTACAGCCGTAAAGTATGTCCTGGCAAACGGTTTAAGTGTTTTAGGAATAAGCCAGCCGGAAAGAATGTGATAAATGTTATGAACTCCTTGCTTGAATATATTATTCTTTGTAATGCCTCAGTTACTTGTAGACAAATAAAGAGCCAATTCCGAAGTTTCGGGAAAACCCAAATCGGAGCGCAGCGCCCGCCTGCCGGACAGGCAGGCACACGGAGTGTCGGGAGAAGAAAAGAAATCCTGACCAAACTGCGTTCCATTTCTGATGAATATTTAGGTGGTGTTATCCAAGATGCTATTGATCGTAAAGAGCTCGATCCGGGTTTGAATTTGTCCCAGTCCGTGTTTTTCTTGGATAGTGTATTGAATCGATTTCTGAAAGATTATCATGAAGCCATGGGTTCTGAAGATAGGGGTCACTTTAACCGTAACGAATGGGTGAAAGGAATTACACAGTTTTTCTCCAAAGGTTTAGGGACCTGAAATGAATAAATATCCATCTGTAAACCGGATGACCGATGACCTGAGAATCAGAATTGTCCGGGATATTTTTGCCACAGTAACAGGCCGGTACGATTTCTTAAACCGCCTTTTATCCGGCCGCCGGGATGTGGCTTGGCGAAAACGTACAGTGAGTGAAATGAATTTCTTCAATACCCACCGTTTTCTGGACGTAGCTACGGGTACGGGTGATCTGGCTCTGGACTGTGCACGAACGTATCTTGAGGTACAGGTTTCAGGGATTGATTTTGTGCCAGAAATGGTGAGTTTCGGCCAAGGGAAAGTGTCTGCTGAACAATTGAAGGACCGGGTAGACCTCCAGGTTGGAGATGGTACTGATATTAAACATGCGGATAATTCCTTCGATGTGAGCGCTATAGCTTTCGGCATCAGAAATATCCCTGATAAAGAAAAAGCACTATCGGAAATGATGCGTGTCGTTGTTCCCGGTGGTCAGGTAATGGTGTTGGAATTAACCACGCCTGAACCAGGTTTCTGGCGATCAACCTACAGCTTTTATTTGACGGGATTATTACCAAAACTGGCACGATTGTTTACCAAAAACTCAGAGGCCTATAATTATCTTGCGGATTCAATCATGAACTTTCCCACACGACGGGAATTTTTGGAATTGATGACAGCTGTGGGGTTGAAAGAAGGGAGGGCCATTCCACTGACATTCGGGGTATGCACGTTGTATATAGGGATTAAATAGACATTAAAGGTATACTATGGAAAAAAATGAAATACTGAATAGAATTAACACTGGTTCTGCCAATTCGATGGTGAGCCACCTGGGTATTGAAATCACCGACATTGGAGAAGATTTTGTGACTGGGAAAATGCCCGTAGATGAACGTACAAAACATCCTTTGGATCGTCTGCATGGTGGTGCTTCAGTGGCTTTTGCTGAAACACTGGGCAGTATTGCTGCCAGTATGCAGGTGAATTTTCCCAAAGAGATTGTTGTTGGTTTGGAGATTAATGCCAATCACGTGAAAAGTGTCAGAAACGGATGGGTCTATGGAATAGCCAAACCGGTTCATATCGGCAAGCGTACCCAAGTTTGGGATATTCGCATTACAAATGCAGAGGATGAACTGGTATGCACAAGCCGTTTGACGGTATCAGTGGTAAAGAAAAACACAGGTTAAAAACACCAGAACGCATAAAAAGTCAATCATCAAAGATTCATGATTACTGAAAGTAAAACTGGAAAAATTGTGGCACTCCGTGATTTGTGGAAGGCCGCAATCAAGGTAAATGCATCAGCTGCTATGTGGAGATTACCTGCCAGCAGTTCTGTTCACTTTTTGGTGGATTTTTCAAATACACCCGTCAAAGGTCGGTTGAATCTGCAAACCAAGGAGCCGGGTTTCGCTGTGAGCCCTTTTTTAAATCCTGAGGGTAACGAATCAATTTATCTAAAGGCGGATTTGCACATGACATTCGGTGGTAGCAGGGATAAAATCGAAGAATCTCAAAATGTACCTGCATCCTTTTGGTCAATAGTAAATGGGCAGAAGGAGAGTGCCTCAATACCCTACCATTTAAACATCCGTCCTGATACGAAAATATCCGGCGAAAAAGACCATTTCATCCGTATGGTAAAAAACGGTATTAGAGCTATTGAGTGTGGTAAGTTTGCTAAAGTTGTAATGGCTCGAACCTTGGATGCACCTCTGATAAAAAATTTTGATATAGTGAACCAATTTTGCCGCTTGGAAAAAGCCCATCCTACCGCTTTTATTAACCTGGTGTCGATGTCCGGTTGGGGGACCTGGATAGGGGCCAGTCCGGAATTACTCGTGGAAACTCTTGGGAACCGGAACTTTCGAACAGTTTCCCTGGCTGGAACCCAGCCTTTTCCGGAAGATGGGAACTTGAAGGACGCAGCCTGGAACCAAAAGGAAATTGAAGAACAAGCTATGGTAAGCCGTTACGTAATTGAACAGTTCAAGACCATTCGTCTACGGGAATTTGAGGAGTCTGGACCACGAACCGTACGGGCAGGGTCCATGATCCACTTGAAAACGGAATACATGGTGGATATGGAGGATACAAACTTTCCGGAATTGGGGACTGTGATGCTGCATCTACTGCACCCTACATCTTCTGTTTGCGGTATGCCCAAGTTTCCAGCCCTGCAGTTTATTGTAGCCAATGAACATCTGAACCGGGAATTCTACAGTGGTTTTTTGGGGCCGGTAAATATTAACGGCAATAACCAACTTTACGTGAATTTGCGCTGCATGCAGATCTTGCGGACCCGGGCAGTCATGTATGCCGGTGCCGGAATTACCCATGATTCGGACCCGGAAAAGGAATGGGACGAAACTGCTTTAAAGTGCCAAACTCTATTGGATGTTATAAATGGAGATTCATAAGCCACAAAAAGATCACAGAGATTTTTTTATTCTTAATGAATGCTTTGTTCTCTGTTTAAATAAATGGATACGATAGTTAAACAAAATACCCAGCATATTTATGATTTGGTGGAACTTTGTGCCCGGAAGGGGGTACGGAATGCTATCCTGTCCCCCGGATCACGGTGTGCACCGCTTATAATCGGATTTAGCAAACATCCGGATATTGAAACTATTTCGGTAACGGATGAAAGATCCGCGGGATTTGTGGGATTGGGAATCGCCCAGCAGTCGAGTGAACCGGTTGTGCTAGTATGCACATCTGGTACAGCGGCCCAGAATTTTGCTCCGGCAGTGACGGAGGCATTTTACCAAAATGTACCCTTAATTGTTCTCACTGCCGATAGACCGGCCGAATGGATTGACCAGTGGGACGGCCAGACTATTCATCAACAGAAACTTTTTGGAGATCATATTAAGGGAAGCTTCAATTTCCCGGCAGATTTGGGTCGACCCGAAAACCAGCTTCAGGTCCAAAAAATGGGCAACCTAGCATTAAATCTGGCTTTAACACCAGCCCGGGGACCAATCCACGTGAACCTCCCAATCCGGGAACCTTTTTATCCTGAGAATCCTGATGATGTACATTTTAATTCGGGTGTAAGTGTTAATGCTAAAATAAATAACAATAATAGTGTGGACGATGAAATATGGCTTGAAATTGACCAGGAGGCTAAACAATTTCAGAATGTATTGATTATAGGTGGTCAAAACAGACTGGATCCCGAACTAAATGAACATTTAGTTCAATTGAATGTGCCGATAGTCGGTGATGTAATCAGTAATCTGCATGGAGTCAAGGAAGTGACCAGGGGAGCCGATTTCATATTTAATAACGCTGGGATTGAACTAAAACCAGATCTACTTATTACTATCGGTCGGTCGGTCATTTCAAAAAACCTGAAACTATTTCTGCGAAAAAACAAGCCTAAGGCCCACTGGCACATTGGCCTTGGAATGGTGGGGGATCCCTTTCGGAGTCTCTCAAAAATAATTAAAATGAATCCCTTAGATTTCTTTAAGGGGTTCTTGAAAAGGAATATTTCTTTCCAATCGAAGGAAGAGTATAAAACAATACTCCAGGGATATGACCAAGTAGCGAAAGCATCCATTCAATCCCAGTTGGATGATTTTGAGGCTTTTAATGAATTTTTAGCCGTTGCCATAGTGATGAAGTGTTTACCCCAGGAAAGTGTATTACATCTGGGTAACAGTATGCCTGTTCGCATCGCCAATTTTATTGGATTGGATAAACACCATGTTGAAGTATGGTCCAATCGGGGCACCGCAGGTATTGACGGAACTTTGAGTACGGCTGTAGGCCACGCCCTGGCCGATCAAGAACGAAATCACACCTTGATTACCGGAGACCTGGCCTTTTTTTATGACCGTAACGGTTTATGGCTGAATCGGGCTCTACCCACAAATTTACGGGTTATAATTTTAAACAACGATGGTGGGGGCATATTCAATATGATTCCCGGACCGAATGAGCAGGAGGGTTTAACGGAACTTTTCACGACACCCCACGGCCGTACTGCTGAATTGACTGCCCGAGAATTTGGATTAGACTACCAGACGGCGTCATCCAGTGAGGAATTAGAACAGGCTTTGGATAGATTTTCTCATGGTATCTTAGAAATCTTTACAGACATGAATATCAATACAGCATTTTTTAAGAAATTGACCGCAGAGAGCATAAGGGGAAAAGCGGAATTATTTTAATTCTTCGTGTACTCTGCGGCAAAAAAAGGACATAGCTATGAAATGGAAATACAACTGGAAGACAATTAAGAAATATGACGAAATCAAATTTGATGTTTTCGATGGAATAGGCAAGATCAGTATAAACCGGCCGGAAGTACATAATGCCTTCACACCTCATACGGTGGAAGAAATGATCGATGCAATGAACCACTGCCGGAACGATGAATCCATCAAGGTCATTGTCTTTTCCGGTGAAGGCGGGAAAGCTTTTTGCAGCGGCGGGGATCAGGGTGTGCGCGGACATGGAGGTTATGTAGGCAAGGATGAAGTCCCTCGTCTTAATGTCCTGGAATTACAAAAGCAGATCAGGTCAATTCCAAAGGTGGTAATTGCTGCTGTGGCTGGTTGGTCTATTGGCGGCGGTCATGTATTGCACGTGGTCTGCGACCTTACCATAGCCGCTGATAATGCGCGCTTTGGGCAAACAGGTCCAAAGGTGGGTTCCTTCGATGGGGGGTTTGGTGCATCCTACTTGGCCCGAATCGTTGGTCAGAAAAAAGCCCGGGAAATCTGGTTTCTCTGTGATCAGTACGATGCCCAGGATGCAATGGACATGGGCTTAGTGAATAAAGTAGTTCCCTTAGACAAACTGGAAGAAACCTGCGTTGAATGGGCCCAAAAAATCATGAAACATTCCCCATTGGCCATCCGGATGCTGAAGAGTGCCTTCAATGCGGAATTAGACGGGCAGGCAGGGATTCAGGAACTGGCGGGGAATGCTACGCTATTATATTATTTATCAGATGAAGCGAAAGAAGGGCGGGATGCGTTCGTGGAAAAAAGAGACCCCGATTTTGACAAGTTTCCAAAGTTTCCGTGAGATGAGTTGACATGATTTTTCGTCCTTGGATTCAGGCCTTCCGTCCGCGAACGCTGCCCCTGGCATTTGCCAGTATTATCACCGGTAGTGGTTTGGCTTGGGCAGAGGGAACGTTTCGCTTGATGGTCTTTGCTTTAGCGCTGATTACAACCATTTTTTTGCAAATTTTATCCAACCTGGCGAATGATTATGGTGATTTCCAGCACGGTGTAGATAATGAAGCGCGGGTGGGACCGGACCGCACCTTGCAAGCAGGACTAATTAGCAAAGGGCAAATGGTAAAGGCCATGTGGATTATTGCTTTACTATGTTCAATTTTTGGGGTGTGGCTAATCGTAGAAGGAACTCGGGGATTAACCTGGGGGAAGTCAGTACTTTTTGCTGTTCTCGGGCTCACGGCCATGGGCGCTGCTGTAAAATATACGATGGGGAAAAATCCCTATGGCTATGCGGGACTGGGAGACGTTGCAGTATTTTTGTTCTTCGGATGGTTGGGTGTGCTGGGGACGTATTTTCTTCACAACCATTCAATTTCAATAGAACTTCTACTGCCGGCGTCAGCTATCGGGTTATTCACTACCGCTGTTCTAAATATCAATAATATGCGGGACCATAGAGCCGATGAACAATCCGGTAAACAAACCCTGGTTGTGCGCATAGGTTTAGACCGGGCGAAACGGTATCAACTTTCACTGAATACAGGGGGCGTTTTGTTGGCGATTGCTTTTATTTTTCCCAGCATCAGAATCTCCAATTACCTTTTTATGATTATAGCACCAGTATTGATAAATACATCCTTAAATATCCTGTACAGTGATAATTACAAATCCTTTGACACTTACCTGAAAAAACAAGCTATGGTCACTTTCCTGTTTTCAATTCTTTTTACAATCAGTATTAATCTGTAATGGTACTTATGATTGGTAACCTCACTGTCTCTCATTTTTTTAAAAGGAAAATTTGAGGAAACGTGTTAAACATGGGATTTTCCGCTTCCTGGAAAAAGTATACACTGGATTTTAAGCGCACTGCCGGTACATCCCGGGGCATAATGCATGAACGTCATGTGTGGTTTATTTTTCTTCAGAGCAGGACAAAAATCGGTATGGGTGAATGCGCCCCCTTGCCGGGGTTGAGCTGGGATAATTTCAACCAAATAGAAAAAACATTGAGTCAGGTTTGTTCTGCCCCCGAATCATATCTGGGTGATCCTTCATTAATAAAAAATTTTCCCGCCATTCGATTCGCATTGGAAATGGCTTACATGGATCTTTTAAATGGGGGAATTCGTAGTCTTTACCCTTCACCGTTCACAAACAGCCGGAAATCTATCAATATCAATGGATTGATTTGGATGGGCGACCCTGAGTCCATGTCTGCCCAAATAGATCAGAAGTTAGAGGAAGGCTGGCAATGCATTAAAATAAAAATCGGAGCCTTGGATTTTGAAGCAGAACTGGAGCTGCTACGTTCCATCCGTAAGCGCTTTGGAGTTGATAGAATAGAACTGCGGGTGGATGCTAACGGTGGTTTTTCGAAGACAGATGTGCAAATGAAGCTGAACCATTTGGCGGTATTTGACTTGCATTCTATAGAACAACCCATAAAACCCGACCAGTGGGAATTGTTGGCCGAATTAAGTGCCACATCTTCAGTACCAATTGCCCTGGATGAAGAGTTGATTGGCCTGAGAGAAGAATCTGACCGAATTGAAATGTTAAACATTGTTAAACCTCAATTCATTGTTCTGAAGCCCAGCCTGTTAGGTGGCTTTAGAGAATGTGAGAAATGGATTGAACTGGCCAATCAACGAAATATCGGTTGGTGGGTCACATCTGCTTTGGAATCCAACATTGGCTTGAATGCCATTGCGCAATGGGTAGCCACATTGGATACGATTGGATACCAGGGGCTGGGAACGGGTCAACTTTTTACGAACAATGTTCCCTCGCGGCTGAAAGTAAAAAGAGGTGAACTATATTTGGATTCAACATCTACCTGGAATGAAGTAAATCAATTCATTGGTGAATGGCTATCCCCCGCTGAAACCATGGAGTTGGAGACATCTGGTTCCACGGGTAAGTCAAAAATAATCTCCGTTCGTAAGGAATGGATGGAAAGATCGGCCCGGCTTACAGGAAAAACCTTTAAACTGAAACGGGGAGATACCGCATTATTGTGTCTACCCATGCGTTATGTGGCCGGGAAAATGATGGTTGTGCGCTCTATGGTGCTTGGATTGGATCTGCTGGTATCTGAATCATCCACTGATCCTTTAAAGGGAGTGGACCTTCCGATCGATTTTACTGCTATGGTACCCCTACAGTTGCAGAAAAGTTTGGAAATGGGACGACTGGGAAGCGTGAAAATGGTGATCGTGGGTAGCGGGCAGGTGAGTAATAAATTGGAAAAAGAGGTGCAGGATATTTCAACACAGGTTGTTGAGACCTACGGTATGACAGAAACTCTGACCCATGTGGCTATTAGACGGCTTAATGGCCCTCATAGGACTGAGCATTTTTTGGCCTTGGATGGTATAGCATTTGAGACAGATGATCGAGACTGTTTGGTAATCAAAGCACCGTCGCTAAATCCCGATCCGTTTGTAACTAATGATATTGTGAAATTAATCGATGAGAATTCCTTCCAATGGTTAGGGCGCATAGATAATGTGATTAATTCAGGTGGCGTAAAGATTTTTCCCGAATTAGTGGAAGCAAAACTTGCCTCTGCCATTACCGATAGACGCTATTTTATCACTGGCTTACCGGATGAAAAATTGGGACAGAAGGTAGTATTAGTAGTAGAAGGAGAGGCGTTCAGGATTCCAGATGATGCCTGGCCAAAATTTGAACAATATGAAAAACCCCGGGAAATCTTATTTAAGACGTGCTTTAGCTTAACTAAAACAGGAAAAATTAATCGAAATGAATCAATTCAGAAAATTGAATTTTAATTGAGTATTATTTTCCCCTAAGAACAAAAGTTGAAGTTTAGAAATGTGTTGTTTAGCCTAATTTCAATACAATAGGTTCTATAAAGAAAATTATGATTCCCAATTAAGTAATAGGGAGGTGGAGGATGGTATTTACTGGAAAAGAAGATCACTCAATTACCCTTGATGAAGCCTAAAACTCACGCGTAATTTCCGGAATAATTCGGACTTCCCGCTTGGAGACCTGAGTTAATTGGTTTGGTGAAAGAATAAATGGAATACCATAAAACATTTACAAAATTCCCTCCATATGGTATATTCCCTTCACAGAATACGAATTTTTGCCTGTTGTTCAGATGTTTGATTGTATGTAGAGCAAAACAGATGAATATATTTTCAGTTTATCCTGCCCGAACTGACGTCCAGTCAGCCTGCCTGCACTGACGCAGTCAGACAGGGCGGGAAGGGTGATATGAATCAAAATTTCCCACATCTTGAAACTGTTATAAAAAATTGGATAATAACAAAACGTTAACGAATTTATTAAAATAATGAATGTTAATAGAAGCATAGTAAAATTCGTTGACAATAAACAAAATAATTATGAACAACCAGTAACTTTATCTCCAAGTAAAAGTATATCTTTTGTATGGGAGCTTACAAAAGAAATATATTCATTGTCAGGAGGATTTGATGTTAAATCAAGATTACAAAGAAATGTTGTCAATATTATTAGAGGAAAAAGTTGAGTTTTTGCTTGTAGGTGCATACGCATTGGCTGCTCATGGTTTTCCTCGTGCAACAGGGGATATAGATATTTTTATTCGGCCAAGTTTCATAAATTCTCAAAAAGTTCATAAATCGCTCTTAAAATTTGGTACGCCAATGGGGAATATAAATACTAATGATTTTGAAAAATCCGGAGTTATTTTTCAAATTGGAATAGCACCAAGAAGGATTGACATTATTAATGATATTGATGGCGTTTCTTTTGATTCCGCATTTGAAGATAAGATTATTGTCGAAATCGATGGCCTAAAAATCCCAATAATTTCAAAAGAAAAAATGATCAAAAATAAAGAATCAACAGGAAGGGATCAGGATACTTTAGATGCAAAAATGTTAAAAAATTCTTAAGAAACCTTAACCAATTGTATGTAAAGAAATTATAACAAAGGCATGAAACGTATGCGCAAAAAGCGCACACCGCTTATGCCTAACGTTAGGCTGAAATAAAAGACCTTTTGAATTACTAATACTTGTTCCGTATTTTTCCAATAAATAATAGAATAAACTTAGTTAATGAAACTTAAAATATATGCAGATACTTCAGTTCTAGGTGGTTGTTTTGACGATGAATTTATGGAACCGTCTAAACAATTAATTGATGATTTCAAAATAGGTGAAAAGATTCTTGTTATATCAGATTTAACTCTTAGAGAAATTGAAAATGCTCCTCAAAAAGTAAAGGATGTATTAGAATCAATTCCAATAGAATTCATAAACTATGCCATACTTGATGATGAAGCGAAACATTTGGCACAAAGATATATTAAAGAAAGAGCTATTAGTTTAAGATCTTTGGTTGACGCCCAACATATCGCAATAGCAACCATAAATCGGGTGGATGTTTTGGTTAGTTGGAACTTCAAAGACATTGTAAATCTGAGAAGGATTCAACTTTTCAACGCAACAAACTTAAAATATGGTCACCCGTTAATTGAAATAAGATCACCAATCGAGGTTATATAAAATGAATAAAAAAAAGATAAAAAAAGAATTTAATACTGTAAAAATGATGAGAAATATAAGAAATGAATTGTCTGAGATATATCGTAATAATCCCGAAATTGAAGAAAAAGAATTAAGGAAAATCAGACAAAAATACGACATAATGTCAAAACTAAAGATTTCAGCCTAGCCCCCGCTAAACTTGACGTGAAAAACGTGCAGCTTGGTTTTCAGTCTTATGGTCTTTAAAATGTTGGGTGGTTGTATAATAGTCTTTTTGCATCATTTTTCACGCACCTCAGCTTTTCCTGCTTGCTTCAAAGCAAGTAAAAAATTTAAGCTTTTTGACAATTGACGCTACACCGACTGAAAAAACAAAATTTGGTCAGATGTTTGATTGTATGTAGAGCAAAACAGATGAATATATTTTCAGTTTATCCTGCCTGCACTGACGCAGTCAGACAGGGCGGGAAGGGTGATATGAATCAAAATTTCCCACATCTTGAAACTGTTATAAAAAATTGGATAATAACAAAACGTTAACGAATTTATTAAAATAATGAATGTTAATAGAAGCATAGTAAAATTCGTTGACAATAAACAAAATAATTATGAACAACCAGTAACTTTATCTCCAAGTAAAAGTATATCTTTTGTATGGGAGCTTACAGAAGAACTATATTCATTGTCAGGAGAATTTGATGTTAAATCAAGATTACAAAGAAATGTTGTCAATATTATTAGACGAAAAAGTTGAGTTTTTGCTTGCAGGTGCATACGCATTGGCTGCACATGGTTTTCCTCGTACAACAGGGTATATAGATATTTTTATTTGGCCAAGTTCCATAAATTCTCAAAAAGTTTATAAATTGCTCTTAAAATTTGGTGCGCCAATGGGGAATATAAATACTAATGATTTTGAAAAATCCAGAGTCATTTTTCAAATTGGAATAGCACCAAGAAGGATTGACATTATTAATGAAATTGATTGTGTTTCTTTTGATTCCGCATTTGAAGATAAGATTATTGTCGAAATTGATGGTCTAAAAGTCCCAATAATTTCAAAAGAAAAAATGATCAAAAATAAAGAATCAACAGGAAGGAATAGGGATATTTTAGATACAAAAATGTTAAAAAATTCTTAAGAAACCTTAACCAATTGTATGTAAAGAAATTATAACAAAGGCATGAAGTGGATGAGCAAAAAGAATGCACCGCTTATGCCTAACGTTAGGTTGTAAAAACTATGTGTGCAAAGTGGATAAAAAAAATTCAACCAAATCAAATCACAAAAAAACTTGAAAAGATAAAAACAGTAAAAGATGGAAAAGTTTCTTTTTCTGAATTTGAATATCATGAATACCAAGCGGTTCTTGAGTCAATGGTGGAATTCCATACTAATATTCCAATTCATTTAAAAAGAAATATATTACGGGAAGGTGTTAAACAAGCTGCGATTAGAGGAACTATTAATCCCGATACTTTGATCGCCTCAATATCAAAAAAAGAAAATGAATACTTATGTCGAACTCCAAAACCATATATTATGGCAACATATATAACTATCCAGAATAATGTAAATCTCCCAAGTGTTAAGCTTCATAATACTCACATTAATTTTACAAGGTATTTACCAAATCAGTTTGTTATCAAACGGACGGAGAGCGAAAAGAAAGCTGAATCTATTATTAATTCAAAAACTCCTAAAAATTCAATAGCTGTTCGTATAAGAGTTAAGGCAAAGGAAGAGCATGATGCTGCTCATATAGCATTAGATAGTATAGATTTCTACCGATCTTTGATCAATTTCGTCACCACATCTTCATTTAGGATGACATTTGGTGGTCCCAGTAAACCTGTTAATGAAGTCTTATTAGGACCAGTTCATACACTTCATAATTTGAGCGGCAATCTTGCAACACAATTATTTTGGTATCAATCTGATTTCACATTAACGAAAACTGTTAATATTGCCAATAAAAAAGAAGCCTTATTAAAAAACATAAAATATATTCGTGGAAAAATGAAGCGGTTACAATATTCATCAGAATTGAGAAATATATTTCTTAGATATGTTAGGGCATTGGATTATCCAGATTACAATACTGCATTTATTCATTTGTGGGGTGTATTGGAAATTCTAACTTATACTAAATATTCAGGATATGACGTCACTATAAAACGAGCCGCATCTATGTTTAAGGAGTTCGATTATCACAAACAAGTGTTAAACCATCTTAGAATATACCGTAACAGCTTAATTCACAGTGGAAAAGCTTACAATGATATTGAACCATATATTTATCAGCTAAAAAGATATATTGACCAACTCCTTTGGTTTTTCATTCATAATAGCTTTGGTTTTATATCAATCGAGAAAGCAGCTGAGTTTATGGATATTCCACAGGATATTAACGAATTGAATAAAAACCATTCTCTTATTCATGCAGCAATGAAATTTCGAAATATTAGTACAATTAAAATAAAATGAATTTACAGCCTAATCACCCACTCCACCGGACACGAAAAGCTTAACCGTGATTTTCAGAGTTTAGGAAGTATGTATAACATAGATTTGCTTAGGACCGAGTTTTTACGCATTTGATCTTCATTGTTGAGTAGCTTTGTTTATGGAACCCCTAATTCTAAAACGCGGCAAAGAATTCCACAAAAAAGTTCAGGAAGATTGGCGAAACACAGCCAAGAACGGAGATATTTTCCCTGAACATACAATACCTTTATCCCATCTAAAAAATTTAGGTAAGTCAGGAAGGATAGATATTTTTGTGGATGATATAGGTGATTTTGTAAGTATAGTAGAAATAAAATCCACTGATTGGGATAAAATCAAGGAGAAAAATCTACAAAAACTCCTTTCATCTCACCGACGACAAGTTTGGAAATATATTAATAAATATCTAGATATCGACCACATAGATGTGTGCCCAGGTATTATTTATCCTAGTGAACCTAAAACCCCGGGATTAAAGTTAAAAATAGAGAAATATCTCAATGATTATGGTTTGCAGGTTGTTTGGTATTATGATTAGAAAAAGTGGCAAAGTTGTTTAACCGACTTAAAATTTCATCTTTATAGAATTCTTCTTTCCATCTCTTCAATAGAAATACCCCATATAAATTCTAATGCACTAATATTAATTTTCTACCCTCTATACTCCATTCTAGTTTCTGTCCGCTCTTTAAATTTTTTGCTTTCATTATCAGAATAGGAATGGTCACAACATTACTTTTTCCTACTCTCCTCAGCTTATCTGCTATATTAATATAAATGGTGGAGGCGGGGAGAATCGAACTCCCGTCCGAAACGGTGGACCGAACTGCTTCTACATGTTTATTCTATCGGTTGTTTCTCGCCGGCATTCCCCCAACAGACAAAGGTACCGCCAGCCAGCCCGTTTGTTCTTATTCCGATTTTACAGGCGTCAATCGGAACCAGCCTGTCTTTACGTCGCCCTTGTCAGACGCCACAGGCAGGGCTTCTGAAAGAACGGCCTACGTCAATTAAGCGTATGCAAATTGGCCATAATCGGCACTTGTGTGTTTTCCCAGTTGATTAAAGAGGTTACCGGGAATCCTCTACATGCAGCCGAACAACCCTTCCGACCCGTCGAAGCCAATCGCCCCCAAATTTGTCAAAAAACTTATATCGGAATTTACTTATTTTTTAGCTTAAAAATAGAGACTAAATACAGACGTGCCCCATGATTACGGGGCACACCTACCAACTACTATTTTCTTTTGAATATGTTTTTTATCCAAAAGCTGGCTCAAATATATTTTCAGGTGATAATTAAAGCAAGTGGTAATATCTGATTTTTTTATTTTTTTTCAGGAAAATCTCAATCAGCACAAAATATTATGGGTGAATCCCTATTAAACCAAACCCTTGGTCACCCGGTCATCCCACGATTCCTTACCCTTGGAATGAGGGGTTTCAGCCATCGTGATGCAATCAGATACCGGACAGACGAGCATACAGAGATTGCAGCCGATACATTCTTTCTCATCAACAAAGGGAACGTGAGACATTGCAGTATCTCCTCCGTCGTGCCAGATGGGGGGCATCACTTCCGTACGTGGACCAAAGCCATGGTCCGGCTCACCGTGCCACGCATGGCACGGACCCTTTTGAGTATGGATACACTGGTGAGCACCATCGAGGCAGGCCACATAACAAAGGCCACAGCCAATACATTTGTCTGCATCGATCTTTGCTATGAGGTCATAGTTGAGATCAAGTTCTCCCCAGTCGACAAAACCGGGAATGGCTTTACCAATGAGCTCATTGGCAGACCGCATCCCTTTATCATTTAGATAGTTATTCAATCCATCAATCATATCATCCACAATGCGGTAGCCGTAGTGCATCACAGCAGTACAGACCTGGACGGTGGTGGCTCCAAGCGCCAAGAATTCTGCCGCATCCTGCCAGTTTGAGATACCCCCAATGCCAGAGATGGGCACCTTTATCCGTGGGTCTTTGGCCAGTACTGCCAGCATATGGAGAGCAATGGGTTTGACTGCGGGACCGCAGTATCCGCCGTGGGTGCTTTCTTTTCCAACACTCGGCTTTGGCACGAGGGTGTCGAGGTCCACGCCGATGATGGATTTGATTGTGTTGATGAGTGAAATACCGTCACAACCTCCGTTCACAGCTGCAATACCTGGATCCCGGATATCGATCACATTCGGTGATAGTTTTACAAACACGGGTATCTGAGCAAACTCCTTCGCCCAAGAAGTGATTTCCTGCAAGACTTTAGGCTCCTCCCCCACGGCACTCCCCATACCCCGTTCACACATCCCGTGAGGGCAGCCAAAGTTGAGCTCCAGTCCATCAGCTCCTGCATCTTCCGATCGCTTGATGATCTCCCGCCATTCCTCCTTAGCTTCTACCATTAAGGAGACGATGACGACATTGTCTGGGTATCGTTTTTTTACTTCATAAATTTCTTTGAAATTAGCATCCAAGGGACGGTCTGTGATGAGTTCAATATTACTGAAACCGATGACTTTTGTCCCAGAATAATCGACAGCGCCAAATCGTGAGTCGACATTGACGATCGGTTCGCCCAACGTTTTCCAGACAGCACCGCCCCACCCCATATCGAAGCTTCTCATGACCTGCTCACCCGTATTGGTAGGCGGCGCCGATGCTAGCCAGAATGGGTTGGGACTCTCAATTCCACAAATGTTTACGGATAGATCGGCCATTTTATTGTCTCCTTAATGGTCATTTTTTGTAAAAAAGGACTTGAAATAATTCTCACCATGTAAACTGGGTTCGATTCCCCAATTCCTCAACATATGGAAGGCCGCTTCCCGGCCATCCTCTGCGGCGTTGACTACCTCCTTACCCCCATTGATGCAATCGCCACCAGCATACACTTTTGGATTGGTTGCATGGCGCGTCTCTGAATCCACAACTAATCTTCCCATCTCATCCACCTCAATCTCGGGAGAAACATCTGACACGTGCTTGAATTGTCCGATGGCTTCCACCACCCAGTCGCAGGGAAGCTCAAAAGCGTCATCCGAAACGGTGGACGAAACTTTCAGAGCTTTTACCTTTTCTCCATCGCGGATGATTTCCAGCGGAGTCACGTTCTCAACTAACCGGACGCCGTATTGGCTGGCTCCCACCATCTCGTGGTCGTAGCCCCGCATCTCTTTTCGGGAACGACGGTATAGTATGCGGACATCCTCCACGCCTAGCATGGATAATTCCCGGGAGATGTCGATGGCCGTATTCCCACCACCGATGACGAGCACAGTGTTAATGTCATTAGGAAGCGAGAAATCGGGGTTGTTTTTAATCTTCCGGATGAGGTCTGTGGCGCCCCAGACACCGGGACCGTCACTCCCCGGCAGGTCCAGACGGCTGTCCGTGCCTAATCCAATTCCAATAAATACAGCATCATATTCATCAATCAACTTTTCCAGTGAAATATCCTTTCCTATCTCGAATCCTGTCTTTAATTCTACGCCGTGCTGGAGGATCCAATTCGCCTCATCGATAGAATCCTCTGTCTGAAACTTGTATGGGGCCACGGCCGTCGTGTTTAATCCACCGGGCAGGCCGTCTTTTTCGAAGATGACCGCTTCAACCCCATCCAGAGCGAGGTACGCGGCGCATGCTAACGAAGCCGGCCCAGCGCCGATGAGAGCTACTTTTTTCTCAGACTTCTTGCTATTTTGGGGAAATAACTTTTTCCCTGTACTTACTTCTATCTCCAGGGCCTTTTCGGTAGCATATCGCTGAAGCCGACCAATCTGAATGGGGGAGTTGTTCAGGTCATTGTAGACGCAAGCACCGACACACAGCTCCTCCACCGGGCAGACCCTTCCCGTGGAATAACCCAGCATGTTGGCCTCAAAGATGACTTTGGCACTCCCGATAATATTCCCGGTGGAAATCTTCTTGATGAATGCGGGAATGTCAATTCCCGTGGGACAGGCGGGGATGCAGGGCGCGTCGTAGCAGTTGAGGCACCGGTTTGCCTCGATGAGGGCCTCAGACTCCGTATAGAGCGGCTTATAATCGGAAAATTGCTTCTCCAGTCGATCCGGAGAGATGGTTAGTTTGGAGCTTGTATCGTCACTCATGGATAGATTGCAAAAAATTTATTCCATGGCGGCAAAGCTGTCATTCAGAATCCCGATAGCTTCTTCCACCTCATTCTTGGTGATATTCAGGGGGGGTGCAATTCTCATGGCATTTGCATAAAGTCCTCCTCTACCCACAAGGAGTCCTCGCTTCTTCGTCTCTTCCATTAACTGGCTGGCGGCTTCAGGATTTGGCGTTCGATCTTTTGATGTTTCGTCCACTACCAATTCCATAGCCTGCATCAATCCCATTCCCCGCACATCCCCGATCACTTTTGGATATTTATTTTTTAACTCTTCCAATCCTGTTCTGAGAACTTTTCCCATATCTTCAGCATTTTGTGTAAGATTGTTTTTTTGAATAACATCAATTGTAGCGCTGGCTGCAACGCAGCTAACAGGATTACCTCCAAATGTCGAAATGGTGTTTTTTGTCAGAGAATCAGCAATGGGTGTTGTTGTCACAACAGCACCTATGGGAAAGCCATTGGCAATTCCTTTTGCCATGGTCATAATATCCGGTTCTACGTCGTATTGTTCAATGCCCCACATCTTCCCCGTTCTTCCAAAACCTGTCTGCACCTCATCGGAAATAAAGATTCCCCCGTATTTTCGAACGATTTCTGCCACAATCTTGAAGTATTCCACAGGAGGAGTAATAAATCCTCCCACACCTTGTATCGGCTCTACCAGGATTCCGGCTATCTTTCCCGTTGTAGTAGTCTGGATAAGTTCTTCCACATCCTCTGCACAGGCAACACCACATTCCGGGTAAGTCAGCTTTAACGGGCATCGGTAACAATAGGGAGAAAGGGCATGCTTGATGGCTGATACCTGTGTAGTCAAAGCCCGCCAAGATGCGTGCGCCGTCAATGATTGAGCCAAAAGTGATCGCCCGGAATAGCCGTGCCGCAGGGCGATGAGTTCATTGTTCTCTGTGTAGAGTTGCGCCATCATGACAGCGGTCTCGTCCGCCTCTGTCCCAGAAGCTGTGAAGAAGCATTTGTCAAGTTTTCCAGGTGCCAGATTCGCCAGCTTCTCAGCAAGCTCCACAACCGGTAAAGTGGGATAGAGAGATGAGACGTGAGTCAGATTATTGATTTGGGCGATGACTTTCCGGTTTACGTCCTCATTGGCGTGTCCTACGGAGATGGTCAGAATTCCCCCGAAAAAATCGAGATATGAGTTACCTTCCATATCCTCGACCTGTGCCCCTTTCGCTCGAGCAACCGCAATGGGTTCTTTGTAATAATTTGCGACAGCTGGGAAAAGGTAATCCCGGTGTTTTTTCCTTACGTCTTCGCTATTCATTCTAATCTCCTATTAATCTTTTACAGGGCGGTTAATTCTTCGTAAGCTTCCGGTCTTCTGTCTCTAAAGAACTGCCACGTGGCTCGGACTTCTTCAATCATATCGAGATCGATCTCCTCTACCAATAATTCATCTTTATTATCGGAAGCAATGGCGACAATTTGTCCTCGTGGGTTGACAAAGTAGGAACTGCCGTAAAATTCACCCAGATCCCACGGCTTCTCGGTACCGACGCGATTAATACATCCCATGAAATAACCGTTAGCAACAGCATGAGCCGGCTGCTCCAATTTCCAGAGGTACTCGGATAAGCCTTTTACTGTAGCAGAAGGGTTGTAAACAATTTCGGCACCATTGAGCCCAAGCACCCGGGCTCCCTCAGGGAAATGGCGGTCGTAGCAAATGTAAACTCCCACTTTGGCATAGGCCGTCTCAAACACAGGATACCCAAGATTACCAGGACGGAAGAAAAATTTCTCCCAGAATCCAGATGTCTGGGGAATGTGGGTCTTTCGGTACTTGCCCATATAAGCCCCATCGGCATCGATGACGGCAGCAGTATTATACAGCATCCCCGCTTGCTCTTTTTCAAAGATGGGAACAATCATGACCATCTGATACTTCTTTGCATATTCCTGCATCCGCTCGATGGTGGGACCGGGAATGGGTTCAGCTGCGGCATACCATTCTGCATCCTGACCAGGACAGAAATATGGAGTGCTGAAAATTTCCTGGAGACAAAGAATCTGAACGCCTTGCTCTCCCGCATCCTCAATGAAGGGGATGTGTTTCTGAATGGTTGCCTCCTTAATCTCATCAATCGTTCCGTCTCCCTCTGACTTAGGGATACTCATCTGAACCAGACCTGATTTGACAATTCTTGCCATGATTTACTCCTTAATGAATCGCTTCGAAAAACCGGTTGAATCATACGGTATTTTAAAGCATTTGAATCAATATGGTTACGATTTATCCCGAATACAAACCTCGCTTCAAATACTGTCCGTCTCCCTTCCTCCCCACGTATTCACAATTCTCCACGATAACCTTTCCCCGGGAAATAATGGTCTCGGAAATGCCCGTCACCTCAAACCCCTCGTAAGCATTATAATCGACATTCATATGGTGAGTGACAGAATTTGTAACACTAATCGTCTCTTTTCGATTGGGATTAAAAATCACAATGTCGGCATCGCTACCTACGGCAATGGTTCCCTTTTTCGGAAATAACCCAAACATCTTTGCCGCTGACGTTGAAGTCAGATCAACAAACTTATTGAGTGAGATCCGACCTTCAACGACTCCACCATTGAACACAAGACTCATCCGGTTCTCGATACCAGGACCCCCATTGGGAATCTTAGAAAAGTCATTAATGCCGAGTTCCTTTTGATCTTTGAAGCAGAATGGGCAGTGGTCGGTGGATATGGACATCAAGTCACCAAACTGCAATCCTCGCCAGAGCTCGTCCTGGTTCCACTTTTCCCGGATGGGTGGTGCCATCACATATTTTGCCCCTTCAAAACCCTCCTGCTCGTAGTAGGAGTGGTCAAGAAAAAGGTATTGTGGGCAGGTTTCAGCAAAAGCTTTGACACCCCGGTTTCGAGCCAATGTCACTTGCTCCAATGCATCCGAGGAAGAAAGGTGTACTATATAAACCGGAACATCTGCGACTTCGGCAATGGCAATGGCACGGTGAACCCCTTCTGCTTCCATACGTGTAGGGCGGGTTAATGCGTGCCATTTTGGTTCTGTTTTCCCTTCAGCAAGAGCCCGCTTCACAATTTCATCAATCACAATGCCATTTTCCGCATGCATACAGATGACCGTGCCATCTTCTCCGGCTTTCCGCATCACCCTGTAGAGGGTGCCGTCGTCCACATAAAGTACTCCGGGATAAGCCATAAAAAGTTTGTAAGAGGTTACCCCTTCTTTGACCAGGTTCTCCATTTCTGTGATTCTATCATCCTCCATATCGGTGATAATCATGTGAAAGCCGTAATCAATTGCCGTTTTCCCTTCCGCCTTTGCATGCCAGGTATCGAGGGCTTCGAGGGTGGAATGTCCTTTTGTCTGAATTGCAAAATCGATGAGAGTGGTCGTCCCCCCATGAGCGGCTGCAAGAGTTCCTGTTTCAAAATCATCCGCCGAAACGGTACCACCGAATGGCATGTCCAGATGTGTGTGAGGGTCAATACCCCCCGGGATCACATACTTGCCTTCTGCATCAATGATCTTGTCTGGTTTCATAGTTAGATTCTCACCGATAATAGTGACCATTTCCTTTTCGATATATACATCAGCGTGGTAATCATCGACTGCGGTAATAATTCGTCCATTTTTAATCAGAACCGACATAGATCATGTCTCCTCATATTATGTTTTAATTTTCTCATCATAACGGAACAGATAAATTTATACAAATCCGCCTTGTTTTTCATTTACTGTTTCCCCCATGCAGTAATCCCCCTCTCCTCATCCGTCCCGGGAATTGTGTTGTCCAGAATAAATGCAATGAAAGCCCCAACCGCCATGCCGGTACTACCCAGTGTATTTATAATATTCGATAGCCATTCCCAACCCTCTCCAACTGTCAAGGGGTTAGCCGAAAAGTACTCCGGAACGCTCAATCCCATAAAGAAAGCGAATCCAAGGATGAACAGATTTCGAGCAGAATTCAAATCCACAAATTGCAGGTTTGATAGCCCCACGGCAGCGATCATCCCGAACATGGCGCAATACATACCGCCCACAATTGGTGTAGGAATGGTAGTAAACAGCGCTCCGAATTTCGATACAGTTCCTAGAACAATCATGATAATACCGCCTGCCTGAACCACCCTACGAGCTCCCACTCGGGTAAGTCCGATCGCTCCGATATTTTCACTATAGGAGGTGGTACCATTACCTGTCCCGAACAGTCCAGCCACCAGACATCCGAGTCCCTCAAAGGTAATACCCCGATTAATGATCTTTTCATCCGGGGTAGGAGCGCCACTGAGCCGGGCACACGCGTAATAGTCGCCAATGGACTCCACCATGGAGGCGATGTATCCCGCCAACATACCCACAAAAGCCGCCAAACCAAATTGTGGAAAACCCCACTGCATGGGGTAGGGTATACGGAACCAGGGAGCGTTCCTGACATTTTCCAGGCTGGTGTGAGAGGGATGACCTTCGGGGAAAATGCCAGTTGCTGTAAAAATTGCCGCCACTGCCCAGGCACTAAGGATAGCTAATAGAATGGGATAAAGTTCAAAGGAGCGGTGCTTTATACGCAGGTACTGGCTGAACAGAATAATCAGCAAAATGGTAAGTCCTCCAATAGGCCAATGGGCTCCAGCCGTGGGAGCGCCAAACTTGAAGAGAGCAAGACCGATTAGGGCAATAGTGGGGGCAATGGTGATGGGACCCACAAAACGAAGTAGTTTCCCCGCCAAGCCACTGGCACCTACTCCAATTTCTACGAGTGAACCGGCAATAATAGCACCCTGAACGTGCTGCATTCGCACTTGCCAACCCGAATTGGCGAGGGCAGCCATCCCGCAGATAGCAATAGCGGGCGCTAAAAATGAAAATGTTCCCCCCTGAACAATGGGAAGCCGGTTACCCCAGGTAGTCTGTAGTAGAGTAGTAATACCACTGACTAAAAACATCGTGGCGATCAGCCATCCCTTTTCTATGGGGTCGGTAATGCCTAAGGGGCCAGACAGCAGAAGGGGTATTGCCAACGTGGAACCGAACATAGTGAGGTAATGCTGCAATCCCAGAACGGCGGTTTCAATCGGTGGGGGGATGTCATCGATACCGTATAGAAGGTTATGTGTGTTCTCTTTTGCTTTAGCCATAGGTGAACACCTTAGTTCTTTACTCGTATCCCGAATATTCGGGATACTTTTTCTAGCAGTCCCGAAACTTCGGGGCTCAACTTAGGGTATACTTTTCGTTCAGACACTAAATAGTTCTTCTGTCCTCCGGTTTCAGAGAATGATATTGCGGCATCAACTCATCCAGTTGGTTTTGGCTTCCGGACTCCATTTGGTCGTTGTTTTTTTCAGCTTTGTCCAGAATTCTATAGAACTTTTCCCAGTGATATCTCCCGAACCGAATTTGGAATCATTCCACCCACCGAAGGAAAAGGGTTCTCTGGGAACGGGAACACCGATGTTTACACCGATCATACCCGCACTTGCCCTCTCTGCCACATATTTTGCTAATCCACCTGATTGTGTAAACACAGCAGCGGCATTCCCATAATTGGAACTGTTCTCAATTGCGATAGCTTCATCCACACTGGAAACACGGATGATAGAGAGCACCGGACCAAACACTTCTTCTCGAGCGATTCTCATATCAGGCGTGACGTAATCTATTACAGTGGGTCCCACATAGTATCCATTTTCCTTACCCTCAACAACCACACCCCTGCCATCTACCAGAACTTTAGCTCCCTGAGCCTCAGCTTCAGTAATATACCCCTCGATTCGCTCTTTTGCTTCTTTCGAGATAATTCCACCTAGGTTCTTCCCGGGGATTATCTTTCGTGACTCTTCACACAGCTTCTCAATGATTCTATCCACGGGTCCTACGGCGACCATAGCGGAAGCTGCCATGCATCTCTGACCTGCGCACCCGGACATGGATGCAGCGACATTGGACGCTGTCATATCCTCATTTGCATCGGGAAGGACAATTAAATAGTTTTTAGCGCCACCTAATATGAGCGCCCGCTTAAAATTGGCTGTTGCTCTTCGATAGACTATTTTAGCGACCTTTGTAGAGCCTACAAAAGTAATTGCTTCAATTCCTGGGTGGTCGCACAGAGCTTCCACAGATTCCCGGCTTCCGTGAACTACATTGAATACTCCTTTGGGTAGCCCAGCTTCAGCAAGCAAATCCGCTACACGGTTGGCACTCAAAGGTACCTGTTCAGACGGCTTCAGAATCATAGTATTCCCTAAAGCGAGGGCATTGGGAATCGTCCAGTTGGGTACCATGTTCGGGAAGTTAAAAGGTGTGATACTGGCCACCACACCTAAGGGATGCCTTTCTGAATGGCACTCCACCCCGCGGCTCACTATTTCTATTTCTCCCACACAAAGCTGAGGGAGAGAAGTTGCAAACTCTGCCATTTCGATAGAGACACTTACCTCCGCCCTTGCTTCATCCATGGTTTTTCCATTTTCTTCTGTAATTAAAGCTGCTAATTCATCCAAATGTTTGTCCAGAAGATATTTGTACCGGTAGAAAACTTGCACCCGTTCCTTGATGGGTGTTTTAGCCCAATCCGGAAAAGCTTGCTGTGCTGCAATTACAGCCTGATCTACGACTTCAGCCGATGAAAGGGGGACTTTAGAAATTAACTCTCCATTTAAAGGACTATACACATCAAGTAATTGTCCATTCGCAGATCCATATTCACCATTAATAAAATTTGTTACTGTTGGATATTTCATAATTAATCACCTCTATTTACCTGTTTATGTTCTGTTGAGACTTATTTTACCCTTCATGTAAAACTAAGGGATACTTTTGATTTTTACAAGGAGTGTAAATATATAGTATAATAAAAATTATATTTTCCAGGTCTCTTGAAAGTATCATGCCAAAGACCAACGGTTGGAATCCTTCTACCTAAATTGAGAGATTTTCGTAGGATAATCCGTTAGCCAACGGATGTCCTCATGACGAGATGTAAAATCTTTAGTTATAAGAACAACCCAATGAGTATACGCATGATTCTTTAATAATTATCATAAAACCGCTTAATTTAGGTTTTATTCAAAATGTTTTGAAGATTAACATCCATGTGTTAACATAGTATTATGAATTGGCTAAAATGCACTAATTGAATGAAATCTTCATTAGACTATAACAAACTGTTAAATGTTGCACTGGAGGAAGCCCGGATAGGTCTTGCTGAGGGTGGAATTCCCATCGGGGCTGCTCTATTCAACAGCGAGGGAAAACTTTTAAGAAAGGGTCACAACCGCCGTATACAGGAAAATGATCCGTCCATACACGGAGAAACAGACGCCTTTAGAAAAGCGGGTAGACAGTTTACTTATAGGGATAAAATTATGGTTACGACTTTGGCGCCCTGTTGGTACTGCAGTGGTCTAATCAGGCAGTTTAAAATTGGTACCGTCATTGTGGGTGAATCTGCCAATTTCCCGGGCGGAATAGACTGGCTACGACGACATGGAACGGAAGTCATCGTTTTGAACAGTCACGAATGTATCGACATGCTTGGCAGCTATATTCAAGCTAACCCGGAAATCTGGAATGAAGACATAGGGGAAGCCAAAAAATCGAATTTATAATCCCAGAAATGTAATTTGCTGCTGCAATGATGATTGCTGAGTTAAGTCAATAGCCTAATCTCTTTATTAGCAGGATATTTCTGTAGTTCAGCGTTAAAAATGTTGTTTCAGTCTAACATTTATAATTATTTTCTTGTCCATTCGTCAAACATTTGGAAAACATCATTTTTTCATTGCACATTTTACCCACGTAAATATTGAATGAATCGAATGAAAAAAGAAAAATTTAATCTTCTAAAACAAGAACTGGAAAATTTCCAGCGCCTTGCAAAAGAACTAATTCCACCTTTTGGAGAGATTCCCAAATTAAACAATATCGATATCTATGGTGAATCAATCCCTTTAAATGGTGTGGTAGGGGGAGACCATATTATTTTTGTCGACTTTAACCAACGATTTGACCTGGAGTCGAGAATAAAGCAAGCTGAAGAGATGGGAAAAGACGATATAAAAGAAAAACTTCTTCGTAACCAAAACAGAGCTGGGATTTTGATTGCCGATGTTTCGGGGCATAGCATTACTGATGCTTATTTAGCCGGTAGACTACATGATGCATTTTTAACCGGAATATTGTACGAACTGGATAGATATGGTGAGGTCACAACAAGATTATTTGAAATGTTAAATACCAGATTTTTTGAATCTTCGAGCCTGGACAAATTTATAACATTGATATACGGTGAAATCTCAGAGAATGGAAAGTTCAGATTCATCACTGCCGGTCACCCGCCACCACTTGTATTTTCAAATCAATATAATAATTTTGTAAAACTCAGCAAAGGGAGGCTCCTTACCTTCCCGCCTATTGGTATGTTTCCTTCAACAGCCGATATCGATAAAAAGCGTCACTTTAGTAATATCGGTTACAAACAGAAATACACAGTCAACGAATTGAATCTATTAGATGCAGGTGATATTATTTTGTTATACACCGATGGTTTGTCCGAACACCAAAATAAAAACAGTGAATATTTTCCCAATCAATTGGTGGAGATGTTAAAAATATCAAAACATCTTTCTGCCCAGGATATTTTCCATCAGCTTAAAAAGGATATTCTACAATTTGCACCACAAACTGATGATATTTGTTATATCGTAATTAAAAAAGGTCAAAATTAGGTCACATGTGAACTGTATCATAATGAGCAATATAGAGGATTCCCAGGCACAATTTTGAACCCCGACTTGTCGGGGGGAGCAGAGCAGTGGACTCTTAATCCATTGGTTGAAAGTTCCTTTCCTGTGCATTGTTGCGGGTGATTCAAGTATTAAGATAGCTGTATCCTCACTCCATCGCCACCTGCTTTACCTATCAGGAACAAACCCAGCCTACCTTATTGAATCTCCCTCAATTTGTCGGGAGTGAAGTTAACGATCGTGAACTAACCGTACTAAATTAGTCCGATTTACACTTGCAACGGCTATTAAGTTTAAGTAAATTTTTATTAAATGTTTCTATACGGTTCCACCGACTATAACTATAAGCTAGGGAGGGAGAATCATGAAAAGGATAGCTATCGTCCTAAGTCTATCATCGTTGTTGCTTAGCTCAGCATCATCAGAAACTCTTCAGTTACAACTGACTGGTATGACACCTCATGTTGGGCAGATGTTTGAATCTCGGTTGGTAGATTTATCAACGGGAATAGAAGCGGGTCGAACCACAGTCAGCGCTATCCCCAATGCTGAATTCTTCGTGAAAATTTTCTGTTGGGAACTCGACCGAGACTACAATATTGACTTCTATGCTGATTTCAATGAGAACAGCATGTATGATCCACCCCCTACTGATCATGCCTGGCGACTATTGCTTGAGGATGTGCAGGGAGACTCCCGCGTGAAGGCTGTTTTCACCACGCTGCACCGGGTTCATGTTGTGCTCTATGTCCGCGTCAAGGACAGCAGCGAACTGATTGAGGTCATCTCCAAAATCAACGCCGTGGAAGGATCCGAATTGTTCAATAAGAACACGGTTTGTTATTAAATTACAAATGCTGACTTTTTGAGTAGACCCTGAATTATTCCCACGAGGAGTTTGATTAGGGTGCTCTTAGACTGAAAGGATTCAACGTGAAGAAAAATCTTAACCTTGTCATTCTGGTTCTTATTTGTTTGTCTTCAAGATCAACCGGACAGGTGGACTACTCGACGCAAATTCAACCCATTTTCAATGCCAGTTGTGCCGTGACGGGTTGCCACGTTGCCGGTCATTCGACAGGCCTGGATCTGACTGAGTGTAATAGTTACGCTCTGCTGTTCAACGTCATATCCACAGGCTACGCGCCAGCTTTACGGGTTGAGCCCGACAGTGCAAACAATTCTGTCCTTTACAACAAAGTGGCCAATACCGGAGTGTACGGTGGTGTTATGCCCCCGTACACTGCCGGTAGAGAAATTTCCAAAGCAAATATTGACCTCATCAAAGTTTGGATCAATGAAGGGGCCCATGAACAGGCGGTTTCTGTGGAGGAAATGGCTGGAGAACTTCCTCGCCGGTTTGAAATCCTTGGAAATTATCCGAATCCTTTCAATCCCACAACCAGAATCGTGTTCACTCTCATTGAGGCCGGGAATGCATCAGCCACTGTTCATGATCTTTCTGGACGGCTCATTCGGGACCTCGGGGAGACTTGGACGGAAACGGGACGGCACGAACTTATCTGGGACGGAAAAAGTAGTAGCAAAAACTTCATGGCCAGCGGTATTTATATCTTCCAACTCCGTATGGGCGAGCGCTCGGTCTCTCACAAAATGCTGCTTTTGAAATAACCTTGCCATGGTTCAATTCTGAGCTTTCCATGACACGAAAATTTGCAGCGATAGCCAGAGTTCTATCTCTGTTGTTAGTGTGGGGTTGTTCAGACATGGGCACTGAGTCCAAAGAGAAGGATCAAGAAACGTTAGTCACCTTTTCCGGAACGATTCAACCAATTTTCAACGAAAGCTGCGCGTTCACTGGATGTCACGTTGAGTACCATTCAACTGGGTTGAATCTTACAGAGGGAAATAGTTATGATCTTATGGTAAACGTCATATCAAAAAACGCGTTATCTCAAAAAGCAGATGTTAGTTTGTGAAAACGAGTTCCTTACCGGCATCGCCGTGACAGGAAATACATCCTACATCCATTCCCTTAGCAACTCTACCAGCGAGTTTTACCCCTTTGGCGTTTTTGTCCACTTTCCCATCGGGTAAATATTTGGCCCAGAACCAGTCAAAATTGTCAGGGTCGTAATCTTTTATCCTCCACATGATGGTTAGAGGCCCGAGAGTCTTGTCTTCCGTATAGTTTTCTTTAACGATAATGGCACCAAGCGGAATTCCGTTTGAACTGCCCGAAGCGTTGGGACTCACGTAGGTTTTCAAAAAAGCACCATGTGGAGACTGACCTTCATACATTTCGACTCTGGCTTCGTCCCAACTATTCCACGTGAGATACCCCACTTCCTCATCAGAAATGATGGCCCACAAAGAGTCCGCCAGAGCTAAATCGTTTTCTGAACCAAAGGGCATCTGAGTTGTTGGCTTTGTTTGAGGCGTGACTTTAGAATCTATTTTTCGTTTGCAACCTGAGACAACAATAATTGCAGAGAAAAGCAGCAATATGACTGCGGGTTGTGATACCTTGATGACTTTAATTTTCATGTTCACTTATTCTCCTTATTGCGATTGGTTTTCCTACGCCCGACTTGGGCTGGGCTTCGAGAACACTTATTGTAAGTTAACCATGTCCAATTACTATTCCAAGTTCAATGACACCTCAATAGGTCGGGTGCTGGCGAGGTATAGAATGATTGTTTCCAAAATGTCACGCTCCTCAAATAACCCGTTTTCTTCTACCATACGCGTTACCGTACTGTTCCAACCTTCCATGCTGTCTCCACCATGATCGTCTATTTCAGTCAGTTCGTGACACTGGGTGCAGGTTTTCTCAAGCACTACCTTTGCCCTTGCCATATCCAATGCCGGAAGGTCAGCTAAACTGGGCCGAAGTTTCAACGAGGCCGTTACCGTCACTTCCTGCGTAGTCCGCTTTTCTTTTACGGACTGCTGAAGATCCGGCGTGATTCCCACCAGATAAGTGACGACGAGATCTTTGTCTTCTTCAAGAATCGGAAAACCGATGGTGGGCATAGCCACCATTCGTCGAACAACATTGACCCATCCCTTGGGAGTTCTCGGTTTCACAAGGATCGTTCTAAGGTCGTGGCATTGGACACATTTTTGCAGTAACACACCCCGACCCGCTTTCACCACATCCACCGTGGCCAATCGGTGAGCCTCCTCTTGCGAATAACCAGCCCTTGGCAGCAGACGTTCGATACGCTTCATGTTCTCATCCGAGAAGGCTCTCATCGTTGCCATCAACTTATGTTCTTGATAAACAAAGGGAACTGATAGTCCCAAAAGAATCGTGGTCAAGAAAAAAAGAAAGAATCCAAAAACAGGCAATACGTACGAAAGATGTCTAAAAAAGCGGATGATGGAGATTTTCGACAGCAGGACAATCCCGATTGAGAATCCAATCGTCAAGTGTGCCACGGTTCTGGCCGGTAGTTCCACCTGGTAAGTCCACATTCGGGGGACCATCCGGGACATCATAAAAATATAAAGGATAACATAAAGCAGGCCCACAACCCGGTGAGTTACTACCCACTTCCGGAGAGTCGTTCGCCAGGGGTCCGCCTCGTCATGGTGCGGTTCGGATGTGTGCTTTGCTGGATCATTGTATTTCCACATCCATGCCATAACGATGACCTGAAACAGGGATAGAACCCAGAAACTGATGCCAATAACCGTTGATTGCAATGGGGTCATTTACCTACTCTCCACAGGGAAGGGAATGGCAGATCACCATTTTGACTGATATTCCCCATATCAATTTTCTGAAAGAGATTAACATGAATTTTTTTGACTCACGATGGCAATCTAGCCGATGATCCTTATCAATTTCAAACGAAAAACAGCTTATTCGGAAGCTTCTAATATTATGAACCCCTTTTAACCAACTTTCCCCATATCAACTTGATCCGCCAACTGGCGGACACTCAGTTTCTTGCTGACTTGTGTTCAAAAGATACCATGTTTCTTTACTTGAAGCAATTGTTTTTGAGCACATTTCTCCTCAGAATGACCTTTTTTCCCTCTGTGATTACGGTCTTTTCGTCTAAATCCGACAAACAGAGACATTTATCCCACGAGTCATACGAGAAAGCGTGTCTTTAGGGTTAAGACAGAAAAAGTGTGGCCTCTAACTTAGAGAATATCGACACTTATTTTTCGATTTCTGGAATATTCGATACTTATATCTAAGGTAGCGATTTTGAAGGAAAACGAGCTTAAAAGTG
Source organism: Fidelibacterota bacterium (assembly GCA_004124475.1). GTDB lineage: Bacteria > Fidelibacterota > Marinisomatia > Marinisomatales > SCKK01 > SCKK01. Next base: position 85,827 of record SCKK01000002.1, read on the forward strand.
GGATTTGGGGGACTGGGGGCTGGTCAGACTAGAACCAACACCGAAATGGGGTATATTATTCTACGCATCACACCCTCGTTACCACACAAGTTTTCTCCGTCCCTGCCAGCAGTTTGGTCCTGTGTTTCATCCTTCCACTCCAGTGGAAACTCGATGTTTTTCCAATATTCGTTTCAAAGTATCTGGGGAGTGGAAACCCACATATTTCCCAACAACCTTTCCCGAGGGATCGAAGAAAACGATGGTAGGGAGACTAACAACGCCAACATCTTGAGCCAGTTTGAATCCCTGTCTTTGATCCACATCCACACGAATAGGAATGAATAAGGTGAGTGCTTCCTGCACATCAGGGTCGGTGAACGTCTCCTTATCCATCTTTCGGCATAAATGACACCAGTCGGCGTAGAACTTCGCCATAATGATCTTGTCCTGAGTCCCGGCCAGTTCCAATGCATGGTCGAAAGAGAGATCCATAAAAGGTTGCACCTCACGTCCGGTGACAGTCACGGCTAGCAAGGCAGTCGTTACGAAGACAGGGATAACTATGAGCTTTGTCACGGTCTCTTCCCTAACTATTGTTTCGAAGAGTTCACTGAATGTACAGTGGCTTCATTGACAGAGTTTCCTCTGATGAACAGGTAGAAGAGGATCAGCAACAAGGTGACCTGAAACTCCATCCCGCCCATGGGATGAGAATCAGTAGCCATAAAGGCCCATTGTCCCCAGTGAACCATGCCGATGGCCCCAAGCAACACAGGCATCAGGATGAGCGCTCCGAAACGGGTTGCCCAATCCACTCCTAATCCACCGACAAGAACCAAAAGAGCGCCCATGACCTCCATCGTTGCAAGCAGGTAAATCATAGTTAAGGGCATGACCATCATATCTGCCATTCCTTGCGCCATGGGGAATTTCGTAGTAAAGGAAAACGCTTCCTAATGCTACCCTCGGTGCCCAATGGGCAAAACCTGAAATTGAATTTAAGAACTTGAACATTTTAGCCTCCTTTTCTAAGACTTAGTGACTTTGTGATCGTTAAACCCAAAACGGGTTTCTCCTCAAACCCTGCAGGAAGCGCTTTATTTGACCATCTCAAGACCGGATAAAATCCGTACAGCCGTATTGTGATGGCCTTCAGCGACTCACTGCTGTATTCTACACCTCCGCCTATCAAACCGTAAGCAAAGAGGGTGGGGTCAAAGATAGATTGATAAATCGGGTTGTCCACCGGCCTCAAAGATCCTTGCTTACCATACAATGAAAAAAACGGTACGAGGTCAGAGTGGATTCTGTATCTCCAGGACATTTGCCCGGTGGCATAGTAGTCGAACTGGTAGAGGTTCTCGGTCTCCTCCTCTTTTCGAACATTCACCATGACCGACAGATTTCGTGGCTTTCCTCTGCTGTTCATGTAATTCTTGACATACCCATAGCCCAATTCTACGGCTTGCGCTGTTGATGTTTCGAATGGGAAATCCTCGTTAGAATAGCGCTCGTAGAGAGGCTGTGTGAATCGAACCCAGACGATATGTCGGCGAAAAGGGCTGAGCCAATTGGCCTTCAGCTGCAGGTTATGTAATGTAACCCCCGAATTAAAAGGGGGGTTTGTTATGACTTCAGAAATGGTGGAGACATTCCCCGAAATGGCGGCCCCCAGGAGGATGTTACTTCTGAGAAAATGATTAATGGTTGCGGCGTATCCTAAAATGGGGCCGTTTGAAATGGTGTTATTTGTAACCCACTTGTCCCAATCGTCAGAACCGCTTAATTGGAACTGCATCTGGGTCCGCTTGGTAGGATTGGCAAAATCCAATCCATCAAAATCGGAAATGGCGCCAAAACTGGAATTCCCGTTGAACGCTTGCAATGTGCAGCAGGCCTGCCCCTGTAGAATGGTTAAAAAACTTGCGGTAACGACAAGTACCATCCTTGTAATTTGAGAACTCGATCTAAATATGTTCGTCATTTCCCTACTCCTTTCCATATGTCCGTTTGAGGGTAAAAGGTAGCCCATGCGAACCAGTAGCTGATGAATGATTTGCCGTAATCAAGGACCTCACTCTCCAACGGACCAGAAACGGCCTCGCCGAAGATGTTCCAAACACTACCTGTCTCCGAATCCGTGAACAAGATACCACCATTGTCTAGGTCGTAGGTTTTCACTGAAAAGCGCTTATCCGTCTGATAGACAACCGCTAAGTTGTCCACGGCAGATCCAAAGATGACAAAGTTCTCACCCCCTACAACATCGTGAACAATGGATGCCGTGCCGAAATCTGCAATTTGATAGGCTCTTGCTTCAGATCCTGAAAGAATACCCATGACCCGTCTCTTTGGATGCAGTCTCGAATCGGAATTCTTGATGGGGAAATTTATGTTGTTATCACTCTTGAATGTCCCATAAGGGTAAGCATTATAGTTCCGGCTGTAGCCCGTCTGGGAAGAAACAACATAGGTTTCAGGAAAAAGTTTTTTCCAGGTGCCCCAGGTGGTCTCGATCATTCGATCAATCACCAATTCTTCACCGCTGAAGCTCCCTGCCGCAGATTTGAGAAACATCTGAGGCCAGAAGCTGTTCGACTCCTTGTCATACATGATCAGATTGCTGTTGTAAAGCAGGCCGGACACACCGAAGCCCCGGTCATCAAGCATATGGAGTGCGCTACCGGTCAAAGGACAATACGAAATGGTGTAATCGCCCATATTGACCACCTCGTGCCAGTCGAGAATCGGATGAGGAAAAGCGTAGGTGTTCTCACCACGTTTGATGCCGACGACCACGTCATTATCATCTAAATATCTCAAGTGAGGAGAGCCAATTTGAACCATCTCAGGATTTGTCAGACTAGGAATGCAATCTTGTCCCGGGCAACCCTGCAGGATATAAGATTCGTCAATGAGCCAGGTCCCTGTACGAGGAACGGACTCTGCCCCCAGGTCCAGGAGATAATCGTCCGAACAACCCCAGAAAATGAATGGGAACAGAAATGCAAATATGCGAAATGATGATTTACTTAGCATGATAGGTCTCCTTAGATGATGAATTCCTCCGAAACTTAGACGAATGCCAACTGTTAAACGACAAGATGATTCTCTCTGTCAACTGTGGACAAAATGGGCAACACTTATACGAGAAGACTATTCAGCAAGTATGGGCTCAGGAAGATGTTCATTTAACCAACCCTGGACCTCATCTTCAGGAAGAGCCCCCACGAACTCAGAGACCACTTCACCACTAATGAACAGCTTTACCGCCGGAATTCCCCGGATGTTATACTGTCCTGCCAACTCGGGTTGAAGGTCCGTGTTCACTTTTACCAGAGTCCAGGCATCCCCTGCTTCTTCAGCCAATTTCTCAAGGGTTGGGCCCAGGATTCGGCAAGGACCACACCAAGCAGCCCAGAAGTCCACCAGCACCGGACGGGTCCAACTATCCTCAATAACATCTGACTGAAAATCGACCAGTTCTTTCCCAATTGATTCCTTAAGGCGTTGTCCGACTGTCTTGTCTTTCAATTTATCTTCTTTGATCATTTTCATTGACTTTCCTTTATCTATTGATTCGACCAGTTCTCTGAATGTACAGTGGCTTCATTCACAGAGTTTCCTCTGATAAGTAGGTAGGACAAAATCAGAAGCAAGGTGACCTGAAACTCCATCCCACCCATGGGATGAGAATCAGTAGCCATAAAGGCCCATTGTCCCCAATGAACCATGCCGATGGCCCCAAAGCAATACAGGCATCAGGATGAGCGCTCCGAAACGGGTTGCCCAATCCACCCCTAATCCACCGACAAGAACCAAAAGAGCGCCCATGACCTCCATCGTTGCAAGCAGGTAAATCATAGCTAAGGGCATGCCCATCATATCGGCCATTCCTTGCGCCATGGGGAATTTCGTAATGCCGTGGTACAGGAAAACGCTTCCTAATGCTACCCTCGGTGCCCAATGGGCATAACCTGAAATTGAATTTAATATCTTGAACATCTTAGTCTCCTTTTCTTTCACTTATTGATTGTATGTAGTTCTTAACTGTCATGTCACTGGGATGTAACTCGGGCTGAGTGTCAGAGTTTCGTCAGATAGCCGACAGATGTTCAGTTTGGTTGATTCTTGCTCTATAAAGTGTCCATATGGCTTGCGGTTGAACAGGAATCTCGAAATTATGAGTCTTATGTCCTCCAGTGCTCTATCCGTTATCTCCTCTTGCCTCGGTATCAAATGGTATGTCTAACCTTAAGACCGGTCCAAACTCACCGTTTCTCCATCAGAATGGTAGACTTTATAGAAGAACAAAAGAAATTGTGCGAAAATGGGATCTTTCACACCACTCTGAATTGGGATGGAGTTGTCTCTACTGGTATTAGAAGGACGTGCTATAAACGTGCTGGGAGTGCTTTTCCCACCTGAAAAACCCTGCCCTGTCGAGCTGGAAGTTGCAAGTTCGAGTCTCGTCGGTCCCGCTCATCGAGAAACCTATTTCTCAACGACAGAATATGGGGGGTTTTGAGTCTTGTGCTTGGGCATCAAGTGGTATAGAATAGTCTCAAGTGACATAAAAATAGCGTACCATTAACGTACGCTATTTCGTTTCTCGACAGCTACACAACGGACTCTTAATACATTTTAGATCATCAACAATATATACGCAGGGTGGTGAGGGGGCGGTGTTTTTGACCTACGGATTAGAAGTGTGTACTTTCATCTAAATATTTTATAAAGATTATATTTCTCATAGTAAGATAAAGAAGGGATGAGAAACCTATCCCGATTCACTTTGTTCATCGGGAAGCCCCTCTACCGGAGCTGAGCGAGACAGATTGCAAACTCCTTACAACCTGTTTCTATTTTTATGACCTATGGAGTAACGTCGCTGTTAGTGTTGATATTACGGTAAATACGGGAATATTTATACTTCAAATCATTCATCAATTTCCCAATTTTACCGAAATTTAAGTAAAAATGTGGGACACTTTCTTTATCTCTATCCTTCTCTCCGAGGCTCTCGTTGAATTATTTTTCTTGTCACAGCACATAACAACCCATTACTCGAAAGTTCCTGTGCATTGTTGCGGATGATCCAATTGTTAAGACAGCAGTATCTTCAATCCATCGCCACCTACTTTACCTATCAGGAACAAACCCAGCATACCTTATTGAATCTCCCTCAATCTGACGGGATTAATGTTAACGATCGTGAACTAACCGTACTAAATTAGTCCGATTTACACTTGCAACGGCTATTAAGTTTAAGTAAATTTTTATTAAATGTTTATATACGGTTCCACCGACTATAACTATAAGCTAGGTAGGGAAAGGTTGGGGCGGATTATTCGGTTTTTTCACAATTTCACTGGAGTTAAACGCCACACTGTTCAACTTCAAAAAAGGACATAAGCTGGGTACTGCTATATTTGGAATCGGCACGGCTGTCGTTGTGTATAACGGGGAAATCTTGGGGGCGTATCGGGCGGCTGAGAGAGCTATATTCACATCCCGCAAATAACTCTCAAGGAACGTGAACCTAGGAAAAATTTATGTTCATTTGATGAATACAGTATTTTGAAATGACCTCCCCCGCTTCAAAATAAAAGAATTGATCTTGAAGAAAAGACTGTCTCTATCAAGTGACATAATGCTTTTCTCCTTCTTTGGCGTATCACTATTCGCCATCCCATTTCTCTTTTCACACTCTACCATTGACCCAGTATTAACACCTCGGTTTTTAATATGGGCAATCCTGTTACTCGTCATGACGGTCGTTGTGACTATCCCTAAGGTTAGATTGGTAATTAACCTGAATTTCAATATCGCGTATAGAATTGTATACCCTGCATTCGTGTTCTATTTGATCATTGGGGCCACTTCCCTTTCACAAGCCACGAACATCAGTGAAGGGATTTTTGAATTACTAAAAACCTTTTTGTCCCTTACGTTTCTATTCTTGGCAACGCTAATACTCCGGAGTAATCGAAAGGGTATACCCATCTTGATAAAATTTATAACAATTAGTGCCCTCGCTTTTTCGGTCATTGGCATCTGCCAATATTACCAACTTGCCTTTAATTCAATCCCAGGGAATTCCTTTGTGTACGGAACAATGGCTAATAGAAATCTGTATTCGTCAGCGTTATTCTTGACGTTTCCGTTCATTCTATTCGGAGTTTTGCGATTTTTCGGCATCTGGCGAATACTCTCCACGCTTTCAATGATATTAGTCTTGCATAATATCATAATAGCCGAAACAAGAGCCGTTTGGGTAGCGATGGCAGTCGCAACCGTATCCTTAGGTCTCCTTACAGTGGTTCTCCGAAAACGTAGAATCTTCACAGGTCCTTCCCTGTTGAAGCAAAATCGTTTAGGACAAGTCACAATAATACTATTTATGGTGGTTATCATATCAACCTCAATTTCTAAATACTACTATCCCAACTATTCACCAGTAGCACGAATTGCTTCATTAGCTAACTTAGAAAATGAATCGTCTAGAGAGCGAATCACCTTATGGTCAAAATCAGTACAAATGATCCGAGACAACCCAGTGCTTGGCGTCGGATTAGGCAATTGGAAGATTGCTCTTCCTCACTACGGAACAAGCGGCATGAGATCCGAGTCAGGTATAGTTCATTTTCAACGTCCTCATAACGACTATCTGTGGGTTTTGTGTGAAAGTGGCATCTTGGGTTTAATTTGCTACTCATCTATATTTGTCATAATAATCGGTTATATATTCAAGATCATCATCCAATCTTCAAGTTCAGAGGATAAACTATTTTCTATCATTATGCTTTTCGGAATTGTGGGCTATATGACAATTTCATTCTTTAGTTTTCCAAAAGAGAGGATTTCTCATTTAATTCTTTTAATGCTAACGATGGCAAGTATCGTATCCATTTATGACAAGACCTTCCATATCCAAAAATCGCTAAAGCATGCTAGTATCTTAAAATTGACTATTCCATCATTGATCTTGCTATCGCTATCCGTTTTTGTAGGATATACACGTTTGAGCGGTGAAATCCACACAAAAAGAGCTTTGGCAGCTCGGGTTTCAAGCAATTGGGAAGATGTCATCGATGAAATTGACATGGCAGAATCCTGGTTTTCTAATATGGATCCTATGTCAACGCCATTAGTGTGGTATAGAGGTGTTGCAAATTTTTCATTGAACAAGGTAGATGAAGCATCTAAAGACTTTCAATGCGCTTATGAAATTCATCCATTCCACATTCACGTGCTAAACAATCTCGCAACCAGCTATGAGTTGTTGGGCGATCACAATAGCGCAATTGAACATTATAGCAAGGCCCTCGAAATATCCCCCAAATTTGAAGATTCATTAATAAATCTGGGAGCAGTATACTACAATATTGGCAGATATGAAGAAGCCCTCGAAACGTTGATGCGTTGCAATCCAGATAGCAAAAATGAGAAACTATCTTTATATTTACAAGAGGTGAGAAACAAACTGAAACACACAGATCCCCTATGATATCCCTTATCAAATATAGCTTATTACTCATCTTCGCCCTTATTTCGACAGTGACGGCACAATTCATCACTTCTGTCGACCCTGATAATACCTATCAGGGTCAAAGTCTCACGGTTTCGATCACGGGTCAGAACACACAATTTTCTCAGGGGAGCGGCACAATCAACGTATGGTTTGCTCAAGGCACATCCACCATCGATGCTACCAGCTTCTTAGCTTACAGGGATACGGCATTGAGCGCAGATTTCGACATTCCCAGTGACGCCCCCACGGGGTTGTGGGATGTATCCGTCCAAGATGAAGTGGATGGAACCGTCACCCTGAACGATGGGTTTACCATTAATTCAGCAGAAGCCCCAAGTGCGGGTGAGATTGTAATCAATGAGATTATGCAGAACCCGGACGCTGTCAGCGATACTAATGGAGAGTGGTTTGAAATTTACAATGCCGATACCACTGCAATCAACCTGTGTGGTTGGACCATTAAAGACCTCGGAACAGATAATCACGTCATCACCTGTGAGGAACCCCTTTACATCGAGCCAGAGGAATATTTTGTTCTTGGGCGAAACGATGATATCGCTCTGAACGGTGGCGTTGAGGTGGACTATAAGTATTCATCTTTCATCCTGGCGAACGGTGATGATGAAATTATCCTTTTGGACGAAACTGGTGCCGAGGTGGACAGAGTAGAGTATGATGGCGGTCCAGTGTTTCCCGATCCCACAGGTGCTTCGATGGCATTGCTTGATCCTGAATCGGACAATAGTATTGGTTCAAACTGGACGGTTTCCGCAACACCGTATGGGGCTGGAGATCTTGGAACTCCGGGTCTACCCAACATCACCGAGCCAATTATAACCTATGTGACTCCTGACAGTGCATACCAAGGTCAAAGCCTCACTGTCTCAATCACGGGACAATACACTCACTTTGCCCATGGAACCGGAACAACAAACGTCTGGTTCACTCAGGGATCCTCCACCATCGATGCCAGTAACTTTTCTGTCACCAACGACACGTCACTGAGTGCAGACTTCGATATACCGAGTGATGCACCTACGGGCTTGTGGGATATGTCTGTCCAAGATGAGGTGGATGGCACCGTTACTCTGACCAATGGCTTCACGATCAATCCTGCCCAGTCTACTTTTACTCGAATCACCGAAGGCGATATTGTGAACGATGGTGGGATGTCTACGGGAAGTAGTTGGGGCGATTATGACAATGATGGCGATATAGATCTGTTTGTCGCTAATTCGAATGAAAACAATTCATTGTACCGCAATAATGGTGATGGCACGTTCACCAAAATAACAACAGGAGTTATTGTTACAGATGGTGGTAACTCTTATGGCAGCAGTTGGGGTGATTATGACAATGATGGTTATATAGATTTGTTTGTGGCAAACAACGGGAGTCAAGACAACTTTTTGTATCGCAACAATGGTGATGGCACATTTACCAATATTACCCAAGGCGTTATTGTCACCGATGGTGGAAGTTCTGGAGGTAGTAGTTGGGGCGATTATGACAATGATGGCAATTTGGATTTGTTCGTTGCTAATTCTGGTGAAAACAATTTCTTGTATCGCAACAATGGTGACGGCACGTTTACCAAAATCACTGAAGGTGATATCGTCAAAGATGAAGGTAGCTTTCTAAGCATTAGCTGGGGCGATTATGACAATGATGGCAATTTGGATTTGTTCGTGGCTAATTCTGGTGAAAACAATTTCTTGTATCGCAACAATGGTGATGGCACGTTTACCAAAATCACTGAAGGTGATATCGTGAATGATGGTGAAATGTCTACGGGAAGTAGTTGGGGCGATTATGACAATGATGGTGATATAGATCTGTTTGTGGCAAACGACGGGGGTCAAGACAACTTTTTGTATCGCAACAATGGTGATGGCACGTTTACCAAAATCACTGAAGGTGATATCGTGAATGATGGTGAAATGTCTACGGGAAGTAGTTGGGGCGATTATGACAATGATGGTGATATAGATCTGTTTGTGGCAAACGACGGGGGTCAAGACAACTTTTTGTATCGCAACAATGGTGATGGCACGTTTACCAAAATCACTGAAGGTGATATCGCTAACGATGCGGGGAGTTCTTGGTGTAGTATTTGGGGTGATTATGACAATGATGGCAATTTGGATTTGTTCGTAGCTAATTTCGGTGAAAACAATTTTTTGTATCGCAACAACGGAAACAGTAATAATTGGGTAAATATAAAATTTATTGGAACTGTTTCGAACACTTCTGCGATTGGCGCGAAAGTAAGGCTAAAAACCACAATCAATGGAACTTCCTTTTGGCAAATGCGGGAGATTACTGGGCAAACAGGTTATGCTGAATTTGGTTTGGGTGATGCTACTCTCATTGATTCCATCAAGATCGAATGGCCAAGTGGTATTGTGCAAGATACAACAAATTTGGCAGTCAACCAGTTTATAACGATTATAGAAGAGGGAGAAGTGCGAGTGTCTGACGAAAACGTGGGTATTCCAACCGTTTTTGCTCTCCACCTTAACTACCCCAACCCATTCAACCCCGTCACAACATTGCGGTACGACCTACCCGAGAGAGCAGAGGTTGTATTGACGGTTTATGACATCCTGGGAAGGGAAGTTGAAACAATACTGAACAGACATATGGATAGTGGATATCACACTGTCCAATGGAGTGCCGGCAATGTTTCCACAGGCATTTATTTTGTGAGGATGGAAAGCGGCAACTTTACCCAGACACAGAAGGTGATGGTGTTGAAATGAACTCCATCCTCCAAAATTGTATAGCGGGGACACTCGTATCTTCAGAAAATCTTTAAAGGGAGAATGATCAAATGAAAAATTCAATGAAAAGCATTCCACTCTATGTGGTTTTCTTTATTTCAATAGCTCCAGCTACCATCATCCAAGTCCCTCAAGACCAGCCGACTATTCAGTTGGGGATTGATACGGCTGTCCATGGAGATACGGTGCTAGTGGATACAGGTACTTATGTGGAGAATATCAACTTTAATGGGAAAAACATTCTGCTGGGAAGTCTATTTCTTATGACAGGGGATACTTCTTACATCTCCCAGACTGTGATTGACGGAAATCATATTACCATGGTAGTGACTTTTGAGAGTGGTGAAGGTTCCAGTGCGGTTTTAACGGGGTTTACAATAACCAATGGAGGGCCTGGTGGTGCTGCCGGAGGAATTTACTGCGAGGCTTCTAACCCTACTATCACCAACTGCACCATTATTGGGAATAATGCCCCCGATGGCGGTGGAATTGCCTGTGTGTTTAATTCAAACCCCACCATCATTAACTGTACTATTAGTGGAAATAGTGCCTCCGCTGGCGGTGGGATTCACTGTTTTGATGGCTCCAATCCAATCATAATAAACTGTATTTTATGGAATAATTCACCCCAGGAAATCTACTTTTCGGACGATTCTAACCCCAATACCATCACAATTGCTTATTCAAATGTGCAGGGCGGTGAAGCTAGCATCATTACCAACAACAATGGTACTATAAATTGGCTGGAAGGTAATATTGATGTTGACCCTCTTTTCGTAGACCCCGAGAATGGCGACTTCCATCTGCAGGAAGGCTCCTCCTGCATCGATGCTGGCACGCAATTCTTTGTTTGGGAAGGCGACATCTTAATCAACTTGAGTCCTCATGACTATGTCGGTTTTGCACGGGACATGGGAGCGTTCGAAGCACCAGCGCCAGTGATTGGACCTGAACTCTCCATTTTTCCCACCGAAGGGTTTACTCTTGTCCTCCACGAGGAAAATCCAGAGGCTGCCGTTATGTTTGCAATCTATAACAATGGTGAGGATACAGTTTCCTATAATCTTCATGTCGAGAGTTCCGATTCAACCTATATCCTATATACCGATGAACCGGACACCACGACATTTAACGGTAACATTTGGATGATGCGTCGAGATGGAACCGAGAAAACCCAATTGACATTCGAAATGTTAGACCGGGAATCAGTCTGGTCTCCAGATGGGGAAAAGATCGTATTCTGGTCGTACCGTTCGGGGAATGCCGATGTTTGGGTGATGAATGCGGATGGGTCCAATCCCATTAATCTTACCGACAGTGAATTTGGAGAGTGGCATCCCTCATGGTCTTCCGATGGAGAATTCATCATTTTTTCTTCAAACAGGGATGTTACTGTTCCTGAAATATATAGAATGACTTCCACCGGTCAAGATATTCAGAGATTGACTTTCAACGATTGGGATGATTTTAGACCCCGCTATTCTCCTAATGGTCAATACTTTGTCACACATTCCAGAATTCCCGGTAGTGATTCTGATATTTACGTCTACATGAGTGACGGCCAATCCTTCATCAACATCGGTATTCCGGGTCTGAATGACTTTCAGCCCTCCTGGACTCCCGACGGAATGCGAGTGGTGTGGTCCGGTATCCTATACGGTGTAAACCGGGATATTGTTAGCTCCTTATGGGACGGCAGCGACCTTCGTCTTGAGTACGGGACTACTCAGAAAGAGTACTATCCCCGATTTTCCCCGGATGGATATTTCCTAGCTTTTCCAAAATCAACCTTTTATCCATATGGTGGTGATGAGATTTTCGTTTGGCACAAATCAATGAATCGATTGACCCAAATTACCGACAACACGCCTGTTACTCGAGAGTGGGGTCCCGACTGGTCACCTTTCTTGAATTCACCCGGTTGGATTACTGTAGATGTCGATTCCAGTCAGATCTCCCCGGGAGGTAGCCACAGCATCACGTTAACCATTAATGCTTCAAACGTCCCCCTTGGTGAACACACTACCAGCGTAATGATTATTGAGGCCACAACTGGCAATCTCCTGGTAGCGGTACCGGTGAATATTCGTACTACAGATACTTACGGTGCTGAAATCACAGAAATTGTCGATGTCCCTGATGACCAGGGTGGCTTCGTTCATATTCATTTCCTCAGATCTTTCTATGATACAGATTCCCTGTCCCGTTCCCAGGATACCGAGTTCTATACCCTGTGGCGACGGTTAGAAGATGGAAGTTGGGAAGGACTGCGTTCCATTGGTGCATACGGACAGCACCGTTATACCATTCTTGGTGAAACCTTTCAGGATGCTACCGATTCTTTTTACCAGGAAACGGAGTTCCGCATCACAGCGCACATGAACGAAGGGAATTTCGACTCTGAGAGCGCATGGGGTGTTTCGTGGGATAATATCGCTCCTGGGATCCCCGGGGGCTTCAATTTGACTACGGGGATGGATTTTATCGAGATTTCGTGGGAACCCAGCAGTGATGATGATTTCCAGTTTTTCCGTATATACCGAGTGATGGATCCGGACTTTGATCCAACGGAGGCGGAACTTATGTCAGAGACTGTAGAGGCATTTTACGCCGAATATGGCATTGAATCCGGTGAATACTTTTACGTTGTGACGGCTGTGGATTATCATTGGAATGAAAGCGGTTTCTCAGAGGTGGTAGAGGCAACCGTGAGCATCGTTGATGGGTCTCAGCTACCCGAGGAATACTCACTCTCTCAAAACTACCCCAACCCCTTCAACCCCGTCACAACATTGCGGTATGACCTGCCTGAGAGAGCAGAGGTTGTACTGACGGTTTATGACATCTTGGGAAGGGAAGTCAAAACTCTTGTGCGCAGTGTTCAGGAACCCGGTTTCAAGTCTGTTATCTGGAATGGCACCAATGACGCCGGTAGACCTATGAGTGCCGGAATTTATCTCTATCGTATCTCCGCAGGATCCTTCGGACAAGCCGGAGATTTTGTGCAAGTGAAGAAAATGGTTCTCTTGAAATAAGGAAGATTTATTCATCGTATCCCGAACCTTCGGGAGTAGATGAATGGTCTTGTTAAAGTGACCCCAACCTCTGAACTAGTCGGCATTGTATAGTTACCTGTGCTTTTCCCACATCAAATGCAGGTCATAAAATCACATCTGGGGGCGTGTCGTAATCTTTGATGATCGCATCAGGAAGTAATAGAATTTCTCTATCGATTAGGGAAGGTTGTCTCAATCTGTATTGCCAACCTTGCATAGGCATTCTATAGCCATTTACTTCAATCAAAGTCAGCATACAAAAAACGGGTAACTTGATACCAAAGGGACGACAACCATTAATATATGACGCTAAACTCTCAAATATTTTATCTGCAAAAGTAACATATAGTATTAGTTTATCACTCCCTTCTTGCTCACGCAATAAAAACTCACAGACAGCTTAAATAATCTCTTCATCCTATCCCTTTGGGTAGGGGTTAACCTCGAATTGTAAATACATTCCCCTATAATACTCCGGATGTGAAATTATAGATCGCCGACAAAATATAAACAGGGCGGTGAGAGGGCGGTGAATTTGTCAAATAGTGTCTATTTCTGTCTATTTCGAGGAGTTTCACACATTACCATTACACTTCATTGAACAATTTTTACCATGGGAATCATACGGGTAAATTAATAAATTTGACGATGAGAATTGGCCCCGTAGCTTCCCGATTGCATCGGGAGCAGAGCAGGTATTGGCCCCGTAGCTTCCCGATTGTATCGGGAGCAGAGCAGAAATTGGCCCCGTAGCTTCCCGATTGCATCGGGAGCAGAGCAGAAATTGGTCCCGTAGCTTCCCGATTGTATCGGGAGCAGAGCAGGTATTGGCCTCGTAACTTCCCGATTGCGTCGGGAGCAGAGCAAAATTTGGCCCCGTAGCTTCCCGATTATATCGGGAGCAGAGCAGTAATTGGCACCGTAGCTTCCCGACTGTATCAGGAGCAGAGTAGATATTGGCCTCGTAGCTTCCCGATTGTATCGGGAGCAGAGCAGTAATTGGCCCCGTAGCTTCCCGATCGTATCGGGAGCAGAACAGTTAATGGCCCCGTAGCTTCCCGATTGTATCGGGAACAGAACAGAAATTGGCCCCGTAGCTTCCCGATTGCATCGGGAGCAGAGCAGAAATTGGCCCCGTAGCTCAATTTGGCAGAGCAGTAGACTCTTAATCTATTGGTTGAAGGTTCGAGTCCTTCCGGGGTCACGGTAGATGGGCTCTTCCGTAGGATCCTTCGGATAATTCAATTGATTGTTGCCATACCGACATTTCCGTCCACCAGCGTTCGACTGAGCTCACGCCGAAGTCTGGCGGATAGCCCAACGCTCTTTTCCTTTGCCTTCGCCTGCCTGTCCGTCGTAACGGAAGTGTAGACGGGCGCCTTAGCTTGAATAGTTACTAATTTTCTTTTATTCTTTGATCCCTACTAAATCCAAAATGAAAGCGTACTGGAAGGCAGTTTCCCGATATCTTTTGAACCGTCCGGAAGGTCCTCCATGACCTGCGTCCATATTCGTTTTTAACAAAAGCAGATTCGCATCTGTTTTGAGTACCCTTAATTTGGCAACCCACTTTGCCGGTTCCCAATACTGAACCTGGGAATCGTGTAGTCCTGTGGTTACCAACAGATTGGGATAATCTTTGGCTTGCACATTATCATAAGGAGAGTATGAGAGCATATACTCATAATATTCCTTTTCGTTGGGATCTCCCCATTCATCATATTCACTTGTTGTAAGTGGAATACTTGGATCGAGCATCGTTGTAATAATGTCCACCCAAGGTACATGGACAACAACTCCTTTAAACAGATCGGGCGCCATATTGATCACCGCCCCCATCAAAAGACCTCCCGCACTTCGTCCCATGGCAAACAGATTCTCCGGACTTGTATATTTTTCATTGACCAGATGTTCCGCACAGGCAATGAAATCCGTGAAGGTATTTTTTTTATTGAGCAGTTTCCCATCCTCGTACCACTGTCGACCCATTTCTTGCCCTCCCCGAACATGTGCAATGGCATAAATAAATCCACGATCAATCAAACTCAGTCTGGGTGAACTGAATGTGGCATCCATGCTATAACCGTACGACCCGTATCCATATAATAGCAATGGATTATTCCCATCTCTTTTTATCCCTTTTCTATACACAATTGAGATTGGTATTTCTGTTCCATCTGATGAAATGGCAAATAAACGATCTGTCCTATAATGATTAGAATCAAACCCTCCTAAAACCTCATCTCTCTTCATCAAAACCTTTTCTCGAGTAACCATATCATAATCATAGGTTGAATTTGGGGTGGTCATGGATGTGTAACCATACCGAAGGATTCTCGTGTTAATGTCCGGGTTGGTACTTACATAGGCAAAATAAGCAGGTTCACCAAAGTCAAGATAATGCTCCTCTTCTCCATTCCAGGAGATGATCCGAATCTCAGTCAACCCATTCTTTCGTTCCTGAAGTACAAGATGATCCATGAATATTTCAAATCCCCGTAAGAGTACATCCGGTCGATGGGGAATGACTTCAACCCAATTTCTCTTTCTCGTTCTATTAACGGGGGTAGCCATCAGTCGAAAGTTTTTCGCCTGATCGTTTGTACGGATATAGAACTTGTCCTCAAAATGATCTACATCATACTCATGATTCCTTTCTCTCTTCAAAAAGATTTTAAACCGCCCCTTAGGATTATCTGCTCTAAGGAAGCGGTATTCACTGCTGAGAGTTTGATAAGAACCGATCAGCAGATACTTCTTTGATTTTGTTTTAGAAACATAAGTAGAAAAGGTCTCATCTTTTTCCTCATATACCAGCACATCTTTCGACTCATCCGTTCCCAATTTGTGGCGATAGATCTGATACGACCGGAGTGTTTTGGGATCCTGACGGGTATAAAACAACGTTTTGTTGTCATTTGCCCATACCATATTCCCGGTTGCCATAGGTATTTCATCTGTATAAAGTTCACCCGTCTCAAGATTCTTGAAATAGATTGTATAAATTCTCCGCCCGACTGTATCAACTGCAAAAGCAATAATATTTTGCTCAGAGCTTACTACGCGCCCACGAATGGACAGAAATTCATGTCCCTCCGCTAATTCATTGGCATCTATCATAATTGCTTCAGAACTTTCCAGAGACCCCTTTTTACGGCAGTAAATGGGATATTCCTTCCCTTCTTCATAGCGGTAGTAATAGTAATAATCATCTAATTTGTAAGGAACCGATACGTCTGTCTGCTTGATTCTATCTTTTATTTCTTCGAACAATAAATCCTCAAAATCTTTCGTATGAGCCATAACTGCTTGAGTATAATCATTCTCGGCGTTGAGATAGTCAACAACCTCCCGATTTTCTCTTTCCTTTAACCAGTAGTAGTTGTCGATACGAATATCACCGTGTATTTTCAGTTGTTTCGGTTCAATTTTCGCCACAGGCGCATTTTTATCTTCGATTAAATTTTGATTCTGAGGGTTGAGATTGTTTGTCATAACTAACCAGAGCCCAACTATGATACTAAACTTTAAAAAGCACATGAGTTTGTCCTCCTACATGGCTTAAAATTTCTTCCATTATCCTAACGCAAATCTAAAAAATCATTTTCACATTTCCCAAAGATGCTACTTCCCCCATTACATTTCAAGAATCCCTTTTCCCAAAGGATTTACTTTGCCATATTTTCCTTGACAGAGTAATTTCTCACCGCTTTTTTAAGGAGATATTTCCGATTAACTGCAGAGAGCCCGTAGCTCAGTTGGTAGAGCAGTGGCCTTTTAAGCCATTGGCCGCGCGTTCGAGTCGCGCCGGGCTCACTTCTTGTCGATGTACAGTGGCCTTTTAAGCCATTGGCCGCGCGTTTCCCGACTCGTCGGGACGCCGGGCTCACTTCTTGTCGATGTACAGTGGCCTTCTAAGCAATTGGCCGCGCGTTTCCCGACTCGTCGGGACGCCGGGCTCACTTCTTGTCGATGTACAGTGGCCTTCTAAGCAATTGGCCGCGCGTTTCCCGACTCCGTCGGGACGCCGGGCTCACTTCTTGTCGATGTACAGTGGCCTTCTAAGCAATTGGCCGCGCGTTTCCCGACTCGTCGGGACGCTGGAATGACCTAGGAAGCGACTTGTAGCGAATATGTCTCTTGTTGCCACGTAGTAATAAGCGCCAGCGGTTTTGCGAAGATTATGAGTGGAAATATCTTTTAACCCCGCTTTTTCAAATACGAACTTGGTTCTGCTATACACAGTGTATATTGTAAAATGGAAAGGGTCACCATTAATATGTTTTCTCCCTCGTAACACATCTCTATGGACAATGGCAAGTAAAATTATAAATCGTTATCTCGATCGAGAAGGCTTACTTGAAGAGGAAACTCCAGATATTGTCAGAACAAATTATATTTCTAATCTAGAAAAACAAAACCAGTCATTAAAAGAGGAGTTTTCAATGATTAAAGAGTCTAATTTAGAATTAAGTCTTGAAATGGAGAAGCTGAAAAAACAACTCAACGAACTCTTTGAAGGTAAAAACTTTATGAAGTTGCTAATGGCTTTAGCGGAAAATCAGGGGAAAATGTCTAAAGCCATTGAACAAATGACTGGTAAGAAGTTTGATGTCGTTCTCGCGTCGCTAAATTCACCAGAATAAATTTTTAGTCATTAACTTAACCAGCCATTGTAACAGTCCGGCCTCGATAAGATTATGGATTGCTTACGCTTTTGTCAAATAGGAGGAAATCTTATTTCGCAGTGTGATGTCATTTCAATAACAGCATCTTGCTAATTTTCGTGAAATTGCCTGCTAGGATTTGATACAAGTTGACCCCACTTCACACCGGATATCCCATGTTATTTTTTCCATCCCAAACAGAGGGTCATACATCCTGCATTGCACAGAACATGTAGAAGTCGCCGCCCTGATTCGTTTATTTCTTGAAAACCTTGACAACCCTTTCACTCAACCGTTGTCCAAGAAGATGAGAAATGAAGTGAAGTTATTCGAAGAAAAAGAGGAAAGAAAAACGATGATAATCAGAAGAAGAAACGAACTTGATTGGATACCTTTTGTCATATTGATTGCCTTGGAGATTAGTCCGCTCCTGCTACTACAGTTACTGTGATCCACAACATCGTTTCCATCACCACTTGACACACGATCAAGTCCCACAAGTGCAACTACTGTTAGCGAGTCGGGACGAAGAGCCACATGAGAGTAACAGTATCGGCAAGATACGATGACAAGAAAATCATGACCTCCTGACCTTCTAGTTTACTGATAGTTGATCAGAGTTCACTCCCACCACATCAGTGCCTACCATTCTCCCATCTGCTTAAATTGTGGCAACGCCCAATGTGCATGATAACTAGCTGCCTTGTCTACCATGATAATATTTATTGAATTGATTCAAAACCTCATCCTTACTCACGGCTTTGAAATGACGGCATCTACTCCGGCTCGCAGGCACCTCTCCTTTTCAGCATTAGCATAGGCTGATACAACAAGAATCAGATTTGTATACCCGGCCAGCCCTCTGTTCACGTGTTGCAACAATTCCATCTTTCTCTGGCATGAAGATATTTATGAAAACGAGAGCAGGTTGATATCTCAAACATTTGTCAACGTCGTCATTACGGCCATGAGCCAGGAGGATCTTTCCGTCAAACCCCGATGTTGATAAGTAGAATTCACACAGTTTACTCATGATGCTGTCGTCCTCGACGATGAGGATTTTAGGTTCGATCAATACATCTCCTCCTTCCTGCAAAATTGCAACTTTACCCCTAATGTATAGTAATCTCTACTCCATTTCATGCAAATAATTAGTCAGTTGCTTAAGGGAATATATTGTTTCAATTTAGCTAATAATTCATCCTGCTTTATTGGTTTAGCCATATAATCATTACATCCAGCGGCAAGACAATTGTCCCGATCTGTGGTAAAGGCATGAGCCGTCACCGCAATAATTGGTGTACCCCGCCACTTCTTTGTCTTGCGCAGGTGGCGCACCAAATCAAGTCCATCTTCATCGCCGAATAATGACAAATCCAACAAAATCAAATCAACCGTCTGTTTTTTTAACCGCTCTTTAGCCTCAGCTACCGAAACAGCAAAACAGATATCATACTGACGCTTTAGGAAAAAAGAGGTAAGTTTTTGAGAAGCAATGTCATCTTCAACCAACAGCACAAGTGGCTTTTCTAATGGTTTAACTATAAGTTCTTCTTTTAATTCCACCTCAACTTTCGGACGTCCTCTTTTGGCTAATGTAAAAGTGAGAACAAACGTCGTTCCCAGACCTTTGGTGCTCTGTACATTAAGGACAACATTATTCATATCCAGATATCGTTTAGTAAGAGCTAAACCAAGACCCACTCCCTGATACTTCTTTGTATAACCCATACTCTCCTGTGAAAATACATCAAACAAGTGTTCTATGTACTCTTCTGATATGCCAACACCCGTATCCTTAATTGTGAGTGAGAGCTTATTACCTCGACCTTCCAGAGTAACATCAATCTTTCCTTCTTCAGTATATTTTAGGGCATTGTCAATTAAATTGGAAAGCGCACTTGTAATGCAATATTCATCTACTCTAATAACAGCATCTTCAATGTTTGATAAATAAGACAATTCCAAACCCTTTCTCTCAGCCATCGGTTTGAACTCTTTAACCACACTATCTGTCAGTTTTTTAAGGTCCAATATCTTAGTACTCAGATCATATGTCCCGCCTTCAATCTGAGAAATATCTAAAATCTTATGCACTGTACCCATCAAACGCTTACCACTTTGTTGGATAGTCTCAAAAAAGGTTTTCTCTCCCTGACCTATTAAATGACTTACACTTTGTTCGATTAAGTCTGTAAATCCAAGAATGGTATTTAATGGTGTCCGGATTTCGTGGGACATGTTGGCCAAAAACAGAGTCTTAATCCTGTTGCCCTCTTCCGCCTGTTCCATAGCTTTCTCAAGTTCTTTTCGAATTTTGAAACGCTCGGTAATGTCCCGCGAAACACCCATGACCCCTATAAACTCACCGTTTTTATCCAATAGAATAGAAGAGGAAAGAAAACAGATGAATGTCTCGCCATTTTTACGTTTGTATATTATTTCTCCAGAGAATCGACCTGTTTTTTTGGTTGTCTTATGAGCTTTCAACCCCTCTGTTGGATCAGCATAGAGGATATTAATGTGCTTGCACATGACCTCAGCCTTACTGTAGCTAAATGTTTTTTCAGCTGCACGATTGAACTCTACGATTCTGCGTTTCTTGTCTACGGATATGATCATATCCAGACAACTGTCAATAAGGTTACTGAAATATTCCTGGGCTGATTTTAACTCCTCCTCTACCCGCTTGTGCTCGGTTATGTCTCGAATCGAGGCAAGGGACAGTAATTCCCCCTTCGTTTGCATGGGACTCAAACTAATGTCGATAGGGAACTCCCTCCCATCCTTATGTCTACCAAAAAGCTCAAGACCTTTGCCCATGGTACGTACTTGAGGTTCAGTAAAATAGTTTTCCCGATGTTTAACGTGACTCTTCCAAAATCTCTCAGGGATCAACATCTCTACTGTGTGGCCAATTAATTCGTCCTGCTTATAGCCGAACATTCTCTCAACTTGAGAGTTTACCTGTACCATAACTCCTTCTCCATTAACGGCAACGGTGGCGTCTGGTATGAAATTTAAAAAGTCTATAATCTCTTGGGATTTTTCTTTACTCTTCTTATTAGGCATTTCTTCCTCTCCTTTACTTCATTTCAAATCATTCCCATTCAGCTAGGAGGTCACGCACTTTTGTTTAATTCTTATCCTTGCTGTAGGTCATCAGAAATATTCGGATATTCTTGGTTTAAAATTATGAGAGACTTGTTGTAACCTTCAAGGTTTATTACTCCTCTAATTCACCACCACTTCCAGATCGCATCTCTTTCGATGTTAAAGTGTTCAATACTTAACGTTCTCACTCCTTTATAATCCTTTTCTACTTGTCAATCTACCCCCCGATGCCTACGACTATTGTTTCGGGCAGAAAGAACTAAGTTCTGTTTGGACTTCATACGGGAATAAAGTTTCTTCGGTAAAAATACCCTGAAGACCCAATAAATTGGGCATTAGGGCATATGTGGCAAGTTTCCACAGAGTCCTGTGGATGGTAGTGATATGTGAGAGCTACAACATTGTTTGTTTGTTTGTTGGTTTAAAATCATTTCCAACCTACAATTAACTGCACAGCTTGCGATGCTAAGATAATAAAATTTATCTGTTATAATCTATAGAAAATTGGTAAAAACAATCTTAGCGCAAAATTTGAGAACAAAGACATTTAAACCATTTTGATTTTCGGTTTTAGCAAATTCAACAGAGGCAACTCCCCAAAAATTCCCACAAAATCGTGGACCAAGCAGGCTTCCAACCCTTTATGATCGCTTGTTTTGTGATAACGAATATGCAAGGGATAGTTTTTAACAAATTGTTTCAAATTTCATTAACCTGTTTAACAAGGTGTCTCTGATCTTTGTGTCTTGAAGGGACTGATATTTAATTAGAAATTTTCGGTTCTTATTTTTATTAGAATAGCGTACCATTAGCGTACGCTATTTCATTTCTCGACGGTGAAGCAAATGCCTTTTAAGCCATTGGCCGCGCGTTTCCCGACTCGTCGGGACGCCGGGCTCACTCGTCTATAACTTATGTTTGTCGACGAAAAAACAAATATGACCAGGTCTTATACGCATCCAAAGTTGGAGAGGATACGGGAGACGATATAGAATTGTCCCGAAGGGACTCATGTGACCCGCTCCAGAGGAGTATCTTCGAGAAAGGGTCTCCGATGGTGGGGGAGTAAGAATGATAATCCGATATTTTCCACAGAAATACACGGGAACGTCGTATTTATACGGAATATTGTAGGGTTAAAAACAAGATATGTTCAAGAAAAACCATGAATGAACCCATCTCTAAAGGCACGCACCACATAGGTCTTACGGTTACAAAGTTAGAGGAAAGCGCAACATTTTTTACATCATTGCTTGGTTGGAAAGAAGTAAGAAGGGATGACGGGTACCCAGCCATATTTATTAGTGATGGAAAGGTCATGGTTTCACTATGGAAAAATAACGAAGAGCCCTCAATACCATTTAACAAAAATCGAAATATAGGATTACATAACGTAGCGTTTGTTGTCGAAAAAGAACGTGATTTAACACATATTTATGAAAAGTTGGTAAAGAATGAAATAAGAATCGAATTTCCGCCTATCCTTGTTCCAATGCTAAAAAACATGGTAGCCTATGGGATTGGGAATGATTTATAACTCAACTAAGATGAACAAGTACGCACGTACTACACGATTTTTTGGATTTAATCCTTGGTCAACTTGCCTGTAACCGAAAAACTAATTCGAATCTGATCGTTCACACGTACGGGGAGAAAGGGTGCTCGGGGTCGCTCGATCCCATAGTCACTCAACAAAAGGGAAGTCTCCCCCAAGACACGGATCCGACCTTCGCTCAGCTCCCATTCCACCTCCATTGTGATCTCCCGCTCTACGCCACGGAGCTCCAATGTTCCGATCACCTTTGATCGGTACGGTGTTTCGATCCTGATCTGAACCGGTCGTTTCCCGAGGTGCTCCAGATTCCCTGGATCCATGGAGAAGCGGATTTTGGGATAGGTTTCTGCTTCCAATGCCCGATGCATATCTCGGTCCCGTGGTCTGAAGCCGGTCTCCATACTTTCCACGTCTATGACTATTTCAACATATGCGTTCTTTTCAAGGTTGGTTGGAAATCCAGCTATCGTTCCCTGAAATCGCTCAACACGACCCGAAAAGTCCGGCGCGATTGGGACTGCTACATAAAAGCGAATCTCACTCTCCTCAGGAATTATTCTAAATGTAAACCATTGGGTGATATCCACTGGGGCGCTGTTCCCATTTTCATTTACCTCCAGTTGAGCTCCACTTATCTCGGGTAGTGCAATCTTGAGAATCATAACCATCGCCGCTAATCGTATCTTTAGTTGTTTGGCTCTCATCGAATAGCTAAAAGAAAGAAAACTCCCTGTAATGATGCTATTAGGATCGCTAGAGGCCATAATGCAAGCCGATGATCAAGCTCCGCAATAACCGTAAATATTGCTATAAAGAAGAATGCTACAAGGGATCCAACGACAGCAACTTCCACTTGAAGATGGTTAATCCAAACAACAATGGGCATGAATACGCTGACAAGAATGAATAAACCGACAGCAACGCGACGTCCTTTCACCACCCCAAGAAAATGGATGAGGGAATGTTCACCACTGTCTCTAGCTTCCTCTGCTCCTACCAATTGATTTGCTAAATTCAATGCAGGCCCAATCAACAAACCCAAGGGATATACCCACAACAAAACATTGGGCACATCTCCGTTGATCACTCGTGCCCACAGAACTATTGTCGGAATTGCCAACGAGAAGGGCAACCACGACAGAGGGGTCCTTTTCAATCCCAGATTATAAGCCAAGCCACAACATAATCCCAGAAGCATGATCCCAAAAGGTAGCCATCCAAAAAGTGAACCAAGAACAAATGAACAGACAACCAAGGTAAAATAAACTATGATGGCGGTTCTCAGTTTGACTTTACCGGACGGAATCGGCTTCCAAGGTTTAGCTATACGATCATAGGGGCGATCAAGAAGATCGTTGCTAACTCCAATGGAAAGTTGGACTAAAAGCATGACAAGAGCTACCAGAAATAATCGGTATGAATTTAGTGGAGCATGAACGGGTAGTACCAAAATTATCGTCATAACAGTAACAGCCAGGGAAGTAAAGGGGTGCGTCAACTTCAAATGTGCTATAAGAATATCCATTCTCGTTTTAAAGATTAAGGAGTGGAAAGCTAAATGGCAAATAACTCATTAGATAGGCTGAGATTCATGGTTTGTCCAAAGGAAAGACAAGAAAAGTATGGC
This sequence comes from Fidelibacterota bacterium, assembly GCA_004124475.1. GTDB lineage: Bacteria > Fidelibacterota > Marinisomatia > Marinisomatales > SCKK01 > SCKK01. The sequence goes on from SCKK01000002.1 coordinate 110,145, forward strand.
TGTGACAACGAAAAAGCGAGAGATCCTGTTTTTCTGGAGTTAATTAAGTCAGTGGATATCCATGTACATAAATCTAGTTGTGTCGAAGCCTATAGTTGATGAATCTATTTTGGCAAAACAAAAATTGGTCATAATGACAGAAAAGAGCTACTTTGAAATGTATATTGTTTTGATATGCCAACTGACATTACTCCTTTTCCCGCCCATTGTAACAGTCCGGCCTCGCTAATGTTACTGGGGGGCCACATCTTCGTTACCTCCCCCACGCGGTTGCTAGATCCAAGGAGGCCTTCGTTCCTCAGATAAAACAAGTGCGTAGAGGATTTAGAAATAGTTATATTCAAAGAGAAAATATACCTTAAAACAACTGTTGGAGGAAGTTAAATGTTCTACATAACCACGACCACCGGTGTTAGACTCCTAGACCCAACTGAAAGCGCAGGAATAGATCTCGGCAACAATCCGCTTGAAATGACAATCTTCAACGTCGGGGGTGGAGAGGCCATTTTGCTAAGGCAAGGAATGGACGGCTTCATGGTGGATGGAGGAGCCTATTGGGGTACTGGCTTTTTTAAGCGAAACGCTGCTCTCGGTGAGAAACTTGCTAATTTCCTCGTTGATAGAAAAATAAAGCTACTCGGAATGGTCGCCTCTCACCCTCACTTGGACCATCTTAACGCCATTTCAAGTATGTGGGAGATCGGCGGCGACGAGATTATTGGTAAAGGTTTGGAGCTATCAGGCAGAAGAGGGACGGAGACAGCCAGTAAACTGATAATTTTCGAAAGCACAAAAGATCGGGGAACTTACCTAAACGAAACTCTAGGAAGGGCGATCAAGAAGAACAAGAATATTCAATCGATTATTCTCAAGGTAAAGGATGTAATCGATATAAGGTGGGGAGGATTATTAACAGGTCAGTTATTCAAGGATAATGAAGTAGATTCCAGACCGAAATATGAGTCGATTTTTATGTCACTCACCTTTAGCAATTCCTGCTTCCTGTTCACCGGTGATTCATACAAGAGCTATGAGAGAAAGTTAGTCAATCGAGATTTACTATCAGAAACACATGTGTTGAAAATAACGCACCACGGATCAAGTTCGGGCACAGGGTCATTGTTTCTTGATGCAGTCAGGCCCCACATTGCTGTGGCATCAACCTCCGATCATGCCACTCACAGGCTTGAAGAGGATGTTAAGGAAAGAATCAGGAGTGAGATGCCAGATGCGCTAATCTTGGACACATCTACTGCAAATGGAGACCTCGTTATTCGTACCGACGGTAAGATTAGAACGGTGGGAAATAACAACGGTGTCGTGTACGATGTTATTGTAGAGAACTATCGGTTTCGTAATTCTTCACAGTAAATGAGAAACAAGAACTATATAGCACATTAATCTAAGAAATGATTGGATCCGAGATTGTACGTTAGAGCTTGAAGGGGAAACAGGATTGCTGTTTTTGAGGGTGAAATAGCGTACCATTAACGTACGCTATTTCGTTTCTCGACGGTATGACAAAGGCCTTTTAAGCCATTGGCCGCGCGTTTCCCGACTCGTCGGGACGCCGGGCTCACTCGTCTATAACTTATATTTGTTGAAGAAAAAACAAATATGACCAGGTCTTATACGCATCCAAAGTTGGAGAGGATAAGGGAAACGATAGAGAATTGTCCCGAAGGGACTCCTGTGACCCGAAGGGTCTCCGATGGAGGAGGAGTAAGAATGATATGATGATATTTTCCGTAGACATACACGGGAACGTCGTATTTATACGGAATATTGTCGGGTTAAAAACAAGTTATGTTCAAGAAAAACTATGAATAAACCCATCACTAAAGGTGCGTACCACATAGGCCTTACTGTTACAAAGTTAGAGGAAAGCGCAACATTTTTTACTTCATTGCTTGGTTTTAAAGAAGTAAGAAGGGATGACGGGTACCCAGCCATATTTGTTAGTGATGGAAAGGTCATGGTTTCCCTATGGAAAAATAAGGAAGAACCCTCAATACCATTTAACAAAAATCGAAATATAGGATTACATCACGTAGCGTTTGTTGTAGAAAAAGAACGTGATTTAACTCATATTTATGAAAAGTTAGTGAAGAATGAAATAGGAATCGAATTTCCGCCCGAATTATTAAGGCAAGGACCAGCTAAACATTTGATGTGTTATGAACCCAGTGGTATTAGGATAGAATTTATATGGCCGGGTTAACAACAAACGAAATTGAACATAACATGGCATTTCCACACAGACAGTCAACTCGATGGCGCTCGTTACCTGCTGGTGAAATGCGACGCTTCATTGTAATTTTGGTTTTTAGTTATTAATCCACTAATTTTAAACACAAATGGAGGAATAATTATGGCTATAAGACATGCAACTGCAAAATGGGATGGAACATTAAAAGATGGTAACGGAGTCATGAAATTTGGAGATTACGAGGGTCCGTTTACATTTGTTTCACGTTTTGAAGAAGGAAAAGGAACCAATCCGGAAGAATTGGTTGGAGCTGCTCATGCGGGTTGTTATTCAATGTTTTTATCGGCTCTATTGAGCGATGACAAACTAAATCCTACGAGCATAGAAACTACAGCTACTGTTCATTTAGGAACTGTTGATGGCGCTCCTGAGATCACCCAAATTGATCTTGAATGCAAGGCAAAAGTAGCGGGGCTTGATGAAGATACGTTTTTAGAATACACTGAGAAAGCTAAGAAAAATTGCCCAATTTCTAAGCTGTTCACAGGAACTGAAATCAATTTATCCGCTATGTTGGTGGATTAACCAAATGTAAACAATCCATGCATATGTCTTGAGAACCCGATACAAGGAGGCTAAAAATGAATATTTTTTCGAGAAGTAGTCAGCTAAAATGGTTTCTATTTTTAGCTATAATACTGACGCTGGGTAATTTTTTTGGATGTTCTAATAGGGGTAGGAAAATGGAAGGATATCAAACCGTCCAGAAAGAACTCCAAGCGAGAATTGTTTATTACTCGATGCCCGGTTGACCGTACTGCGCCAAGGTGACGACCATCGTGAATGGTCTTGAGAAAGAATTTGAAGGTGCATTGGAGTGTGAGATTCTGGATGCTTTCACTCCGGAAAACAAGAAGCAAATAAAAGCCTATGGTTTTGGTAGTCATGGATTGGTGATATTTGATGCTGAGGGCAATATCAAAAAGAAATTGGACGGTCATAATTTGCACGATCCCCAGATTCGTGCAGCGCTGAAAGAAGTGATGGGGGGAGGTTAAGCTTACTTTTACGCTGATTGATCAAATTGAAATAATGAAGTCTATAGTGTCGACATTGGTTTTGAGGAGCGGAGACTAAAATATTAAATCAAAATAGCACTTCTCCCGAAGCGCGACTATTTTATCTAATCAGGCGCTCCAGTTGATGCACATCCACATCCCTTCTGTGCACAACTGAGCTTGGTAGTTATGCCTGAAGTAACCAACAGAACTGAAAGTAGTTAATGTTGTATGACCTTTAAGAATATCTTTATCTCGATTATTTTTGCTACGGCTATGATTGTAGCAGCTTTTATGATTAATAATGCGCGCCCCAAAATAGAAATATCTCAACCGGGTCCCGAATATGTGAGAGCGGTCGGAAAATGCGCAGAATGTCACCTTCACGAGACATCCGCAATAGTCCATCAATATTCGATGAGTAAACATGCAAGCCAGAATGTCACTTGCTTCGAATGTCACCGACCCCAAAAAAGACAGGAAACATTCAACCATAAAGGATTTACTCTCGCCAGGAACCTGACGGCTTTAAACTGTAGTCAATGCCATTCCACTGAATACGACCAATTTCTGAGGAGTCGACATGGTGCCCCTGCGTGGGCCGCCGTTACTGGATCGAAAGGATTCACTGCTGAACAGATAGAATACGCTGAGAAATATCATCCTGGATCGATCATGCGTCCCGTCAACAAACTCGCCATTGCCGAAGGCAAAGGTGTCATGGAAAAAGGATGTCTGGCATGCCATTCTGTGGGTATGCCCAATACGGATGGCAGTATTGGGACATGTACAGCCTGTCATGCCAGGCACTCAACTTCAGTTGCTTTGGCGCGGCAGCCGGAAACCTGTGGACAATGCCATATGGGGCCCGATCATTCACAGTTGGAAATTTATAATGAATCGAAACATGGTGTTCTCTTTGCCTTACAGAGAAAGCATTTGAATCTAAATGCTTCTCCCAAGAAGTTAACCACCAGAGATATGCCTGTCCCGACATGTGCTACATGCCACATGAGTGGTCTTGAAGGTATGAATGTAACCCATGATGTGACAGAACGTCTTTCGTGGTGGCTCTTTTCAGCGGTGTCAAAGAAGCGGCCGAATTATAATCTGGGACAAGAGGCTATGAAGAATATATGTCTCAAATGTCATGCCAAACCACAAGTCGAGGAATTTTATCGAGAGGCTGAGGTTGTTGTACACTCAACCAACGAAAAAGTCCAGAAATCAGTGGAACTAATCGCCGACCTGCGTAATGAAGGTCTTCTTACTCCCGAACCGTTTGATGAACCCATTGAATTTATCGCCTTTGACCTCTGGCATTACTATGGCCGGACTGCAAAACACGGTGCGTTTATGGGGGGTGCAGATTTTGTACAATGGCATGGGAATTATGAATTACTCCTCAAAATGGTTGAAATGGAAGAAATAGCCAAAAAACTGAGAGGTCTATCTATATCGGAGATGAAGTAAGTGAATAAGTGGGCCCACCGCGGATCACTAATAATTGAATTCTTCGTTGTGTTTAATTTGAGCTTCCTGGCTCTGGATATCTTTATCGCTCATTCGGCTAATGCGTTTTCCCATCCTGCAGAATGGATCCCGTTCTATTTTTCACTCAGCGCACCCTTGCTTTTGATCCTTGAATTGGGCCTTAATTGGTATAGAAACACACAGCGCTATCGGTTGATTGGATTCTTGGTAGGATCCTGCTCATGTGTCATTGGGATCATTGGATTGCTATGGCACTTAAACAGTACCTTTTTCGAGTATCAAACTATAAAAAGCCTAGTGTATACTGCGCCATTTATCGCACCTTTGGCATATACAGGCCTGGGTTGCTTACTAATTATGAATCGCATGGTAAAACAAAATGAGATGGAGTGGAGTCAGTGGTTAATCTTCTTCGGACTTGCGGGATTCTTTGGTAATTTTGTACTTGCCTTATCCGATCACGCTCAGAACGGATTTTTTTTCTTCGCAGAATGGATTCCAGTTATAAGCAGTGCTGCAGCCGTAAGTTTCTTAGGAACAGCTTTAGCAAGAAAATGCTCCTGTCGTTTTGTCGAGCTTTGTATAGCGATAATGGTAGTACAAGTGTTTGTTGGCGTACTAGGTTTCTATTTCCATGGAGTCTCAGTGACCAGAGGCCTATCATCCAGTTTTTTTGAAAATCTTGTCTACACTGCCCCTGTCTTCGCGCCGCTCTTGTTTGTTAATTTGGCTTTTCTTTCCAGCTTAGGACTCCTGGGCGTACGCTACAACCTAATTCAATATGGTAAATTATCCGGAGTGGCATAACAACTCAATCCAGCGGACGCCAATGCGGCGCTGATTTCGAACGTTAGAAGAGATACTTGCGTTATATCGACTGGGGATGTTTGAAAAGCTCGGCTCCTCCTTTAAGACAACTAATTGCATTGAGTCTTTAAACAGCGGATTGCAAGATTAATGAGAAGAGTCACCTACTGCCTGCCCGCCGTCAGGCAGGGAAGAACAGTGAACAAATCCATCGATGGTTAGGTTGTTGCTTGGTCTCCATGCAAAGAATAATTGGAGAAATTGCGTCCCGTAAGCGACTTATCTCAGCCAACCCCACGAATACGGCGAATCTAAGAGTGCTGTTAAGTTGTTGAGACCATATATTCCATATTTCCCAATCACGCCCTGCAAACCCACACCACCTCGATATTTAATACATCGCGTCCCTGCACCCTGAGTTTCCTCAATCATCTCAGGCTGGTAGCCTTGCCTCAGGTGGCGTTTCTTACCTTTTTCACCGCGCATTTACGTTCGGATATGGAAACAAGTGCTTTTGATATGATATCCTGTACATCATCCCATACAACCTGGATGAACTCATCATCTTTTTTTGTTATATATCTAACTCCAAATTCTATTCTAAATCTCACATTATTATAATAATCTAAATATTCTACCAACCACTTCTTTAGTTGGTTTATCTTTTATTACTTTAGTTATTTAATACCTCCAATCTAGCCTCTACCATATTTTTCATTGATTCTTTTGTTTCTTTCCAGCCTCTTGTCTTTAATCCACAATCAGGATTTATCCAAAACTGAGATCTCGGTATTACCTTTAATGCTCTTTTTAAGATTTTAACCATATCATCTTTTGATGGAATGGCTGGTGAATGAATATCCCACACACCCAATCCAATTTGCCTTTTAAAATCTATCTTTTCAAAAGCTTCAATTATTTCACCACCACTTCTTGAACATTCTATTGATATTACATCAAAATCTAATTTATTAATTTGTTCTACAATTTCATTAAACTCCGAATAACACATATGACTATGTATTTGAGTTCTTGGATTCGTATTTGTCGTTAAATTGAACGATTTAATTGCCCAATCAAAGTATTCATTATGATATCTTTTCTTAATTGGCATCATTTCTCTAAATGCAGGTTCATCAACTTGTACCATTTTAATACCAACCTTTCCATATTCACGAATTTCATCTTGAAGTGATAACGCAATCTGGTATGCGACTTGGTCAATTGGAATATCTTTCCTCACATAATCCCAAGCCATTATAGTAACTGCTCCAGTCAACATACCTTTTACTGGTTTATCAGTAAGAGATTGTGCATATGCAATCTCATTAATTGTCATTGGTTTTGATCTTGATACATCACCATGAATTATGGATGGTCTGTAAACACGAGTACCATAAGATATTATCCAACCATTATCGAGAGAAGATATTCCATCTAATCTTTGACAAAAATATTCAACCATATCACTCCGCTCAGATTCACCATGAACCAATACATCCATTCCAATTTTTTCTTGTATATAAAGGGCTTCTCTAATAAATTTTCTAATATTTTCATTATATTCCAAAGTGTCAATTCTGCCTTTTTTATAGTCTAACCTATTTAACCTCACATCTTTTGTTTGAGGAAAACTACCAATTGTAGTTGTAGGTAATTCTGGTAGATTTAATATTTTATCTTGAAGTTTTCTTCTCTCAGTAACATCTAATGATTTTACAAAATCATCATCCTTCAAATTACCAACCCTATCTTTGACTTTGTTATTCCAATCCCCAACATACACAGAAAATTTAGAATGATCTTTATTCTTAATGTCATTTAATTCTTCAAGCTTTTCAGTAGCAAATGATAGGTGTTGATATAAAAAATGGCTCAAATGAGTTTCACCTTTTAACGTTATTGGTAAATGATAAAGAGGACCTGCATTTGTAACAACTATCTTATCTGTAAATTTTGATAATTTATTTAATTTATTAACCGCATCCCTTGTATTAGTTCTCCAAACATTACGACCATCAACTAAACCAGCGAATAATGTTTTATCTTTTGAAAATCCAACACTTATAACATTACGAAAATTATTTTTACCATTTACAAAATCTAAACCAACGCCATTTACTGGTAAATCATATACTAAATTTCTCAACCAATCTACATCTTCATAATATGTAAATAAATTAATTGTTGTATTATTATCACAAACAATATCATATATCTTTTTTATTAAGAAAACTTCAACCGGTTTTAAATCCATAACAAACGCCGGTTCGTCAATATGAACTGTATCATAACCGGATAACATATCTCTATAAACTTTAACTAAAGAAAGAGCATAATCTTCAAAATTATCAATTCCTTTAGATAACTTTAAAAATGTAAATGGTCCAATAAAGTGTGGATTTTCTGTCGTAGGTAAATAATTTATATTATACTTAAAATCACCATTAAATTTGCTAAAATCCGGAACAAGATAATGATAATTAGTATTAAACCATTTGGTCATTTCAAGAGCATTTTCCCCACGACATAATTTAAAATAATCATCATCAGTATTTGGATTATATAATCCAACCATTATAGCAGTATCCAACATTTTATCGTACATTGTCATTTCATTGGTTGGATATCCATCTACATTTTCAGCATAAGTATTTTTCATGCTTTTTTCAATTTCATGAAGACCTTTCCCCAAATCTTCCTTAGTGATTTTCCCGGCCCAAAATTTTTCTGTGATTTTCTTATATTCTCTATTTTTTCCAATTCTTGGAAATCCATAGGCATATGTTTTTATATTTACCATGTATCTTCCCTCCAATTTTTATATTTTTCTTCACCACCAAGAATTTCCCAATCACTATCAATAGTAAGTCTTGATGATATTCCACCACGAGGATTACAATCTAAAACTAACCTTAATCTATTTGGATTATACTTTTCCATTAAATCATCGTAAACAACATTTAATAATCTTTCATATGATATAACTATATCACGAAACTGTTGTAAATAAAGTTTTAATGATTTTAATTCAACAACCTTACCCTCTGGATACATTAAAATATATAATGTAGCAAAATCTGGTTGATTATAAGTTCCTAAAAATGTTATCTCTGGTTGTTTTATTTTTACCTCATAAGGCTTTACTTTTTCTGGATTAGGCAAAGATTTTAATATTGAAGAATCTATTTTATCATATAGCTTTTTATCACTCATAATTTACCCCCATAATATTCCTGTTTCTATGTGTACCCATTCGGCAGTCTTTTCAAATTTTAGTTTTTGTAATTCTAAAGTTTTTATAATTCCTCTCGGCGATAAGTTATACTTACAATTTTAATGTAACTTAACCTCAATTCCATCAATAATTGTTGTAGCTTGTACTGGTTTATCATATCCAATTGCATATGCTAAATAAACATAAACCTCTTTAGCATATTTATATCCCTCAAACAATCTACTGCAATTTTACGAGCCATGTAAGCAGCACTTCATGCCAACCTTTGACAAATCTTTACCACTTAATGCTCCACCACCAATAGGAACTCTCGTACCATAATTCCCTGGTCACCAGCTCCTCCTTCATCTACACCTTGAGCAATAAAGTTACTATGTTTTACTATGTTAGTTGTAACATTAATTGGTTCACCAAAACTCTCTCTACTATTCTTGGTATATCCAAGCCTGCATTTGTTGTAACTTCACCAGTTCTATAAATTTCCCCAAGTTTACTTGTTAATGTATTATTGTCCTATCTCGAAGGGAAAATGCTGATTCGTTGGGTTACACACTCTGAGATCAAGTTGTGGTTTGATGACGAAAACAAACGAGTTGTTTTTTCTACACGAATTTTCAATTTAAAGAAAGAAATTCTCCAAATCCTCATAAATGTTAACTATCTGATAGTAAATATTATCATTGAAAAATATATTGTCAAAAAAATAGGAGGAAGTATTGGACAGACGAAAATTCCTGATAAGAAACCCGGGATTATTGGGACTTCCTCTAATCATTCAGCATAATGGTTGCTGAATAGGATCGGTCCAAAAAGTCTGGATTTCCTTTCTATAGCTCCTTAATCCATGGCGTGTACTCGATCAAATCTGAATTTTGGGATGGCATCTACCCTGTGGAACAGTTTTATTCCTCTCGGGATTCCACAAAGTGAATGTCTATATCATCAGAAATATTACACGCAAATAACGCTGTAAACAGCGTAGTTGAAAATGGGGGCAATCTCTTCCCAGCTCTGTCCTGTTTGAGAGTCTTCAAAAGGAAAAGACGAGGTCAGAGACGAGTAACTTTAATATAAGGGATAAATTCTAAATTGTTGAAATAAGGAAATATTTCGACCCGTTTCTTTTCATCATAATCTAATTTTGAGGTGGAGAGATAATAAATCTTTACCGAAGCTTACTCGAACCACCAACAATATATATCACGCAAACGCCACATCCAGGACCATCATTAAAGTAAAGCCTAACATAACGCCGATAGTGGGAGTATCCGTATCCCCGTGTCTCTGAGATTCCGGAACCAGTTCTTCAACCACTACGAAAATCATTGCTCCTGCCGCAAAGGCGAGAGCATAAGGTAGAACCGCTTGTGAACTTATCACAATGGCTGCACCGATAACACCCGCTATCGGTTCTACAACAGCAGACAGTTGACCATACCAAAAACTCTTAAAACGGGATATCCCCTCCCGGCGCAGTGGCATGGAAATTGCCAACCCTTCAGGAAAATTCTGTATACCGATCCCGATTGCGAGGGCAATTGCACCGGAGAATGTAGCAGAAGGAAGATGAAATGCTACAGCCCCAAATGCCACACCGACGGCCAGGCCTTCCGGAATATTATGTAAAGTAATGGCTAAAATAAGAAGTGTGGTTCGATGCCAACTTGTTTTAATTCCTTCCGCTTTTTCAATTGGTAACCCAAGATGTAGATGGGGCAATATTTTATCAGCTATCCACAAAAAGAACCCCCCCACTAAAAAACCGATGGAGGCAGGAATCCAACCTGGGGTTCCACTTATTTCAGACATTTCGATGGCTGGGGCAAGCAGAGACCAGTAACTGGCTGCGATCATCACTCCTGCCGTAAATCCTAACATGCCATCCATTACCCTGTGACTAAATTCCCTTTTAAGGAAGACTAACGCTGATCCAAGAGCCGTTAGCCCCCATGTGAATATGGTCGCAATAAGCGCCTGTGAAATGGGGTGTAACTGTTTAAAATTATCCAACATATTTATTATGGCACCATTCGCAGAAAATAATTATTTATCAAGTAACTATTCAGCCTATAGCGCCAGTCTTAAAAAACAATAGACTAAGGCTGAGACTGAGGCTAAGATTCCCCTGAAATGAAATTAGCTGATCTCAAGATTTCTGTAATCAACCTGAATCGCTTATTGGATAGTCCCAACGTGTCAGGTCGACCTTTGAATATATTCTGACTAACCACTCGAATGATAGTTCTCAAACCGGCATATTTGTAAAATTATCGTAACGTATAGGTAATTGTTATGCCGTTTGGTTTGTTATTGATCTTTACCTTAACTTACGCTTTAGCCTTGGCTTGAATATTCACTTTTTCAATATATATTCCGTAATTTACTCCGTCCAAATACATTCTTAAGATAAACATAATTCAAACTAAAAAGTAAATCAATAAACAATCCATCGGAAAAATCGCATATACCAAGCCGTTTTATTAAATTTCTATGAAAATGAAGGAAATAATTCAACAAAGACTCAGTAATGAGATATCACTACACCTGCTACAAATAAGGGATGATTCTATTCAACACAAAGAACATATAGGAAATATCGTAGGTGGTGGTCATTACACGGCTATAATCGTATCTGATTCGTTTCAAGGAATGACATTACTCAATCGTCACAAACTCGTCTATCAAGCCCTCGGTAATTTAATTGGCAATGAGATTCATGCTTTTTCAATGCAGACCTTAACAATCAGTGAATATCAAGATTCTACTTTCTTACAATCTACATAGGTAATTTCCAACCAGATCGTAATTGGGATAACTTACCTGAAACTTAAAATATGGATTTCCTCACGATACTCGGGATTCTCCTAATATTATTTGGAGTATTGGTATTTTTGTCCAAATACGTGGTATCAAAAAAAACCCGTGAGACAATGGAACAAAATGTTGAGCCAATTCCGGTCTTTTATAAATCTATGAATAAAGTTTTGATTCGTATGATCATTGTCCTGGTCATTATGATGCTTATTCTTTTCACATTCTTCAACAAGTAATGATTCGCTACCTCATTGATGGTCATAACGCAATTCACCAGATAAAGCGGTATCTCGACCTGCTTGACAGAGATTACGTGCTCTGCCAAAAAACATTTTACAGAGATCTGGTAATTTATACGGATACGCGAAATGTTAAAATAGTCCTTATTTTTGACGGCAATCCACCGTGGAATCCGCCAAAAGGTAATAAAAAAGTTATGGTTAAATTCAGTGGCTCAGATAGGGATGCAGATTCCCTTATTAAAACCTTAGCAGGAAAATGGAGTGGACGACAGACGGTCGTCGTCACTGCAGATCGATCTATCCTACGAGAAGTGATAGCCATGGGCTGCCAGAGCCTTTCACCCAAGAAATTTGACGGTCTTATCAAAAGAAAAAAACCTTGGGAATCTCGTAATAGTAATAGACAAACCAACGATGAAAAACCGGATTTCCTTACTGATTCTGAAGTCCAATGGTGGAAACGAGAAATGAAACAAGCTTTAGCCAGGAAAAAAGAAAAGGACTAGCAGTCCGTTTCGCAAATAACATTAAAATGAAGGACGACAGTGTTAATGTGTTTATGTATTAACGTGTTATGGTACCATCTCGACAGGAGAACGTGAACCCCGTACAGTCGCTACGCTCCCTACGGGGCAGGCACTTGAACACTTGAACACAAGAACACTTAAAAACACTGCTTATTGCCATAATATTAAGGAAACGCTGTACTAGGATCAATTGACAACAAAAAATTTGGAAATGCCAACACAGTTAACTGGTAATTTGTGTATTTAGTGCCTGAATGATTCACCAGAACTTCCGATACAACTTTCAACATATTTTATCCTGGGAGCAGATGAATCGATCTTCCAGGAAGGAGACGCCGGGGATTCTATGTTTATCATTGTAGACGGTCGTGTGCGGATTCATAAGAACGAAAGTGAAATCGCCGTCTTATCCAAAGGCGAATTTATAGGTGAGATGGCATTATTAGACTAGGAGCCCCGCTCTGCCTCAGCAACCACCCTATGGGAAACCGTTCTTCTGAAGATTGAACGGGAGGATTTCTACGACCTTATGGCAAGCCGGATGGATATCATGCAGGGAATTGTGAAAGTATTAACAGGGAGGTTGAGAGAGGCGATTGGGTGATGTAACGTGCTCTTCAGTCGCAGCAATCAGCTGTCGGCTGAAAGAGCATGGTTAGACACGGGAAATCTATTCTTTTCAGCGGAGACCTTTAACGGCAATCTTTCCTAATACAGCTTCATGAGGCCTACCTGACTCAAAGCCTGTGTATCCAGGTCTCCGTATATTTGATCTCGACGGATCATAGTAAACGCTTAAGAGACCGGTAAGAATAAATTGCAATCCCAAATGAGCATTACCTTCTTTATGACTGTGCCAAACGAATTTAGCCTCTTTTACAAGATTACCTTTTGGTCTGGTCTTGAATGCGCTCCCTTGTTCAAAAAGCCCAATATAACCAATAACATCATCAAATCTAGGCAACTCCTCACTTGAATATGCCTCCTTGACTTGTTTGAAAACCCATTCACCGACTATGCTAGAACTTTTATTAGGACATTTGATAGAAACAAGGGAAAGAAATGGGCCTCTTATTGGGTTGCCATTTTGGTCTAAACATCTGCATAATTCAGAAGCGAGTCTCAGTGCTTTGCACTCATTTACAACATCGTAACCCCTAAGGTGTTTCTTAACAGATATAATTCCTATTACCCCTTCTGGAGGCACAATTACATTAACATCAAATTTCTGGAATGCTGGATACTTTTCCGAATCTAAAATAATAATATCTAACTGTCCTGAATGACTGTCACTTTCACCTCTCCTCTCACGACCATTGGTTCCAGTTTTCACAGCAGGTCGAAGTATGAAGCCAGTAGATACTTTAAGGCATGACGGTAAATATTTGACAAGATAGCTTCTAATCAGAGACTCGACGTATCGGCCATCTTCCCCTCTGTGAGCAGCACCCTCTTGAGTGCTATGTGGTAATAATGTCTCGAATTGCCTGTACGTAGAAAGCAAAGCATCAACATCTTGAGAGAGATAATTCCTTACCCTTTCACCATCCATTGAGCGTAATTTCTTCCTTGCCATTATTCAAATAAAGCAGATATGAGTTTATTATGATCTTTTTGTCTAACGATTTTATACCAAGTATAGAAAAATAACCAGCGTGGCATTTCTGTTTCCTGAACATTAATAGTCAAAATTAACACAAATATTTCTCCAAAACTTCAAAATCACGTTTCGCGCTTGCCAAGTCCAGTTGAACGCGAGTTAGGTGCAAGCTGATTTGTGTAAACTTTAGTCATTTAGCAACGTATTTGATGATTTTTCCTTGACTTGTTAAGACCCAACCGTTCCTGGTGTCTAAAAAGAAAATGTCTTTTATAAATCCTATATCTTCAGTTTCAAATTGACAAATCCAAGATTTACCACTATTAGAAGTATAGTATATCTTTGTAATTCTAGACACCCAGCCCTCAAGACTATCTACAAATACAATATTATCTAAAGTCAATCCTGGCAATGATGATTGTCGAACCCAAGTCTCACCACCATTTGTTGTCATATATATAGTCACACTATCGTGTATCATTGAACTTGGTCCCCAATTCTCAGTGACCCATCCATAATCCTTGTTTAAAAAAAATATCTCTTCAGTCCATTGTGAAGGTGTAGGGTATGTATTCCAAGAATTACCGCCATCTATTGTTTTATTTAAGGTGTTTCCCATAAATCGCATTGCGTAATCCGTGGGATTATTGGAAAAATCTAAATAATAATATCCCCAATTATCAAAAGTATATTTACAATTCCAATTATTACCAAGATCGTTTGAATAAAATATTTCACCATAATTTGATATAAAATAGAGATTATTGTCATTATCAGAATGTAGACTACTATAAATTGAGGCACTATCGCTTGCAACTGTGATAGATTCCCAGGTATCGCCTTTATTTTTTGTGTAGATTAAAGTATTATTAAATCCTGAGGCAAAACCTGTCTGATTATCGACAAAATAGACTGAAACAAGTCTATTATCGGTTAAACTATTCTGATTTGACCATCTAAATCCACCATTTCTGGTGACTTTTATTTTACCATTATCACCAACAGCCCAACCATTCTTTGAATCAATGAAAAATATTGTATTCATACCTTCACTTAAATCTGAGATAATATTCCAAGAGCCGTTTTGAAGATTGTTCGATAAAGAATTTTTATTACAACCTATGATTGATATAAATATTAAACAAAACATCACATTTTTTATGCAAATATTTTTCATATCTTTTACCTTTCTTTCGCACCTAACGCTCACGATAGCCCGCGAGCCAAATCAGAGCGAAGCGCCGCTTTCACGAGTCGGTGTTAAACGCGTTGTTATGAGCAATATTTTGCATAATGATATACATCGGAATATTGTCCGCCCTTGAAGACTTCGCGTTTTAGGACGCCCTCCAAGTTATACTCGCACTTTTCGAGAACTCTCATTGACGCTTTATTTGGACCAAGCACTGGCGCAAATAACTTTTTATATTTCATAGTTGAGAAGACGAGATCACTCATTGTTCTTAATGCTTCAGAAGTGATACCCTTTCCCCAATACTCCTCACCTACCCAAAAGCCAATTTCTGCTAAATGGCTTTTCCACCCTGTCTGCGGTTTGATTCCAACGCCACCAACAAATTCTCCTCGATACTCAATAACCTTCGTTACCGAGCCATTCGCTTTAGATCCAATTTCTATCCACCACTCAGCATCCTGTTTTGTGTACGGATAGGGAAAAGTGTAGACAAGATATCTGGATACATTTTCGTTGTTATTACTCCGGCGATGATTAATCGTATGCATCATGCAGCGTAGACAGTCTTAGGATGTTTAAAGTAATTCATCACCCGTTGTGGTGTTTTTTGTAGCATTCGCATATGTGAGATTACACCGTTCTTT